>JBEBRQ010000040.1:0-28495 GCA_040394755.1 Castellaniella defragrans | reverse complement strand
CGACGGGAAGTCCCGGCAAAGCCGGGACCGGGTGAGGTGCGCCGCGCCCCCCTGGACTCCGGCCGCGAGCTCACACAAAAAAACCAAAAACAAAAACCCCGTGAAGTCTTTAAAACCGCCTGTTCATGCGTTTGCCACGCCGGCCATTGCGCCAAACCCCAGGTACAATCCCAGGTTGACATATACTCACCTGCTTATGACCCCTGATCAGGCCCGCACGCCGCTGGTGAAATTCGATGGCGTTTCACTGGGATACGGCGACTTCACCGTCCTGCACGACATCGACTTCGAGGTCCTGCCGGGGCAGGTCGTCGCCATGATGGGCGGTTCGGGCTCGGGCAAGACCACACTGCTGCGCGCCACCACCGGCCAGATCACGGCGCGCACCGGCCGCGCCGAGGTGTTCGGCCGCGACATGGCGACACTGAATGGCGAGGCGCTGCGCGAGGCGCGCCAGCGCATGGGCGTCCTGTTCCAGGCGGGCGCCCTGTTCACCGACCTCGACGTATTCGAGAACGTCGCCTTTCCGTTGCGCGAGCATACCTGCATCTCCGAACACCAGATCCTCGAACGAGTCCTCGACAAGCTCCAGGCCGTAGGCCTGCGCCACGCAGCGCACCTGCAGATCTCCGAGATTTCCGGCGGGATGGCCCGGCGGGTCGCCCTGGCGCGCGCCATCGTCCTGGAACCCGAACTCATCCTCTACGACGAGCCCTTCGCCGGCCTGGACCCGATTTCCCTGGGCGTCACCGCCCAGCTCATCCGCCGCATGACCGACCAGCTCGGCTGCGCCTCGGTCCTGATCACCCACAACGTGCCCGAATCCTTCGCCATCGCCGATCAGGTGTATCTCATCGGCCAGGGCACACTGATCGCCCGGGGCACACCCGAGACCCTGTCGACGTCCACGGACCCCTACGTGCACCAATTCCTCCACGGCGAACCCGACGGGCCGATCACCTTCCGCTATCCCGAGACACCCGCCTTCCAGCAATGGCTGGCGGCCAAGGGGCACACATGAAAGCCCTGTCGTCACGCATCACCGCCCTGGGACGCGGATTCCTGGCCATCGTCACCGGGCTGGGCGCATTCGCGCGGCTGCTCGCGGCCATCCTCGCGCGCAGCAGCTCGGCGCTGCGGCGTCCGGGGCTGGTGTCGCAACAGATCCATTTCATCGGCAACCACTCGCTGCTGATCATCAGCGTCTCGGGCCTGTTCGTCGGCTTCGTGCTCGGCCTCCAGGGCTACTACACACTGAATCGCTACGGCTCCGAGGAGGCCCTGGGCCTGCTGGTGGCGCTGTCGCTCACGCGCGAGCTGGGTCCGGTCGTGACGGCGCTGCTCTTTGCCGGCCGCGCCGGCACCTCGCTGACCGCCGAGATCGGCCTGATGAAGGCCGGCGAGCAGATCGCGGCGATGGAGGTCATGGCCGTCGACCCCGTGCGGCGCGTCCTGGTGCCGCGATTCTGGGGCGGGGTGATCGCCATGCCGGTGCTGGCCGCCATCTTCTCGATGGTCGGCGTGCTGGGCGGCTGGTTCGTGGGCGTGATGCTGATCGGCATCGACCCGGGCGCCTTCTGGTCGCAGATGCAGGACGGCGTGGACGTCATCAACGATGTGCTCAACGGCGTGGTCAAGAGCGTCGTGTTCGGCGTGGTGGTGACGCTGATCGCCCTCTACCAGGGCTGGACGGCCCGGGCCACGCCAGAGGGCGTATCGCGCGCGACCACCCGGACGGTCGTCAACGGCGCCCTGGCGGTACTCGGCCTGGACTTCCTCATGACGGCGCTGATGTTCGCCAACTGATTCGACGGAAACGACATGACGCGTGAAAAAACTGACTTCTGGGTAGGCCTGTTCATCCTGCTGGGTCTGGTCGCCCTGGTGTTCCTGGCGCTGCGCGCCGGCAATATGAGCTCCTTTTCCTTCGCCCCCACCTACCAGGTGACGGCGCATTTCGACAACATCGGCGGCCTGAAGGTCCGCGCGCCGATCAAGAGCAGCGGCGTGGTGGTGGGCCGGGTTTCGGCCATCGGCTTCGACAACGAAACCTACCAGGCCGTCGTCACCCTGTCCCTCGAACAGGCCTACACATTCCCGGCCGACTCCTCGGCATCGATCCTGACCTCGGGCCTGCTGGGCGAGCAATACATCGGCCTGACCCCGGGCGGCGAGGACAAGACGCTGACCCAGGGCGGCCGGATCCAGTTCACGCAGAGCGCGGTGGTCCTCGAGGAACTCATCAGCAAGTTCCTCTACAGCTCCGCTGAAAAAGGGGGCGGCGCGCAGAGCGCCGCGGCGACGCACTGAAGGGCTATTCCCATCGCACAGCCGTTCTTGTCCTACAATGCGTGACATTTGCTCCTCATGAACGGATCGCAACGCCGCTGACATGAACACCTCGAATCCGCCCACCCAGTCGATGCCGGCTCGCCGTCCCGCAGGACGGGCCGCGCGCATCGGCCTGGCGCTGGCCACGACCGCCCTGGCGGCCGGATGCGCGCATGTGCCCCATCCCACGCCCCAGGATCCGTGGGAGTCGTACAACCGCACCATGTACGCATCCAACGACTTCCTGGACCGCGCCTTGCTCAAGCCCATCGCCACCGGCTACGCGAGCATCACGCCGCGGCCCGTGCGCACATGCATCCACAACATCTTCGGAAATGTGGGCGACGTCTGGTCGGCCGTCAACAGCTTCATCCAGGGCCGCGGCCACGATTTCGTCAATACGCTGGGCCGCGTCCTGTTCAACAGCACCATGGGCCTGGGCGGTTGTATCGATGTGGCCTCGATGAATGGCGCGCGCAAGATCCCCAACGACTTCGGCGTGACCCTGGGCGTCTGGGGTTTCGATACCGGTCCTTATATGGTCCTGCCTTTCCTCGGACCAAGCAGCGTGCGCGACGGCATCGGCACGGGCGTCACCCTGGTTTCCCCGGTTTCGTCGACCTCGGCGATCTTCGCCATCAACGACGTTCCGGTCCGCAATTCCCTGCTCGGCCTGTATTTCGTGGACATGCGCGCCAACCTGCTCGAAACCGACCGGCTCATCGATCAGGTCGCGCTCGACCGCTACAGCTTCATCCGCGACGCCTACCTGCAACGGCGCCAGTCGATGGTGCAGTCCCGGCGGCAGGGCGGCCAGGCCGCGGGCGAACAGGCGCCGGACTATACAGATCCCACGCTGCCGGATTATTCTGATCCCGAGGATAAATGACGGGTAGGATCATGCAAATGCTTCTTTTCTCGATTGCCTGTCGGCTGCGAGCCGGCATCAGCGCCACCTTGCTGGGCGCCGCGCTGGCGCTGGCCGCGGCCTCACCCGCCCACGCGCAGCAGCGCCCCGTCGACCCCAAGGCCGAGCCCAACGCCTTCATGGCGGCCATCGCCAACAACATGCTTGATGCCGTCAAGGCCGACGAGCGCGCGCGCAAGGGCGACGTCGCGGCCATCACCGCCCTGGTCGAACAATATGCAATGCCCTACGTGGACATGGCCAAGACCACCCGCCTGAGCGCGGGCCGCTATTGGCGTCAGGCCACGCCCGAGCAGCAGACGGCCCTGGTCGCCGCTTTCAAGGGCACGCTCATCCGCACCTACAGCGGCGCCTTCACCAAGGTCGACCACAATTCACGCATCGATTTCCAGCCATTCCGCGGCGATCCCAATGCCGATGACGCGGTGGTGCGCTCGACGGTGACCCAGCCCAATGCGCCGCCGGTGGCGGTGGACTACCGCCTCGAACGCACCGACACAGGCTGGAAAATCTATGATCTGGGCGTCGAGGGCATCTGGCTGATCCAGAACTACCGCAACCAGTTCGCGCAGGAAATCAACAGCAACGGCATCGACGGCTTGGTTGCGGCCTTGAACGCCCGCAACCAGCGCTGATCCGCATCCCGAGGCACAGGGCGCAGCACGGCTATAATGGCAAGTTGCGGCTCCATTTGCGGAGCCGATCCCTTGCCCATGCCTGCGCTCGATCTGCAACACGTCTCGAAAACCTATCCCCCCTCGCGGCGCAGCCTGCAGGCCATCCTGTCGGGCAAGGCCCAGCCGGTCGGGTTCCAGGCGCTGCACGATGTGAGCCTCAGCATCGAGCACGGCGAATTCTTCGGCCTGCTGGGCCCCAACGGCGCCGGCAAGACCACCCTGATCTCGATCCTGGCGGGCCTGGCGCGCGCCACCTCAGGCCGCGCCCAGGTCTGCGGCCATGACGTGGTCGATGATTTCCGCCTGGCGCGCCAATCCCTGGGCGTCGTGCCCCAGGAAATCGTCTACGACCCCTTTTTCACCGTGCGCGAAACCCTGCGCATCCAGTCCGGCTATTTCGGCCTGCGGCGCAACGACGACTGGATCGACGAAATTCTCGACAACCTGGGCCTGCTCGACAAGGCCGACACCAACATGCGCGCCCTCTCCGGCGGCATGAAGCGCCGGGTGCTGGTCGCCCAGGCCCTGGTGCACCGCCCACCCGTGATCATCCTCGACGAGCCCACTGCCGGCGTCGACGTCGACCTGCGGCGCACGCTCTGGGAATTCATCGCGCGCCTGAACCGCGCCGGACACACGATCCTGCTGACCACCCACTACCTGGAGGAGGCCGAGGCCCTGTGCGGCCGCATCGCCATGCTCAAGGCCGGCCGCATCGTGGCCCTGGACACGACCCAGGCGCTGCTCGCGCGTGGCGGGGGCACGGACCTCGAGGACGCGTTCGTGCGCATCATGCACGAAGACCGCGCCATGGAGGCCGAACTGTGATCCGCCCCGTGACCCAGGAACGTCCAGCGATGGGTTCGGGCTTTCCGACGCTGCTGCACAAGGAACTCATGCGCTTCTGGAAGGTCGGCTTGCAGACCATCGCGGCGCCGGCGGTGACGGCGCTGCTGTACCTGCTCATCTTTTCGCACGTGCTCGAGAACCGCGTACAGGTCTACGGCACCGTCTCGTACACGGCCTTCCTGATCCCCGGCCTGATGATGATGAGCATGTTGCAGAACGCATTCGCCAATCCCTCATCCTCGCTGATCCAGAGCCGCATCACCGGCAACCTGATTTTCGTGCTGCTGCCGCCGTTTTCGCACCGCGAGATCTTCACGGCCTACTTGCTCGCCGCGGTCGCGCGCGGGATGCTCGTGGGATTCTGCGTCTGGCTCGTGGCGCTGTTCTTCATCACGCTGCCGATCCACCAGCCATTGTGGCTGCTGGTCTTTGGCGTACTCTCGTGCTGGATCCTCGGCACGCTGGGTCTGATCGCGGGCCTATGGTCCGAAAAATTCGACCATCTCGCCGCCTTCCAGAATTTCCTCATCGTGCCCGCGACCTTCCTGTCGGGGGTGTTCTATTCCATCCACAGCCTGCCGCCGTTCTGGCAGACCATCTCGCGCTGGAACCCGGTTTTCTATATGATCGACGGGTTTCGGTACGGATTCTTTGCCGCATCCGACGTCCCGCCCTGGCATAGCCTTGCCGTCGTGCTGGCCGTCGCCCTGGCCCTGAGCCTGTTCGCCCTGCGCCTGCTCGCGCACGGCTACAAACTACGGAGCTGACCATGTCGCCCACCCCGGAACTCGTCCGCCAGTACATCGCCGACAATCTCGCCTGCCACCACCTCGAAGTCTACGGCGACGGCGCGCACTTCGAGGCCCTGATCGTCAGCGACGCCTTCGAGGGAAAACGCACCCTGGCGCGCCATCAGATCGTCTACCGCGCGCTGGGCGACCGCATGAAGGCCGAGATCCATGCCTTGTCGATGCGCACCCTGACACCCACCGAGTACGAGGCCGCCCTGAATGGATAAGCTCCGCATCGAGGGCGGCGTCGCGCTCGACGGCGAGGTCACGATCTCGGGCGCCAAGAACGCGGCGCTACCGATCCTGTGCGCCGGCCTGCTGACCGCCGACCCGCTCGTCCTCGACAATGTTCCCGAACTGCGCGACATCGGCACGATGCTCGCCCTGCTGCAACGCATGGGCATGCACGCCGAACGCGAGGCCGGCGGCCGGGTGCGGCTGCGCGCCGACCGTATTCACAGCCAGGAGGCGCCCTACGAGCTGGTCAAGACCATGCGCGCCTCGATTCTGGTGCTGGGGCCGCTGCTGGCGCGCTTCGGCCAGGCGCGCGTCAGCCTGCCGGGGGGCTGCGCGATCGGCCAGCGTCCCGTCGACCAGCACATCAAGGGCCTGGCGGCAATGGGGGCCAGAATCCAGATAGAGCACGGTTTCGTCGTGGCGCAGGCTGCGCGCCTGCGCGGCGCCTCGATCCTGACCGACATGGTCACGGTCACCGGCACCGAAAACCTGATGATGGCCGCCACCCTGGCCGAAGGCCGCACCGTCCTCGAAAACGCCGCCTGCGAACCCGAGGTCGTGGATCTGGCCGAGGCCCTGATCGCCATGGGCGCCCACATCGAGGGCCACGGCACCGACCGCATCGTGATCGAGGGTGTGGACACCCTGCATGGCGCCACCCACCGCATCGTGCCCGACCGCATCGAGGCCGGCACCTTTCTGTGCGCCGTGGCCGCCGCCGGCGGCCAGATCATGCTGCGCAACACGGCGCCCGGCACCATGGGCGCCATTCTCGACAAACTCGCCGACGCGGGCCTGGCCATCGAATGCGGCGCGGACTGGATCCGCGCCACGATGAACGGCCGGCCGCGCGCGACGGGATTCCGCACCAGCGAATATCCCGGGTTCCCGACCGACATGCAGGCTCAGGTGATGGCCATGAACACCCTGGCCGAGGGCACCGCGGTGATCACCGAAAACATTTTCGAAAACCGCTACATGCATGTGCAGGAACTGCGCCGCATGGGAGCGGACATCGACATCGACGGCCATACTGCCGTCGTGAGCGGCGTGCCGGAACTCTCCGGCGCCACCGTCATGGCCACCGACCTGCGCGCCTCGGCCAGCCTGGTCATCGCCGGACTGGCGGCGCGCGGCACGACCACCATCGAGCGCATCTATCACCTGGACCGCGGCTACGAGCGCATGGAGACCAAACTCCAGGCCCTGGGCGCCCGCATCGAACGCATCCAAACGTCATGAGCACCGCCAAAAACACCCCCCTGACGCTTGCCCTATCCAAGGGCCGCATCTTCGACGAGACGATGCCGCTGCTCGCGGCAGCGGGGGTGGGCGTGCCCGAAAACCCCGAAACCTCGCGCAAACTGATCCTGCCCACGGATTCCCCCGACCTGCGGATCATCATCGTCCGCGCCTCGGACGTCCCGACCTATGTGCAATACGGCGCCGCCGACTTCGGCATCGCCGGCAAGGATGTGCTGCACGAGCACATGGCCGAGCATCCCGGCAACCTGTACCAGCCGGTGGACCTGAACATTGCCCGCTGCCGCCTGTGCGTGGCCGCGCCCGAGGGTTTCGACTACCAGGCCGCCGTGCGCCAGGGCTCACGCCTGCGCATCGCCACCAAATATGTGCGCGCCGCGCGCGAGCACTTCGCCGCCAAGGGTGTGCATGTCGATATCATCAAGCTCTACGGCTCGATGGAGCTCGCCCCGCTGGTTGGCCTGGCCGACGCCATCGTCGACCTGGTTTCCTCCGGCGGCACGCTGCGCGCCAACCGGCTGGTCGAGGTCGAGGAAATCCGCAAGATCTCCTCGCGCCTGATCGTCAACCAGGCCTCACTCAAGATGCACAGCGCGCGCCTGCGGCCATTCATCGATGCGTTTGCGCACGCATCGGCCGATATGGGTTGAATGCGCGCTAACATACAGTCTTTACGCCGTCATTTCCCCCTATGCCACAGATCCAACGCCTGGACGCCCGCTCCCACGACTTCGATGCGGCCCTCGACCATCTGCTCGCCTACGAGGCCGCGCAGGATGAGGCCATCGAGGAAACCGTGCGCGCCATCCTGCAGGACGTGCGCGCACGGGGCGATGCGGCCGTCCTGGACTATACGCGGCGCTTCGACCGCGTCGAGGCCGGCTCGGTCGCCGCCCTCGAAATTCCGCGCGCCGACTGGCGGGCGGCGCTGGAATCCCTGCCCGCCGATCAGCGCGCCGCGCTCGAGGCCGCCGCCGAGCGTGTGCGCGCCTATCACCTGCGCCAACGCGCCGAGACCTGGACCTACACCGAGCCGGACGGCACACTCCTGGGGCAACAGATCACGCCGCTGGATCGCGTGGGCCTGTATGTGCCCGGCGGCAAGGCCGCCTATCCTTCATCCGTGCTGATGAACGCCATCCCGGCCAAGGTCGCCGGCGTGCCCGAGGTCGTGATGGTCACGCCCACGCCAGGGGGCGTGCGCAATCCCATGGTGCTGGCCGCGGCCGCACTGGGCGGGGTCGACCGCGTATTCGCCGTCGGCGGCGCGCAGGCCGTGGGCGGCCTGGCCTATGGCACCGAAAGCCTTCCCCAGGTCGACAAGATCGTCGGCCCCGGCAACGCCTATGTCGCCGCCGCCAAGCGGCGCGTGTTCGGCACCGTGGGCATCGACATGATCGCCGGCCCCTCCGAGATCCTCATCATCGGCGACGGCTCGACGCCGGCCGACTGGATCGCGATGGACCTGTTCTCGCAAGCCGAGCACGACGAGCTGGCCCAGGCCATCCTGCTGTGTCCCGACGCCGCCTACCTGGATGACGTCGAGGCGGCCATCGGCCGGCTGCTGCCCGCGCAGCCGCGCGCCGCCATCCTGCGCGCCAGCCTGGGCGGGCGCGGCGCGCTGATCCAGGTCGAGAGCCTGGAACACGCCTGTCGGATCGCCAACCGGATCGCCCCCGAGCACCTCGAGATCTCGACCCGCGACCCGCAGGCCCTGCTGCCCCTGATCCGCCATGCCGGCGCGATTTTCCTGGGCCCCTACAGCTCGGAATCCCTGGGCGACTACTGCGCCGGCCCGAACCACGTCCTGCCCACCGCGCGCACCGCGCGGTTCTCGTCGCCCCTGGGCGTGTATGATTTCCAGAAACGCAGCAGCCTGATCCAGGTGTCGCCCGCCGGCGCCCAGACTCTGGGCCGCATCGCCGCAACGCTGGCCACCGGTGAGGGCCTGCCTGCGCACGCCGCCAGCGCCAGCCTGCGCCTGGAATCCACGGACTAGGACACTAACCCCTCGCCTACGGAAGCACCATGCGCACCGCAGACATCCGCCGCAACACCAATGAAACCCGCATCCGCGTCGTCCTGAACCTCGACGGCACGGGCCTGCGCACGCTCGAGACCGGCGTCCCGTTCCTGGACCACATGCTGGACCAGATCGCCCGCCACGGCCTGTTCGACCTGGACATCCACTGCGATGGGGACACCCACATCGACGACCACCACACCGTCGAGGACGTCGGCATCACCCTGGGCCAGGCTTTCGCCGCGGCCGTGGGCGACAAGGCCGGCCTGCGCCGCTACGGCCACGCGTACATCCCCCTGGACGAGGCGCTGTCGCGCGTGGTGATCGATCTGTCGGGGCGCCCGGGCCTGCACTACTTCGTGCCCTACACCCGCGCGCGCATCGGGACCTTCGACGTCGATCTCGCCCAGGAATTCTTCCAGGGCTTCGTCAATCATGCCCAGGCTACCGTGCACATCGACAACCTGCGCGGCGACAACGCCCACCACCAGTGCGAAACCGTGTTCAAGGCTTTCGGCCGCGCGTTGCGCATGGCCGTCGAGACCGACCCGCGCGCCGGCGGCGCCATTCCCTCGACCAAGGGCTCCCTCTGAACCTCCTGCAGCAACTCCTGTGAACACCATTGCCATCGTCGATTACGGGATGGGCAACTTCCATTCCGTCGCCCGCGCCCTGCAGGCGGCCGCCCCTGAACACGACATCCGCATCGTCCGCGACGCCGCCGCCATCGACGCGGCCGAGCGCATCGTCTTTCCGGGGCAGGGCGCCATGCCGAACTGTATGCGCATACTGGACGCCTCCGGCCTGCGCGCGGCGGTGCTGCGCGCCGCGCGCGACAAGCCCCTGCTCGGCGTCTGCGTCGGCGAACAAATGCTGTTCACGCGCAGCGACGAGGGCGACACCCCCAGCCTGGGCATTTTCCCGGGAACCGTGCGGCGGTTCGCCGGGCCGGCCTTCGATGCGCCAGAGGACGGCGAGACGCGTCTGAAGATCCCACACATGGGCTGGAATCCAGTGCACCAGACGCGCGCCCACCCCCTCTGGGAGGGCATCGCGCAAGACACTGCCTTTTATTTCGTGCATAGTTACTATGCCGTCCCCGAGGACCCCGCGCTGGTCGCGGGCACCAGCCGGCACGGCGTGGAATTCTGTTGCGCGATTGCGGCGGACAATATTTTTGCCGTACAGTTCCATCCAGAGAAAAGTGCGGAGCCGGGTTTACGGATGTATCGCAATTTCGCCCGCTGGCGGCCCTGACCGCACAGGATTTTTTTTAACGCCATTCCTTCATCTCCTTGCACTGACCGACGACGGACCATCATGCTCCTCATCCCCGCCATTGACCTCAAAGACGGGCGCTGTGTTCGCCTGCGCCAAGGCGATCTGGACGACGCCACCGTGTTCTCGGAAGACCCCGCCGCCATGGCCACCCGCTGGCTCGAACAAGGCGCGCGCCGCCTGCATCTGGTGGACCTGAACGGCGCAGTCGCCGGCAAGCCCAGGAACCGCGCCGCCATCGAAACCATCGTTGCCGCCATCGACGAGGAAATCCCAATCCAGATCGGCGGCGGCATCCGCGACCTCGACACGGTCGAGTACTACCTGGACAACGGCATCTCCTACGTCATCATCGGCACCGCCGCCGTCAAGGACCCGGGCTTCCTCAGCGATGCCTGCAGCGCCTTTCCGGGCCACATCATCGTCGGCCTGGACGCCCGCGACGGCAAAGTCGCCACCGATGGCTGGTCCAAGCTCACCCGCCACGACGTCATCGACCTCGCGCGCAAGTTCGAGGACTACGGCTGCGAGTCCATCATCTACACCGACATCGGGCGCGATGGCATGCTCAGCGGGGTCAACATCGAGGCCACCGTACGTCTGGCGCGCGCGGTGCGCATCCCGGTGATCGCCTCCGGCGGCGTGGCCACGCTGGACGACATCCACGCCCTGTGCGCCGTCGAGGAGGACGGCGTCGAGGGCGCCATCCTGGGCCGCAGCCTCTACGAGGGCACCCTGGACTTCGCCGCCGCCCAGGCCCTGGCGGATGCGTCTGCCGGGAACCCGGACGAGGCTTCGGCATGACAACCGGCGCAACAATCACCCGGACGCCGGACGCCGGCCAGGACACCGGCCTGACCTGTCGGATCATTCCTTGCCTGGACGTCAACGCCGGGCGCGTGGTCAAGGGCGTGAACTTCGTCAACCTGTCCGACGCCGGCGACCCCGTCGAGATCGCCCGCCGCTACGACGAGCAGGGCGCCGACGAGATCACCTTTCTCGACATCACCGCCACCAGCGACGCGCGCGGCCTGATCCTGCCGATCATCGAGGCCGTGGCGCGCCAGGTCTTCATCCCCCTGACCGTGGGCGGCGGCGTGCGCGAGGTCGCCGACGTCCAGCGCCTGCTCGATGCCGGCGCCGACAAAGTCTCGATCAACAGCGCGGCCGTGGCCCGTCCCGAACTGGTGCGCGAGACCGCGCACCATCATGGCTCGCAATGCATCGTCGTGGCTCTGGACGCGCGCCGCGCATCCGGCCCCGGCGAGGATCCGCGCTGGGAGATCTACACGCATGGCGGCCGCAAGGCCACGGGCCTGGACGCCGTCGAATGGGCGCGGCGCATGGCCGACTATGGCGCTGGCGAACTGCTGCTGACCAGCATGGATCGCGATGGCACCAAGTCCGGCTTCGACCTCGAACTGACGCGCGCCGTCTCCGACGCCGTCCCCGTACCGGTGATCGCCTCGGGCGGCGTGGGCACGCTGCAGCACCTGGTCGACGGCATCAAGATCGGCCACGCCAGCGCCGTGCTGGCCGCCAGCATCTTCCATTTCGGCCAGCACTCCCTGGCCGAGGCCAAGGCTTTCATGGCCGCCCAAGGCATACAGGTCCGCGCATGAGCACACCCGCCTGGATGAACGCGCTGGTCTTCGACCGCGACGGCCTGATTCCCGCCATCGCGCAGGACGCGCACAGCGGCAAGGTCCTGATGATGGCCTGGATGAACGCCGAGGCCGTGGCCGAAACCGCCAGCAGCGGCCGGGCCGTCTACTTCTCGCGCTCACGCGGGCGCCTGTGGCGCAAGGGCGAGGACTCCGGCCATGTCCAGCTGGTCCACGACATGCGCCTGGACTGCGACGGCGACGTCATCCTGCTGCGCGTCACTCAGCAAGGCGGCATCGCCTGCCACACAGGCCGCGAGCGCTGCTTCTACCGCCGCCTCGACACCACGGCGCCCGAGACTGCCTGGGTCACCGAGGACCCGGTCCTCAAAGACCCGGACGCGATCTACGGCAAACCCGACGCATCCTGAATCCATACGGCACCCGCATGACCCACACCAAGGACTCCACAGGCGACACCCTGGCCCGGCTGGCCGACACGCTGGCCAGCCGCCGCCCCGACCAGGGCGGCGATCCCGCCACCTCGTATACCGCCAGACTCCTCGCCAAGGGTCCGGACGCCTTCCTCAAAAAGATCGGCGAGGAGGCCACCGAACTGGTGATGGCCTCCAAGGACGGCATCCCCGAGCGTATCGTGTCCGAGACCGCCGACCTCTGGTATCACTGCCTGGTGGCCCTCACCTACCACGGACTGCGCCCAGAGGCGGTCCTGGACGAACTCGCCCGCCGCGAAGGCCTGTCCGGCCTCGAGGAAAAGGCCTCGAGAAAACCGGCCTAGCGCCCGGCCTCTCGGGACATACCCCAAAAAGCAGGCCGAAAACCAGGCCGCCAGCCACAGCGGGGCCGTGAAATGTGGCAACATAGTCGTTGTTGGAAAAATAAACTGTTTGTGGAATTTCCGACTGTTTTGTGGAATTTACCAGAGCATTCTTTGTCTAAGCCTATCCACCGGTTCCGTGCGAAACGAGGCCCCCTGCGAGGTTCTCCATCCTTGGCGCAAGCATTCAAATGCTCTGACTGTTTTTTAAAGATCCATCTGGATCCTCGATGTTGGTCCCAGCCCCTATGAGCCACGACTGCCTGTTCTGCAAGATCGCCCAGCACCAGATCCCATCGGCCACCGTCTACGAAGACGACGAATTCATGGCCTTCAAGGACATCCATCCGGCCGCCCCGGTACACCTGCTGCTGGTGCCCAAGCGCCACATCGAATCGCTCGCCGTGATCGAGGCGGGGGATGCCGACTGGCTGGGCCGGATGATGCGCCTGGTCCCGCAGATCGCATACGACAACGGCTGCAACCCCGGACCCGAAGGCGGTTTTCGGCTGGTGGCCAACACCGGCCTCGAAGGTGGGCAGGAAATCGCCCACCTGCATTTCCATATCCTCGGGGGCCCGCGCCCCTGGGACAAACGCGCGGCGCCCGCCGCCTAGGAGCAATCATGGGTAGTTTCAGTATTTGGCACTGGCTGATCGTGCTGGTGATCGTGGCCCTGATATTCGGCACGAAAAAACTGCGCAACATCGGCGAGGATCTCGGCGGCGCGGTCAAGGGCTTCAAGAAAGGCATGAACGAAGCCAAGGACGAGGTCCAGCCCCAGGTCACCCAGCAGGTCCAGGACTCCTCCACGATCGACGTGCAGGCCAAGGAAAAGACAGACGCCTGAGGGCGGCTTCCTCTGAATCGTCCCCGGACCCGCCATGTTTGATGTCAGTTTCAGCGAGCTGATGCTGATCGGCGTGATTGCGCTGATCGTCATCGGCCCCGAACGCCTGCCCAAGGTCGCCCGCACCATCGGGCACCTGCTGGGCCGCGCGCAGCGCTATGTCAACGAGGTCAAATCCGACATCCAGCGCGAGATCGACCTCAAGGAAATCGGCGACATCAAGAACCAGATGCAGGACGCCGCGCGCTCGGTGGAATCGTCGATGCACAGTTCGGTGGACGAACTCAAGGCCGCCGTCACCCAGCCCACCGAAAGCCTGCGCCAGACCATGAACGAGGCGCGCGAGGCGCTCACGCCCACCCTCACCCCGCCGCCGGCATCCGGCGACACACAGGCAAATACAGCGCCCGCCGCCCTTCCCGCAGCCACAGAGACCCCTGTGACACCGCCCCAAAAGGCAGCCGAAACAACCCCCAGCAGCGAAAAACAGGCATGAGCGACGCCGAAGATTCCCCGCAAGAGGACACGTTCATCTCGCATCTGGTCGAACTGCGTACGCGCCTGCTGCGCGCCGTCATGACGGTGCTGGGCGTGTTCGTCGTGCTGTTCATCTTTCCCGGCCCCTCGTCGATCTACGACGTCCTGGCGCAACCCATGCTGGCGACCCTGCCAGAGGGCACGCGCATGATCGCCACCGGCGTGATCACACCTTTCATGGTGCCGGTCAAGGTCACCCTGCTGGCGGCCTTCGTGCTCGCCCTGCCCGTGGTCCTGTACCAGGCCTGGGCCTTCATCGCCCCGGGCCTGTACCGCCACGAACAGCGCCTGGCTCTGCCGCTGATCATCTCCAGCACGCTGCTGTTCCTGCTGGGCATGGCCTTCTGCTATTTCGTGGTGTTCCACACGGTATTCAACTTCATCGCGCACTTCGCGCCGCAGTCCATCACCCCGGCGCCCGACATCGAGGCCTACGTCAACTTCGTGCTGACCATGTTCATCGCCTTCGGCGTCACCTTCGAGGTGCCGATCGCGGTGGTCCTGCTGGTCAAGACCGGCGTCGTCTCGGTCAAGAAACTGCGCGAGATCCGCGGCTACGTCATCGTCGGCGCCTTCGTCATCGCCGCCGTGGTCACGCCGCCCGACGTCCTCAGCCAGATCCTGCTGGCCGCGCCGCTGTGCCTGCTCTACGAGCTGGGCATCCTCGTCGCCTCCGCCCTGGAACGCAAAAAAACCGAGGAAGGCGGGGACGACGCCCCGTCCGGGGCCACGGACGATGCCGGGAATTCCTGAAGAACGTCACAGGGAAATCGAGGTGATGCCGTCCACGGCATCGAAGCGGAAACGACGCTGACGATACCAATAGCGATAGCGGGAGGCAGACCCGCCCGTCTCGTGGCGAAAAAAATCGTCCGCTTCATCCGGCCGGGGAGCAGGACTCTCGAAGGGGGCCAGCGGTGTGCCCGGCGCAATGCCGGGTCCACGTTCACCCGGGTTCTTGAGGCGGCCGGCGATCTCGATGACTGAAACCGTATCCTGGCAGAAATCCTGGAGGCAGCGAATCAGCAATTCAGGGCCGGTGAACAAGTCGCGGGTGGCCGGCGCGGCGACCACGAAGCTACCGGCCGTGTGGGCTTTTTCAGCGAACGGACACAGCACGATGTGCGCTCCGCTGTCCACCACGCAATGGTCCAGCAGCCACAGGCCGGGCAGCGCCCAATCGCCGATGCGGCAATGCCAGCCGCCCAACCCGGCCAGATTGTCATGATCCCATGTGAACACCGCCCGGCTCGAATCGTTCAATCCGGCCGACTCGACGCGCACGGTTCCACGTCCTCCCCGGCTGTCCAGGGGCAGGATCAACCGCACCGGCCGACAGGGGCGAGCGGCCGACTGAGCCTGGCCGTCCTCGTGATGGCCGACCGTCCTCTCGGTTGCAGAATAGCTGAAAGAGATGAAATAACCTTGGCTGCCTCCGCGGAGTTCCGGGTTGGGCATCTCGGCGTTCAGCCATAATTCGTGCGCGACCAGCGCCGCCTTCCGGTCTGTGTTCAGGGAGGGTTCGCCGGGTGTATGCCGCCAGACCTCAGGCAAGGCCCGCCAGCCCTTGCCATGCTCCCAGAGCCAGAAACCATGCGGCCCATCCGCGTCCTTTTCCGCCTTGCGCGCGCGGCTCGCAGCGCGGGCGCGGCAGACCAGGGCCAGGGAGTCGGATTGCCAGGCGACGGTTTCCGGCTCATTCAGCAGCAAGCCGGCCGCCTCGCCATCCAGGCTCAGGGCATAGTCGGGCGCATACACGAATCCGCATGGATTGCCCAGATGCCGGGGCGATCGCGGGATGACCCGCCGGGCGACCAGTTTGCGGCGCCCGTCCGGCGAAGGATATTCATACGCGGCGGTCACCTTCTCATGGGCGTGCAAGACCTGCGGCTCCACCCAGAGATCGACGATGGGCGCCAGAGACTCGACTTGGGCACGGGCCAGAAAATCCCGGAACCCGGGGGAAGGGCCGACAGGCTGTTCACCGGCATTGCAGGCGCCAGGAGGCGCTGACGCAAACTCGTCCAGCCGCCAGAAGTCGGCATGATTTCGAGCATGATAGATACGCCGTTCCTGGCGATCCAGCACCAGCAGACCATCGCCGCCTCGTTCTGGCCTCTGGGCGGCGAAATAGCGCCCATCGCGGGAAAAGCGGGCGTCATATCCCACGCCTTCGAGCAAGACGCCATCAGGAAACAGGATGGTGTGAAAGTGCGGCCCGCCCATGGCGAGCTCGCCGGAACCCACGACACGAAACGGCACACCCTCGGGTGTCAGCCCCTGGCGGAAATAGTCGTCGGCCAAGCGCCCCCCCACGGATGCCGCTGCCGCTCCAGCCAAGCCGCAGCCTGTGTTCCATCCGGTCTTGCAGCCAGATGCCAGCCACGACCAGGGCCACGACCAGCGCAATGCCCCAGCCGTGTGGAAAATCCAGCCAGGCGCGCAACCCCATACCGGGAATCGCGCACATGACCCAGCCGTTGATGATCCTGGCGTGGGCGCGGCTGCGGCGCGATGCGATGAACATCGCGGCAAACAGGGCCATGACCGTGGCAATACTCCAGGGCAGTGGGACGCTGGCCGTGATCATGGGCGGGATTGCGAGTCTCGCCAGCATGGAAAGGTATGAGAAAAGCGGGGGGCGCCTGACCCTGCCCGCAGGGGTACCGCCATCCGTCATGAGTGTCCCATCGCGTTCTGATCGAAAACCGGATGCAGCGGGATATCCACCTCAGCCGCGTTCAACTACCCCCCAGCACCCGATCCAGCACGGCACTGAAATCGGCGGCCTTCTTGAACCCGACCACGCGGGCGTCCGGCAGCACCTGGCCGTCGCGGCCAAAGAAAATGATCCCCGGCGGTCCGAATAGATCGAAACGCGCGAGCAATGCCCGATCCTGTTCGCTCATGCGGGTCACGTCGGCCTGCAGCAGCAGAACGTCCGACATGCGGCGCGCGACGCCGGGATCGCTGAACGTGAATTTTTCCATCTCGATGCAGGACACGCACCAGTCGGCGTAGAAATCCAGCATCACGGGCCGATCCGTCGCGGCCAGGCGCGCATCCAGGTCGGCCACCGATGCCACACGCGTGAAGCGCGCGCGCACGGCCGCCAGATCCGCCGTGCCGCCGCTGGCGGCCGGATCGCCCTGGCCCGCGAAAGGCGCCAGAGGGCGCAGCATGTCCTGCCCGCCCGCCAGCAGGCCGGCGAACTGCGCCACGGCCCAGAAGGCCACCAGAGCCGCCAGGGCGCGCACCGCCAGACGCAGGCCGACGCCCTCATCGCCCCGGCCAGCACGCCAGAGCATCAGGGCGGCCCACAGCGCCAGCAGCGACCAGCCGACCACGTACAGGCCGGCGTACAGGATCGGACGCGCCATCCACCAGGCCGTCGCCAGCAGCAGCAGGCCGAAGACCGCCTTGACCTGATCCATCCAGGCCCCCGCGCGCGGCAGCAAGGTGCCGGCGCCGGCGCCGACGACGAGCAGCAACAGGCCCTGCCCCCAGGCCATGGCGAACAACGATGCCCCGCCGACGACCACGTCGCCAGTCTGGGAAATGAACAGCAGGATTCCAGCCAGGGGCGCCGCCACGCAAGGGCCGACGATCAGCGCCGAGACCATGCCCATCAGAAAAACCCCGCCAACGCGCCCGCCCGGCACATGCATCAGGCGAGACTGCAGCGCCGATTGCAGGCCGACAGGCGCCTGTAGTGTGAACACATCGAACATCGCCAGCCCGAACAGCGCCAGCAGCACCGCGAACGTCCCCAGGACCCAGGGGGACTGCAACCAGGCCGCCAGGCCCGCGCCCAGCAACCCTGCGGCCACCCCCAGGATGGTGTAGACCAGCGACATGCCCAGGACATAGCAGGCCGCCAGACCCAGTCCGCGCAGGCGCGAAGGCGTCTGCCGCCCGCCGGCGATCACCGCCAGCAGGATAGGCACCATGGGCAGCACGCAGGGCGTGAAAGACAGCAGCGCGCCAAACAGCAGGCTGAACAGCAGGATGCGGACCATCCCCGCCTGAGAGAGCCAGGCGGCCATGCCGGTGTCGCCCATGTCGAACAGACTGTCCCCAGCCGGCGACGGGCGCTGCGCATCCCCCGCGGAGCCGGCTCCCTGGCCCGCCACGGACTCGTCGCGCGGCGGCGGCACCTGAGCCACCACCTGCTCGCCCACGGCGCGATACCCGCCGTCAGCCACCGCCAGGTCGAGCGTCTGGGTCATGGGCGGATAGCACAGGCCGGCATCCGCGCAACCCTGCCCGGTGATCGCCACCGTCAGGGGGCCGGTCTCGCCCGCCTGGAGGGGCACGCGCAAAGTCACGCCACCGTGATAGACCTCCATATCGCGCTCGAAGGTAGGGTCGTATTTGACCTGCCCCCGGGGCAGCTCGGGCAGCGCCGTCCAGGCCGGCGTCCCCTCGGCCGCGGCATCCTCGGGCGGCGTGAGCGCCGACGGCATGTACAGCAGCATCCGGCCATCGGCCGCCTGGATACGGACCTCGAAGCGTTCGCGATACATATAGTAGGCGGGCGCGATCCGGTAATGCACATCCAGCGTGAGCGGATCATGCATGGCCGCCGTGGCCACGAAAGCCACCGCCGGGTCCAGGAACTCGGGGTCCTCGGCCTGCGCCGGACGCGGCGACAGCCAAACCGCCAATCCCAGCAGCGCGACGGCCAGCAGCATCCAGAAAGGCCGGCTGGCGCGCGCCAGGGCCAGCGAGGAAGTCACGCGGACGTTCGGGAGGGGGATTTCAGCAGATATGCGCGAATTCATCGTCATTCATTCATGCAGCGGGGGGCGCAGTCCCCTGTGCGACCCAGTCCAGATAATCCGCGCTGCCCGCGCACACCGCCAGGACCAGGAACTCGGGGACCTCATAAGGATGCAGCGCGCGCAGCCGCGCATACAATGCCGGCAAGCGCGCGGTCGTGGTCTTGAGCGTCAGGGGAACCTCCTCGCCACCCTCCAGGTTTCCCTGCCAGAGATACATGGAGACACCCGCCGCGCCCACGTGGACGCAAGCGGCCAGCGACTCCTCGACCAGCACATGCGCGATGCGCTTGGCCAACAGGGCATCCGGCGCGGTGCTCAACACCACCACCGCATCGGTCCCGCTGCCGCGCTGCGCGCGCAATTCCACTGCGTCCGGCGTGCCGGGCGCCCCGTGCCGATCGTCTGTCATGTCACAAGCCTTTGCGAACCTGGCATTGATTGTACCCGAGCGAGGAGAAGCCCGAGTGACATGCCAGGCACGACCGACTCGTCCCAAAAACACAAAACCCCGGCACCGGATCTCGTCCTGTACCAGGGTTTCGTTCAACACCAAATCATCGGTCCGATGTCCTGTCCGGCGCAGCCGACAGGACAGCCGCCGATATTATTCAGCCTGGGCGGGCGCCGCCTCGACCTCGGGCCGATCCACCAGCTCCATATAGGCCATGGGGGCGTTGTCGCCCTGGCGGAAGCCCATCTTGAGCACCCGGGTGTAGCCGCCGTTGCGGGCCTGGTAGCGTGGACCGATCTCGCCGAACAGCTTGGTCACGGCATCGCGGTCGCGCAGGCGGGCGAACGCCAGGCGGCGATTGGCCAGGGTCGGGTTCTTGCCCAGAGTGATCAGGGGCTCGACCACGCGGCGCAATTCCTTGGCCTTGGGCAGCGTGGTCTTGATGGCTTCGTGGGTCAGCAGGGACACGGCCATGTTGCGAAACATGGCGAGACGGTGACTGCTGGTCCGGTTGAGTTTGCGAAGGCCGCTACGATGACGCATTTCAGTTTCCTTGTGAGTCTATGGCGGGAGATCCCGCGTGATCCGGATCTTCTATCGGCGATGCCGCGGTCCGGGAGGGTGTTCCCTGGCGCGAACCGCGCCAGGGCGTGATGATACCGCAAAGATCAGGGGCGCTCGAGGCCGACGGGCGGCCAGTTCTCGAGCTTCATGCCCAGGGTCAGGCCGCGCGCGGCCAGGACTTCCTTGATCTCGTTGAGCGACTTGCGCCCGAGGTTCGGCGTCTTGAGCAGCTCGTTCTCGCTGCGCTGGATCAGGTCGCCGATGTAGTAGATGTTCTCGGCCTTGAGGCAATTGGCCGAACGCACGGTCAGCTCCAGATCGTCGACCGGACGCAGCAGCACCGGATCGATCTGCGCGCCGCCGCCGCCCTGGCCCATGCCGATGCCCAGGGATGCGTGGCCGGCATCCTTGTCGGCCAGCGAGACGAACACCGAGATCTGGTCCATCAGGATGCGCGCCGACTGGCGCACGGCCTCCTCGGGCGAAATCACGCCGTTGGTCTGCACATCCAGGACCAGCTTGTCCAGGTCGGTACGCTGCTCGACGCGGGCATTTTCCACCGCATAGCTGACGCGACGCACCGGGCTGAAAGAGGCGTCCAGCACGATCTGGCCGATCGTGGCGGAGCGATCATCGGCCAGGGCACGGACATTGCCGGGCACATAGCCGCGGCCCTGCTCGACCTTGATCTGCATCTCGAGTTTGCCATCGTCGGTCAGGGTGGCGATGACGTGATCGGGATTGACGATCTCGACGTCATGCGGCAACTCGATGTCGCTGGCGCGCACGGGGCCGGCGCCCTGCTTGTTCAGTTGCAGGGTGACTTCGTCGCGGCTGTGCAGCTTGAACACGACGCCCTTGAGATTCAGCAGGATGTCGACCACATCCTCACGCACGCCGGCGATGGTGGAATACTCATGCACCACGCCCGTGATCTGGACCTCGGTCGGCGCATAGCCCGTCATGGAGGACAGCAGAATGCGGCGCAGGGCATTGCCCAGCGTATGGCCGTAGCCGCGCTCGAAAGGCTCCATCACGACCTTGGCGTGATTGGCGCCCAGCGCCTCGACGGTGATGTTGCGCGGCTTGAGAAAACCTTGTGAAGACATATGTGTTCCCTTTTCAATACCCTCGGCTCGTTACACCGATAAGGCTGATGGCAGGACCGGACGAGCCGGAGAAAACAACCACACAGCCCACCGCGTCCGAAAATGGGGCGGCGGGCTGCGGAAATACACAAAACCGGTCGATCAACGGGAATACAGTTCCACGACCATGGATTCGTTGATATCGCGGGCGACATCCTGGCGATCCGGCGCCTGCTTGAATACGCCCGAGAGCTTGCTCGCATCGACCTCGACCCACTGGGGCAGACCGTTGCCGGTAGCCAGATCCAGGGATTCCTTGATGCGGGACTGACTCTTGGCCTTTTCACGCACCGAGATCACGTCGCCGGCCTTGACCAGCATCGAGGCGATGTCGGCGGTATGGCCGTTGAGCTCGATGGCGCGGTGGTTCACCAACTGGCGAGCCTCGGCGCGCGTCGAACCGAAACCCATGCGGTAGACGACGTTGTCCAGGCGCGATTCCAGCAGCTGGATCAGGGTCTCGCCGGTATTGCCGCGGCGGCGGTCAGCCTCGGCGAAATACTTGCGAAACTGTTTTTCCAGAACGCCGTACATGCGCTTGAGCTTTTGCTTTTCGCGCAGCTGCAGGCCGTAGTCCGAGGTGCGCGAACCCGAGGT
This sequence comes from Castellaniella defragrans, assembly GCA_040394755.1. Taxonomy (GTDB): domain Bacteria; phylum Pseudomonadota; class Gammaproteobacteria; order Burkholderiales; family Burkholderiaceae_B; genus Castellaniella; species Castellaniella defragrans_A. The sequence continues at coordinate 6,745 of JBEBRQ010000040.1, read as the reverse complement.
GCGGCCATGCTGGCCGGGCTTGGATTCGAGCTTGCACTTGGAGTCCAGCGAGCGCCGGGCGCTCTTGAGGAACAGGTCGGTGCCTTCGCGGCGCGAAAGCTTGCATTTAGGTCCAATATAACGTGCCAAGATGCTTCCCCTTAGATACGACGACGCTTGGGCGGACGGCAGCCGTTATGCGGCACGGGCGTGATGTCCGAGATGCTGGAGATCTTGATCCCCAAGGCATTGAGGGCACGCACCGAGGATTCGCGGCCAGGGCCCGGGCCCTTGATGCGGACTTCCAGGGTCTTGATCCCGCATTCCTGCGCCACACGGCCAGCGGACTCGGCGGCCACCTGCGCGGCGAACGGCGTGGACTTGCGCGAGCCCTTGAAGCCGGCGCCGCCCGAAGTCGCCCACGACAGGGCATTGCCCTGGCGGTCGGTGATCGTGATGATGGTGTTGTTGAAGGACGCGTGGACGTGCGCAATGCCGTCCGAGACGTTCTTCTTGACTTTCTTGCGGACGCGCGCGGCGCCGCTCTGAGCTTTCGCCATGTTCTGGTTCCTCGATTATTTCTTCAGGGACGCTGCGGCGCGACGCGGGCCCTTGCGGGTGCGTGCGTTCGTGCGAGTGCGCTGCCCGCGCACGGGCAGGCCGCGCTTGTGACGCATGCCGCGATAGGTGCCCAGGTCGATCAGGCGCTTGATGGAGAGCTGAACCTCGCGACGCAGGTCACCCTCGACGGTGAACGCGCCGACCTGCTCGCGAATACGCTCGAGTTCCGCATCGGTCAGGTCTTTGACCTTTTTGGAGTACTCGATGCCGGAAGCTTCGCAGATCTTGCGGGCACGGGTACGTCCAATCCCGAAAATGGCGGTCAAGCCGATTTCGGTATGCTGATGCGGCGGAATGTTGATGCCAGCGATACGGGCCATGACTGTTCCTTAATGATTCCGTTACGCCCGGCCTTAGCCCTGGCGTTGCTTGTGACGCGGGTCGGTGCAAATGACGCGCACCACGCCGTGACGTTTGATGATCTTGCAATTGCGGCAGATCCGCTTTACCGATGCCATTACCTTCATGGTGATCTCCTGGTTTCTGTGGCCGGCCGCTTATTTGGAGCGGAAAACTATCCTGGCGCGCGACAGGTCATAGGGCGTGAGCTCCACCGTGACCTTGTCACCCGGCAGGATCCGGATGTAATGCATACGCATCTTGCCGGAAATATGGCCAAGCACTACGTGGCCGTTTTCGAGCTTGACACGGAATGTTGCGTTGGGAAGGTTCTCGAGGACTTCCCCCTGCATCTGTATGACGTCGTCCTTGGACATGTTCTCTAGCGCATGGGCAGACCCGCACCCTTGAAATTGGCTTTCCTGAGCAGCGAATCATACTGTTGGGACATCATGTAAGCCTGCGCCTGGGCCATGAAATCCATGGACACCACGACGATGATCAGCAGGGACGTGCCACCGAAATAAAAGGGTACGTTCCAGCGCATCTGCATCAACTCGGGCAACAGGCAGACCAGCGTGATATAGAGCGCACCAGCCAGCGTCAGGCGCATGAGAATCTTGTCGATGTAACGGGCCGTCTGCTCGCCGGGACGGATCCCGGGGACGAACGCACCGCTCTTTTTCAGATTGTCCGCCGTCTCGCGGCTGTTGAACACCAACGCCGTGTAAAAGAAGCAGAAAAAGATGATCAGGCCCGAGTACAGCGTCATATACAGCGGCTCGTGCCGTGAGAGCGCGGCCGCCAGACCGCCCAGCCAACGCATGTTGGGGCTGCTCGAGAACCAGCTCATCAAGGTCGCGGGCAGCAGGATGATCGACGATGCGAAGATCGGCGGAATCACGCCCGACATGTTGAGCTTGAGCGGCAGATGGGAACTCTGCCCGCCATAGAGCTTGTTGCCCACCTGACGCTTGGCGTAGTTCACCGTAATGCGGCGCTGGCCGCGCTCGACGAAGACCACGAAGTACGTGACCGCGACCACCATGGCCAGGATGAACAGGGCGGACAGGATCGACATCGAATCCGTGCGCACCAGATCCAGCATACCGCCCAGCGCGCCAGGCAGGCCGGCCACGATCCCGGCGAAAATGATCAGCGAAATACCGTTGCCCAGGCCGCGTTCGGTGATCTGCTCGCCCAGCCACATGAGGAACAGCGAGCCGGTCACCAAGGTGACGACGGTGGTGAAACGGAACAGAATGCCCGGATCGATCACCAGCCCCGGCTGGGATTCGAGCGCGACCGAGATCCCGACCGCCTGGAACAGCGCGAGGAACACGGTGCCGTAGCGCGTGTACTGGGTGATCTTGCGCTGACCCGACTGGCCTTCTTTCTTGATGGCCTCGAGCGTGGGCACGACCACGGCCAGCAGTTGCATGATGATGGATGCCGAGATATACGGCATGATCCCCAGCGCAAGCACCGAGAGCCGTTCCAGGGCGCCGCCCGAGAACATATTGAACAGGCCCAGGATCCCGCCCGAGTTTTGCTGGAACATCTCTGCCAGCGCGTCCGGATTGATGCCGGGCACGGGGATGTGCGTCCCGAGGCGATAGACGATCAGGGCGAGGACGAGGAACAGGATGCGGCGCTTGAGGTCGCCGTATCCCGCACTGGTCTTTTTTGCCTGAGCTTTGGCCACTGCAGCCCCTTTACGCCAGCGAGCCGCCGGCCGCCTCGATCACGGCGCGAGCGCCGGCCGTGGCGGTGATGCCCTTGAGGACGACCTTGCGGGTCAGCTCGCCGGTCTTGACGACCTTGGCATAGCGCACCATCTCGCCAACCACGCCGGCGGCCTTCAGAACCTGGACGTCGATCTCGTCGACAGGCAGGGCCTGGAGGTCGGACAGGCGGACCTCGGCGTACAGGTGGCGGCCCAGCGGCGTGAAGCCACGCTTGGGCAGGCGACGCTGCAGCGGCATCTGGCCGCCTTCGAAGCCGACCTTGTGGAAGCCGCCCGCGCGGGACTTCTGACCCTTGTGGCCGCGACCCGCGGTCTTGCCCAGGCCGGAGCCGATACCGCGGCCCACCCGGCGGCGGGCGCGCTTGGCGCCTTCGGCGGGCTTGAGCGTATTCAGTTGAGTAACAGACATCTCGATTCCTTATCAGACGTCCGAGACGGTGACCAGATAATCCACTTTGCGGATCATCCCACGCACCTCGGGCGTATCGACCAGTACGCGGCTGCTGTTCACACGGCCCAGCCCCAGGCCGCGCACGGTGGCGCGGTGAGACTTATGGGTGCCGATGACGGAGCGCACGAGCGTAACCTTGATTTGCTTTTGAGCCATGACTTACCCCAGGATTTCCTCGACCGACTTGCCGCGCTTGGCGGCGATCTCGGCCGGTGTGGAGCACGCGCGCAGGCCATTGAGCGTGGCGCGGACCATATTGTACGGATTGCTCGACCCGAGGCTCTTGGCCACCACGTTGCGCACGCCCATGACCTCGAAGATCGCGCGCATCGGGCCGCCGGCGATCACGCCGGTCCCTTCGGCGGCCGGCGAGATCAGCACCGTCGAGGCGCCGTGCTTGCCGACCACGGTGTGATGCAGCGTGCCGTTCTTGAGAGCGACCTTGACCAGCCCGCGGCGGGCCTGTTCCATGGCCTTCTGGACGGCGACCGGGACTTCGCGGGCCTTGCCCTTGCCCATGCCGATGCGGCCATCGCCGTCGCCGACCACGGTCAGGGCGGCGAAGCTCATCGTGCGGCCGCCCTTGACGACCTTGCTGACGCGGTTGACCGCGATCATCTTTTCACGCATGCCATCGTCGCGTTCCTGCTCCGGGGCGTGCTTGCCTTGTGCTTTAGCCATTTGATTCCCTTAGAACTTCAAGCCGGCTTCGCGCGCGGCTTCGGCCAGCGCCTTGACGCGGCCATGGTAACGGAAGCCGGAACGGTCGAAGGCAACGAGTTCGATGCCGGCAGCCTTGGCCTTTTCGGCCACGCGCTTGCCGACCAGGCCCGCCGCCGCGGCGTTGCCGCCGTTGGCATTCTGGCTGGCGAGTTCCTTGCGGACCTCGGGCTCGAGCGTCGAGGCGCTGACGAGCACGCGGTCGCCTTCCGGCGAGATGATGTTGGCGTAGATGTGCAGATTCGTGCGATGCACCGACAGGCGATGCACGCGCAATTCGTGAATCTTGCGGCGGGTCGCCACGGCACGGCGCAAACGCGAGAGTTTCTTGTCCATGATTCGTCCTTGCCTGCGTGCTTATTTCTTTTTGGTTTCTTTGATGATGACCCGTTCATCGGCATAGCGCACGCCCTTGCCCTTGTAGGGTTCGGGTTCGCGATAGGCACGAATCTCGGCGGCCACTTGCCCGACGGCCTGCTTGTCGGCGCCCTTGACCAGAATTTCCGTCTGGGTCGGGCACTCGATCTTGATCCCATTGGGGATCTCATGCAGGATGTCGTGCGAGAAACCAAGCTGGAGCTTGAGCGCGGAGCCCTGGACCTGGGCGCGGAAACCCACGCCGACCAGGGTCAGTTTGCGCTCGAAGCCGGCGCTCACGCCGGTGACCATATTGGCCACCAGGGCGCGCACGGTGCCCGACATGGCATTGGCCTGGCGGGACTCGTTGGCGGCGGCGAACGACAGTTGGCCGTCCTCCTGGCTGATGCGGACGTCGCCGGTCAGCGCCTGGGTCAGGGTACCCAGCGGGCCCTTGACGACGATCTGTCCGGCGCTGATCGTGGCATCGACGCCCTTGGGCAGCGCGACGGGATATTTGGCGATACGTGACATGTCGGCCTCCTTATGCCACGTAGCAGAGGACTTCGCCGCCCACGCCATTGGCGCGGGCCTTGCGGTCCGTCATGACGCCACGCGGGGTCGAGACGATCGCCACACCCAAGCCGTTCATGACGTGGGGGATGGTGGCGCTGCTCTTGTAGATGCGCAGGCCGGGACGCGAGACGCGGTCGATGCGCTCGATCACCGGGCGGCCGGCATAGTATTTCAGGGTGATCTCGAGCACCGGCTTGGCTTGTTCGCCGCCGATACGGAAATCCTCGATATAGCCTTCGTCCTTGAGCACGGCGGCAATAGCCGCCTTCAGCTTGGAGGAGGGCATGGAAACCGACGTCTTGTTGACCTGTTGCGCGTTGCGCACACGGGTCAGCATATCGGCGATGGGATCGCTCATGCTCATGGTGTTGTTCCTCTTACCAGCTGGCCTTGGTCATGCCAGGGATTTCGCCGCGCATGGCCATTTCGCGCAGTTTGTGGCGCGTCAGGCCGAACTTGCTGAAAACACCGCGGGAACGGCCGGTCACGATGCAGCGGTTGCGCTGGCGCGACGGGCTGGAATTGCGCGGCAGTTTCTGCAGCTGCAGGCGAGCCTGGTAGCGGTCCTCGTCGGACCGGGTCTGATCTTCGATGATCGCCTTGAGGGCGGCGCGCTTGGCCGCGAACTTCTCGACCTGCTTGGCGCGCTTGATATCGCGGTTGATGAGGGAAAGTTTTGCCACGTCAGCCCCTTAGTTGCGGAAGGGGAAGCTGAACGCGCTCAACAGCGCCTTGGCTTCCTCGTCGGTCTTGGCGGTGGTGGTGATGCTGATGTTCATCCCGCGCACCGCGTCGATCTTGTCGTATTCGATTTCAGGGAAAATGATCTGTTCCTTGACACCGATGTTGTAGTTGCCCCGGCCGTCGAAGGCCCGGCCCGAGATACCGCGGAAGTCGCGCACGCGCGGCAGCGCCACGGCAACCAGGCGGTCCAGGAATTCGTACATGCGCTGGCCGCGCAGGGTGACCATGCAGCCGATCGGGTAGTCCTCGCGTATCTTGAAACCGGCGATCGCCTTGCGGGTCTTGGTGACCACGGGCTTCTGGCCGGAGATCTTGGTCAGGTCGGAAACCGCGTTCTCGATGATTTTCTTGTCGGACACCGCCTCGGACACCCCCATGTTCAGGGTGATCTTGGTGATGCGCGGAACCTGCATGAGGGACTTGTAGCCGAACTTGGCTTGCAGATCGGCCGCCACCTTGTTGCGGTAGAAGTCTTGTAAACGAGCCATGATTGCCTCTTAAGCCTTCGCGCCAACGACAGCGCCGCTGGAACGGAAAATGCGGACCTTGGCCCCGTCCACGACCTTGACGCCCACGCGATCGGCCTTGCCGGTCTCGGGGTTGTAGATCGCCACGTTCGAGATATGGATGGGCATGGTCTTGTCGACGATGCCGCCCTGGGTGCCGGCCATGGGATTGCCACGGGTGTGCTTCTTGACGACGTTGATGCCTTCGACCAGCACGTGATCGTCCCCCACGCGGCGCAGCACGGTGCCGCGACGGCGGCGATCGCGGCCGCTGAGGACGATGACTTCGTCGCCTTTGCGAATGTTTTGCATGATCTGCTCCTTACAGCACTTCGGGCGCCAGGGACACGATCTTCATGAACTTTTCAGTCCGCAGTTCGCGCGTGACCGGTCCGAAGATACGCGTGCCGATGGGTTCGAGCTTGGCGTTGAGCAACACGGCGGCATTGCCGCCAAAGCGAATCAGCGAACCGTCCTTGCGGCGCACGCCCTTGGCGGTACGCACCACCACGGCATTGTAAATTTCGCCTTTCTTGACGCGCCCGCGAGGCGCTGCCTCTTTGACGGAGACCTTGATGATGTCACCGATAGCGGCATAACGGCGCTTGGAGCCGCCCAGCACCTTGATGCACATGACGCTCCGTGCACCGGTGTTGTCGGCCACGTCCAGCGTGGTCTGCATTTGGATCATGATTTTTCCTGTTC
>JBEBRQ010000039.1:0-28562 GCA_040394755.1 Castellaniella defragrans | reverse complement strand
CCGCCGAGGAGGCTACCGCTGTCGTCAACCGGATTGCTGGCCAGCCGTCTTGATCTGTTGAGTGTGGCGAAGCTGGCCGCGGCATTGTCCGTGCCCGGTAAGCTACTATAACGGCGATAAGCAATCCGGGCCGGTCAAGTTTGCGCCGCTCGGGGAATCCATCTGATTTTTCATGAGGAGTCTCGCCATGCACGAAGTCGTCATCATCCAGGCCTGCCGCACCGCGATCGGGGATTTTGGCGGGGGACTCAAGGATATGTCCCCTTGCGAACTGGGCGCCACGGTCGTGCGCGCGGTGCTCGAGCGCGCGGCGGTGCCCGCCAACGACGTGGGGCACGTGGTGTTCGGCCATGTGATCAATACCGAGCCGCGCGATATGTATTTGTCGCGTGTGGCCGCCATCGATGGCGGGATCGGCGAGGAGACGCCGGCCTTCAATGTCAACCGCCTGTGCGGTTCGGGCCTGCAGGCGATCGTGTCGGCGGCGCAGGCGCTGCGGCTGGGCGATGCCGAGATCGCCATCGGCGCGGGCGCCGAGAGCATGAGCCGCGCGCCGTACAGCGTGCCGACCCACCGCTGGGGGACGCGCATGGGCGATGATCGTCTGGTCGACATGATGACCGGCGCCCTGTCCGATCCGTTCGAGCGCCATCACATGGGGGTGACGGCGGAGAACGTCGCCCGCAAGTACGGCATCAGCCGCGAGGATCAGGACGCCCTGGCGCTGGTGTCTCACCAGCGCGCGGCCCGTGCCATCGCCGAGGGACGCTTCCAGGAGCAGATCGTGCCCATCGTGCGCCGCACGCGCAAGGGCGATGTGGTGTTCGATCAGGACGAGCACGTGCGCACGGACGTCTCGCTCGAGGGTTTCGGCAAGCTCAAGCCGGTCTTTGCCAAAGAAAACGGCACGGTCACGGCGGGCAATGCCTCCGGGATCAACGACGGGGCCGCCGCGGTGTTGATGGCCACTGCCGAGGCGGCGCGCGCGCGCGGCCTGACGCCGATGGCGCGACTGGTTTCCTACGCCCATGCGGGGGTCGATCCGCAATATATGGGCATCGGTCCGGTGCCCGCCACGCGCAAGGCGCTGGCGCGCGCCGGCCTGACGCTCGATCAGATCGATGTGATCGAGGCCAACGAGGCTTTTGCCGCCCAGGCCTGCGCCGTGGCGCGCGAGCTCGGTTTCGATCCGGAAAAGGTCAATCCCAACGGCAGCGGCATCGGCCTGGGTCACCCGATCGGCGCCACGGGCGCCATCCTGACCGTCAAGGCCGTGCATGAACTGCGGCGCACCGGGGGGCGTTATGCGCTGGTGACCATGTGCATCGGCGGCGGACAGGGCATCGCAGCCATCATCGAGCGTCTCTGATCGTGGCACGGCGGCCGGCGGCACGCTCGGCGGCGGAATCCGACATTCCCACGCTCTCCGAGGAGGCCGGGATCCGCTATCTGCATTTCGGTTCGGAATGGATCCAGGGGGCGATGCGTGTTGGGCGGCCGACCGAACTGGTGCTCGCCTATACCCAGCAGATGATGGCATGGTTGCTGTTCCTTGCGCCGCGGGCGCGGGATCACGTGGGCATCCTGGGCCTGGGCGCCGGCTCATTGCTGCGTTTTACGCTTGCGCACACGCCCGCGCGGGTGCGCACTGTCGAGCGCAACCCCCAGGTGACGGCGATGTGCCGCGCATTTTTCCGCCTGCCTGGCAGCGCCCGGTCCGCCATCGATCACGAAGATGCATCGAACTGGGTTGCCGATCCGGATCAGGCGGATCGCTACCTCGCCCTGATGGTCGATCTGTACGATTCGCAGGCCCAGGGGCCTGTGTGCGACAGTCTGTCGTTTTATCAAGGGTGTCATCGGGCGCTGGCGGAAACGGGCATCATGACGGTGAATCTCTTTGGGCGTCATGAAAGCTATGCGCGCAATATGCGACACATCTCCGAGGTCTTCGAGGGCCGTGTCCTGCGCTTGCCGGAGGTCGACGAAGGCAATATCGTGGTCCTGGCGTTCAAGGGTCCGGCGCTCGAGGTGAGTCGTCAGGCGCTGCTGGATCGGGCGGCCGACCTCCAGCAAACCTGTGGCCTGCCGTGCATGCGCTGGGCGCGGGCCTTGCTGTCGGATGGGGATGGGAATGCGGCCGGGCACGTTAGAATATGATTCTGCCCTCGAAATGCACGACCGTGCCGTTGACCCTCGACAGGAGTTCCCCTCATGATGCTCAACCCTTCCATCCGCAAATTCGCAGGCCTGGCCTTGATCGCGGGCATGCTGGCCGCGCCGGCCGCTTTTGCGCAATCGGTGGCAGTGACCTCGATCGTCGAGCACCCGGCGCTCGATGCGCTCAAGGACGGTGTCCATGAGGCGCTCACCGCCGCGGGCTATACCGAGGCCAATGGTCTCAAGTGGCAGTTCCAGACTGCGCAGGGCAATACGGCGATCGCCGCCCAGATCGCCCGCAAGTTCGTCGGCGACAAACCCGATGTGATCGTCGCCATCGCCACGCCCTCGGCGCAGGCGGTGGTGGCCGCGACCAAGTCCATTCCGGTGGTGTATGCCGCGGTGACGGATCCGGTGGCCGCCCAGCTCGTGACCACGATGGACGCCTCGGGCACCAATGTCACCGGCATATCCGATGCACTGTCCCTGGAAAAACAGATTGAGCTGATCCAGAAAATCGTGCCCGACGCCAAAAAGATCGGCATGGTCTACAACCCCGGCGAGGCCAACTCGGTCGTGGTGGTCAAGCGTATGCGCGAACTGCTGCCCAAGGCCGGTATGACGCTGGTCGAGGCGTCGGCGGCGCGCACGGTCGACGTTGGCGCCGCGGCGCGCAGCCTCGTGGGCAAGGTCGATGCCATCTATACCAGCACCGATAACAATGTGGTGTCGGCCTATGAATCCCTGGTCAAGGTGGGCGACTCCGCCAAGATCCCGCTGATCGCCTCGGATACCGGCAGCGTCGAGCGCGGGGCGATCGCCGCTCTGGGTGTGAATTACCATGACCTGGGCGTGCAGGCCGGCAAGATCACGATCCGGATCCTCAAGGGCGAAAAGCCCGGAGATATTGCGTCGCAGACCAGCGACAAGCTCGAACTCTACGTCAATACCGGCGCGGCCAAGCGCCAGGGCGTGACGCTGTCTGATGCGTTGATCAAGTCCGCGACCAAGGTCATCGAATAGGGGCTCGCGCCGAAACCACCCCTGGCGGGTCCGCTTTCGCAGGCGGCCCGCCTGTATTCAATTCCTCCGGGTTCACATGTCCATCTATTCCGTATGGGGCGCTCTCGAAATCGGACTGATCTTCGGTCTGGTGGCCCTGGGCGTTCTGATCTCGTTTCGCATCCTGAATTTTCCCGACCTGACCGTCGACGGCAGCTTTCCGCTGGGCGGCGCGACCGCGGCCATCCTGATCCATCACGGCATGGACCCGTTTCTTGCCACGTTGTGCGCCGTCCTGGCTGCCGGGCTGGCCGGCATGATCACGGGGTGGCTGAACGTCAGCCTCAAGATCATGGATCTGCTCGCCAGCATCCTGATGATGATCGCGCTGTATTCGATCAACTTGCGCGTGATGGATGCGCCCAATATTCCCCTGATCAATGATCCGACGGTGTTCACGATGCTGCAGCCCGCGGGGCTCGAGGACTATATCGCCCGTCCGTTGATCCTGCTGGCTCTGGTTGCCGCGGTCAAGCTGCTGCTGGACTGGTTCTTCGCCACCCAGATCGGGCTGGCGATGCGGGCGACCGGCTCCAATCCTCGCATGGCGCGCTCGCAGGGCATCGCGACCGGCGGCATGATCCTGCTGGGCATGGCGATTTCCAACGCCTTGTGTGGCCTGGCCGGTGCGCTGTTTGCGCAGTCGCAGGGCGGCGCTGATATTTCCATGGGGATCGGGACGATCGTGATCGGCCTGGCGGCGGTGATCGTCGGCGAGAGCATCATGCCGTCGCGCCGGCTGGTCGTGGCCACCTTGGCGGTGATCGTCGGCGCGGTCGTTTACCGGTTTTTCATTGCGTTGGCGCTGAACGCCGATTTCATCGGCCTCAAGGCCCAGGACCTGAACCTGGTCACGGCCGTGCTGGTGACGGTGGCTCTGGTGATCCCGCTGCTCAAGCAGCGGCTGCGCAGAAAGGGGGCCTGAAGCCATGTTGAGCGCACAGAATCTGCATCTTACGTTCAACGCCGGCACGCCCATCGAGACCCGCGCGCTGCGCGGCATGTCCCTGGATATCCCGGCGGGCCAGTTCGTCACGGTGATCGGCTCGAACGGCGCCGGGAAATCGACGTTTCTCAACGCCATATCGGGCGAGCAGGGCATTGACGAGGGCGCCATCCTGATCGATGGCGAGGACGTCACCCGCCAGCCGGTCTGGGGTCGCGCCCGCAAGGTCGCCCGTGTGTTCCAGGACCCGATGGCCGGCACCTGTGAGAACCTCACCATCGAGGAAAACATGTCGCTGGCCTTTGGCCGCGGCCAGGTCCGCAGCCTGCGCGGCGCGGTCCGCGCCGAAATGCGGGATTTGTTCCGCGAGCGCTTGGCGATGCTGGGCCTGGGCCTCGAGGGCCGTCTCACCGACCGGATCGGGTTGCTCTCGGGTGGTCAGCGCCAGGCGGTCAGCCTGCTGATGGCGGCGCTGCGGCCTTCGCGCATCCTCCTGCTCGACGAGCATACCGCCGCGCTCGATCCGCGCACCGCGCAATTCGTGCTCGAGCTGACGGCGCGCATCGTCGCCGAGCATCGCCTGACTACCATGATGGTGACCCACAGCATGCGCCAGGCTCTGGACGTCGGCGACCGGACCGTGATGCTGCATCAGGGACGCGTGGTGCTGGATGTTCAGGGTGAGGCGCGGCGCGGGATGGATGTGCCGGACCTGCTGGCCATGTTTGAACGCGTGCGCGGCGAGACGGTGTCCGACGACGCTTTGCTGCTGGGGTGATCGCGACGCCCGGATGAGCAGTGCCGGGTAGGGGAAACGATCAAGGTATCAAGATTGACAAAAAAAGCTCAAATTGTCACAATGCCTTTTTTGTCCAGCTGCCTGCCATGTCGCCCAAGCTCAGCAAAGATGCCGCCGCCGCGCGATACGCCCAGATTCTCGATGCGGCGCGCTGGTGCTTTTTGAATTTCGGGTTTTCCAAGACCTCTCTTGAGGATATCGCCCGGCGGGCCGGAATTTCGCGCAGCCTGCTGTATCGCTCCTTCAAGGACAAGGAGCATCTGTTCGTCTGTGTCTTCGAGGACCTGCTGGGGTCTGGCCTGCCCGAGGCCCGGTGCGCCGCCGAAATGCCGGGGGCGCGGGCCGAGCGCTTGTTCCGGGTATGCCAGGCGGTTCTGCTCAAGCCCTGGGTCGAGATGGCCGATGCGCCGATGGCGAGCGAATTCCAGGATGTCTGCTCGCGCCTCAGCCCCGGGGTCGCCGAACAGCAGCGGGCCGATGTCCTGGCCTGCGTTTGCGGCATCCTCCGGGATCCGCTGGCATCCCGGGTCTTTCTGATGGCGCTCGAGGGCTTGTTGAGCGACCGGCCTTCGGCTGCCGATCTGCATGAACGTGTGGCCGTGCTGGTCGATCGGTTCGCCGGGCCGGCACCGGATGAGAACTCATGAGAAAAACCATGCGATCCAGCATCTCCGTTTTTTCGCCAATATTTGACCGTATACTTTTTGCTTGTTTTGCCGGAGATCGACCTTGCGTCCGGTGATGTTCCGGCCTGTACCGGCATTTTTTCCAGACTTTTTCTGTTCTTCGCGGAACATCCAATCACTCAGGAGCTTTTTCTATGGCCTTTTTGCAAACGCCCTCGGGACGGATGATGTGGCCGGTCCTGTTCGCGCTGGCCTTTGCGCTGTCGGCATGCGGTAAAAAGCCCGAGGAGGAACAGAAACAGCCGCCGCTCCCGGTCAGTGCCATCCAGATACAGCCGGCGCCGACCACCGTATACACCGAGCTTCCAGGCCGGGTGCAGGCGATCGAGGATGCCGAGATCCGCGCGCGGGTCACCGGGATCGTCCAGGGCATCGAATTCGAGCAGGGATCCAGGGTCAAGGCCGGGCAGCTGCTGTTCATGATTGATCCGGCGCCTTATCAGGCCGCGCGCAACCAGGCGGCGGCGCAGCTCCAGAGCGCCCAGGCCACGGCCAAGTCCGCGAAGCTGCTGGCGCAGCGCTACGCCAGACTGATCAAAGAGCACGCGATCAGCCAGCAGGACTACGACAATGCGGTGGCGCAGGCGGACCAGTCCGCCGCCGCCGTGGCCGCCGCCAAGGCGGCCCTGGAGTCGGCCGAGATCGACCTGGGCTATACCCGCATCACGTCGCCCATCGATGGCATCATCGGCAAATCCCTGGTGACGGTCGGCGCGCTGGTGAGCGCGTCCTCGGCCACGCAAATGGCCACGGTGCAGCGCCTGGATCAGGTCTACGTCGACATCACGCAATCGACCAACGAGATCTTCACAATGCGCCGCCAGATTGCCGACGGCATCCTCACGCCCGACGCCAACGGGGACACCCCGGCCCAGGTGCTGTTCGACAGCGGCAACCTCTACCAGCAGGACGGCAAACTGCTCTTTTCCGGCATCACGGTCGATCCCGGGACCAGTCAGGTGAGCCTGCGCGCGCTGTTCCCCAATCCTGACGAGTTGCTCCTGCCGGGCATGTACGTCCGTGTGCGTCTGGCGCAGGGGACCGATGCGCAGGCGCTCGTCGTGCCGGCGCAGGCGATCCAGCGCGGCGGCGACGGCAGCAGTAATCTGGTGCTGATCAAGGACGGCAAGGCCGTGATCACGCCAGTATCGGTTGGCCCGCGCTATAACGACGGCTACATCATTTCGCGCGGCCTGGCGGCGGGCGATCAGGTGGTGGTCGAGGGCTTTCAGAAAATCCGCCCGGGCGCACCGGTGCAGGCCATGCCCTGGGCGGCTCAGGGGCAGGGCGCCGCGCCGGATGCCCAGGCCCAGCCGCCTGCTCAGGACGGCGCCAGGCAGGACAAGGATGCGGCGGGTTGACGGCCTCGCTGATCATGCGCGACATCAACCTGGATCCATAGCGAGTTCTCATGCCACAGTTTTTCATTGATCGACCGATCTTCGCCTGGGTGGTTGCGCTGGCCATCACGCTTGCCGGCGTCCTGGCGATCCCCAACATGCCGGTTGCCCAGTATCCCGAGGTCGCTCCGCCGACCATCACCGTACAGGCGACCTATCCGGGCGCCTCGGCCACTGAGGTGGCGACGACGGTGGCGAGCGTCATCGAGAACCAGCTCAATGGCGCCAAGGGCCTGCTGTACTACGAATCGGTCAGTGATTCCAACGGCACTGCCAAGATCAGCGTGAGTTTCGAGCCGGGCACCGATCCCGATATGGCCCAGGTCGACGTCCAGAACCGGATCGCCAATGTCTCGGCCACCTTGCCGGCGGCGGTGACCCAGCAGGGCCTCAAGGTCAGCCAGTCCAGCTCCGGCTTTCTGATGGTGGTGACGGTGTCGTCCAAGGACGGCTCGATGCCGGCGGTCGAGCTGGCCGATTACATCACTCGCAACCTCCAAAACCCAATCTCCCGGGTCAAGGGTGTCGGCACGTTCCAGTTGTTCGCCTCGTCGCGTGCGATGCGCGTGTGGGTGGATCCGCAAAAGCTGGTCGGCTACCAGATCAGCATGGCCGAGGTCAGTGCTGCGATTTCGCGCCAGAATCTGGTCATCTCGGGCGGCATGCTGGGCGCCCCGCCCAATCCCGAAAACCAGCGGGTCACGGCGCCGCTGCTGGTCAACGGCGAACTCACGACGCCCGAGGAATTCGGCGATATCGTCCTGCGCGCCAATGCGGACGGTTCGGCCGTGCGTATCCGGGACGTGGCCCGCGTCGAACTGGGTTCTGATAATTATCAGTTCGGGTCCCGCCTCAACAGCAAGCCGACCGCCTCTTTCGCCATCGCCCTGACGCCGACCGCCAATGCGCTCGAAACCGCGACGCTGGTCAAGGCCAAGCTCGTCGAGCTCTCCACGTTCTTTCCCGAAAACATCACTTACGCGATTCCCTACGACACCTCGCCCTACGTCAGGATTTCCATCGAACAGGTCGTCGAGACGCTGGTCGATGCGATGATCCTGGTGTTCCTGGTGATGTTCCTTTTCCTGCAGAACGTGCGCTATACCCTGATCCCGGCCCTGGTGGTGCCGGTCGCCATCATGGGGGCGTTCGCCGTGATGCTGGGGTTGGGATTTTCGATCAATGTGCTGACGATGTTCGCCATCGTCCTGGCCATCGGGATCCTGGTGGACGATGCCATTGTGGTCGTCGAGAACGTCGAACGGATCATGGCCGAGGAGGGCCTGCCACCCAAGGAGGCCGCGCGCAAGGCCATGCCGCAGATCAGCGGCGCCATCATCGGCATCACGCTGGTGCTCACCACGGTGTTCCTGCCCCTGGCTTTCATGTCGGGTTCCGTGGGCATCATCTATCGCCAGTTCGCCGTGGCGATGGCGGTGTCCATCCTGTTTTCGGCCTTTCTGGCGCTGTCGTTCACGCCGGCCCTGTGCGCGACGCTGCTCAAGCCCATCCCCAAGGGCAGCCATCAGGCCAAACGCGGCTTTTTCGGCTGGTTCAACCGCTTTTTCGAGCGCACGACCCGGGGCTACACGGGTTGGGTCGGCCGCAGCCTCAAGCGTGGACTGCGCATGATGCTGCTTTTCATTGTCCTGGCGGGGGTCATGGCGTGGATGTACATGCGTATGCCGACCTCGTTCCTGCCCGAGGAGGACCAGGGCTATGTGATCACCAACATCGAGCTGCCGGCGGGTTCCACGGCCAACCGTACGGTTGAGGTCATTCAACAGGTTGAGGCCTATTTCCAGAAACTGCCACAAGTGGCCAATATCATCACGGTGCAGGGTTTCAGCTTCAACGGCAATGGCTTGAATTCTGCCATTGCCTTCGTACCACTCAAGGATTTTTCCGAACGCAAGGGGGCGGGTGATTCAGCGCAGGCGATCTCGGCCGCAGCCACCAGGAATCTATTTTTCGGTATTCCCGACGCGATGGTGTTTTCCATCGTTCCGCCGGCGATCTCGTCGCTGGGCAATGCCTCGGGCTTCGATCTGCGCCTGGAGGATCGCAGCGGCGTCGGACACGATACCCTGATGGCCGCCTCGCAGCAGCTTCTGCAGCTCGCCTCGGGGAACGATGTACTGGCCAATACCCGGATCACCGGCCTGGGGGCGGGTCCCCAGCTCAAGGTCACGATCGATCGCGACAAGGCGGCGGCTTTGGGTGTGGATTTCTCCGAGGCCGCGCAGCTGTTGTCGACCGCCCTGGGTTCGTCCTATGTGGGCAAGTTCACCAATACGGGCTGGGTGCAGAATGTCTGGGTGCAGGCCGATGCGCCAGAGCGCATGAATCCCAATGACATTCTCAAGCTCAACGCCCGCAACGATCAGGGCGGGATGGTGCCGCTGTCGTCTTTCGTTTCCCTGGAATGGGGGCAGGGCGCGGTCCAGGTGGTCCGCTACAATGGCTATGAGTCGGTGCGGATCGGCGGTTCGGCCAAACCTGGATATTCGACGGGCGAGGCCATGGCCGAAATAGAGCGCCTGATCACGCAGTTGCCGCCGGGAATCGGCTATGAATGGACGGGCCTGTCCTACCAGGAAGTCCAGGCGGGCAACCAGACCGCGATCCTGCTGGGGCTGTCGATCCTCGTGGTGTTCATGGTACTGGCCGCGCTCTACGAGAGCTGGGCCATCCCCCTGGCGGTGATGCTGGCCGTACCCCTGGGTATGCTGGGGGCGGTGCTGCTCAGCGGCCTCATGGGCAAGTCCAATGATGTGTACTTTCAGGTGGGGATGGTGACGGTGATCGGTTTGTCGGCCAAGAACGCTATTCTGATCGTCGAGTTCGCCAAGGACCTGTACGCCAGCGGCGCAGGCCTGATGGACTCGGTGATCGAGGCGGCCCGCCTGCGTTTCCGGCCCATCCTGATGACCTCCTTTGCCTTCATCCTGGGGGTGTTGCCCCTGGTGTTCGCCAGCGGCGCCGGCGCCGCGAGCCAGAATGCGGTGGGTGTGGGCGTGCTGGGGGGAATGCTGGCGGCAACGCCATTGGCCGTGATTTTCGTGCCGACGTTCTTTGTGGTCATATTGAAAATTTTCAAGACCAAACCCAAACTTCTGGGCCACCAGGCCCCGCATATTCCATCGCATACCGAAGGCCGGACGTCCGACGCCGGCCAGGGGGAATCGTCATGAGGGGCATTCGTTACTGCCGCCTGTCGCTAATGCTCGGTCTGGGCCTGACGCTCGGGGCCTGCTCGCTCGCGCCGACTTACGAACGGCCCGCCGCGCCGGTGTCGGCGACGTTTCCCGACGCCGATGAGCAGGCGGCGCCGCTGCCGCCGGACTGGCAGGCGTTCTTCCAGGATGCGCGGCTGCGCGCCCTGATTCAGCTCGCCCTGGACAACAACCGCGATCTGCGCATCGCCGTCCAGAATATCGAGGCGGCCCGGGCGCAGTACGGTATCGCCGCGAGCGACCGCCTGCCGACGATCGGGGTGCAGGGCTCCGGCCAGAACACCCGTTATCCAGCCGACATGCGCAGCGGCGGCGCGGGTGCGGATGCGGTCAGCCGGTCCTATGTTGCCGGGATCGGCATGACCGCGTTCGAGCTCGATTTCTTTGGCCGCGTGCGCAATCTCAGCGAATCGGCCTACCAGCAGTACCTGTCGACCGAACAGGCGCGCCGGACGGTGCAGATCAATCTCATCGCCCAGACGGCCGAGGCTTATTTCCGTCTGCGTTCGTCCCAGGAACTGCGCGCCCTGATGGAAAAAACCCTGGAGACCCGCGAAGGTTCCCTGCGCCTGGTGCAGGCGCGTTTCGACCTGGGCGTGGCTTCGGAACTCGATCTCTCGCAGGCGCGTGGCGAGCGCGATACGGTCAAGGCGGACCTGATCGCGGTCGAACGGACGACGGCCCAGGCCGTCAATGCCTTGCAGCTCGTCCTGGGCGCGCCGATCCCGGCGGATCTGCCGGCCCCGGCGGTTTTCGGGCGCGACCAATTGCTCGCTTCGGTCCCGGCGGGCCTGCCGTCGCAATTGCTCGACCGGCGTCCCGACATCATCGGCGCCGAGCATGATCTCAGGGCTGCCAATGCCCAGATCGGCGCCGCTCGCGCGGCATTCTTTCCGAACATCTCCATCACCGGCCTGCTGGGCTTTGCCAGCCCCGAGCTCAATGCCTTGTTTGGCGGCAGCCACCGGTATTGGCAATTTTCGCCGCAGCTCCAGATGCCGCTGTTTTCGGGCGGCGTGAAGGGTAATCTGGATCTGGCGGAGGCGCGCAGGGACATCGCCGTGTCGACCTACGAAAAGACCATCCAGACGGCATTCCGCGAGGTGGCCGACGCCCTGGCGGGCGAGGCCACATATGCCCGCCAGCTCGATGCCCTGCGCGAAACCGAGGCCTCGGCGATCCGGACGCTCGACCTGTCCAGGCTGCGCTATGAAACGGGGGTGGACAGCTTTCTGCAGGTCCAGACCGCCGAGATCAGTCTGTACGGCATCCAGCAAGCCTTCATCCAGCTCGGCACCGATGCCTTGTTCAATCGCGTCGAGCTCTACAAGGCGCTGGGCGGCGGCTGGCAAGAGGCGCAGGCTGGCCAGGAGGGCGGGCCGGCACAACCCGCGCAGGCATCATGATGGAACTGGGCGTCAACATCGACCACGTGGCCACGCTGCGCCAGCAGCGCATGACCCGTTATCCGGACCCGCTCGAGGCGGCCCTGCGCGCCGAGGATGCGGGCGCGGATCTCATCACCCTGCATCTGCGCGAGGACCGGCGCCACATCCAGGATGCGGACGTCTGGGCCATCCGTCCGGCGCTGCGCACCCGCATGAACCTGGAGTGCGCGATCACGCCCGAGATGCTGGACATTGCCTGCCGGCTGCGGCCCGACGACGTATGCCTCGTTCCCGAGAATCGCCACGAGCTGACGACCGAGGGCGGACTGGACGTGCTCGGACATTTCGCGGACGTGCGCGCCGCGGTCGACCGTTTGCACGATGCGGGGATTCGCGTCTCGCTGTTCATCGACCCGGAGGCCGCGCAGATCGATGCCGCGGCGCGCGCCGGCGCGCGCATCGCCGAGTTGCACACCGGCGCCTATGCCGATGCATCCGACGAGCATGCGCGCGAGGCGCAGTTCCAGCGCCTGCGCGGGGCGGTTGCCGAGGGTCTGCGCCAGGGCCTGCGAATCAACGCCGGGCATGGCCTGCATTACGATAATGTCGCGCCCGTCGCGGGGCTTCCCGGCATTTCGGAACTCAATATCGGCCACGCGATCGTCGCCCAGGCGGTGTTCGATGGCTGGGAACCCGCCATCCGCCGGATGAAAGCGCTGATGGTCACCGCGGCTCGCGCCTGACCGGATTTTCCGAGGTCCATATATGAACTCCGATACCCTGAATACCTTGTTGTCGCGCCGTTCCATCAAGTTCGTGCAGGCGCCGGGCCCCACGGACGAGCAGCTCGACCTGATCCTGCGCGCCGCCATGTGCGCGCCCGATCATGGCGCCGTGCGGCCCTGGCGCTTCGCTCTGGTGCGCGGCGCCGACGTGCCTGCACTGGTGGATGTCGCCTTGCAAGCGGGCGAGGCCGCGGGGACGCCGCTGCCCGCCGAGAAAGCCGCCAATGCCCGCAAGTGGCTGTCCCGCGTGCCGCTGGTCGTCGCCATCGCCTGCGCCCGGGATCACGACGGACGCATTTCCGACCATGAACGCATCCTGGCGACCGGCACTGCCGTGGGCAATATGCTCAATGCCGCGCATGCGCTCGGCCTGGGCGCATTCTGGAGCACCGGCGTGGGCACGTATATCGACGGGGTGGGCGATGCGCTGGGATTCGATGCGCTGGATTATTGCTTCATGGGGTATCTGTCGATCGGCACACCCATCGAGCCGGGTGCGGTCGTCGCGCGCCCCGACTATCGCGATTTCGTGTCGGAGTGGCACGCCGCCTGATTTTCGAGCCCCTCCAGGATGGGGCAGTCCGGGCGCGAGTCGCCGTGGCAATGGCGGGCGAGGGTCTTGAGCGTGTCGGCCATGCGCTGCAAGGTTGCCGCCTTGCGTTCGAGCGCGTCGATGTGATCCAGCGCCAGGCGTTTGACCTCGGCGCTGGAACGGTCCTTGTCGCGCCACAGCGCGGTCAGTTCGGCGATCTGATCCAGTGAAAAACCCAGGTCGCGCGCGCTGCGGATGAAACGCAGTGCGTGCAGATCCCGTCCCTCGTACTGGCGATAGCCGGCGGCGCTGCGTCCGCTCGGGACGAACAGGCCGAGGCTTTCGTAGTAGCGGATCATCTTGGGCGTCAGGCCGGTGTGTTCTGCTGCCTGTCCGATCGTATGCATCTCATTGGCCTCCAGGCGCAGTGGCGGGCAGGCGGACCCATTTCAGGCGCAGGGCGTTGGTGACCACGAACACGCTGGACAGCGCCATGGCGCCCGCGCCCAGCATGGGCGAGAGCTGCAAACCCAGCGAGGGGTACAGGACGCCCGCGGCCACCGGGATGAGGGCGACGTTGTAGGCAAAGGCCCAGAACAAATTCTGGGCGATGTTGCGCATGGCCGCACGCGACAGGGCGGCAGCGCGCGCGACCGTGCCCAGATCCTCGTTCATCAGCACCACGGCGGCGGATTCGATGGCCACATCGGTGCCCTGGCCGATCGCCAGTCCAACGTCGGCCGCCGCCAGCGCAGGCGCATCGTTGATGCCGTCACCGACGAAGGCCACGGCGCCATACGTTTGGCGCAGGGCCTCGATCCGCTCGACTTTGTGGCCGGGCAGCGTCTGGGCGTGGATCTCGTCGATGCCCAGTTCATCGGCGACCGCGCGCGCGGTCAGGGCGTTGTCACCAGTGATCATGGCGGTTTTCAGGCCCATGTCCCGCAGTGCGCGCAATGCCGCCCGGGCCGATGGCTTGATCGCGTCGGCCACGGCGTATACGCCGATCGTCGCGCCGTCGCGCCCGATATAGACCGGGGTCTTGCCGGCGCGCGCGAGGGCCTCGGCATCCGTGGCATGGGCAGGCGCGATACCGATGCCGAGTTCGGCCATCAGGCGGGCGGCGCCCAGTGCGTATTCGTGGCCCGAGACGCGCGCGCGCACGCCCGCGCCGGGGATCGTCTCGAAGCCCGCGGCGGATGGAATATCCAGGTCCTGGGCACGTGCCGCCTGGATGACGGCGTGCGCGATGGGATGCTCGGAGCCAGTTTGCGCCGCTGCCAGATCGGCCAGGATGCCAGCGTGTTCGAGGGGCGAGTCCACGAGCAGGTCGGTCAGGGTCGGTTTGCCCTGAGTGAGGGTGCCGGTCTTGTCGAATGCGATCACGCGGGCATTGCGCAAGCGCTGCAGAGCTTCGCCCTGGCGGAAAATGATGCCCAGGTCGGCGGCGCGTCCCGTGGCCACCATGATCGAAATGGGGGTGGCCAATCCCATGGCGCAGGGGCAGGCGATGATGAGAACGGCGACCGCGCCGATCAAGGCGTGCGCCAGGCGCGGCTCGGGACCCAGGACGTACCAGGCGATGAAGGTAATCACGGCCAGCAGCATGACGACGGGCACGAACCAGCCGGTCACCCGATCCACGAGGCTCTGGATCGGCAGCTTGTCGCCCTGGGCCTGGCGGACCATGCGGATGATGCCGGCCAGCACGGTGTCCTGGCCAACCTGGGTGGCGCGCAGGACGAGGCTGCCACGGGTGTTCAGGGTGCCGCCGACGACCGGGTCGCCGACGCCTCGGGTGGCGGGGATCGGCTCGCCCGTGATCATGGATTCGTCGATCCAGGATTCGCCCTCGGTCACGATGCCGTCGACGGGGATTTTTTCCCCGGGACGCACCCGGATGGAATCACCCGCGGCCAGCGCCTCGATGGGCAGTTCCGTCCACTGATCGTCACGCAGGACCAGGGCGGTGCGCGGGCTCAGGTCCAGCAGCCGGCGGATCGCCGATCCGGCCCGGCCCTTGGCGCGCGCTTCGAGCCAGCGTCCGAGCAGGATCAGGGTGGCGACGACCGCCGCCGCCTCGAAATACAGATTGCGCGAACCTTCCGGTAGCCAGTGCGGCGTGACGGTGACGACGACCGAATACAGCCAGGCGCTGCCCGCGCCGAGGGCTACCAGGGTGTTCATTTCCGGGCCCAGGTGCCACAGGGCGCGCAGCCCCCGGATAAAGAACTGGCGGCCCGGCCAGGCCAGCACGGCGGTCGTGAGCGCCAGTTCGAACCAGGCCAATGCCTGGGCATCGATCCGGTGCGCGATCAGTTCATGCAGGGCGGGCACCAGATGGCCGCCCATCTCGAGCAGGAAGACGGGCAGGGTCAGCACCAGTGCGGTCAGGAAGGCACGCTGCGCCTGCCGGATCTCGGCCTCGGCCGCCTCCGGGTCCTCGGCCGTGGCGGCGGCAATGATTCGCGCCTCATAGCCGCGCTTGCGGACGGCCTGGATCAGGGCATCCTGCGCGGTGGCGGGGTCTTCGAGCCGGACGCGCGCCCGGTGAGTGGCGAGGTTTACCTGGGCGGAACCCACACCGGGCACGGCGGCGAGCGCCGTTTCCACGCGGCGCACACAGGATGCGCAGGTCATGCCTTCGATGGCCAGGTCGATTTCGGCGAGCGTGTTCGCGGCCTTCATGGTGGGAACTCCGGAGGATCAAACGATTATATGATCAGCCTTGACCTTGTGGTAAGGTCAAGCGCCTGCGGCCAATGGGGTGGCGAGACTGGACCTTGCCATGGTGTCAAGGAGTATGATGCCCGCATCACCGGAGAGCCGCCCTGGCCGCCCCGGAAAACTGGAGCCTATATCCCATGAAAGCAGAATTCATCGTATCCGACATGACGTGTGGTCATTGCGTCCAGACGATCACCCGCGCCGTTCAGGAACATTGCCCGGGCGCTCAGGTCCAGGCCGACCTGGATACCCGGCGAGTGGTGGTGGAGGGCGCAGGCAGCGCCGCGGGGATCGAGGCCGTGATCCGCGAGGCCGGCTACGAGGTGCGCGCCGCCTGAAACAGCGGACGCGCCGGCTGGCTTGGCGCTCAGCGCAGCAGCGGCCGCAGGGCCGCGAGCAGGTCCTCCTGAGATTCGCTGTCCGAGGCCAGCCAGCGCGCATGGCCCTGCTGGTCGAAACAGTAGATTCCCCGGCTGTGGGTGACCTCGTAGGGCGCGCCGGGATCGGTCGAAACCGGGCGCTCGATCTGGTAGGCGACCCGATAGCGCCGGGCCAATGCGGCAATGGCCTTTTCGTTGCCCGTCAGCCCGATGGCATTGGGGTCGAACAGATCGACGTAGGCCTGGAGAATATCGGGCGTATCCCGATGCGGATCGACGCTGACGAAGACGATCCTGACCTGGTCGGCCTGCGGCCCCAGGGCCTCGGTGAGCTGGGCCAGCTGTGCCATGGTCGTGGGGCAGATGTCCGGGCAACTCGCATAGCCAAAGAACAGCAACACGACCTTGCCGGAAAAATCCGCCTGTGTGACGGTGACTCCGCCTGCGCCTTGCAGTGTGAATTTCAGATCGGGTAGAAAGCCGCGCACGGGGTGGACCTCGGCCGCTGCCGGCGCCAGGGCGAGGAGCGTCAGGCAGGCGATGGCGGCGCAGCGGGCCAGCAGGCGGCCAATGGCGGACCTCATGCCGCCACCAGCCCGCTATGGCGCAGCAGCGCCTCGATGCTGGGCGGCCGGCCGCGAAAGGCTTCGAAGGATCGAGCGGCGGGGCGCGAGCCGCCGACCGCAATGATTTCATCGAGATAGCGGCGGCAGGTTGCGGTGTCGAAGATATCGCGTTGTCCGTCCGCATCGGGGACGGCGGCCTCCTCGAAGGCCGCAAAGGCATCGGCCGACAGGACCTCGGCCCATTTGTAGCTGTAGTACCCGGCGCCGTAGCCGCCGGCGAACAGGTGCGAGAAAGCGTGCGGAAAGCGTTGCCAGTCCGGCGGAATCAACAAGGCGACCTCGCGCCGTACGGCATCCAGCGTATCGAGTACGCCGTTGATCGACAGGCCCTCGGGTCGGGTGTGGATGAGCATGTCGAACAGCGCGAATTCAACCTGCCGCAAGGTTTGCAGGCCGCTCTGGAAATTGCGGGCAGCGAGCAGCTTGTCGAACAGCGCCCGCGGCATGGACTCGCCGTTGTCCACATGCCGCGTCAGGGTACGCAGAACCCCCCATTCCCAGCAGAAATTTTCCATGAACTGCGAGGGCAGCTCGATAGCATCCCATTCGACGGCGGCGAAAGCCGAGGCGGCGGGCTCGTCCACGCGCGAGAGCAAAGTATGCATCGCATGTCCGCTTTCGTGGAACAGGGTGATCACATCATCGTGGCTGAGCAAGGCCTCGCGCCCGCCTTGCGGCGGCGCGAAGTTGCAGGTCAGCCAGGCGAGAGGGACATGCAGGTGTGCCCCGCGGCGGCGCCGGTCGCGTTCGCTGTCGACCCAGGCGCCCCCTTGCTTGCCGGAGCGTGCGTAGAGGTCCACGCCGAGGCGGCCCAGCTCGCGGTCCTGGGCGTCGCGCACGCTGTAGATGCGGGCGTCAGGATGCCAGACGGGCGCCTCGCAGGGAGTCAGGCGCACGCCGAACAATGTGTGGATGACGCCGAACAGGCCTTCGAGGACGCGGGATTCGGTGAAGTACTGGCGCACCTCGTCGTCGGAGTAGGCGTAGCGCTGCTCGCGCAGGCGCTCGGAAGCATAGGCGATATCCCAGGGCTGGAGTTCGGGCAGGCCGAGTTCGGTCCGGGCGAAGGCACGCAGTTCGTCCAGATCGCGCATGGCGCTGGGCCGCGCGCGGGCGGCCAGGTCGCGCAGGAATGCGAGCACCTGGGCGGCGTCGTCGGCCATGCGTGTTTCCAGGCGCAGGCCGGCAAAATCACGGTAGCCGAGCAGGTGCGCCTCCTCGGCGCGCAGGGCGAGCAGAGACTCGATCTGCGCGGAGTTATCGTAGCGGGTGTCACCCTGGTCCGAGGCGCGCGTGGCGTGGGCGCGGTACAGTTCGCGGCGCAGTTCGCGATCGCGTGCGTGCTGCATGACCGGCAGGTAGCATGGCATGTGCAGCGTGAGCTTCCAGCCTTCGGCGCCGTCGGCCCGCGCGGCTTCCCGGGCGGCGGCGATTACATCGGCCGGAACCCCTGCCAGACGTGTCTCGTCGGTGAGCAGCAGGGACCACTGGTCGGTAGCGTCCAGGACGTTTTCGGAGAATTTCTGGGTGACCTGGGCCTGTTGTTCGGCGTTGCGGGCATAGGCCTCGCGCGCCTGGCCCTCGAGTTCGACGCCGCTCAGGCGGAAATCCCTGAGGGCCAGGTCCACGATGCGGCGGCGTGTGGGACTCAGCACCGCGTAGGTGGGGCTGGCCGCCAGTTCGCGGTAGCGCTGGTACAGGCCCGCATGCAGGCCGACCCAGGTCGAGAATTCACTCATCAGCGGCAGGCAGGCGTTGTACGCCTCGCGCAGCTCGGGGGTGTTGATCACGCTGTTGAGATGGCCGGCGACCGACCAGGCGCGGTGCAGGCGCTCGGAGGGATCCTCGATGGCCTCGATCAGGTTTTCCCAGGTGGGCTCTCCAGTCTGCGCGGCGGCGGCGTCGATCGCCGCGCGGGCCGCGTCGATCAGCGCACGCAGCGCGGGCTGGAGGTGGGCGGGTTGTACGGCTGCATAGTCCATGACGGCATCGGCCGGGACGAGCAGGGGATTTTCGTTCTGGGGGAGGGGTGCGGTATCCATGTGATTCATGATGGGGGCGACCCCTTGAGATTTCAAGAACCGGCGGAGGCGCCGGCGCTGCGCTCGGCGGCTTCCAGGGTGTTGACCAGCAGCATGGCGATGGTCATCGGGCCGACGCCGCCGGGGACGGGGGTGATGGCCGAGGCCACCCGCCGCGCGGATTCGAATTCAACGTCGCCCGCCAGCGAGCCGTCGTCGAGGCGGTTGATGCCGACATCGATGACGACGGCGCCTGGCTTGATCATGGCACCCGTGACGATGCCGGGTTTGCCGGTGGCGACCACCAGGACATCGGCGCGGCGTGTCTGCGCGCCCAGGTCGCGGGTCTTGGAATTGCATAGTGTGACCGTGGCGCCGGCGGCGAGCAGCAGCATGGCCATGGGCTTGCCGACGATGTTGCTCGCGCCCACGATCACTGCTTCGGCGCCGCGCAGCGCGACCCCTTCGGATTCGAGCATCTTCATCACGCCATAGGGCGTGCAGGGGCGAAACAGCGGCCGTCCGGTCATCAACAGACCGGCATTGCTGATGTGGAAACCATCGACGTCCTTGTCGGCGGCGATGGTTTCAATGACCAGACCGGCATCGATATGGCCGGGCAGGGGCAGCTGCACCAGGATGCCGTGGATGGCGCGGTCGGCGTTCAGGCCCTCGACTACATCGAGGAGCTCCTCCTCGGAGGTGTCGGCGGCCATGCGGATGACCCGCGAAACCATGCCGGCCGCCTCGCAGGCGGCCGCCTTGTTGCGAACGTAGACTTGCGAGGCGGGATCCTCGCCCACCAGCACTACGGCAAGTCCCGGCGTGATGCCTTTGGAGCCGAGGGCCTGGACGCGTTCGCGGACCTGCTCGCGGATTTGCGCCGAGAGGACCTTGCCATCGATGATGCGCGCGCTCATGGCCTCAGTCCTCCTCGGCCTTGGCCAGGGCGATTTTCATCAGGTCCGCCACGGTCGTGACTTCGAGCTTTTCCATGATGTTGGCGCGGTGCGCCTCGACGGTCTTGATGCTGATATTGAGGTCGCCGGCGATTTGTTTGTTCAGCCGTCCCGCGACGATGCGTTCGAGCACCTGCTGCTCGCGCGCGGTCAGGCGGTTGAGCACCGCCTGCTGGTCGCGCTGCGCCTGCGCCTCGCGTACCCGCTCGGCCGCCTGGGTCAGCATACTGGCGACGATACTGCGCAGATCGGCTTCGTTGAAGGGCTTTTCGAGAAAATCGACAGCGCCTTTTTTCATGGTCGAAACGGCCATCGGCACATCGCCATGCCCCGTGATGAACACGATCGGCAGCAGTGCCTTGCGGGCGATCAGGGCTTCTTGCAATTCGAGGCCGCTCATGCCCGGCATGCGCACATCGACGATCAGCACGCCGACCTGATCCGGATCGTAGGCGTCGAGGAATTCCTCGGCCCCGGCGAAACTGCGGACCTGGTAGCCATTGGCCTCGAGAAGCCAGCGCAGGGAGTCGCGGACGGCCTCGTCGTCATCGACAATGAAAATGGTGCTGGGCGCTTGGGCTTGGGTCATGCGTACTGCTCCTCTGAGGTTTCATCGGTTTGCGGCCTGGGTGATGCCTTGGGCAAAGTGAAGCGGAAGATCGTCCCGCCCTCCGGATTGGCGCTGGCCCACAGGCGGCCATGATGGGATTCTATGATGGTACGGCAGATGTTCAGGCCGATTCCCAGCCCTTCGGATTTGGTGCTGTAGAAGGGCTCGAACAGCCGTTCCGGGCTGCGCAGGCCGTGGCCGCGGTCGATGACCGCGATCTCGATCTGCGGATCCTGGTCGGTGACCGCCAGGTGCAGCGTACGATACTCGCTTTGCTCCATGGATTCCACACCGTTCTTGAGCAGGTTCAGCAGGACCTGTTCGATCAGGATCGGATCGGCGAGCACATAGGGCAGGGGGGTGGGCAGGTTCTGGACGATGTCGATCTGGCGCTTGCGGGCGTCGATGTCGGCGAAACCGACCGCGTTCTCGAGGATGCGCGTCAGCGCCACCACTTGCCGCCGGGGTTCGCTGCGCTTGACGAACTCGCGGATGCGGCTGATGATCTTGCCCGCCCGTTCGGCCTGGGCCGAGGCTTTTTCCAGCGCCTCGAGCAAGGCCTCGGGCCGTCCCTTGCCGGATTTCAGGATTGCCGCCGCCGCCATGTTGTAGTTGTTGATGGCGGTCAGCGGCTGGTTGAGTTCGTGGGCGAGCGAGGAGGCCATTTCCCCCATGGTGGTCAGGCGGCTGGTGAGCTGGGCCTTTTCCTGCTGCACCCGCAAGGCTTCCTCGTGTTTGCGTCGTTCGGTGATGTCGCGCGCGACCTGCAGGCGGACTCGGCGCGAATCGGTCCAGGCCAACATGCGATGGTGGACTTCGAACCAGCGTTGAGCCGATTGGGAGAACAGCTCCATGGTTTCGTCGGTGAAGCGCCCCAGGCGCCCGCCCAGCAATTCGGCGTGGCCGCTGGCCTGCGCCCCGAACAGCCGGCGATAGGTCCGGTTGGCGAACAGCAACTCCAGCCCTTCGGGCGTATCCGCGACCACCGAAATCGCGTCGTCCAGGCCCTCGAGCACCGTCATGAAACGCTCGTGCGCGGCGGTCAGCGCCTCGCGAATGCGCTTGGGTTCGGTGATGTCGGTCATGGAGGTCATCCAGCCGATCTGCTCGCCATCGGGGTCGCGCAGCGGCGAGACATACATGCGGGCGGTGAAACGCGAGCCATCGCGCCGCTGCGCCTCGATTTCGAGCCCGCTGCTGGGCGTGCGTCCCGAGAGCAGTTGCGCAAGGATGTCTCGGTGGTGGTCGTGCCGTCCGGGCAGCCAGTAGGGGAATGGCGCTGTGCGGCCGATCAGGTCCGCCTCGTTCCAGCCGATCATGCGGCAGAACGCCGGATTGACATAGGCGATACGTCCCTGCATGTCGAAGACCCGCATGCCGGTGGACATGGAGTTTTCCATCGCCCGGCGAAAGCCGGCTTCGGCGATCAGCGCGGACTCGGCCAGGGTGCGGAAACGGGTATAGCGCCAGAGTGCCAGCAGGCTGAACACAATCACCAGGGACAAGGCCGCCACGACCATCAGCAGGCGCTGCTGGCGGGTTTCCTGGTCGATCGTCACGAACATCACGCTGTCGCTTTGCAGGCGTTGCAGCCAGATGAAAACACCCATCACGCAGAGGTACAGGACCAGGACCAGGGCGGGCGTCAGCCAGTACAAGCCGCGCCGGTTGTGCCGGGCGTGCTCGTAGAACGTCGTCTGAATCAAGGACTTGCGATTATTCGGGATGGCCATGGTGGAAAGCTTATCGCGATTGCCGCATTTTAATCGGGAAACCAGACGTCAATTTTTCACATCGTAAAAATTAATATCATAGAATGAAATTTTGCTTGTGCTATGAAGGTCTGTTTCCTAGAATGACGCAGAGATGCCGGCAAGTTCGCGGCCGTGGCTGCGCGCATCCTCCGGCACCGAACACCAGTCGTCGACGCGATGCGTGGTCGCGTCATGAATCACCCCACCGGAGACACACGATGTCCTCTCTCGACCAAAACAATACAGCCATCACGCCTGTCGATACCGATACGCAGGAAACCCAGGAATGGCTGGACGCACTGGAAGCAGTGCTCGATCGCGAGGGCGCGCAGCGCGCCCACTTTCTGATCGAGCGGCAGATCGATCTGGCGCGCCGTTCGGGCGCGCACATTCCATTTTCCCCGAATACGGCCTATGTCAACACGATTCCGCCGGGACTCGAGCCGCCGCATCCGGGCAATATGGTCCTCGAAGAACGCATCCGTTCGTACGTGCGCTGGAATGCGATGGCCATGGTCGTCAAGGCCAACAAGGTCGAGCCTGATGATGGCGGCAGCCTGGGCGGCCATATTGCTTCCTTCGCCTCGCTGGCCACCATGATCGAATGCGGCCAGAATCATTTCTGGCATGCCGAGTCCGCCGATCATGGCGGCGATCTGATCTATTTTCAGGGGCATTCCTCGCCGGGCATTTACTCGCGCGCCTTCCTCGAAGGCCGCCTGACCGAGGAAAACCTGAATTATTTCCGCCAGGACGTCGGCGGCAAGGGCAAGGGGCTGCCCTCCTATCCGCACCCCAAGCTGCTGCCGGGCTTCTGGCAGTTTCCCACCGTGTCCATGGGTCTGGGGCCGCTGATGGCCATCTACCAGGCCCGTTTCCTCAAGTACCTGCATGCTCGCGGCATTGCCGACACCAGCCAGCGCAAGGTCTGGGTGTTCCTGGGTGATGGCGAGATGGATGAACCCGAGTCCCTGGGCGCCATCGGCCTGGCGGCGCGCGAAAAGCTCGACAACCTGATTTTCGTCGTCAACTGCAACCTGCAGCGCCTCGATGGCCCGGTGCGCGGCAACGGCAAGATCATCCAGGAACTCGAGGGCGTTTTCCGCGGCGGCGGCTGGAACGTCCTCAAACTGATCTGGGGCGGTTACTGGGATCCCCTGTTTGCACGCGACAAAGACGGTCTGCTGCGCCGCATCATGGAGGAAACCCTCGACGGCGAATACCAGGCTTACAAGGCCAATGACGGCAAGTTCGTGCGCGAGCATTTCTTCGGCAAGCATCCCAAGCTGCTCGAAATGGTCAGCCGCATGAGCGACGAGGATGTCTGGCGCCTGAATCGCGGCGGTCACGATCCGCACAAGGTCTATGCAGCGTTCGCTTCGGCGGTCGGCCACAAGGGCCAGCCCTCGGTGATTCTGGCCAAGACCATCAAGGGCTACGGCATGGGCCATGTGGGCCAGGCCAAGAACCCCACGCACCAGCAAAAGAAACTCGACCTCGATTCGGTGCGTGAATTCCGTGATCGTTTCAACATCCCGATCCCCGATGACAAGGTCGACGAGATTCCGTACTTCAAGCCGGCCGACGATTCGCCCGAAATGAAGTACCTGCACGCGCACCGCGAGGCCCTGGGCGGCTATCTGCCGCATCGCCGCCAGAAGGCCGACGAAAGCCTGCCGGCGCCCGCGCTGGAAACGTTCAAGGCCGTTCTGGAGCCGACCATCGAAGGGCGCGAGATCTCCACCACGCAGGCTTTCGTGCGCGTGCTCAACCAGATTCTGCGCGACAAGACCCTGGCACCCCGCGTCGTGCCCGTCCTGGTCGATGAGTCGCGTACTTTCGGGATGGAGGGTCTGTTCCGGCAGATCGGCATCTATGCCCCCGAGGGCCAGAAATATGTCCCGGTCGACAAGGGCCAGGTGATGTATTACCGCGAGGAGGCCAACGGCCAGCTCCTGCAGGATGGCATCAACGAAGCGGGCGGCTTCTGCTCCTGGATCGCCGCGGCGACTTCGTATTCCAGCAGCAACCGGATCATGATTCCGTTCTTCATCTATTACTCGATGTTCGGGTTCCAGCGTTTCGGTGATCTGGCCTGGGCGGCGGGCGACATGCAGGCGCGCGGCTTCGTGCTGGGCGGCACCGCGGGGCGCACCACGCTCAACGGCGAGGGCCTGCAGCATGAGGACGGGCATAGTCACATCCAGTCCTCGCTGATCCCCAATTGCGTGTCCTACGATCCGGCCTTTGCGCACGAGGTGGCCGTCATCATCCAGAGCGGCCTCAAGCGCATGATGCAGGATCAGGAGGATGTGTTCTTCTACATCACGGTGATGAACGAGAACTATGCCCAGCCCGGCCTGCGCCAGGGCGACGAGGAGGGCATCCTGCGCGGCATGTACAAGCTGAAATCGGTCGCCGCCAAAGGCAAGGCCCATGTTCAGCTCATGGGTTCGGGCACGATCCTGCGCGAAGTCCTGGCCGCCCAGGAATTGCTGGAAAAGGATTGGGGCGTCTCGTCGGACGTCTGGAGCGTCACCAGTTTCACCGAGCTGCGTCGCGACGGCCTGGACGTCGAGCGCCACAATATGCTGCATCCCGGCGAACCGGCCCGGGAATCGTACGTCACCCGGCAGCTCAAGGACAGCCAGGGGCCGATCGTGGTTTCGACCGACTACATCAAGGCCTATGGCGATCAGATCCGTCCGTACGTGCCGGCTGGCCGGCGCTTCAAGGTGCTCGGCACGGACGGTTTCGGGCGTTCCGATTTCCGCTACAAGCTGCGCGAGCACTTCGAGATCGATCGCCATTTCGTCGTCCTGGCCGCGCTGCGCAGCCTGGCCGATGACGGTGTCCTCGACATCAAGAAATGCGCCGAGGCGATTGCCAAATACGGCATCGATCCTGCGAAAGCCAACCCGCATCACGCTTGAACGAGGTGAGGAACATGAGCAAGACGATAGAAATCAAGGTGCCGGACATCGGCGATTTCGATGCGGTCGAGGTGATCGAGGTCCTGGTGGCCGCGGGTGACACGATCGAGGCCGAGCAGGGTCTGATTACCGTCGAATCCGACAAGGCGTCGATGGAAATCCCCGCCTCCGAGGGCGGGGTGGTCAAGGCCGTCAGGGTCAAGGTCGGCGACAAGGTCAAGCAAGGCTCGGTGATCCTCGAGGTCGACTCAGCGGAGGATGCGCCGGCCGCCACCCAGCCTGTGGCCCCGCCTGCCGCTACGCCGGCCGCGGCAACCGCACCCCGGACGGCTGCCCCGAAGGCGGCTTCCGGCGCGCCCGTGCTGCGCAGCGTTGCGGTGCCCGATATTGGCGATTTCGATGCAGTCGAGGTGATCGAGGTCTTGGTGGCCGTGGGTGACACGATCGAAGCCGAGCAGGGTCTGATTACCGTCGAATCCGACAAGGCGTCGATGGAAATCCCCGCCTCCGAGGGCGGGGTGGTCAAGGCCGTCAAGGTCAAGGTCGGCGACAAGGTCAGCCAGGGCACCGAGATCGTCGAGATCGAGACTGCCGGAGCGGCGCAGCCGCAGGCCCCGGCTGCACCTGCCGCGATGCCTGCGGGCGTTGAGGCTTCCGTCCCTGCCGAGCCATCCGCTCCCGTCGAGCAAGCCGCGCAGAGCCTGGCATCGACGCCCCCGGCGCGCACATCGCCCACCGCCGCTTTTGCCGAGGCCGCCGTGCCGCTGCGCAATCTACCGCATGCCTCGCCGTCCGTGCGCAAATTCGCCCGTGAACTGGGCGTGAATCTGGCGCAGATCATCGGCAGCGGCGCCAAGAACCGCATTACCGCCGACGATGTGCGCGCCTACGTCAAGCAAGCCCTGTCCACGGGCGGCGCCAGCCCGGCGGGTTCGACGCTGCCAGCGGGCGAAGGCTTCAGTGTGTTGGGTTGGCCGAAAGTCGATTTCGCCAAGTTTGGCGCGATCGAAACCCGGCCCTTGTCGCGCATCAAAAAGATCTCGGGCGCGAATCTGCACCGCAATTGGGTCATGATCCCGCATGTCACCAACAACGATGTGGCGGACATCACCGAACTCGAAGCCTTGCGCCAGCAACTCAACGAGGAAAACAGGAAATCCGGCAGCAAGGTCACCATGCTGGCCTTCCTGATCAAGGCCGTGATTGCTGCGCTCAGGAAATTTCCCGAGTTCAACGCCTCGCTGGACGGCGACAATCTGGTCCTGAAGCAGTATTTCCATATCGGCTTTGCCGCCGATACACCCAATGGGCTGGTGGTTCCGGTGATCCGCGATGCCGATCGCAAGGGCGTGCTCGAACTGGCCGCCGAAACCGCCGAACTGGCGGCGCAGGCGCGCGAAGGGAAACTCTCGCCATCGCAGATGCAGGGCGGGTGCTTCTCGATCTCATCGCTCGGCGGGATCGGCGGCACCGATTTCACGCCCATCATCAATGCCCCCGAAGTCGCCATCCTCGGGGTATCCCGTTCGTCGATGCAGCCGGTCTGGGACGGCGCAGCCTTCCAGCCGCGCCTGATGCTGCCGCTGTCCCTGTCCTACGACCACCGGGTGATCGATGGGGCGGCCGCGGCGCGCTTTAACGCCTATCTGGCGAGTCTGTTGGCGGACTTCCGCCGCATCATCCTGTGAGGCCGCCATGCGTATCGTAGATCTGAATATCCCTGACATCGGCGACTTCGGCACGGTCGAGGTGATCGAGATCCTGGTGGCGGTGGGCGACACGATCGCGGCCGAGCAGGGCCTGATCACCGTCGAGTCCGACAAGGCCTCGATGGAGATCCCCGCCGAGCAGGGCGGGGTGGTGCGCGAGATTCTCGTCGAGCTCGGCGACAAGGTCTCGCAGGGCAAGACCATCGTGCGCATCGAGGCCACGGACGTTGCGGCGCCGGCCGTTGCGCCCGCCAAGGCGCCTGCACCGGCACCTGCCGCTGCGCCCGCGCCAGTGCCCGCAGCCGCGCCGGCACCCGCAGCATCCAAGGGTGCGGCTGGCGGGGAATACGACGTCCTGGTGCTGGGCGCGGGGCCCGGCGGCTATTCCGCGGCCTTCCGCGCCGCGGACCTCGGCCTGAAGGTCGTCCTGGTCGAGCGCTACGCCACGCTGGGCGGCGTCTGCCTGAACGTCGGCTGCATCCCGTCCAAGGCCTTGCTGCACACCGTCAGCGTGCTCGAAGAAGCCAAAGCCATGGCGACCCACGGGATTGTGTTCGGCGAGCCGGCGATCGACCTGGATAAACTGCGCGGCTACAAGAATTCCGTCGTGGGTAAGCTCACCGGCGGTCTGGCCGGCATGGCCAAGGCGCGCAAAGTCACGGTGATCCAGGGCGTGGGCGTTTTCGCCGATCCGCATCATCTGACGGTGACCCGGGCGGACGGCAGTCAGGCGACGCTCAAATTCGCCTCGGCCATCATCGCGGCCGGCAGCCGCTCGGTCAAGCTGCCGTTCCTGCCGGACGATCCGCGCATCGTGGATTCCACCGGTGCGCTGGCCCTGAAGGCGGTGCCCAAACGCATGCTGATCATCGGCGGCGGCATCATCGGCCTGGAAATGGGCACGGTCTACTCCGCGCTGGGCGCCCGCCTGGATGTGGTCGAGATGCTGCCCACCCTCATGACCGGTGCCGATCGCGATCTGGTCAAGGTCTGGGAAAGAATGAATGCCCGGCGCTTCGACCACATCATGCTCAACACCAGGACAGTGGGGGCCGAGGCCCGGGACGACGGTATCTGGGTCACGTTCGAGGGTGAATCCGCGCCCAGGGAACCTCAGCGCTACGATCTGGTGCTGCAAGCCGTGGGCCGCGCGCCCAACGGCAAGACGATCGGCGCGGAAAACGCCGGCGTGGCGGTTTCCGACCGCGGCTTCATTGCCGTGGATCGGCAGATGCGCACCAATGTGCCTCATATCCACGCCATCGGCGATATCGTCGGGCAGCCCATGCTGGCGCACAAGGCGGTGCATGAGGCGCATGTCGCCGCCGAGGCGATCGCGGGCGGGAAGTCCTTTTTCGATGCGCGCGTGATTCCATCGGTCGCCTACACCGACCCCGAGGTGGCCTGGGTTGGTTTGACCGAGGACGAAGCCGGGAAGCAGGGCGTGACCGTGCGCAAGGGCCTGTTTCCCTGGCAGGCGTCGGGCCGCGCGATCGCCAACGGCCGCGACGAGGGCTGCACCAAACTGCTGTTCGACGCCGAATCCGGCCGCATCCTCGGCGGCGGGATCGTCGGCACCCATGCAGGCGACCTGATCGGCGAGGTGGCTCTGGCCATCGAGATGGGTGCCGACGCGGTCGACATCGGCAAGACCATTCATCCCCATCCCACCCTAGGCGAGTCGATCGGCATGGCCGCCGAAGCCGCCGAGGGCCACTGCACGGACCTGCCGCCCGTTCGGCGGAAATAGAAAGGCCCTTTTTTGCCGCCGGGCCGCCCCAAGGCAAAAGCGCTCCCTCGGGGGGCAGCAAGCCGAAGGCGCAGCGTGGGGGTATTTTTTGCCGCCGGG
>JBEBRQ010000038.1:0-28941 GCA_040394755.1 Castellaniella defragrans | reverse complement strand
ACCCGGCCGTGGACCCGCTGGATTCGTCCAGCCGCCAGCTCGACCCGCAAGTCGTTGGCGAAGAGCACTACGCCGTTGCCCGTGGCGTGCAGCAAACGTTGCAACGCTACAAGGAACTGCGCGACATCATCGCGATTCTGGGCATGGACGAACTGTCCCCCGAGGACAAGCAGGCCGTGGCCCGGGCGCGCAAGATCCAGCGTTTCCTGTCGCAGCCTTTCCACGTGGCCGAGGTCTTTACCGGTTCGCCCGGCAAGTACGTGCCGCTGTCCGAGACGCTGCGCGGTTTCAAGATGATCGTCGAGGGCGAGTGCGATGCGCTGCCCGAGCAGGCGTTCTACATGGTTGGCTCGATCGACGAGGCATTCGAGAAAGCCAAGACCCTCCAATAAGGATTGCAAATGGCTACTCTCCACGTTGATGTGGTCAGTGCGGAGGCCTCGATCTTCTCCGGCGAGGCGACGTTCGTCGCCCTGCCGGGCGAATCGGGTGACCTGGGCATCCTGCCCGGTCACACTCCCCTGATCTCGCGCATCCGCCCGGGCACGCTGAAAATCAAGCTGGCCGATGGCGGCGAGGAAAGCATTTTCGTCGCCGGCGGCATTCTCGAGGTGCAGCCGGGTTCCGTGACCGTCCTGTCCGATACCGCCATTCGCGCGGCCGATCTGGACGAGGCCAAGGCGGTCGCGGCGCGCCAGCTCGCCGAGGAGGCCTTGCGCAACACCAAGGACAAGGCCGACATGGCCGTCGTCGAGGCCGAGCTCGCCATGCTGGCGGCCCAGGCCGCCGCGGCGCGCAAGTTCAGCCAAAAGCGTTCCTCGCACTGATCCGGCTGTTTCGCCCGGCAATGGGCAACTCAAAAAGGCGTCCCGCGGGACGCCTTTTTGATGTTGGGGTGCGCAGAGATGGAAGCTTTTCTTTTCAGGCGCGGTAAGCCGGGAGCGGCATGGCGGTTTGGCAGGATGCCTGTATCGGCATCATCGCCGTGCCGGCTGGCGCGCGGGGAACTCCACATCCAGGGCGCCGACGAGCGCCTGGTGAAACGCATCGATTTGCCCCAGCAGGCGGGCGCGGCGCGTTTCCCAGGCTGCCAGGCGGTCGGGGTCCGCTGTCGCCGTGGACCAGGGCGTCGCGGGAAAGAAAGGATCGTCCCGCCAGCGTGGGATGATGTGCCAATGGAGGTGCGGCACCTGGTTGCCCAGGCTGGCGAGGTTGATTTTATCGGGGCGCAGGCAGCGGCGCTGCGTGCTCTCGACCAGCCAGACGGCTCGCATCAGGTGCATCCTGGATGCGCCGTCCAGGTTGGTCATTTCAGCAGTGTGCGTGTTCCAGATGATCCGGGTGAATCCGGGGATGGGCGTGTTGTCCACGCGGATGATGCGCAACGCCTCGCCACGCCACAGGGTAGTGCCGGGCGGGTCGGCTGCGCACAAGGGGCAGCCGGGCGTTTGCGGGATCGTGGAACGGGTCATGGGGCGAAGAACAGGTCGTGCAGCGCCGCGCCCGGGTCCTTGGCGCGCATGAAGGCCTCGCCCACCAGGAATGCCTGGACGCCGTGCTCGCGCATCAGGGCGGCATCGGCCGGTGTCAGGATACCGCTTTCGGTGACGACCCGTTTGCCCTCGGGAATGTCCGCCAGCATCGAGAGGGTGGTGTCCAGCGAGGTCTCGAAGCTGCGCAGGTCGCGGTTGTTGATCCCCAGCAGCGGGGTGCGCAGGGTGAGGGCGATGTCGAGTTCGGCGCGGTCGTGGATTTCGACCAGCACATCCATGCCGAGCTCTGTGGCCACGGCTTCGAGTTCGAGCAATCGGCCGGGATCGAGCGCAGCGACGATCAGCAGGATGCAATCGGCCCCGAGGGCGCGCGCGTGGATGATCTGGTAGGGATCGATCAGGAAGTCCTTGCGCATCACCGGCAGGGTGCAGGACGCGCGTGCCTGCCGCAGGTAGTCGTAGCCGCCCTGGAAGTACTGCACATCGGTGAGGACCGACAGGCACGCGGCCCCATGCGCGGCATAGGTGGCGGCGATGTCGGCGGGGTGGAAGTCCTCGCGGATGACGCCCTTGGAGGGCGAAGCCTTTTTGATTTCGGCGATGATAGCCGGCTTGCCCTGCGCGATCTTGTCCTCGATGGCGTGCGCGAAGCCGCGCAGATCCTTGCGGCTCTTGGCTTCGCGCAGCATCTCGGACTCGCTGCGCATCTGGCGCGCGGTGGCGATTTCGATTTTTTTGGTTTCGAGGATTCGGGCGAGGATGTCGGTCATGATGCGAATCGTTCGGTATAGCGGCGGAATTGTTCGAGTTTGTCGCGGGCCGCGCCGCTGGCGATCAACTCGAAGGCCTGGCGGATGCCTTCCTGGATCGAGGGGACGCGGTTGCCGGCATACAGGGCCAGGCCAGCGTTCAGGCCCACGATATCACGCGCCGCGCCCGGGGTGTTATCCAGGACTTCGAGTACGATCCGGGCGGATTCCTCGCGGTCATTGACTTTGAGGCTGCGGTTGGAAACCATGGACATGCCGAAATCCTCGGGGTGGATTTCGTATTCGCTGACTTTGTCGTCCTTGAGTTCGCCGACCAGGGTGGCGCCGCCGAGCGAGGCCTCGTCCATGCCGTCCTTGCTGTGGACGATCAGCACGTGGCGCGAGCCCAGGCGCTGCAGCACGCGCACCTGAATGCCGACGAGATCGGGGTGAAACACGCCCATGAGCTGATTGCCCGCATTGGCGGGGTTGGTCAGCGGGCCGAGGATGTTGAAGATCGTGCGCACACCGAGCTCCTTGCGCACGGCCATGACGTTCTTCATGGCGCCGTGGTGGGCCGGTGCGAACATGAAGCCGATACCGGTCGCCTCGATGGATTCGGTCACTTGTTCGGGCGTGGCCGTGATGCGGATTCCCAGCGCCTGGAGGACGTCGGCGCTGCCCGAGGAGGACGAGGCGCTGGGGCCGCCGTGCTTGGCGATGCGGGCGCCGCCGGCCGCCGCCACGAACATGGCCGCGGTCGAGATGTTGAAAGTGCGCGAGCCGTCGCCGCCGGTGCCGCACATGTCGAGCAGGTCTTCGGGGTGTGGCGCGTGTACGGCCAGGGCGAATTCGCGCATGACCTGGGCGGCGGCCGTGATTTCGCCGACGGTTTCCTTTTTGACGCGCAGGCCCATGATCAGGGCGCTGGCGATCTGTGGCGAAAGCTCGCCGCGCATCAACATGCGCATGAGTTCCAGCATTTCGTCGTGGAAGATCTCGCGGTGCTCGATGCAGCGGGTCAGGGCTTCGGTCGGGGTGATGATGGGCATGAGGGGTCCTTGTGCTTGATCTTTGGGGTCAGAGTTCCAGGAAGTTGCGCAGCAGGGCGTGGCCGTGTTCGCTGAGGATGGACTCGGGGTGGAACTGGACGCCGTATACGGGCTGGGTCTTGTGGGCGACGCCCATGATCTCGCCGTCGGCGGTTTCGGCGGTGATCGTCAGGCATTCGGGCAATGTTGCGCGCTCGATCGCCAGGGAATGATAGCGCGTGACCGTGTAGGGCGAGGGGAGTCCGGCGAAGACGTCCGTTCCGGTGTGGGTGATGGGGGAAACCTTGCCATGCATGATTTCCTGGGCGCGCACGATGGTGCCGCCGTAGGCGACGCCGATGGCCTGGTGGCCCAGGCAGACGCCCAGGATCGGCTTGCGGCCCGCGAAATGGCGGATCAGCTCGACCGATATCCCGGCCTCGTGGGGCGTGCAGGGGCCGGGCGAGACGCAGATGCGATCGGGGTCCATGGCTTCGATTTCGTCGAGGGTGATCTGGTCGTTGCGCACGGTATGGACCTGCGCGCCCAGCTCGCCGAAATACTGCACCAGGTTGTAGGTAAAGGAATCGTAATTGTCGAGCATCAGCAGATTTGGCATGGCAATTTCCTGGGGTCTGGGAGCCGCCGTGCCGGGAGAGCGATGTGACTTGAGCCTTGCTGTGCCGGTTTGGCGGCAAGGCGCGGCGCAATGCCGCAGCGACGTGCCGCTTCTAAGAGAAGCGCCACCACCAATGGAGGCTGGACGTCGCGGTACGGATCATGAGTATGAATATCCTGGGTATCTGGCTGCAAGCGGCCTGATGAATGCTCTCATCATCGACCGTGCGGCCTAATACTAGCATTATATCGGGGTGGCTTGGTAGCCAGTATCGGTCGCATGGCCGCGTTGACACAACGATTTCCGTCACGAAATAATGGGATTTCTTTCATGCGTGAATCGCCCTGATTCGCGACAATCATGGTGAAACCCGAGTGGGAACGTTGCGTTCCCTGAAATAGGAAAGCCCCTTGGCGGTTCAAGAGCAGGTCCTGAGCGCGCAGCCGCAAGTGCCCCCCCCGCATTGGCATGCGGTCGAGGGCGATGACGTTCTCCAATATTTGTCCTCGTCCCCGCTCGGGCTGACGTCGCCCGATGCGCTGGATCGGCTGCAACGGCATGGGCCGAATGTGTTGCCGCCGCCGCCATATGTGCCGGCATGGCGCAGGCTGCTGCGGCATTTCAACGACCCGCTGATCCTGTTCCTGTTGGCCGCAGCCGTGATGGCCGCGCTGCTGGGGCAATTCGTCGATGCCGGCGTCATCGTCGGGGTGGTCACCATCAACGCCATCGTTGGCTATGTGCAGGAGGGCCGGGCCGAGCAGGCGCTGTCGGCGCTGCGCTCGATGCTGGCGCCGGCGGCGCGGGTGCTGCGCGACGGCAAGCGCGTCGTCGTGCCGGTCGAGGATCTGGTGCCGGGCGACGTTCTGCTGCTCGAGGCCGGCGATCGGGTGCCGGCCGATGCCCGGCTGCTGCGCGGGCGCGGCCTGCGGGTGGATGAGTCCGTGCTTACCGGGGAGTCTGTCCCGGTGGAGAAATCTGCCGACCCGGTGGCCGAGCGGGCCGACCTCGGCGAGAGGTCCTGCATGCTCTATTCGGGGACGCTGGTGTCGACCGGGCAGGCGAGCGTGGTGGCCGTGGCCACCGGCCCCCAGACCCAGATCGGGCGCATCGGCACATTGTTGAGCAAGGTCGATGTGTTGACCACGCCGCTGCTGCGGCAGATCGGGCGTTTCGGCAAGGCCTTCACTCTGGTTGCCATCTTGTTGGCTTTGGCGCTGCTCGTATTCGCCGTCGGGGTGCGCGGCTACGATTGGCTCGACGCGCTGATGGTGGTGGTGGCGCTGGCGGTGGGCGTGGTGCCGGAGAGCCTGCCCGCAGTGATCACGATCACGCTGGCGATCGGTGTCCGCCGGATGGCGGCGCGCAATGCGATCGTGCGCCGCCTGCCCGCGGTCGAGACCTTGGGCGCCACGACCGTGATCTGTTCGGACAAGACCGGCACGCTCACGCGCAACGAAATGACGGTGCGCAGCCTGATCAGCGCCGCGGGCTGGGTGCGGGCCGAAGGCGGCGGCTATGCGCCCGAGGGCCAGTTGACCGTCATCGAGGGCGGTGATGCGGCCTTGGCCGCGGGGCTGCGGCTCGCGCGCATCGGGCTGTTGTGCAACGATGCGCGCTTGCAGAGCGTCGATGGCCGCTGGCGGGTCGATGGCGATCCGATGGAGGGCGCGCTGCTGGCGCTGGCAGGCAAGGCCAGCCTGGATGCCGGCGCCGTGTGCAGTCTGCATCCGCGCCTGGACGAGGTGCCGTTCGATGCAGCGCACCGCTTCATGGCCACGCTGCATCCCGATGGCGAGAACGGGGGCGCGCTGGTATGCGTCAAGGGGGCGCCTGAACAAGTGCTGGCGCTGTGCAGCCGGCAGATCGGCCTCGACGGCGGGGCGGAGCCCCTGCATGCGGCCTTCTGGCGGCAGGCGATCGACGAGATCGGCGCCCAGGGCCAGCGCGTGCTGGGCTTTGCCTGGCGCCGGTTCGACATGGTGCCCGAACGTTTTGGTCTGCGGGATGTGCATGGGCTGACGTTTGCCGGTCTCATGGGCTTCATCGATCCGCCCCGCGAGGAAGCCATCCGTGCGGTGGCCGATTGCGGCGGCGCGGGGATTGCCGTCAAGATGGTGACCGGCGATCACGCCGCCACCGCGGCGGCCATCGCCAGGCAGCTCAAGCTGGCCGAGGAGGTGCAGGTGGTCACCGGTCAGGATCTCGAGGGCGTGTCCGACCAGGACTTGCCGGCGCTGGCCGAGAGGGCCTGTGTATTTGCGCGTACCACGCCTGAGCACAAGCTGCGCATCGTGCGGGCGCTGCAGTCGCTCGGGCATATCGTGGCGATGACCGGCGACGGCGTCAATGATGCGCCCTCGCTCAAGCAGGCCGATATCGGCATCGCCATGGGCCACAAGGGGACCGAGGCGGCCAAGGAGGCGAGCGAAATGGTGCTCGCCGACGATAATTTCGCCTCGATCGATGCCGCGGTGCATGAGGGCCGCGCGGTCTACGACAATATCCGCAAGGTGATGGCCTGGACGCTGCCGACCAACGGCGGCGAGGCGTTGGCGGTGGTGCTGGCGATTCTCTTTGGCTGGGTGCTGCCGATGACGCCGCCGCAGATCCTGTGGATCAACATGGTGTTGACCGTCACGCTTGGCCTGGCGCTGGCCTTCGAGCCGCCCGAGCGCGGCGTGATGGCGCGGCCTCCGCGCCGGCGCGATGCGGCGCTGATTTCGCCTTTCATGCTCTGGCG
The DNA here is from genome assembly GCA_040394755.1 of Castellaniella defragrans. GTDB lineage: Bacteria > Pseudomonadota > Gammaproteobacteria > Burkholderiales > Burkholderiaceae_B > Castellaniella > Castellaniella defragrans_A. The sequence goes on along the minus strand of JBEBRQ010000038.1, from coordinate 22,306 downwards.
TATCGCGGCGGTCTCGATTCTGTTCAGTATCGGCGCCTTCGGGATCTTCACCTGGGCGCAGCAGATCCGCGGTCACGACCTGGAGACCGCGCGCACGATGGTGGTCAATATGTTCTGCGTGATGGAAATTTTTTATTTGTTCAGCGTGCGCTACCTGCACAGCACGTCGTTCACGCTCATCGGCCTGCGTGGCACGCCGGCCGTGCTGTGGGCGATCGCCGCGGTCGTGCTGGCCCAGGTGGCATTCACCTATGCGCCCTGGATGCACGCGCTGTTCGACAGCCGCCCCGTACCGCTGTTCGAGGGCATCGTGATCGTGGCGTGCGGCTGGGTGATGATGGCTTTGCTGGAGGCCGAGAAGCTCGTGTTGCGCAGGCTCGGCATCTTCGAAGAACTGAAATTGGCCGATCGGCGATAGGGGGGGCGAATCGCCGCTGGCAGGCCAGAGCCCCTCTCGAGCCGGTAACTGGTAATACCATTTCGTTTGATATGGATACCGCCGCTATCCGGTCGAATGCTTTCGAGCAAACCGGCATATTTATAATCGTTTGTTTTATAAGGAATATTTCCTGGTGTATCAGGAAAGTAAGGGTAAACACTGATTTGTTTCCAGATTGACCCGCTAAATCCAGGGTCATTAAAATCTTGCCACAAGATAAATTGATGCGATTGGTAAGGCCATTATAGGTGCTGGGGCGGTCTCGGCGGTCTCGCCGAGTATCACCCTGTGGAGTTCCGTGAAATGCCTACCATTTGGCAACAAAATTACGATCCAGCCGGCAATATCTGGCTGTCGGCATTGGTGGCGTGCCTGCCGATCCTGCTGTTTTTCCTGGCGCTTGCCGTTCTGCGGCTCAAGGGCTGGGTGGCGGGCTCCCTGACCGTGCTGTGCGCGTTGGCCGTGGCCCTGTTCTTTTATGGGATGCCCTTCAGTCACGCCCTGGCGTCCGCCGTCTACGGGTTTTTCTACGGCCTCTGGCCGATCGCCTGGATCATTGTCACCGCGGTCTTTCTGTACAAGATATCGGTCAAGACCGGGCAGTTCGACACGATCCGCGAATCGGTGCTGTCCCTGACCGCCGACCAGCGCCTGCAGATGTTGCTGGTCGGTTTCGCTTTCGGCGCCTTCCTCGAAGGGGCGGCGGGTTTCGGCGCGCCGGTGGCGATTACCGCCGCGCTGCTGGTGGGGCTGGGATTCCAGCCCCTGTATGCCGCCGGCCTGTGCCTGGTCGCCAATACGGCGCCCGTCGCGTTCGGCGCCATGGGGATTCCAATCATCGTGGCCGGGCAGGTGACCGGCCTGCCGGCATTCGCCATCGGTGAGATGGCGGGCCGGCAGCTGCCGTTCCTGACGATCATCGTGCTGTTCGTCATCATGGCGATCATGGACGGCTGGCGCGGCATCCGGGAAACCTGGCCGGCGGTGCTTGTGGCTGGCGTCAGTTTCGCCCTGGTGCAGTACCTGACCTCGAATTTCATCGGCCCCGAACTGCCGGACATCACCTCGGCGCTGGTGTCGCTGGTGGCCTTGTCCGCGTTCCTGCGCGTCTGGCGGCCCGCGTCGATCTTCCGTTTCTCGCCGACGGGCAAGGGGACCGAGCACTTGTCGCCGGATTCGCCCGAAGCGCGCCCCTCGGGCCGCAAGTTCACCACCGGCGAGGTGCTGCGCGCCTGGTCGCCGTTCATTGTGCTCACCATCATGGTGACGCTCTGGTCCATTGCGCCGTTCAAGCGCCTGTTCCTGGCCGATGGCCCGCTGTATCACTGGATCATCAGCGTGTCGGTGCCGTTCCTCGACGGCCTGGTGCACAAGATGCCGCCCATCGTGGCGCAGGCCACCCCGTATGCCGCGATCTACAAGTTCGACTGGTTCTCGGCGACCGGCACGGCGATCCTGATCGCGGCCCTGATCACGATCGTGTCGGCGCGGCTCAAGTTCTCCACGGCAGCCGCCGTCATGGGCGAAACGCTGAGGGAGCTGGCGATTCCGATCTACACGATCGGCATGGTGCTGGCCTTCGCCTTCATTGCGAACTACTCGGGTCTGTCCGTGACCCTGGCGCTGGCGCTGGCGCACTCGGGCCATGCCTTTACCTTCTTCTCGCCGTTCCTTGGCTGGCTGGGCGTTTTCCTGACCGGTTCGGACACATCCTCGAACGCGCTGTTCGCCGCGTTGCAGGCGGCGACGGCCCAGCAGATCGGTGTGCCGGAGGTCCTGCTGGTCGCCGCCAATTCGACGGGCGGCGTGACCGGCAAGATGATTTCTCCGCAATCGATCGCCATCGCTTGCGCGGCTGTGGGCCTGGTGGGGCGCGAGTCCGACCTGCTGCGCTTCACGATCAAGTACAGCCTGCTGTTCGCCGTGCTGGTCGGTATCATGACCACGTTGCAGGCCTATGTGTTGCCGTGGATGATCCCCGCCGTTTGATCGCCTGTTCATGCGCCTCTCGGACCGCCTCGTCGAACAACTGCTCGCCCTGATCGGCGAGCGCGGCCTGCAGCCGGGCGACCGCCTGCCGGCGGAGCGGCAGCTGGCCCTGGTCCTGGGGGCTTCGCGGCCCTCGGTGCGCGAGGCCATCCATCAGCTCGCCAGTCAGGGGGTGCTGCGCAGCCACCACGGCGGCGGCACCTATGTGCAGGCGGTTCCCGCGGAAAGTCCGGAGCCTCTGTGCCGGCATCTGGTGCGGCCGCTCGATGCGCTGGTGTCCGATGATCCGGGGTATCGCTACGATGTCCTGGAGGCGCGCCATGTCCTGGAAGGCGGCATCGCCTGGAATGCGGCTTTGCGCGCGACGCAGCGGGACAAGGACCGGATTCAGGCGTGTTTCGAGGAGATGCTGCGTTTCCAGGGCAGTGGTGATCCCGATGCGTCCGCCCAGGCCGACGCTCAGTTTCATCTGGCGATCGCCGAAGCCTCGCACAATGCCGTGCTGCTGCAGATGATGCGCGGCATGTTCGAGTTGCTGCGGGCAACGGTGACGGAAAGCCGGCAGCGCATGTATACGCTGCGGCATACGCAGGATCAGCTCACGGCGCAGCATCGGGATTTGATGGACGCCATTTTCCGAGGGGACGCCGAAGCCGCGCGGGCGACGGTCTGGCGGCACCTCGAATTCGTGCACCGTAGCGTGCGTACCTTCGACGAGGACGAGGCGCGCCGCGCCCGGTCTTCCCGTCTTCCTCCTTTTCCGGACCGACCATGATCATTTCCGCTTCGACCGATTATCGCGCCGCCGCCCGGCGCCGCCTGCCGCCTTTCCTGTTTCATTACGCGGATGGCGGAGCGTATGCCGAATACACTTTGCAGCACAATGTCAGCGACCTGTCGGGCGTGGCATTGCGCCAGCGGGTATTGAACGACATGTCGCAGCTGGATCTTTCCACCCGGTTGTTCAATGAAACCCTGTCGATGCCGGTGGCCCTGGCGCCGGTGGGCCTGACCGGGATGTACGCCCGCCGGGGCGAGGTCCAGGCGGCGCGGGCCGCGGATCGCAAGGGCATCCCCTTCACCATGTCCACAGTGTCGGTCTGCCCGATCGAGGAGGTCGCGCCCGCCATCAGCCGGCCGATGTGGTTCCAGCTCTATGTGCTCAAGGATCGGGGCTTCATGAAAAGCGTGCTCGAACGCGCCCAGGCGGCAGGCGTATCGACGCTGGTGTTCACCGTGGACATGCCGGTGCCGGGCGCGCGCTATCGCGATGCCCACTCGGGAATGAGCGGCCCGAACGCGGCCTTGCGCCGTTATGTCCAGGCCGTCCTGCACCCGCGCTGGGCCTTGGATGTGGGCCTGCTGGGCCGCCCGCATGACCTGGGCAATGTGTCCAAATACCTGGGCAAGCCCACCGGCCTCGAGGATTACATCGGCTGGCTGGGGGCGAACTTCGATCCGTCGATTTCCTGGAAGGATCTGCAATGGATCCGTGATTTCTGGAAGGGGCCGATGGTCATCAAGGGCATCCTGGACCCGGACGATGCGCGCGATGCCGTGAAATTCGGGGCCGATGGCATCGTGGTGTCCAATCATGGCGGCCGGCAATTGGACGGGGTGCTGTCCACCGCGCGCGCCTTGCCGGCGATCGCCGATGCCGTGAAGGGGCAGTTGAGCATCCTGGCCGACTCGGGCGTGCGCACCGGCCTGGATGTGGTGCGTATGTTGGCGCTGGGCGCCGATACCGTGCTGCTGGGGCGTGCCTGGCTGTATGCGCTGGCGACGAGCGGCGGCGCTGGCGTGGCGAACCTGCTGGATCTGATCGAAAAGGAAATGCGCGTCGCCATGACGCTGACCGGCGCGCGCACGATCGCCGACATTACACCGGAATTGCTGGTGCGCGCCTGAGCGGCCCGGCCGGATTGTGGCGCGGGGTCGCCCGATCGCGCGATCCCGCGGTTTCCAGTGTGCCGCCATGCGATTCGTTAACGGCGGGCCGGGGGAGGGTTCGGCGCCCGCGAGGGCGCCTGGCCCGCTCAGATCGGCTCGTCCAGGCCGAATTGCACTTGTTCGGCCGCGCGCAGCAGGGCGCGGGCCTTGACCTCGGTTTCCTGCCATTCCTTTTCGGGATCGGAGTCGGCGACGATGCCGGCGGCGGCCTGGACGTACAGCATGCCGTCCTGGATCACGCCGGTGCGGATCGCGATGGCCAGATCCATTTCGCCGCCGTAGCTGAGATAGCCGGCCGCGCCGCCGTAGATGCCCCGGCGCACGGGTTCGAGCTCGTCGATGAGTTCCATCGCGCGCACCTTGGGCGCGCCGGTCAGGGTGCCGGCGGGGAACGTCGCGCGCAGGACGTCCATATTGCTCATGCCCTCGTTGAGCTCGCCGCGCACGTTCGAAACCAGGTGCATGACATGCGAATAGCGTTCGATGGTCATGGTGTCGGTGACCTCGACGCTGCCGACTTTCGAGACGCGGCCGATGTCGTTGCGGGCCAGATCGATCAGCATGACGTGCTCGGCGCGTTCCTTGGGGTCGGCCAGCAGTTCGCGTTCGAGGCGTAGATCCTCCTCGGCGGTGGCGCCGCGCTTGCGGGTGCCGGCCAGCGGACGGATCGTGACCAGTTCGCGTTCGCGGCCCTGCTCGACGTCCTTTTCCTGGCGCACGAGGATTTCGGGCGAGGCGCCCACGACGTGGAACTTGTCGAAGTTCCAGTAGTACATGTAGGGCGAGGGGTTGAGCGAGCGCAGCGCGCGATACAGGGACAGCGGCGCATCGCGGAAGGGCTTGGTGATGACCTGCCCGACCTGGACCTGCATGAGGTCGCCCGCGGCGATGTAGTCCTTGGCCTTGCGCACCGCGGCCAGGTAGTCGTCTTTCTTGAAGTCGCGTTGGGCCGTGGTCTGCATACTGGCATAGGCGTAGGGGATGACGACGGGGGTGCGCAGCTTCTCGCGCAGGGTCTTGAGGCGGCGCTTGGCCAGCGCAAAGGCCTCGGTCTGCTGCGGATCGGCGTAGACGATGAGGTAGGTGCGGCCCGCCAGATTGTCGACGATGACCAGTTCGTCGACCTGCATCAGCATGATGTCGGGCGCGAGGTCGTCCTGGCCGGCCGGGCCGGGCTTGACGCAGGGGCCCAGGCGCGGCTCGATGTGGCGCACGGTTTCATAGCCGAAGTAGCCGGCCAGTCCGCCCGCGAAACGGGGCATGCCCGGACGCAGGGCGACGCGAAAGCGCGCCTGATAGGATTCGATGAAGGCCAGCGGGTCGCCTTCGTGGGTTTCGACCACCTTGCCCTGCGTGACGACCTCGGTGGTGGTGCCGGTGGCGCGCAGAATCGTCTTGGCCGGCAGGCCGATGAAGGAATAGCGGCCGAAACGTTCCCCGCCCACGACGGATTCCAGCAGGCAGCTGTTGCGCCCGCCCTCGGGGCCCGCATGCGCGAGCTTGAGGTAGATGGCCAGCGGCGTATCCAGATCCGCATAGGTTTCCGCGATCAGGGGTATCCGGTTGTAGCCTTGGGCGGCAAGCGCATTGAATTCGATTTCTGTCATGGTGGTCTCTGTTGGGTTTTCAGACGGGCCGGGACAAGAATCAAAAAAGCCCGGCCAATGTTGGATCCGGGCTGTCTTGGATGGGGCGGCGCGGTGTTGCGAGCGCGCCGCCGGGTGATCGCATTACCCGGAATACGGACGCCACCAGCGCCAGATGGCGCCAGTGGTGATCGGGTAATAGTGGATTGTGTTCATGGGTGCTCGGTCAGGGGCGTTGCATTGGCAGCCCATTGGGCGGCTGAAACGAGGGAATCAACTATAGCATCCACCCGCAAAGTCTGCACGGGGCGGCCTTCGTTGTAGCCGTAGGGCAGGGCCAGAACGCGGATGCCGGCGGCGTTGGCGGCCTCGGCGTCATTGATCGAGTCGCCGATGAACAGGGCCTCGTGGGGCTCGACCCCCAGGATTCGGCAGGCGTGCAGCAAGGGCATGGGGTCGGGCTTGCGGCGCTCGCAGGTGTCGCCGCAGACCACGGCGTCGAAGAATTCCGCGATGCCGTACTGTTGCAGGAGCGGGCCGGTGAACTCGGTGAGCTTGTTGGTGACCACGGCAAGCCGGGCGCCGAGCTCGCGAAAGGCCCGCAGGCCTTGCAGCACGCCCGGGTAGAGCCGTGTGCGGCGGCCGTTGAAGGCGCGGTAGTGGCGGTGGTAGCCCGCCATGCCTTGCGCCAGGGTCGGGGCATCCACGGTTTGGCCCTCGTGGGCCAGTGTGCGCATGACCAGGCGCTCGGCGCCTTGTCCCACATAGGTGGCGAGGATGGCCTCGGCGATGGGCGGCAGGCCCATGTCCTGGCGCATCGCGTTGGCGGTGTCGGCCAGGTCGGGGATGGTGTCGAGGAGGGTGCCGTCGAGGTCGAACAGGATTGCGTTGAATGGCATGGCGGGGGTTTGCATGGGGTGAGGCCGGGTCAGGCGCGCCGCAGGGCGTCGCCCTGGGCGATGCCGGCCCGCAGGGCGCCGATCACCTGGGCGTAGTCCGGCTGGCCGAAGACCGCCGAGCCGGCGACGAAGGCGTCCGCGCCCGCCGCCCGGATCGCCGCGATGTTGTCGATTTTGACGCCGCCGTCCACCTCGAGAGCGATTTCCTGGCCGCCGCTCTCGCGCCAGCGGTCGATGCGTTGCCGGGCCTCGGCGAGTTTGGCCAGGGTCCGGGGGATGAATGCCTGGCCCCCGAATCCCGGGTTGACCGACATCAGCAGCACGAGATCGAGCTTTTCCATCACATGATCCATCCAGGCAAGCGGCGTGGCCGGATTGAAAACCAGGCCGGCCCGGCAGCCGTGGTCGCGAATCAGGGTCAGGGTGCGGTCGACATGGCGCGATGCCTCGGGGTGGAAGCTGATGATGTCGGCCCCGGCCTTGGCGAAGGCGGGCACGAGGTCGTCGACGGGCTCGATCATCAGGTGGACGTCGATGGGCGCCGTGGTGTGGGGGCGCAGGGCGGCGCAGACCAGTGGGCCGACCGTCAGGTTGGGGACGTAGTGGTTGTCCATCACATCCAGGTGGATCCAGTCGGCGCCCGCGGCGATGACGGCGCGGACCTCCTCGCCCAGGCGGGCGAAGTCCGCCGAGAGCAGGCTGGGCGAGATGCGGGCAGGGGGCAGTTCGGTCATGGTTAAATGGCGTCCGGTTATGTCATGATTGTGATGTGCGTCGTATCCCTCGACCATTTTAGAGCACCTGTTCGCCGATGAAGAAAATCCTGCCCGCCTTTGGCGTCCTGGCCTTGCTGGCCGCGTGTTCCTCGGTGCCTCTCGATGAGCCGGGAAAGCCCGAGGCGCCCGCCGAGGACATTGCGCTGCAACCCCTGGTGGTGCCGACGTTGTCGGCTTTGCCGGAAACGCCGGCGCGCCCGCTGGAGGGGCGGTTCGCGGCGGCCGACTGGGCGAGTCTGCCGGGTTGGGGCGAGGACGATCTGCGTCATGTCTGGAAGGGCTTCATCAATAATTGCAAGGGTCTGATGCGGCCAGTGGCGGGGGCGCTGTCCCAGCCCGCCCGCGCGACGCCGCGCGCCTGGCAGCCGGTGTGCGAGGCCGCATCCCGCGCGGGCCTCGCGCCCGAGTCGGGCGGCGAGCCCGTGCGGGCTTTTCTGCAGGCGCATCTGCGGCCCTGGCGTCTGCTGGATGGGGCCGGGCATGCGGCCAGCGGTATCGTCACGGGCTATTACGAGCCTTTGATCCGCGCCTCGCGCTGGCAGGGGGGCGATTATCAATGGCCTTTGTACGCGCAGCCCGCAGATCTGCTGACCATCGATCTGGGCTCGGTCTATCCCGAGCTCGCCGGCAAACGCATCCGCGGCAAGCTCGAGGGGCGCCGCGTGGTGCCCTACGATACCCGTGCGCAGATCGCGGCCGATCCCGCGCGTCAGCCGCCGGCGATCGTCTGGGCGAATGATCCGGTCGAGGCGTTTTTCCTGCAGATCCAGGGCTCGGGCCGCGCCCTTTTGCCTGATGGCTCGGTGATCCGCCTGGCTTATGCCGATCATAATGGCCGGCCTTATGTTTCGATCGGGCAGTGGCTGGCGCGCCAGGGCGAGATGCCTCTGGCCCAGACTTCCATGCAGAACATCAAGCGCTGGGCGCGCGAGCATCCGGATCGCGTCCAGCAGATGCTGAACGTGAATCCGGCGATGGTGTTTTTCAAGGAGGAGGCCGTCAGCGATCCGGAACTCGGTCCCAAGGGGGCCTATGGCATTCCCTTGCTGGCGCAGCGGGCGATCGCGGTCGATGCCGGTTTCGTACCGCTGGGGACGCCGGTGTATCTGGTTACCCAGCTTCCGGGGGGGGCGGGGCCTTTGCGCCGCCTGGTGTTCGCGCAGGATACGGGGGCCGCGATCCGTGGCGCGGCGCGCGCGGATTTCTATTGGGGATTCGGCGACGAGGCCGGACAGCAGGCGGGGCGCATGAAGCAAAGCGGGCAGATGTGGGTGTTGTGGCCGGCGGCTGCGGGGGCGCCTTCTGCGCGTTGAGGGTGGATTGCCTGCGAAAGTGGGAGGGTGCTGGTTCTTTTGCGGGGGTTTGCCGCCAGGCGCGGATCAAGAACCCAATGCGACGCATCGTGGCGTCGGGTTGCGGTTAATATAGCCTGATCATGAAAAAGGAATCGATCATCGTCTGCGGGACGGGCATCGCGGGGTTCGCCTGCGCCCTGGGCCTTGCGCGCGAGGGCTATTCGGTCAGCCTGCTGGGGCCGCGTCACGAGCCGCCGCGTCTGGCACCGGATGTCTATCATCCCCGGGTCTATGCCTTGTCGCCCGCCAGTCAGGCGCTGCTCGAACGTCTGGGCGTCTGGCGTCTGATGGATGCGACGCGCATCACGCCGGTCGAGGCCATGGAAATCCATGGCGACGGCGACGGCGCCCTGGATTTGTCGGCCTGGCAGGATACCCGGGATACGCTGGCCTGGATCGTCGAGTCCGGCGAGATCGAACGCGCCTTGTTGCAGGCCGTGCACGTCATCGGCGTGCCCTGGTTCGAGGACGAGTTCGAGGATCTGGAGTCCCTGCCGTCCGGGGTGCGCATCCGCACGCGCGGTGGCCGGGTGATGCAGGCGGGCCTGCTGGTGGGCGCCGATGGCGCGCGCTCGCGGGTGCGCGAGGCCGCCGGCATCGACCATCACTACACGCCGTACGGCGATATGGGGGTGGTCGCCCATCTCGATGCCGAGGTGCCGCATCAGGGCAAGGCGTTGCAGTGGTTCACCGGCGATGGCATTTTGGCGTTGCTGCCCATGCCCGATACGGCCGACGGCCCGCAGGTTTCGATGGTCTGGTCGATTGCCGAGGGCCGCGCGCGCGAGTTCCTGGCCCTGGAGGCCGAGGCCCGGCAAGGTTTTCTCGCCAGCCAATTGCTGGCCATCACCGGCGCGCGCTTGGGCCGGCTATCGTTGCGCAGCCAGCCGCATGGGTTTTCGCTCAGCCTTGAACGCTCCGGGATGATTGCGCACGGGGTCGCCCTGGTGGGCGATGCCGCCCATCGTGTGCATCCCCTGGCTGGCCAGGGATTGAACCTTGGCCTGGGCGATGTGGAGGCGCTGTTCGAGGTTCTGCGCGCGCGCGAGGCGTTCCGGTCGGTCGGCGAACAACGTGTATTGGCCCGCTACCGGCGCGCGCGCGCCGAGCCGGTTCTGGCGATGGGGCTGGTGACCGATGGCTTGCATCGTTTGTTCGGCGCCGGGTGCGCCCCGATTGCCTGGGCGCGCAACGAGGGCATGCGCCTGGTCGATCAGGTTCCGTTCATCAAACGGCTGTTGATTCGCGCAGCCGCGGGCCGCTGAATCGCCGGCGTTTCATCATTTTCATTTTTCGAGGTTGATCATGCGTGTTTCTTTTCTGCTGTCGGCGCTATTGCTGGCTTTCGGGATGCCTGCCTGGGCGCAATCGGTCGATCCGGTGACGGGCGCCCAGGATGCGCCGGCGCAGGTTGCCGCGCCAGTATCCGGCGTGTCGGCCGAGGCCGCGGTGCCGGGCGTCGATGGATCGGCTCAGGCCGCGACTCCGAATGCTGGCGAATCGGCGCCTGCTGCCGGTGATCACGCCCTGTCGGTCGCCGGCTTTGGTCCCGCCGAGGCGCAGTCGATCCGCCAGCATTTCGAGGCACGTTTCCCTGGCATCCAGGTGACCCTGGTGCGCGCCACCCCGATGGCCGGGATCTATGAGGTCCAGGTCGGTATGGATCTGCTGTACACGGACGCCAGCGCCGACTATGTATTGCAGGGTTCGCTGATCGACGCCCGGGCGCGCAAGGATCTGACGGCCGAGCGCGTCGAGGCGTTGCAGCGGGTGGCTTTCGGCAACCTGCCGCTGGACAAGGCGATCAAGCAGGTCCGGGGCGATGGCTCACGCAAGGTGGCGGTGTTCGAGGACCCGAACTGTGGCTACTGCAAGCAGTTGCACAAGACCCTGCGCGAGGTGGACAACGTGACGATCTATACGTTCCTGTTCCCGATCCTGACGGCGGACTCGACGGCCAAGTCGCGCAACATCTGGTGTGCGGCCGACCCGGCCCAGGCCTGGCGGGACTGGATGATCGACGGCAAGGTTCCGGCCGCCGCCGAATGCGGCACGCCCATCCAGGACAACCTGACGCTGGGCCGCAAGCTCAATGTCCAGGGCACGCCCGCGCTGTTCTTTGCCGATGGCACGCGAGCCGATGGCGCCTTGCCGCTGGATGCCCTGAAAAAGAAGCTCGACTCGCTCGGGGGCTGACCGGGGGCGCGCCAAGCCTCGGCTTTGATCACGTGTCCTGCTCGGTGGCCACGCCCACGACCTCTTTCGTGAAGGTGTCGCCCAGCTCACCGCGTTGCTCCATGATGACTATTTGTCGATCGCGCATGAAAGCATAGGCAGTCAGAAATCACATGGACCCGACTCAGGGACTCACACAGGCCGGCTCGAGTGTCAGTCGCGCGCGGCAGCCAATCGGCGGTGCAGCGCCCACGAAAAACTGCCCGCCAGCAAGGGCAGCAATAGCGCGGCCGCACCGAATAATGCCGCCGCGCCCGCCGCATCGACCACCCGCCCCGCCAGCGCCACGCCGGCGGCCTGGCCCATGAACAGGCACGAGGCGAACCACGCCACTGCCGTGCCGCGCGCGCTGGGCACCATCTGGGTGGCGTGGGTCTGCAAGGTGGCGTGCAGTAAGTAGTAGCCCAGCCCCGCCAGCATGCTCGCGGCCAGCCCCCAGCCCCAGTCCGGCCCCAGCAGGTAGCAGAGAAAAGCCGCGCACAGCACCAGACCGCCAGCCAGGGCCAGCCCGCGTTCGCCCAGGCGCCGGAGCACGGGGCCCGCGATCCGGGTGTACAACAGGCCCCCCAGGGCATATACCGCGACGACGGCGCCTGCCGCGGCCAGCGGCAGGCCGAAGCGCTCATGCAAGTAGGCTGGCGCGAATGCCAGCGCGCCGAATACCAGTAGTCCTTCCATGAATACGGTCGCGAGCACGATGCGTGCCCAGGGCACGCCCAGCACGGTGCGCGTTTGCGCAGTGAATCCCAGGCGCGGCGCGGCTGGGCCGGCAGCGGCCGTGGCGGCCTGCCTGGCGACTTCGCGCCACAGCAGCAGGCCCACCGCCAGATAGCCCACCACCAGCGCGCCGAATGCCCAGCGCCAGCCCAGCGTATCGGCAAACCACCCGCCGGCCAGCTGGCCCGCCGCCATGCCCAGAATGGTGCCGGTCAGAAAGCGCGCCAGTGTGGCCTGGCGTTCTTCGTAGGGCACGTGATCGCCGATCCAGGCCATCGACATCGGCACGATACCCGCGCCCGCCGCGCCGGACAGAACCCGGCACAGGATCAGAACCTCCAGCGAGGGCGCGAACACCGCGCCGGCACTGCCGATGGCGCATGCGAAGGTGGCCACGGCCACTACGCGGTATTTGCCGTAGCGGTCGCCCACAGGCCCGAAGAACATTTGCAGCAGTCCATAGGCGACGGCAAATGCGGTCACGGTGGCTGCGGCCTGCCCAGTGGATGCGCCGAAATCATCCGCCAATCGCGGCAGCATGGGATCGCAGATGCGAAACGCGCTGGCGCTGACGAATGCGGCCAGCGCCAGCAGCGTAATGGCCCGGTGTCGGGAGCTGGCGGGCGGCATCGGCATGTCAGTCGATCGGGGCCTGTTTATATTCGCAACTGTGCGCCTGGACGGGCCAGCGCCCGGCCGGCGGTCATTTCAGCAAGGTCCAGGTCCCGTCCTTGACTGTGATGAGTTCGCGGCCGCGCTCGTCGAACCCGCTGTGATCCTCGGGACTCATGTTGTAGACGCCTTGCGTGGCCACCAGTTCGTGGGTCTGCTCCAGCGCATCGCGCAGGGCGGCGCGGAATTCCGGGGTTCCCGGCTTGGCGGAGCGGGCCGCGATCGGGATGGCGTGCTGCAAGAGCAAGCCGGCATCGTACACGTTGGCGCCAAAGGTCGCGGGCCGCTCGCCGTACATGGCCTGGTAGCGCTGGATATAGTCCTGGACGATGGGCTTGGATGGGTTGCTGTCGGGGATTTCGGGCAGCACCAGCATCAGGCTGGCGGCCAGGATGGTGCCCTCGACCGCCTTGCCGCCCAGTTTCAGGAAGGCTGGCAGGGCGGCGCCGTGCGTCTGGTAGAACACGCCTTGGTAGCCCTGTTGCTTGAGCGTGGTCTGCGGCAGCGCCGCCGCGGCCCCGGTGCCTGCCACCAGGATGGCGTCGGGCCGGGCGGCCAGCAGTTTCAGGGCCTGGCCGGTGACCGAGCTGTCCGAGCGCTGGTAGCGTTCGGCGGCGACGAGGTCCAGGTGGTTTTTGGCGGCGAGCGTGCTGAATTCCCGGTACCAGTCGTCGCCGTAGGCGTCGCCGAACCCGATGAAGCCGACGGTCTTGATGCCGCGCCGGACCATGTCCGCGACCAGGCCCTGGGCGATGATGTCAGTGTTCTGGGTAGTCTTGAACGCCCATTTCTTTTGTCCGGTCATGGGCAGGACGATGGAGGACGCGCCCACGGGCGCCAGCATCGGAGTGCCGGATTCGGCGGCGAATTGCAGCACGCTCATGGAATTGGGCGAGCCGGTCGGGCCGATCAGGGCATCGACCTTGTCCTCGTCGATGAGCTTCTTGAAGGCTGTGACGGTTTGCGTCGGATCGCTGGCATCGTCCAGCGCGATGTACTGGATGTCCAGGTCGCCCGCCTTGGCTGGCAGCAGCGGCACGGTATTTTTCTGGGGGATGCCGACCAGGGCGGTGGGGCCGGTGGCCGAGGCGACTACGCCGATCTTGACCTGGGCGAGGGCGGGCTGGATACCGAGCGCGCCCAGCAGGGCGATGGCGATTGCAAAGTGTCGAACGGCCACGGCGGGTCTCCTGGGAAAAGCGGAAAAGAAGCGGCCCGCGGGGTTCGGGCCGGGTTCGATTGTAATCCGGCTGTCGTCATGGTGTTCATTCCTGCGGCGCATGGTTGTAGAGGGCAAGGGTCAGTTTGCGCAGCCAGAGGTTGGCGGGATCGGCGTCGTAGCGGCGGCTCCAGTGGAGCGAGACGTCGAAGTGGCGCATGGGAAGGTCGGCCTCGATGATGATATGGCGTTTGATCGGCGCGAAGGACAGGGCGATGTTGCGCGGCATGATGGCAGCGAGATCGGTGGCCTGGATGATGCCGGGCAATCCCATGAAGTGCCCGGTGGTCAGCCAGATCCGGTGTTCCAGGTCCAGTACCCGCAGCGCGTCGCGCGTGTAGGCGTGGGTGCGCACAGTGACGAAGTCCAGCGCCTGCAGGTCGGACAGCGGGATGGGTTTTCGAGTCCGCCGCGCGGCCAGCGGGTGGCCCCGGCGCAGCAGGACGATGTAGCGGTCGGGGAGCAGGTGGGCGCAGCAGGTGTCTTTCAGGACCGGCAGATAGCCGAAGGCCAGGTCGATGCGGCCGTGGTCCAGGGCCTGTCCGATCTCGTCGGTGGGGACTCGCAGGGTTTCGATGCGGACGTTCGGGGCGCGGCGGCGGATGGCGGTGATCAGCTCAGGCAGGAAGCGGCCTTCGCCGATGTCGGTCATGTGCAGGTGAAAGGTCTTGTCCGAGTGTTCCGGATCGAAGCGTGTCGATTGCAGCACGGCATTTTCCAGCGCCCACAAGGCCTCCCGCACCGGTCCGGCAAGCCGGTCGGCATGGGGGGTGGGCGCCACGCCTCCCGAGGCGCGGATGAACAGCGGATCGCCGATCAGGTTGCGCAGCCGGGCCAGGCCCTGGCTGACCGCGGGCTGGGTCAGATCGAGTGCGGTTGCGGCGCGACTGACGCTGCGGGCCATATAGATAGCATTGAATACGCGCAGCAGGTTGAGGTCTAAATTCTTAATATTCATCAAATTTATAAGTGTTATACCGCTTATTTTATTGATTTATATCATGTTAGATTGCAAGATTACTGTAAGCAAATGCGCGGTGGAGGCGGTCTGGCACAAGTGCCCCGGCAAAAGGGCCCGCCAATGGAGGATGACAATGCGAAATGTAATGAATGGAAGTACCGTCACGGCGACGGCGGCAGGTCAGGTTTCCGTGCGCAAGGCGGTCACGGACTTGTTGCGTGAATTCGGAATGACGACCTTGTTCGGCAATCCCGGTTCGACCGAGCTGGGTCTGTTCCTGGATTTTCCGGAGGATTTCCGCTACGTGCTCGGCCTGCAGGAATCGGTCGTCGTGGGGATGGCCGATGGCTATGCTCAGGCCACGCGCAATGCGGCCTTTGTGAATCTGCATTCGGCGGTGGGCGTCGGGCATGCCATGGGCGCCATATTCACCGCGTATCGCAACCAGACGCCGCTGGTCATCACCGCGGGACAGCAGTCGCGGGCGATCCTGCCTTTCGATCCCTTTCTGTTTTCCAGTCAGGCGACCGAGTTGCCCAAACCGTATGTGAAATGGAGCGTCGAGCCAGCTCGGGCCGAGGATGTGCCGCAGGCCATTGCGCGCGCTTACTACATGGCGATGCAGCCGCCTTGCGGACCTGTCCTGGTGTCGGTGCCCGCCGATGACTGGGCGCGCCGGTGCGAGCCGGTGCGGCCGCGCCGGGTCAGCCGGGCGATCCGCCCGGATCCCGTCTTGCTGGATGCGATCGGCAGGCAACTGGATGCCGCCCGTTGCCCGGCCTTTGTCCTGGGGGCGGCCGTGGACCGCGACGGCGCCTGGGACGATGTGGTGGCCCTGGCCGAACGCCATCATGCCGCCGTCTGGATGGCGCCCATGTCGGGCCGCAACGGATTTCCCGAGGATCATCCGCTGTTCTCCGGGTTTTTGCCCGCGGCGCGTGAACCGATCGTCGGCCTGTTGTCGGGCCACGACTTCATCCTGGCGCTGGGCGCAGCCGCTTTCACCTATCACATCGAGGGTGCGGGGCCGCATGTGCCGGCCGGCAGTGCGCTGGCGCAGATCGTCGATGATCCGAACGTCGCCGCGTGGGCGCCGGTGGGCACCGCTGCGGTGGGCAGTGTGCGCCTGGGTGTCCTCGACCTGCTGGCGCGGCCTGCGCCGCCCAGGCGTCCGCTGCCCGCGCCGCGCCCGCCCGCGCCGCTGATCGGGGCCAATGGCCGGATGACGGTGGCTTATGTATTGCAGACGCTGGCGCGTGTGCGCACGCCCAATTCCATCATCGTCGAGGAAGCGCCCAGCGCGCGTCCCGTGATGCAGCGCTATTTGCCGATCCTGCGTCCCGAGACTTTCTATACCATGAGCAGCGGCGGGCTGGGATTCGGCCTGCCGGCCGCCGTGGGTGTCGCCCTGGGCAAGCCCGACAGCAAGGTCATCGGCGTGCTGGGTGATGGTTCGAGCATGTATGCCATCCAGGCGCTGTGGAGCGCGGCGCAGTGGGGCTTGCCCATCACCTTCCTGATTCTCAAGAACCGCAGTTATGCGGCTTTGCGTGAATTCGCGCCGGTCTACGGCTTCACGGCTGCCGATTCTTTACCGGGAACAGCATTGCCCGATATCGATTTCGTGGCCCAGGCCAAGGGGATGGGCTGTCAGGCATTGCGGGTCACCGATCCGCTGACGTTGCCAGACTCCCTGTGCGTGGCCCTTGGGATGGCGCAGCCGGTGCTCGTCGAGATTGATGTAGCCTGACGGATTCGCATTCAGCCGTTTCATGGCGTTGGTTCGTCGTGCTCCGGTGGATGCGGGTCCGCATGAGGACTGGGGTTCTCTTTTTTCTTCCAGGAACAGACTATATGGGTACGATTGCTTTGTTGATCAATGGCCGGCACCGCCAGGCCGCCGGCGGCGGGACATTCGAGCGCCGCAACCCGCTCGACGGCACGGTGGCCACCACCGCGTCCGCCGCCACTCCCGCGGATGCGTACGATGCGGTGCGGGCCGCGGCCGATGCTTTCGGCGAGTGGTCCCAGACCGGTCCGGGACGGCGGCGCGATCTGCTGATGCGTGCTGCCGATGCGTTGGAGGCCCGGTCGGCGGCCTTCGCGCAGGCCATGGCGGCTGAAACCGGCGCCTCGGCGATGTGGGCGGGGTTCAATGTCCATCTGGCCGCCGGCATCTTGCGCGAGTCGGCGGCCCTGACCTCGCAGATCGGCGGCGAGGTGATCCCCTCGGATGTGCCCGGCAATCTGGCGATGGGACTGCGCGTGCCCGCGGGCGTGGTGGTCGGCATGGCGCCCTGGAATGCTCCCGTCATCCTGGGGGTGCGGGCCGTCGCGGCGCCGCTGGCCTGCGGCAATACCGTGGTCCTGAAAGGTTCGGAGATGTGCCCGGCCACGCATGGCCTGATCATCGAGGCGCTGCAGGAGGCCGGCATACCCGAGGGGGTGGTGAACTTCATCACCAATGCGCCAGAGGATGCGGGCGCGGTGGTCGAGGCCCTGGTCGCGCACCCCGCGACGCGGCGCGTGAATTTCACTGGTTCGACCAAGGTCGGGCGGATCATTGCGCGACTGTGCGCCGAACACCTCAAGCCCGCCGTGCTCGAACTGGGTGGCAAGGCGCCCCTGGTGGTGCTGGACGACGCCGATCTGGAAACCGCGGTCAGTGCCGCCGCCTTCGGCGCTTTCGCTAATTCGGGGCAGATCTGTATGTCGACCGAACGCATCATCGTCGATGAGCGGATCGCCGATGCCTTCGTCGCCCGCCTGGCCGAGAAGGCGCGCGCTTTGCCGGTAGGCGATCCGCGCCAGGGGCCGGTCGTGCTGGGATCGGTGGTGGATATGACGACGGTGCATCGCTGCAATGAGATGATCGACGATGCGCTCGCCAAGGGCGCCCGCCTGCTGTGCGGCGGCAAGTCCGAAAACACGCTGATGCCGGCCACACTGCTGGATCGCGTCACGCATGACATGCGGATTTATAGCGAGGAAACCTTCGGGCCGGTCAAGGCCATCGTGCGCGTGGCGGGCGAGGATGAGGCGGTCGCCTGCGCCAACGACAATGCCTACGGCCTGTCGGCCGCGGTGATCGGCACGGATATCGCGCGCGCCCTGCGCGTGGCTGGCCGGGTGCGGTCCGGCATCTGCCATATCAATGGCCCCACGGTCCACGATGAGCCGCAGATGCCTTTCGGCGGCGTCAAAGACAGCGGATATGGCCGTTTCGGGGGCAAGGCGGGCATCGAGGCTTTCACCGATCTGCGCTGGATCACGGTCCAGACCGGGCCGCGCCAGTATCCATTCTGAGGATTTGCCATGAGGCCAATGGATAGTCATTCTCTGGACGGCGGGCAAGGTCCGCTGCATCCGCAACCTGCCCGGTTCGGGCCTTTCGGCAGGGCGCTGCTGCTGGCGTCCAAGCTGCTGGCTGCCCTGGGAGGGCTCGCCTTCGTGGGGCTGGTCATCATGTCGCTGATCTCGATTGTCGGACGCAAACTGTTTTCCGCGCCGGTGCCGGGCGACATGGAGGTGCTGATGATGGTGGCTGCGGCGGCCTCGGCGACGTTCTTCGCCTATTGCCATCTGCAAGGCGGCGATGTGAAGGTGGATTTCTTCACGGCTCATGCGCAGCCGCGCACCGTACTGTTGCTCGATGCCGCTGGTTCGCTGCTCGTCGGTCTGTTCGGCGCACTGATCGCGTGGCGCAGTTGGGTCGGCGCCATGTCTTTGCGCGAGGTGGGCGAGACATCGGTCATCCTGGAATGGCCCGTGTGGCTTGCGCAGGCCGGGATGGTGCCGGGCTTCGCGCTGCTGGGCGTCGCGGGTCTGTATATGTGCGGCCAGACCTTGCGCGCCCGCTCCGCCGGCTCCCGGGGGAATCCATCATGAGCGGGATTGCGGTTGGATTGATTCTGTTCGCGGGGCTGCTGGCGCTGATGGTGGTGCGCGTTCCGATCGGTATCGCGATGTTCCTCGCCGGCGCTTGCGGCTATGTCTATCTGGCGGACGGCAACTGGATGCCCCTGATGGCCTCGCTCAAGAATCTGGCCTATGCCCGCCTGTCGAACTACGATCTGGTGGTCATCCCGCTGTTCCTGCTGATGGGGCAGTTCGCCACGCACGGCGGATTGAGCCGGGGGCTGTTTCGCTGTGTCAGCGCCTTCCTTGGGCACCGCCGGGGCGGGGTCGCGATGGCGGCGGTGGGCGCCTGCGCCGGATTCGGCGCCATCTGCGGTTCGTCGCTGGCCACGGCCGCCACCATGGGGCAGGTGGTGTTGCCCGAGCTGCGGCGCTACGGTTATGCGGGCAGCCTGGCCACGGGGACGCTGGCCGCGGGGGGCACGCTGGGCATCCTGATTCCGCCCTCGGTGCCGCTGATCATCTATGCCATCCTGACGCAGGAATCCATCGGCAAGCTGTTCATGGCGGCGGTCGTTCCCGGCATCCTGGCCATGCTCGGCTATATGCTGGTCATTCAGATCCTGGTGCGCTGGCGGCCGGGGATCGGTCCGGCGGGCCCCCGGGTGCCGTGGCCGCAACGCCTGCGATCCCTGGTTGAAGTCGGTCCGGTGCTGGTCGTGTTCTTCGTGGTCATCGTGGGGATTTATGCCGGATGGGCCACGCCCACCGAGGCGGCGGCCATCGGCGCGGCGGCCTGCGGCATCATCTCCGTCGCCATGGGCGGCATGCGCTGGCAGGGCCTGATCCAGAGCGTGCTGGGCATGGCCCAGGGCACCGCCATGATCTATCTCGTGCTGCTGGGCGCCGACATGCTCAACACCGCGCTGGCCCTGTCGCAGATGCCGTCCGAGCTCGCCGCCTGGGTCCAGGGCAGCGGCTTGTCGCCTCTCCTCATCATGGTCTCCATTCTGCTGATCTATATTTTCCTGGGTTGCGTGATGGACTCGCTGGCCATGATTCTGTTGACGATTCCGATCTTTTATCCTGTGGTCATGGGCCTGGATTTTTATGGCATGGCCCCTCAGGACAAGTCGATCTGGTTCGGCATTCTGGCGCTGATGGTGGTGGAAATCGGACTGGTGCATCCGCCGGTGGGCATGAACGTCTACATCATCAACCGGCTGGCCAGGGATGTGCCGCTGACCGAGACTTTCAAGGGCGTCATTCCCTTCCTGCTGTCGGATCTGGCGCGCATCGTGGCCCTGGTGCTGTTTCCGGGCATCGCGCTGGTCCTGGTGAGATCCTTCGGCGCCCTTTGATCACGGCGGGAGATGATTCCCGCATCTTTCAAGGAGACAAACGTGAAAACGCGGAAACGCCAGCGAACGGGAATCAGGTGGCGGGCGGCCGTTCTGGCTGTCAGCTTCGCCGCCGCGGCCGCCCAGGCCGATGACAAGGTGGTGCTGAAGGTCGCGCACTTTCTGCCGGCGACGGCCAACGCGCAGGTGCGCATGATCCAGCCCTGGTGCGACAAGGTTGCCCGGGAATCCAATGCGCGCATCGTCTGCCAGATCTATCCGGCCATGCAGCTTGGCGGCACGCCGGCGCAATTGTTCGACCAGGCCAAGGACGGCGTGGCCGATGTCGTCTGGACCCTGCAGACGTATTCGGCCGGCCGCTTCGACAAGAGCGCCGTGTTCGAGCTGCCCTGGATGATCAGCGATACCGAATCGGGCAGCAAGGCGCTGTGGGATTTCACCCATCAGTACGCCATGGACGAATACAGGGGCGTGCATCCGATCTTCATGCACGTGCATGACGGCACTTTGCTGCATTTCACGGGCAAGACGCCCGAGACTCTCGAGGATATGAAGGGCCTGAAGATCCGCGCGGCCAACCGCGTCAACTCGCAGATGCTGGCCGCGATCGGCGCGGCGCCGGTGCAGATGCCGTTGCCGGCGATTCCCGACGCGATGGCCAAGGGGGTGGTCGACGGCGCCGCAGTGCCTTGGGAGGGCGTGCCCGCGATCAAGCTCGATGAGATCGCGCGCTATCACATGGATGTGCCTCGGGGGAAGCCGCGCATGGCCAATTCGATCTTTGTCTTTGGCATGAATCAGGCCCGCTACGACAGCCTGCCGCCGGACCTGAAGAAAATCATCGATGACAACAGCGGCCTGGAAACTTCCGGCTGGGCCGGGCGCGTGGCCTTCGACGACATGGCCGCGACTTTCAGGCAGGGCGCCGAAGCCAATGGCAATACGTTCTACTACATGCCGGATATCGAGTACGACCGTTGGGTGGATGCGACTCGAGTGGTGGATCAGGAATGGGTCCAGAGTGTCGATCAGAAGGGCGCCAATGGCGCTGAATTGCTGTTGCTGGCGCGCAATCTGATCAGGCAGTATTCGGCTCGCTGATCCCGGCGCATCGCGGGCGCGTCGGGCTGCGGCTTGCTCGCGGGGTGTGTGTCGGCGTGCGGTCAGGATTGATCGTCCCGCGGATAGCCCGCGGGATTGCAGGATTGCCAGCGCCAGGCATCCGCCATCATCCGGTCCAGGCCGAGTCTGGCGCGCCAGCCGAGCTCGTGCCGGGCCTTGGCGGGGTCCGCCCAGCACTGGGCGATATCCCCGGGGCGGCGCGGCGCGATCGTGTAGGGGACGGGGCGTTCCGAGGCGCGTTCGAAAGCCGCGATCATTTGCAGGACCGAGTATCCCGTGCCGGTGCCCAGGTTCCAGACCCGGAGTCCAGGATGTTCCGCAAGGAAATTCAGGGCGGCGATATGGCCCTGGGCCAGATCGACCACATGGATATAGTCGCGTACTCCGGTGCCGTCGGGGGTGGGGTAGTCGTTGCCGAATACCGTGAGGCGTTCGAGCCGGCCAATGGCCACCTGGGCGATGAAGGGCAGCAGGTTGTTGGGAATGCCGTTCGGGTCCTCGCCGATCAGGCCGCTGGGGTGCGCGCCGACCGGGTTGAAGTAGCGCAGCAGGGCGATCGACCAGCGTGGATCGGATGCCGCCAGGTCGCGCAGCATGTCTTCGACCATGCGCTTGGATTGTCCGTAGGGGTTGGTGGGAATACCGAGCGGGCAGGTTTCGGCGATGGGCATTTCGGCGGGGTCGCCGTAGACTGTTGCCGATGAGCTGAACACCAGGCGATGCACGCCTGCGCGTGCCATCGCCTGGCACAGGGCGATGCTGCCGCCGACGTTGTTGTCGTAGTAGTCCAGGGGGCGGCGCACGCTCTCGCCCACCGCCTTGAGGCCGGCGAAATGCACGACGGCCTCGATCGGGTGCGTGGCGAAGATCCGGTCCAGCAGGCTGGCGTCGCGCACATCGCCTTCGATCAACTGCGGGGTGCGCCCGGTGATCCGGGCAACGCGTCGCAGGGAAGCCCGTGAGCTGTTGGCGAGGTTGTCGAGCACGATGACCTCATGGCTGGTTTCCAGGAGTTCGACGACGGTGTGCGAGCCGATGTAGCCGGCGCCGCCGGTGATGAGTAGAGCCATGAGTCCGATCCGAGTGCTGAAACCTCAATGCTATCAGGTGGGTTTTTTTGGAAGATCTCGCGGCCGGCGCCCCCCTGGGCGCCGGCCGCCTACGAAA
>JBEBRQ010000037.1:0-29599 GCA_040394755.1 Castellaniella defragrans | reverse complement strand
GGGGTTGCTGGTTCTTTTGCGGGGATTCGCTTCCAGACGCGGCTCAAGAACCCAACAACCCCTCAGCACAGAGAACCCGTTTCTCT
This sequence comes from Castellaniella defragrans, assembly GCA_040394755.1. Classification (GTDB taxonomy): domain Bacteria; phylum Pseudomonadota; class Gammaproteobacteria; order Burkholderiales; family Burkholderiaceae_B; genus Castellaniella; species Castellaniella defragrans_A. The sequence goes on along the minus strand of JBEBRQ010000037.1, from coordinate 29,513 downwards.
GGTTTCTCGATCACCCCCCGGTTCTTCGATCAGACAACCCCGCCCAGCCTGCCCGGGGACCTGGTTCCGACCCCATGCCCCCGCCAAGGTACTATGTGCCTTCGAGCATCGCGCAGGAGGGGGGTGGATGAAAATCGGTTTTTGCGGCCTGGGCCTGATGGGGACCCCGATGGCGCGGCGGCTGTTGGCGGCGGGTCATGAGTTGCGGGTCTGGAACCGTTCGCCGCAGCGCGCCGCGGTCCTGGGCGCCGAGGGCGCGATCGTGTGCGACACCCCCCGGGCGCTGGGCGAGCAATGCAGCCTCGTCCTGCTGTGCGTGTACGATGCGGCGGCGGTCGAGGCTGTGGTGTTCGGGCCGCAAGGGCTGGCCGAGGCGGCCGGCGTCGAGGTGGTGGTCGATCACTCCTCGATTCCGCCAGAGGCCACGCGGCGTTTTGCCGCCCGCCTCGCGCAAGCCTCGGGCGCGGCCTGGGTCGATGCGCCCGTATCGGGCGGCACCGGGGGCGCCAGCGCCGGCACGCTGGCCGTCATGGCCGGCGGTTCGCACGCGGCGCTGGAGGCGGTCGAGCCCGTGCTGGCGGCCTATGCCCGGCGGGTCACGCATATGGGCGATACCGGCGCGGGTCAGGTGGCCAAGCTCTGCAATCAGACGATCGTGGCGACCACGATCGCGGCCATTGCCGAGGCTGTGAATCTGGCGCGCGACGCGGGGGTGGATGCGGCGCGTCTGGCCGGGGCGCTCGAAGGCGGCTGGGCGGATTCCACGCTCTTGCAGATTTTCGTGCCGCGCATGACCCAGCCGCCCGGGCCGGCGCAGGCGCACCTGGATACCATGCTCAAGGATCTGGATACCGTGGGCGCGCTGGCCCAGGCTCAGGGGTCTGCCGTTCCAGTGGCGTCTGCCGCCGGGCAATGCTATCGTCTCGCCAGCCGGCAAGGGCTGGGCATGCAGGATGTTTCGCAATTGATCCGTTTTTATGAAAACAAAGGGGAAGGGGTATGAGTCGCTCCAGGGTCGCAATCGCGGCGGGTGTGGTAGTGGTTGCGCTCGCGGGCGCGTATGTGGGGGGGTCTTGGTACGCGGGGCGCGAGGCCCAGTCCAGGATCGAGCAGTTCGTCGAGCAGATCAATCTGGATCTGGCCAAGCAATGGCTGGTGACCGAGCGGCAGCCGGTCCTGCAGATCGAGGAATACCAGCGCGGCTGGTTCTCGTCGCGGATCCAGTATTCTCTGAGCCAGCAGGATGAACGCGGGGGTGCGCATCGCTTCCGTTTTCACGATGATCTGGCGCATGGTCCCTTGCCCTGGGCGGCGCTGCGCGAGGGGGATTGGCGGCCGGCGATGGCCTACAGCCGCCTGACGCCGGATCGGGACGATGTGTCGCGCGACTGGTTCGAGGGTATTTCGCGCGCCTGGTTCGACGGTGTCGAGGGCGGGGCGGCGCCGTTGACGATCAATACCCGGATCGCTTTTGACGGCAGTGTCCATTCCATCTGGAATCTGTCGGCCGCGCAGGTGCGCGGCGAGGAGGCGCAACTCGCGTTCAGCGCGGGGCGCATGACGGTGGATTACGATCCCTCGGCGCGGACCTCCGAGGTGCAGGGCGAACTGGACAATCTGACCCTGGTCACGCCGGAAACAGGCGAGCGCCTGCTTCTGGAAGGTCTAACGATCCAAGGCAAGCGCGCGCCTTCCGGCGAGGACGCCGAGAATATGCGCCACCGCCTGCGGATCCGCCAGGTTTCGTTCGCGCAGTCCGAACAGCCTATGTTCGGCGCCCAGGATGTCGAGGTCGGGCTGGATGCGGTCCGCGCAGGCGCGTTGGTCGACGGGCAACTGGTTTATACATTCGATCGATTCCAGATCGAGGAACGGGATATGGGGCGTCTGGCGCTCGAGGCCTCGGTCAAGCGCCTGGATGCGCAGGCCTTCCAATCCTTGCAGCAGTCCCTGGAACAGATGGCGATGGTCGATGATCTGGCCGACCTCAGCGACGCAGAGCAGGCGGCTTTGCGTGAACGCTTGCAGTCCGTGCTGGCGGCCGGCCCCACCGTCGCGATCGATGCCTTGCGCTGGAGCAACGCCGAGGGCCAGAGCCAGGCTTCATTGGCGGTGGACCTTGCGGCGCCAGACGCTGGGGATGCCGGGGAGGATGCCGGCGCCCTGATGGCGCGCGCCATCCGGCAGGTGCGCCTGAATGTCGATGTGCCCAAGGTGATGCTCATCGAGACCGCCCGGCAAATGAATCCAGACGATCCCGATCGCGAGGCCGCCATGATGAGCATGATGTTCGATGGCCTGTCGAACCAGCTTGTGCGCGAGGGCCTGATCCGGGTCGAGGACGGCGCTGCCCGGCTCGATCTCGTGTATGGCGATGAACAGGTGACCTTGAATGGGCAGGCCATGCCGATGGCGGATTTCATCGCCCTGGTGTCGCCCTTGTTCATCCCGTTTTTCTAGAGTCACCGCCCCGGGGCCTGCCGGCGGGCCCCGATGTGCCAGGAGCATGCCATGTCGACCGTATTCACCCGCATCCTTGCAGGCGAGATTCCCAGCGCCATGGTCTATCGGGACGATCAGGTCTTTGCTTTCATGGATGCCGGGCAACTGAATCCCGGCCACGTGCTGGTCGCCACTTGCCGGCCCTACGAAACCCTGCTCGACATGGACGAGGACACGGCGGCCGCGCTGATGCGCGTGGCGCACCGCATCGCCCGCGCCGTGCAGCAGGCGTTCCAGCCCCAGGGCATGACCTTGCTGCAGGCGAACCGTCCCGCCGGCTGGCAGACCGTCCCCCATGCCCACATCCATGTCCTGCCGCGTTACGAGGACGATGGCGTCGGCCTGGTCTGGCCGCGCAAGGACCCCGGCATCGAGGTATTGCGCGAATATGCGGCGAAAATAGTGTTGCCATGAATGTGTTCATTTCTTGCTGAATGGCCGGCGACATGATTTAAAGGTGAAATATCGGGTTTTTCCGAACTGCTGTTTTCCCTTAAGCAATTACCCTGATTCCGGATCCCGGTCCGGCCTCGGGGTGGTCACAAAAAACGTCGAAAAAACAATATATTGGATGTCGTGACCCGTCATGACAGGCAGGCGCTCGCCTCGCATTTCCCGGGAACAGGTAAATCAGCATCCTGATTGCGTAAGTTCTACGTAAGTTTCGAATCCTACTAATAGCATCACGCAGAGATGAGCAAGGCTTTTTATCTGCCGGCATAAAAACAAAGCTTGGTTCGAATATCAAAAAGAACGTGAATGTTTCATAGGAAATTCATGTCGCACCGGGTGTCCCCGATACCCGGGCCAATCACACAGGAGACAAGCAATGGATGAAAAGAACACTTTGGGCAATGCGTTGAAGGCTCGCGTCAAGCGCCGCTCGGTGCTGAAGGCGGGCGCAGCCGGCGTGGCCGGCGGTATGCTGCTGCCGGGCGCCGCGCGGGTCGCCATGGCCGACGACAAGCAGCCGGTCGGCAACTGGCCTGCCGGCGTGGACGGGGATTCCGTGTTCATCGGTTTGACGGTGGACCTGACGGGACCGTATTCCGCCCAGGGCGCCGAGCAGAAAAACGGCTATGAACTCGCCTTCGAACAGATCAACAATGGCGCGCCAGAGATCCAGAAAATCTCGCCCCTGACCAAGAAAGGCGTGCTGGGCAAGATGATCAAGTTCGGTTCGGCGGATGCCGAAACCAAGCCCAATACCGCGGTGCAGGCCGCGACCCGCTTCATCCATGACAACAAGGCCATGGTCATCACCGGCAGCACCAGCAGCGCGGTGGCCATCGCCTTGCAGAAAGTCTGCAACCGCGAGCATACGATCTATCTGCCCGCCATCAGCGGTTCCAATGAAACCACGGGCGTGGATTGCCAGCGCTATGGCTTTCGCCTGTGCTTCTTTGCATACACGGCGTGCAAGGCCATCGCGCCGGTGCTGGCCGCCAATCTCGGCAAGGACCGCAAAGCCGCGTACCTGACGCCGGACTATACCTACGGCCACACCACCTTCGATTCGATGAAGGAATTCACCGAGAAAGAAGGCTGGACGACGGTGACCAATCAGGTGCACCCGCTGGGCGCCAAGGACTACAGCTCGTTCCTGATCAACATCGCCAACAGCAATGCCGATACCCTCGTGGTGATCGCCTACGGCGCCGATGCCGCCAATGCGATCAAGCAGGCCAAGCAATTCGGCCTGCTCGACAAGATGAAGATCGTGGTGCCCTATATGTCGGCGTTCCTGGAAAAGGAAATCGGCGCCGACGTCATGCAGGGCGTGTACGCGGGCTCGGGCTTCTGGTGGACCCTCAGCGATCAGTATCCCATCGCCAAGGATTTCGTCACCGCCTACGAAAAAAAGTACAACGCCAAGCCGCGCGATTCGGCCTACATCGCCTACCTGCAGATCGCCATGTGGGCCGATGCAGTCGAGCGCGCGGGCAGCTTCTATCCGCCCGACGTCATCAAGGCCTATGAGGCCGGCGAGGTGCGCGACGGCCCGGTCGGCAAGGTCAGCTTCCGTCCCGAGGATCACCAGGGGATCATCAACTTCCCGATCCTGCGCGGCAAGAAACCCGCCGACATGCAGAACCCGGACGACTTCTTCGAGGTCGTCGAGGTGGTCGATGGCAAGGAAGCCCTGCCGCCGATCGGCCTGCTGGGCTGCAAGCTGGGCGACTACATCTAGGCGCCGTCATGCGCCCGGGCGCGCTCCTTGCCGGGAGCGTGCCCGGGGCTTCGAGGACAAAAGATCACAGGAGGGCGTTTCGATGCCGAGCATGTCCTTGGTTTTATCGCAGTTGTTCAACGGGCTGGCCAACGGTCTGCTGCTTGCGCTCATCAGTACCGGTTTGACGATCATCTACGGTACGCTCGGGGTCATCAACTTTGCGCATGGCGCTTTGTTCGTCGTGGGCGCCTATGCAGGCTACACCGTCTACGGCATCACGGACTCTTTTGCGCTGGCTCTCGCCGGCGGCGCCGCCACATCGCTGGTGATCGGCCTCATCATCGAGCGCGGGCTCATGCGCCAATACTATAGCCGTCCGCCCGAAGACCAGATTCTGGTGACCTTCGGTATCGGCATCATCCTGGTCGAGGTCATCCGTTCGCTCTATGGCGGGGTCAGCCTGTCGGTCGACGTTCCCGCCTGGGGGCAGGGAGTGGCCCGGCTCGGTTCGCTAATATATCCAATGTATCGCCTTCAGGCCTTGGCGATCGCGGCGGCGACTCTGCTGCTGCTGTATTTCATCCTGTATCGCACCAGCCTCGGGCTGATCGTGCGCGCCGGCATCGAGGACGCCGAGATGGTCAATGCGCTGGGCATCAACGTCAAGCGCACCTTTCTGCTGGTGTTCGGCATCGGCGCGATGGCGGCGGGCTATGCGGGCGTGGTCGATGCGCCCATCGTGACCCTGTTGCCGGACATGGGGCACCGCGTCCTGGTGGATTCCTTCGTGGTGGTGGTGATCGGCGGGGTGGGGTCTTTCCCCGGGGCCATCATCGGCGGCATCATCGCCGGCGTCATTCTCAGCCTGACGTCGATCGTCGATCCGGCGTACTCCCATGTGATGCTCTTTATCGTCATGGCGCTGGTTCTGATCCTGCGTCCGCAGGGCCTGATGGGACAGGAGGGACGGGAATGAGCTCAGTACAGGAAAGCCAGGCAGTCGCGCAGGGCGCGGCGCGCCAGACGGCGGAAGGCAATTCCGCGCAACGAGATTCAAGACACGGTGCAGGCATGCGTAGACAACTTCCGGAAATGATCGTGGGGCTGTGTCTGATCGCGGCGCCGTTCGTCCTGCCCGCGATCGGCATGAGTCCCGATCTGCTGACCCGGATCCTGATCTGGGGTCTGTTCGGCCTGGGCTTCGATCTGCTGTTCGGCTATACGGGCCTGCTGTCCTTTGGCCAGGCGGCCTTTTACGGGACAGGGGGGTTCCTGACGGCCTACCTGCTCACCAGCGGCATCGTATCCAATATGCTGCTGGCCCTGCTGATCGGCACGGTCGTCGCCGCGATCGCGGGGCTGGCGATCGGTTACCTGACGCTGCGCCGCACGGGGATCTATTTCGCCATGAGCACCCTGGCCTTCGGCGAGATGTTCTACTTCCTGCAGAACTCCTCGTTCAAGGAATACACCGGGGGCGAAAACGGCATCGCCGGCGTGCCGCCGCCGCAGCTTTCGCTGGGTTTCGTGGACCTGCATATTTCCAGCGGCTGGCCGATGTACTGGTTCGTGGCGTTCTTTTTCTTCGTGGGCTACCTGATCGCCCGGCGCATCGTGCGCTCGCCGTTCGGCGCGGTGCTCAAGGCCATCCGGGGCAATCCCAAGCGGGCCATGGCGCTGGGGCATTCGATCCAGTCCTACAAGCTGACGGTGTTCGTCGTCGCCGCGGCCTACGGCGGGCTGGCTGGCGGCCTGCTGGGGGTCTTCCAGTCCTATATGCCGCCCGACGCCTTTGGCCTGGACACCTCGTCGCAACTCGTCATCCAGACCGTGATGGGGGGCGCCGGGACGCTGCTCGGCCCCTTGCTGGGCGCAACGATCTGGCTCTACCTCTACGAAGGCCTGCAGCGCGTCGCCGAACTTGGCCCCTACTGGAAACTGATCCTGGGCATCGTCTTCGTGATCCTGGTGACCGTGTTCCGTCACGGCGTGGCGGGCGCCATCCTGGATCTCGTGCGGATGCGGCGGGGCCGGCTGCCGGCGGACATCGATGCCGATGCCAGCGCCAGGGTTTCGTCCGAGCTCGCGATCGTTCCGCCGCTGGCGTCCGGCCGTCCCGGCGCGCCCGTCCTCGAGGCGCGCGGCATCAGCAAGCAGTACGGCGGCCTGCGGGCGGTCAGCGATGTGAACTTCAGCTTGCGCGAAGGCGAACTGCACGGGGTGATCGGCCCGAACGGCGCTGGCAAGTCCACGTTTTTCGCCATGCTGGCCGGCGAGCTGCCGACCACGGCGGGCAAGGTGTATTTCCGGGGCCAGGAGATCACGGGGATCGGGGTGACGGCGGTCTGCCAGCTTGGCATGAGCAAGAGCTACCAGATCAACCAGTTGTTCGAGCACCTCACCGTGCGCCAGAACGTCATGATTCCGGTGCTCGCCCGCCTGCGCGGCAGGTACCGCAGCGATCTGCTCAAGGGTCTGCATTCCGCCGCGCTCGACGAGCAGGTGAACGCGGCCGTCGCGCTGGTCGGCCTGAGCCACCACATCGATACGCTGGTGTCCGAGATGTCCTACGGCGAAAAGCGTCGCCTGGAAATCGGTCTGGCGCTGGCCACGGGCGCCAATGTCCTGCTGTTCGACGAACCCCTGGCCGGCCTCGGCCCCGAGGAGCGTGTGCTGGTGGTGGCGCTGCTGAAATCCATTCGCAAGGGCCGCAGCATGGTCATCGTCGAGCACGACATGGATGCCATGTTCGAGCTGGCCGAGCGCATCACGGTTCTGTGCGAGGGTTGCAAACTGGCGGAAGGCACGCCCGACGAGATCCGTCAGGATTCGGCGGTGCTGGCTGCTTATCTCGGAGGGATGGACGATCATGAGTCTGCTTGAAGTCGAAAAAATCAACAGCTATTACGGTGACTCGCACATCCTATTCGATGTGTCCATGCGGGTCGAGGAACACGAGGTGGTGGCGCTGCTGGGCCGCAACGGGGCGGGCAAGAGCACGACCTTGAAATCCCTGATGGGCATGGCCACCGTCAAGACGGGGATCATCCGCCACAATGGGGTCGAGGTGCAGCATTTGCCGCCCTACGAGCGGGCGGCTCTGGGCATCCAGCTCGTCCCCGAGGAACGCCGGGTGTTCGGCTCGATCTCGGTTCAGGAAAACCTGCAACTGGCCGCCATGACCGCCGAGAAACCGCGCACCCTAGATGAAATCTATGAAAGCTTCCCGCGCCTGGCCGAGCGCAAGCGCAACCGGGGCAAGCAGCTCTCGGGCGGCGAGCAGCAGATGCTCGCAATCGCCCGGGCGATGATCCGCAATGCCGGAATCATCTTCCTGGACGAGCCTTTCGAGGGCCTGGCGCCCCTGATCGTGCGCGATCTCATGGGCGTGTGCCGCAAGCTCGCGGATGATGGCAACACCATCGTGATCGTCGAGCAGAACGTCCGCGCGGCGCTATCGCTTGCGGATCGCTGCTACATCATCAACAATGGACATATGGTGTACGAGGGCACGCCCAACGATCTGCACAACAATAGCGAAATCATCGAGCGCTACCTGGGGGTCAAGGCCTGACTACAGTTTTGTGTGGCCCGGGGGGGGCTGCGACCGGATCCTGCGCGAGTGGGGTCCGGTTTTTTTTCTTGGGGCGGCCCCCTCGGGGTGAGAACACAGCACCAGTGAACTTAGAGTATGCTCACAGCCGAGTTGCCACCAAGTTCACGGAAGACCGTCCATGAAGAAGCCTCTCATCCTCCTCGCCGCCATCGCGGCAGTGGTCCTCGCGGCCTGGGCCTGGTGGAATTTCAGCCACCGTGATGGCGACGGTGTGCTGGTGCTGTACGGCAACGTCGACATTCGGCAGATTTCGCTGGCGTTCGACGGCAGCGGCCGGGTGGCAGAACTGCACGCCGAGGAGGGCGACCGCGTCACATCGGGAACTGTGCTGGGTGTGCTGGATACCCGCACGCTGGCGTTGCAGGCCGAGCAAGCGCAAGCGCAGATCGGCGTCCAGCAGCAGGCGTTGCTGCGCCTGAGCAACGGCTCACGCCCGCAGGAAATCGCGCAGGCCCGCAGTCGCGTGACCGCAGCACAGGCTGATGCCTCGCAGGCCAAACAGGATTTCAAGCGCCTGCAAGGCATCGCGGCCAATACCCAGGGGCGCGCCGTGAGCGCACAGGATCTGGATCGCGCTCGCAGCCATCTACAGGTCGCACAGGCGAAGCTCGAGGAGCAACGCGAAGCATTGCGCTTGACCGAGTTGGGGCCGCGTGCGGAGGACGTGGCGGGTGCCGAGGCGCAGCTCAGGGCGGCGCAGGCGCAACTGGCCTTGTTGCAGCATCAGATCGCCCAAGGCGAACTCAAGGCGCCCGCCGATGCGATCGTGCGTTCGCGGCTGCTGGAGCCGGGTGACATGGCCACGCCGCAGCGGCCGGTTTTCGCCCTGGCGTTGACGCAGCCAAAGTGGGTTCGCGCCTATGTCAGTGAACCCGACCTGGGCCGGATCAGGCCCGGCATGGAGGCGCGTGTCATTACCGATGGCCGCCCCGGCCAGTCCATCGCAGGCAAGATCGGCTACATCTCCTCGGTCGCCGAGTTCACACCCAAGTCGGTTCAGACCGAGGAACTGCGCACGAGTCTGGTTTACGAGGTGCGGGTGCTGGTCGATGACCCGCAGGATGTGCTGCGCCTGGGGCAGCCGGTCACTGTTCACCTGACGGCTGGCGCCGCGCAATGAGCGATCACGGCACAAGGGTCATCGCCGAGGGCCTGCGCAAGGCGTTCGAGGCGCCGGGCGGCGGGCCGTTGTACGCGGTGAACGATGTGTCGATGACGGTACGCGCGGGTGAACTGACCGCTCTGGTTGGCCCGGACGGCGCAGGCAAGACAACTTTGCTGCGCATGATGACCGGTTTGCTCAAGCCCGACGCCGGACGCCTTGAAGTGCTGGGCATCGATGTGGCGGCCAATCCGCAAGCGGTGCAAGATCGCATCAGCTACATGCCGCAACGCTTCGGGCTGTATGAAGACCTGAGCGTGCAGGAGAACCTGGACTTGTACGCCGATCTGCATGGTGTGCCGCCTGCCGAGCGCCGCAGACGTTTCGCCCGGATGCTGGAGATGACCGACCTCGCGCGCTTCACCGCACGCCCGGCCGGCAAGCTGTCCGGCGGCATGAAACAGAAGCTGGGTCTGGCCTGTACGCTGGTGCGCTCGCCCGATCTGCTGCTGCTTGACGAACCCAGTGTCGGCGTTGATCCACTGTCGCGGCGCGATCTGTGGAGGATCGTGCAGCAACTGGTCGATGACGAAAACCTGAGTGTGATCGTCAGCACCGCGTACATGGACGAGGCCGAGCGTTGCGCGCAGGTGTTCGTGATGAACGCGGGCCGGTTGCTGGACGAAGGCACGCCGGCGGCGTTGAATGAGCGCGCTCGCGGCTTGACCTTCACCACGTCGCCGCAGGCGGGAGTGCCTGCCCGCGATCTACAGGCGCGCTTGATCGACGCCACCGGTCTGATCGTCGATGCGGTTCCCCGGGGCGGTGCGGTTGACTTCATCCGCCAACCGCAGGCCGCCATCGACGAGGTGGACAAGCTGCTTGGCGATGCCGGCTGCGAGCCACGCCCGGCGGAACTCGAAGATGCTTTCATGATGATGCTGCGCAAGCAGCAGCAGGACGAAGGACAGGCGCCGGAACTGCGGGCGGCGTCGCGCGCGCAGATCATGAATGGCGATGCCGGTGGGCCGGTGATCGTGGTCCGCGACCTGATGCGCAAGTTCGGCGACTTCACCGCCGTTGCCAGCACGTCCTTCGAGGTGAACCGCGGCGAGATATTTGGTTTGCTCGGCCCCAACGGCGCGGGCAAGACCACGACATTTCGCATGTTGTGCGGGTTGCTGCCGGCCACCAGCGGCCATCTGGAGGTCGCTGGACTCAACCTGCGCACGGCGCGCGCGCAAGCGCGCGGACGTATCGGCTATGTGGCGCAGAAGTTCTCGCTGTACGGCAATCTGACCGTAAGCGAGAACCTGGAGTTCTTCGGCGGCGCATACGGGCTGCGCGGACAGGTGCTGCGCGAGCGCGTCAATGACGCCATCGAGGAATTCGGACTGGAACCTGGGGCGGTCAGCGGCCTGCTCCCCGGCGGCTACAAGCAACGCCTGGCAATGGCCGCCGGCCTGCTGCATCAGCCTGAAATCCTGTTCCTCGATGAGCCGACCAGCGGCATCGACCCGCTGGCGCGGCGCGCCTTCTGGCGGATGATCACCGCGCTGGCGCAGAGCGGCGTCACTGTCATCGTCACCACTCACTTCATGGAGGAAGCGGAATACTGCGACCGAGTCGCCATCCAGGATGCCGGGAAGATGCTGGCGCTGGGCACGCCGCAGGAGATCCGCGAACAGGCCGGGGGCGACGGCAGCACGGACATGAACAGTGCGTTCATCGCCATCGTTGAACGCGGTCGCACCGAAAGCCAGCGCGCGACAGAGGGAGCCGCTGCATGAATACCTCAGGATTCGTCCGGCGATTCTCCGCTCTGCTGCGCAAGGAAGTGCGCCAAATGCTGCGCGACAGGAGCACGCTGGCGGTCGGCCTGATGCTGCCGGTCATGCTGATCCTGCTGTTCGGCTACGGCCTGTCATTCGACGTGCAGAATGCGCCAGTGGCCGTAGTGCTGGAGGATGGTTCGCCGTCCGCGCGCGAGGTGTTTGCCGGTCTGGAGGGATCGTCCTATCTGGCGCCCGTGTGGACGACCAGCATGATGGAGGCCGAGCGCTGGATGCGCGACGGGGAAGTGCGCGCCATCGTGCGCGTGCCGGCGGACTTCTCGCGCAGATTGGCAACGGGGCAAGCCCAGGTGCAGTTGCTGCTGAACGGTGTCGATTCCAACACGGCCGCTGCCGTTGACGGCTATGTCGCTGGCGCCATCGCAACCTGGGCGCAACAGAAGGCCGACCGCGCCGGCAGCAAAGCCGGTGCTGGTGGCGTGGAGCTGGTGCAGCGCATGTGGTTCAACGAAGCCTCGACCAGCACCTGGTATCTGGTGCCGGGGTTGATTGCGCTGGTGATGACGCTGATCGGCGCCTTTCTGACTTCGCTGCTGATTGCGCGCGAATGGGAACGCGGCACACTGGAATCGCTGTTCGTGACGCCAGTGCGGCCACTGGAAATCGTGCTGGCCAAGCTGGCGCCCTACCTGTTGGTCGGCGCCGTTGACCTGGCGCTGTGCCTGCTCGCGGCCAGGTTCCTGTTCCATGTACCGATGCGCGGCTCGCTGTGGGTCATCGTGTTGGCCTCCCTGCTGTATCTGACGGTATCGCTGCTGCTGGGCCTGTTCATCTCCGGCAAGACACGTAACCAGTTCCAGGCCAGTCAGGTCGCGCTGCTGATCAGCTTCCTGCCGGCATTGATGCTGTCGGGCTTCATCTTCGATCTGCGCAACGTGCCCGTGGTGGTTCAGGCGGTCAGCCAGCTGCTGCCGGCAACGCACTTCGTCGGGCTGATCAAGACACTGTTTCTGGCCGGAGACAACTGGCCGATGATTCTGCGCGACTGCGCGATTCTGACCCTCTACGCAATCGTCCTGACCGGCGCGGTGCGCCGGACGCTGCGCAAGACGCTGGACTGACGCCATGCAAGCATTCATCACTCAACTGGCGTCCATCGGCTTCCTGTGCCGCAAGGAATTCCTGGCACTGTTCAAGGAGCGATCCAGCCGGGTAATCCTGTTTGTGCCCGTCCTGATGCAAGCCCTGCTGTACGGCTACGGCGCGACCTACGATCTGACCTATGCGCCCTATGCAGTCCTGGATCAGAGCCGGGGTGCGGCATCGACCGAATTGCTGGCGCGTGTGGATGGCACCGGCGTGTTCAAGCGCGCAGCCTCACTGGATACGCCGCAGCAGATCGCTCAAGTCGTCGATCAGGGTCGTGTGCTGCTGGTGCTGCACTTCCCCGCTGATTTCGACGCCCGGCTGGCGGGCGGTCAGCAGGCTCCGTTGCAGATGATTCTTGACGGCCGTAATTCCACGACCGCCGGGGCGGCAGCGGCCCAGGTCAGCGCCATCGTCGCCGCTTACAACCGATCGCGTGCCGGCACGCCCGCGGTCAGCGTGGAGCGACGCGCCTGGTACAACCCCAACCTGGAGTCGCGCTGGAACTTGATGCCGGCCCTGATTGCCGCGTTGAGTCTGATCCAGACGCTGTTGCTGTCGTCGCTGTCGGTCGCCCGCGAACGCGAGCAGGGAACCTTCGACCAGTTGCTGGTGACGCCGCTGACGCCCATGCAGATTCTGGTCGGCAAGGCCGTGCCGCCGATGCTCGTGGGGGTGGCGCAAGCGACCATTATTTTGCTCATCATCCGCTTCTGGTTCCAGATACCGATGAATGGCTCTCCGTGGCTGCTCTACCTGGGGCTGGTCGTTTTCACCTGCGCCACCGTGGGACTCGGTCTGTCGATTTCCGCGCTGTCGCTGAACATGCAGCAGGCCATGCTCTACACCTTTCTGCTGATCATGCCGATGATGCTGCTGTCGGGCTTTCTCACGCCGGTGAGCAACATGCCTGAACCCCTGCAGATCGTCACCTATGCCAATCCGCTGCGCTTTGGCATGGACCTCGTGCGCCGCGTCTATCTCGAAGGCGCCGGGTTGCGCGAGGTCGCCTTCGATTTCGTTCCCATGCTGGTGATGGCGGCCGTCACACTGCCGCTGGCGGCCTGGCTGTTTCGCAACCGCCTCTCTTGATCCGGGGTATTGGTCATGCCAGATTTTCGTATTTGCTGTATTCAGTCGCCCCGCCTGGTGATGTGCCTGCTCGCGCTCGCGCTGGCTGGCTGTGCGGTAGGGCCGGATTTCGTCAAGCCCACGCCGGCGACCCCGGATGACTGGACGAGCTGGCGCAGCGCCGACGATACGTTGCGTATGCCTGTCGGCAACGAACAGACCTTGCCTGCGGACTGGTGGCGGGCGTTCGGTGATCCGACACTCGACCAGCTTGCGCAACGGGCTTTCGAGGCCAGTCCGGACTTGCAGACGGCCGCGCTGCGCTTTGCCCAGGCGCGTGCGCAGCGCAGCACCGTCGAGGCGCAACGCGGGCCGCAGGTCGATGCCGGCGGCGGCGCGGTTCGTCAGCGGCAGAGTGAATACGGCGCCGGCACACGCATGATCGACGCCATCGGTGGCGACCGATCGGCGCTGGCGCAAGTGTTGAGCGAGCCTTTCACGCTCTACCAGATCGGCTTCGACGCCTCCTGGGAACTGGACTTGTGGGGCCGCGTGCGCCGTTCGGTCGAGGCAGCCGACGCCGACGTGTCCGGCCAGGCGGCGCTGCTCGATCTGGCCCGGCTGAGCCTGATCAGCGATGTGGTGCGCAACTACTTCGAGCTACGCACTACACAGCGCCAGATCCGCCTGGCGCGCGAGGACATCGCCGCCCTGGAGGAGCGCGCGAGCCTGTTGGAAGCGCGCGTGCAGGGCGGCATCGTCGATCACCTGGACCTGGAGCGGCAGCGCGCCGAACTGGCGGCTGTCAAGACGCAAGTGCCGGGACTGCTGGCGCAGGAGGGCGCCAGCGCCAATCAGATCGCGCTGCTGCTGGGCGAGCGGCCTGGTGCCTTGCGCAACGAACTGGCTGCTGTCACCGACGACAGCAGGACCGCGCTGCCGAATCTCGCGCTGGGGTTGCCATCGGAAGTGGCTTTGCGCCGGCCTGATATTCGCGCTGCCGAGGCTCGCCTGCACCGTGCCACGGCCAGTATCGGTGTCGCGCAGGCCGAGCTGTATCCGGGCATCCGCCTGGGGGCGCGATTTGGCTACGAGTCTTATCTGAGCGGCGAATTCTCCGCGTGGGGCAGCCGCGCATGGTCGATCGGGCCAACCCTTTCCCTGCCGCTGTTCGACCGTGGCCGGCGCAAGAGCGTGGTGCAGTTGCGCGAGCTGGAGCAGCAGGAAGCGGCGGTGAACTACCAGAAAACCGTGCTCAAGGCGTGGCAGGAAATCGACGACGCGCTCAGTAGCTTTACCGCTGAACAGCAACAGGAACGCGAACTGCAAGCCAGGGCGCACAGCGCCGGCCAGGCCTACGAGCTGGTCCAGACACGCTACGATGGCGGCATGGCCGATTTCCTCTCGGTGCTCGATAGCCGGCGCAGCTATCTGCAAGCGCGCCGCGACCTGGCGGCCAGCGAGGGGCGTCTTGGCATCCGGTACATGATGGTCAACAAGGCCATTGGCAATACACCCCTACCAGGAGGTGGCGTGACGAAATGACCATGTGCCAGCGCACGTACTTGAATGGAAACGCGGCAAGCCCCTGCGCTACGCCTGAGGGGCTCTTTTTTTGGTGTTAATCTATAGCCCGTCATTCTTCGAGTTTTCAAGCCTATCCTATGCATGCCAGTGAGGGCGCCCGTGGCGCAGCGGGCGCGATCCTGCAGTATGTCGCTTCCAGCAAACTACCCACGCCCTGGGCCATTTTCGAGATCCATGCTTTTGTCGAACCCGGCTCAGGCAAGGAACACGTCGCGCTCACCCTGGGCGATCTCGGGACGGGCGGGCCGGTTCTTGCGCGAGTCCATTCCGAGTGCCTGACGGGCGACGCCCTGTTCAGCCAGCGCTGCGATTGCGGCGCCCAGCTCGAGGCGGCCATGCAGCGCATCGCCCGTGAGGGCCGGGGGCTGATCCTGTACCTGCGCCAGGAGGGGCGGGGCATCGGCCTGGTGAACAAGATCCGCGCCTATCAGTTGCAGGATCAGGGCGCGGACACGGTCGAGGCCAACGAACGGCTGGGTTTTCCGGCCGATATGCGCCGCTATGATCTGTGCGGCCCCATGCTGGCGCACTTCGGCGTCAAGCGTCTGCGGCTGATGACCAACAATCCCCGCAAGGAACAAAAGCTCGCGGATCTGGGCATCGAGGTGGTGGAACGCATTCCCTTGCAGGTCAACCGCAATCCCTATAACGAGCAATACCTGCGCACCAAGGCGCTCAAGCTCGGCCATCGCTTCAAGGAGTATTTCGGCGAGGGGCCGTAGCTCCTGCGCGTTATCCCCCCTTGCAGTCCGGGGTCGCGGGCAGGACGGCCCAGTGCAGGTCGATCAGCGGGCTGCGTTCGGACGACCAGCGCAATTCGGTCACGCCTTTCCACGGCGCCGCGTCGTACAGGGCCTGGACGGCGGGGGTCGGTATCGCGCGGCCCCTTTCACCGAAAGCCACCACGGCGCCGCAAGCCAGCGCCGTGCCGGGCGCGAACCAGGGCGATTTGGCCTCATCGGCGTCGATGAAAACCTGGGCATGGTTGCCCACGTGCACGGCGATGTTGCCACCCATCCAGGTGTTGGACACGATCACTCTCAGTGGACGTCCCGGCTGGTATTCGTTCCAGCGATCCAGAACGACCCTCGCCAGTTCCGGACCCGGATAGGTGGAACGCGCCGTGCGCCCGATTTCCCAGGCGATCGGCCCGCGTGCCAGGGCGTAGCCCGCCGCCATCACGATGTGGGCGACAATCACCAGGATCAGGATGCGGCGCCGTTGCAGGGCCTGAGGGCCGTGCAGCCACCAGGCGGCATAAAAGCCAAACAGGATGAAAAATGTGCTGGCCCACGAGGCCTCCAGGCGGGTGCCCAGCACGGCGGAGATCACCAGGGTCGACAGGAACGGGGTCAGCCCCACCCACAGCAGGAAGCGGCGATCGCGCGCGTCGAAAAGGTGGAAGTAGCGCAGTGGACCCGGCGTATCGGTATGAAAGTGATCCTCATTGGCCGGGAAGCCCGGGGCGCGGTAGCCCTTGCGATGCTGCCAGATCGTCCAGGCGATCAGCACCAGCACCATCGGCACCAGGCGCCCGGCCTGATCGAGCACGAAATCCAGCATCAGGGAGAGCGATTCCAGGCGGCTGGGGGCGGCAATGGACGCGTCTGCGTATTGCAGCGGCTCGAAGCGGTTGCGCATGAGCCAGACCAGATGCGGCGCCAGGCCCGCGAGAAAAGTGGCGAGCGCCGCGCCCAGGCCGCGCCAGGTGCGCGCGTCGCGGAAGCTGCCCAGGGCGAGCATGGTCAGGAAGAACGCGGCGAACTGGATGATGGCACTGTGCTTGGTCATCATCGCCAGGGCGCAGACCAGACCCAGCCAGAGCCAGTCGCGCAGGTGCTGGTCGCGCAGCGCGCGGTAGAACAGCCAGGTGGCGCAGGCGATCGACCAGAGTTGTGCGGTATTGTGGTTGTAGATGGTGCCGCGCAGCGAAAAGTAGGCCGTCACCGAAACCAGCAGGGTGACGATCAGGGCCATGTGCCGCGTCGTCATTTCGCAGGCCAGTTTCCAGATGAACCACAGGCCGAGCGCGGAGAACAATTGCCCCATCAGGAACGGCAGCCAGATCGGCCGGCCCAGTATTCCGGTCGCCAGATACATGAACCATGACGGCAGCGGCGGATGCTTGGTGTAGCCCAGTTCGAGGCTGGCCGCCCAGACGAGCTCCTCCATGCCGTCCAGGTCGGGCGCTTTATGGCTGATGGCGCACAGGACGGTCCACAGGCAGACCATGGCCGTGAGACAGGCCAGCACCAGCATGTCTCCTGGGGGACGCAAGGTCTTGATCGGGGTCGCGAGCATGGCGGCAAGTATACCGGAGCATCCCGCCGCCATTGTGATTTTGCGAGCAGGCGCCAGCGCAAACACATGAAGCGGGTGGGGCCGGGCGGCTTCCCGCCGGGGGCTGCGTGGTACTATTTTCCAGAGGGGGCATCCGAAGCGAGTGCCTCGTGGATCGTTTACCCGATAGGTCTACCATGGCCGAACAAGCCACCATCATCCGCGCCCGATCAGGCAGCAAATTCGTCAGCCCGCAGGGCACCAAGGCGGTCAAGGACGGTATGCGTCCCAGCGACCTGTCGCAAATCCCGGACTCACAGCCCAAGCCCGCCTGGCTGCGCGTGCGCGTCCCGGCGGGCGCCCGCTATCAGGCGGTGCGCGAGATCGTCGAGACGCACAAACTCAATACGGTCTGCGCCGAATCCAAGTGCCCCAATATCGCCGAATGCTGGGGGCGGGGGACGGCGACCCTGATGTTGATGGGCTCGGTTTGTACGCGGGCGTGCAGGTTCTGCGCGGTCAGCACCGGCAATCCGCACGGCTGGCTGGATCATGACGAGCCGGCCAGCGTGGCCGATGCCGTGGCGCTGATGCAGCTGAAATACGTCGTGCTGACCTCGGTCGACCGCGACGACCTGATCGACGGCGGGGCCGGGCATTACGCTGCCTGTATCCGCGCCATCCACGAGCGTTCCCCGGAAACGGCGATCGAGGCGCTGACGCCCGATTTCAGCGGCAGCGAGGCTTGCGTGGCCCAGGTTCTGGATGCCGGGCTGACCACTTTTGCCCAGAACCTCGAAACGGTCGAGCGCCTGACCCACGAGGTGCGCGACGCGCGCGCGGGCTACCACCGGACGCTGGACGTGCTGGCCTTCGCCAAGCGCCATGCGCCGCAGACCCTGACCAAGACCAGCATCATGCTGGGGCTGGGGGAAACCGATGCCGAGATCGAGCAGGCCATGGACGACCTGCGCGCCGCGAATGTCGACATCCTGACTTTCGGCCAGTACATGCGGCCGACCCAGAACCATCTGCCGGTGCGCCGTTTCGTGACGCCCGATGAATTCCGGGCTTATCGGGACCTGGGGCTCGCCAAGGGATTCCGCGAGGTCGTCTCGGGCGCCCTGGTGCGTTCGAGCTACCGTGCCGAGCAGGTTCTGCTGAAGGAAAACGTCGGCCTCTGACACGCGCCTCGCTGTGCGCGCCTGAACGCCTTGCGGTCCAAAGGCCGGCGGCTGCAAACCCGTGTCAGATCGCCGCGCGCGGATCTGGGTGGTCGGGTATCCGCAGGGCTGGCGTCGAATGCGCATAGGCATCGCAGGCGCGGCCGATGGCCTCGGCCAGCTCCCGGCAGGCCGGGCCGGGAAATTCGGGATTGGCATAGATGCGATAGAGCGTCGCGTAGCGGTGGCGTCCTTCGGCCAGCGGCAGCGGCACGAGGCGCCCGCTGGCCAGTTCCTCGCGGATGCGCAGTTCCGGATACCAGGCGAAACCCAGGCCCAGGCAGGCGGCCTGGATCGAGGCCGACATATGGCTGAAGGTCCAGCGCTGCTCGGCGTCCAGCCATCCGGCATCGACCCGGCCGCCCCCCGAGTCGCGCACCACCAACTGACGCTGCCGGCGCAGATCGCCCCATTCCAGTTCCCGCCCCAGCCGGTGCAGCGGATGGTCGGGATGCGCGACGGCCACGAAGCGGATCTGGATGAACGCTTCGCCACTGAAGCCTGGGGGGATGCGGGGCGAGAGCACCAGATCCGCTTCGCCCCGCAACAGGGCCTCGTGCGTTCCGCTCAACACGGTTTCCATGATTTCGATACGGGTCAAGGGGCTTTGCCGGCTGAAGGCATCGAGGGCCTCGAGCAGCAGCCAGGCCGGAAAGGTGGCGTCCATAGCCAGGCGCAGGCGGGACTCGCGGCCGCTGGCGAGCTGGTGCGCCGTATCCTCCAGGCCCTGAGCATGATCCACCAGCAAGCGCGCGCGTTGCAGCAGGATGTGGCCGGCCGACGTCGGCACGGCGCGCCGCCCTTCGAGCTGGAATACCCGCAGGCCCAGCTGGTCTTCGAGTTTCTGGACGGCATAGCTGATGGCCGACTGGCTCTTGCCCAGCGCCTCGGCCGCCTGGGCATAGCCGCCATGCTCGACCACGGCAATGAAGGTTTGCCAGTAGGCCAGGGGAACAGAATCGCCCATTTATCGAATTTTTAGATAAAACACCCTTGTATTTTACAGTTGTTTATCCAATTACAAGATTCATAATGAACACCTCTCAAACATATTATGGAGTCCATGATGCTGCTCCGGACCGCAAACCAGATCCTGCCCGCGCAGGAAACCCAGGATGGCGCGGGCGTCCGCCTGCTGCGCGCGCTGGGCTATCAACGTCGGGCGCGCCTCGATCCTTTCCTGATGCTGGATGCGTTTTCCTCGGACGATCCCAACGACTATATCGCGGGTTTTCCGCCGCATCCCCATCGAGGATTTGAAACCGTGACCTATATCGTCGACGGCCACATGCGCCATCGCGATCATCTGGGCAACGAAGGGGATCTCCGGGCTGGCGGCGTGCAGTGGATGGTCGCCGGGCACGGCATCATTCATGAGGAAATGCCGCAGCAGGAAAACGGTCTGCTGCGGGGGTTCCAGATCTGGATCAATCTGCCTGCCGCCGCCAAGATGCAGCCGGCGCGCTATCGCGACATTCCGGCCGCGCTCATCCCGGTGCATGCGCTCGATGGCGGCGGATTCATCAAACTGATCGCTGGCACGCTGACGCTCGACGGTGTGACGCTGGTCGGCCCCGGGCAGGGCGGCGAGGCGACCCGGCCGATCATCGCCGACATCCAGATCGAGGGTGATGGGGCGCTGGATCTGCCGGTCCTCGCCGGTCATCAGGCGCTGCTGTATGTTTTCGAGGGTGCTCTCAGTGTGGGTCATCAGGCCGTGCCCGCGGGCAACAGCGTAATCTATGGCGAAGGCGACACGCTGCGGATCGCGACGCGCGGCGGCCATGTGCGGGTGCTGCTGTTGGCGGGCCGCCCCCTGGACGAGCCGATCGCCCAGTACGGTCCTTTCGTCATGAATACCCAGCAGGAAATCGAGCAGGCCCTGGCGGATTACCGCAACGGCGTGCTGGCCGTATGACACATCCATTCAATCAGGCCCCCGCGCGTCGTGGGGGCCACCACTCAGGAGTCGAAATGTCCATCCGTGTTCTTGCCATTGGCGGAAGCCTGCGTAAAAACTCATACAACCACCGCCTGCTGGAGCAGGCCCGGCGGCTCGCCCCAGAGGGCATGACCATCGAACTCGCCGATCTGGCGGACGTGCCCCTGTATAACGGCGATGTCGAGGCGGCGGCGGGCGTGCCCGAGGCGGTGAGCCGCATCGGCGCGCAGATCGGCCAGGCCGATGCGGTCCTGATCGCGACGCCGGAATACAACTACTCGATCCCCGGGGTGCTCAAGAACGCGATCGACTGGTTGTCACGGCTGTCTCCCAATCCCCTCAAGGGCAAGCCGCTGGCGCTCGCCAGCGCCTCCATGGGCGGCCTGGGCGGATCGCGGGCCCAGTATCACCTGCGCCAGGTTCTGGTGTTCCTCGATCCGATGATCCTGAACAAACCCGAGCTGTTCATCGCGGCCGCGCATGAAAAGTTTTCCCCGGAGGGTGAATTGACCGATCCGACCGCGCGCGCGGGCCTCGTCGCCTTGTTGCAGGCGCTGGCGGACAGGGCTGCCCAGCAGCAGGCCGGTGCGGCCGCCGTCGCCCGGGCGGCATAAAGCCTGCGATCTTTGCCGCGCAACCGGTCAGCGATCCCAGCGGCCAGGGCCGCGGTGGTATTCGTTTCTGCCCCCGTCCCGGCGATGGCCGGGAGGCCCGGCGCGGTATTGATGACCACGCCCCCGGTCGGACCAGCCCCAGCGCGGGGCGGGGACGTAGACGGGTTCGGGCACGACCACGACGCGTGGGCGGTGGATATGGCGCGGCGGGGGTTCGTAGTAGTATCCCGGCGCCGGATACATGAGGCCGGGGATTCCGATCGAGATTCCCACATTCACCTCCGCCATGGCGTTCTGGCCGCAGGCCATGAACAGTGCCGCAGCGGCCGTCAGTACGAATTTATTCATGCTGGCTCCTTGTTGCCTCGATACTCCGGTCATTGTGGCCTCGATGGCGCGGGCAAGCATGAGAATATTCTGTAGATTCGCATCAAGATGCTACCGGCGGCGCGTGTCACGGGGCCGCCCGCCATCGGGGCGGCCAGGGCGCCGGCGCCGATCGGCGTCAGGCGCGCGGCTCGCCGGCGGCTGTGGCGAACAGCTTGAGCGTGCGGTCCCAGGCCAGCGCGGCCGAGGCCGCATGATGGGCGGGCGTGCCGGCGCGTCCGAAGGCATGCCCGGCGTGGCGGTACGTATACAGGTCGACCTCGGGATGGGCGTGGCTGATGGCCTCGACGTCGGCCAGAGGAATCGACCGGTCGTCCTCGCCGAAGTGCATCTGGATCGGGCACCTGGGGGTATTGTCGAGCGCCTTGGCGATGCCGCTGCCGTACCAGCACGAGGCGGCCGCGAAGGTATCGTCGCGGCAGGCGGCGAGCCATGCCAGGGTGCCGCCCCAGCAATAGCCGACGATGACCCGCGTGCCTTGCGCGGACAGGGTGCCGGCCGCGGCCTGGACGTCCAGCAGCGTATCGGATTCGGCGATTCGGTTGCGCAAGGCCAGGCCCAGGTCGCGGCCGGCGTCATCGTAGTCCAGCTCGGCCTTGCGCTGCGTCCGGTCGAACAGCGCCGGGCAGATCGCGCGGTAGCCGTGCGCGGCGAATATGTCGGTCATGTGGCGGATGTTGGCGTTGATGCCGAATATTTCCTGTAACACCACGACGCCGAGGCGGGCATCCTCGGGGCCGGCGATATAGGCATCCAGGGTGTGGCCGTCGGCTGCGGTCAGGGTGATGTCGCTCATGCGTGTGCCTCCGGAGTTTGCGCTGTATTCAGGGAATCGATGTTTTCAGTGTAGGAGGCGCGGGCCGCGCGCGCCAGTCCGGCTGCGGCGCCGGGCTCATTCAGAGGTTCCCCAGGCGCCGCAGCGGATCCTGGCGATAATAGCGCGACAGCAGCGCATACCAGTCGGGCAGCGCCCCGGCCAACGGCGCGGGATCGACGAAGAACGCCTCCGAGCTGACGGCGAAGAATTCCGCCGGATCGGTGGCAGCGTAGGGGGCCAGCGGCAGCATGTCGTACCACGGCGAGGCCGCCTCGGATTCGGGATCGACGTCGCGCGGAATCGCCTCCTCGACCTCGGTCAGCGCCTCGCAGAAGGCCTCGTATGACGCCTCGAGCACGCGGCGCCATTGGCCGGGCCGCAGGTCGGCATGCGCGTGCAGACCCGGCATTCCGTCGGCCTCGCCCGCATACTGGTCGAGCTTGTGGGCGAATTCGTGGATCACCACATTGCCGTGGCCGGATGACTCCGGATCGGCGTCCTCCCAGGACAGGATCACGGGGCCGCCGTCCCAGGCCTCGCCCGAGGATTCCTGGATGTATTCGTGCACCACGCCGTTGTCATCGACCTCGACCCTGGGGATCAGAAAGCCGCCCGGGTAGAGCACGATTTCGGTCCAGCCTTCGTAGAGGACGGGATCGAGTTCCAGGATGGGGAGCGCCGCCTGGACGGCGATCGAGAGCATGGTGTCCTCGCTGATGGGGAAATCGTGTGCGCCGTGAAAAGACTTGCTCGCCAGGACCCATGCCGCGCGCCGGCGCAGGGCCTCGTCCTCGGACGGCGACAGGCCGGCGAGAAAAGGGTGCGCCGCGATTGCGCGCCGCCATTGCGCGTCCCCGATCAGGGCGAGCGTGTGTTCCACCTTGCGCCGCGAGGCGCCCTTGCCGGTGAGCCATCTGAACATGCTTGCGTCCGTGGTTGTGTTGATTCTGAGGGCTCCGGTTCCGAGGGCTGGGGTTGCTTCGCCACCGTTCAGGAGTGGGCTTTGGCATCGGTGTGTGGCTCAGATGCTTCCTAGCCTTTCAGCCAGCCGTCGCATGAGATCCATCCACTCATGAAGAACCGCCACGATCAGTGCCGGTTCGTTTTGATGCGGAAGGCAAAAGACATCATGATGCTGGCAGTGCGCCATGCGCAAGGATGGATGGCACTCATATTCCAGCAAGGGCCTCGATGGCAAGGAGGCGGGTGATTCCGCGCTCGAGGGTTTTTCGACATAGCGGCACACTTGCGCATCGCCCCAGGCCTTGCGGGTATAGCCAATAATCCCGCGGATATCGGCCAGCGCTGCTTCGCTGAGGAGGTCGGTTTTTGTCGTCAAGGGTGTTTGCCTTGGGCCAATTCCTCATCCAGGATGTCCCCGAGGGTCTTTGCGGATACTTTCCCGGCGAGGCCGTCCTCTATTCGTTGCCTGAGCAAGGTTTTCAAATCTTGCCATGCCTGTTCTCCGCCCGGGTCGCCGGGAAAGAGCTTTTCCAGCGTGTATTCCTTGATCGTCTTGCCCTGCAAGGAGGCCAGGGCCTTCAAGCTTTTGTGCTGCTCGGGTGTGATGTCGATGGTGAGGCGGCTCATCGGGTGACTCCATGGGTCTTTACAAACCCACATTACCACATATGAGGGACTCGCAGCGGGTCGCCGGGTGCATTCGGACAATGGCAGCGAGTACATTAATGCACGCGTCGCACGCCTGCTCGATAAACTCAACGCCGAGTTCACCAGGCCCAGGCCCCGCCACAGCAACGACAATGCCCTGGACGAGGGCAAGAACGATGTGGTCATCCGCCGCCAGGGCCGCCTGAACGGCTATATCACTGCAAGTTCAGACTCATCTGCGTTTTGGGAAAGGCTTGGATATACGGGGATCGCGCCATGCTTCGCATCGGCGCGATCCCCGGCCTCGGCACGCCGCATGGCGCGCGGGATGGATACAATGCCCGGATCATGTCGAAACCATTCAATGACCATTTCCGCGATGTCGCCCGCCAGTATGCCGACAGCCGGCCGGGGTATCCGGCTGCCTTGTTCGACTGGCTGGCCGCCCGGTGCGCGGGCCGCGCCTGCGCCTGGGATTGCGGCGCTGGCAACGGTCAGGCTTCGGTGATGCTGGCCCGCGATTTCCAGCGCGTGATCGCCACCGACGCCAGCGCCACGCAGATCGCCCAGGCCCAGCCCCATGCGCGCGTCGAGTATCGCGTCGTCCCGGCCGAGGACAGCGGTCTGCCCGATGGCGGCGTCGATCTGGTCGTGGTGGCGCAGGCCCTGCACTGGTTCGACCTCGACGCCTTTTATCGCGAGGTGCGCCGCGTGACCCGGCCGGGCGGTCTGCTGGCCGCCTGGACCTATGGCGTCATGGCGGCCGAGGGCGACGCCGTCGATGAGTTGTTGCAGGTCTATTATCATGAGACGGTCGGCCCCTGGTGGCCGGCCGAGCGGCGGCATGTCGAGACCGGCTATCGCGACCTGCCGTTTCCCTTCGAGGCGGTGGCGGTGCCGCCCCTGTCGATGGAGGCGGCCTGGAACCTGGATCAGACACTGGGCTATCTGCGCAGCTGGTCCGCGACCGCGCGCTTCGCCGCGGCGCGGGGCTTCGATCCGGTCGCCGAGCTGGCCGGGCGGCTGGCGTCCGTCTGGGGCGATGCGCGCCGCCAGCGGCTGATCCGCTGGCCCCTGGCCATCCGGGCGGGCAGAGTGGTCTGAGAGTCCTCGCAGGCGCCGCCGGTCAACGGCGCCAGCCCTTCACTGAACATGGACAGCGAATATGAACCAAGACGATGCCATCGAGCGGCGCCTGACGGAACTCGAAGTCAAGGCGGCGTATGCCGATGACTTGCTGGATCGACTGAACCAGACGGTCTTTCGCCAGCAACAGCAGATCGAATCCCTGGCGCGCGCGCTGGCCGTGCTGCGCGAGCAGCGCGGCGCCGACGGCGTTCCGGCGCCGGGGAATCCGCGCGACGAGATTCCGCCGCATTATTGATCACGCGCCTGGACTCATTCATTTACGGCGAGGTCGAGCGAGGCAATCCCCATGCAGCGCCGAAGGCATCCTTGAATGAGGGCGGAGAAGCTCCGGCAGGGAGGTCGGGGGTCTTCATTTTTTTGCTATGCTCACGCTATGAATGAATCAAAGATCATCTCGGTATTCATGCTGTCGCTGGTTGTGATGTCTTGCGCTTTGGCTCAAAGCCAAGATCGCGGCGAGCATTCGCTGATACAGGGCCATGAGGGCTGGGTTTATGTGGATCGGGACAACCGTCCCATTCTCCGGCCCTATATCTTTGATAACGGCCCGGATTATTTCGAGGAAGGTCTGGCGCGTTTCGTCGAGAACGGCAAGATGGGTTTCCATGACGAAGCGCTGAACATCGTCATTCCCGCGCAATATGACTTCGTGTTTCCATTCTCCGGCGGGAAGGCTAGGGCCGGTATGAATTGCCGGACTCTCGCGCAGGGCGAACATTCATCCGTGGAGTGCGAGGAATGGACGACTATCAGCAAGCCGCGCGAATCGAACCTGTAAGCCCAGTATGCAGGGTGCCGGAGCGCATGAGCATTCCATTTTTCCTTTGAAAAATCCGCCCGCATGGGAGGCCCTCGCAGACCATGAGGGCAGTGTGCCGGCGGCCGTGTCCGGTGCCGCCGAGCCGGCCTGCGAGAGGGCGCATGCCGTGGTGCGGGCGCTTTGCGGAGGCTGGGCCATTAGTTGACTTTCACGAACGGAACAGCCGCGCCCGGGACCATCGTCTGGGGCAGCTCGCCATTCCAGCGCTCGGCGGCCACCAGTTCGACCAACCCGGGATTGGCCCGCAAGGCCTCGCCCTTGGCACTGATCGCGGCGGCTTCGGCCTCGCCCGCCAGCCGGACCGCCTCGGCTTTCGCCTTGGCTTCGGCAACCGCGGAATCGGCCCGCCCCTTGGCTTGCGTCACCGCGATTTCAGCGTTGATGCGCTCGGTTTCCAGGTTCTGCTGGCGGGTGAACACCGCAACCTCGGCCTTCATCCGGTCCTCGACGCTGGATTCATAGGCGGGGGAATAGCTGATTTCCTCGATCTGCACGCCCTCGATCCGCACGGGCTGCCCCTCCATGCTGGCGATCACCGCGTCGTTCAGGCGCTTGGAAAGATCGGCCCGGTTCTGGACCGCGCTGATGGCGGTGAACTGGCCGAACGTGGTCTTGACCTGATCCAGGACCCTGCGCGTGACCAGCCGGTCATTCATGTTGCGGATCGAGCCATAGCGTGAATACAGCCCCTCGACCTCAGCGGGGGGAACCTGGAACGAGACCGACACGACCAGCGTGGCCGGCTGCTGATCGCGGCTGTATGACTCGATCTTGTCGAAGCGCACCGTGTGCGTTTGCGTGCTGACCCGCTGATAGTCCTCGATGAACGGCATTTTGAAATGCAGCCCGGGCTCTGCCGTGCCGGTGATTGCGCCGTTGCGCAGCGTCACCGCGCGTTCCCCCTGGTCCACGGTGTAAAAGCTGTTGAAACTGGCGGAGACCAGTATTGC
This sequence comes from Castellaniella defragrans, assembly GCA_040394755.1. GTDB lineage: Bacteria > Pseudomonadota > Gammaproteobacteria > Burkholderiales > Burkholderiaceae_B > Castellaniella > Castellaniella defragrans_A. The sequence goes on along the minus strand of JBEBRQ010000037.1, from coordinate 2,730 downwards.
CACGATAATGAAACCAATGACAGCGCCCGCGGTTGTCTTGATCGACATCATTTTTTTTGGTCCTTCTTGCGTTGAGAAAAGTCGTTGTAAAAAGCGAATCCGCCGCGCACGACGAGTGCTCCCAATACGACGAAGCCGAGTATGGTGAGTAATATCTGCATGATTGATTTCCCTGGGCTGGTTTTGTTGGAATTATTCGTCTCGGTGGAATATTATTTAGGGTGCTCTTGGGGGGGGGATACAGCTTGTTGGAAATGGCTGAGAATCCGCCGTGGAGCACATTTTTGTCGGGATTATAGAGGTTGCCCGGCATTCATGCGTTGGTGGGGAATTTGCCGGATGGATACGGGCCATCGTATCGTGGAAATTGATCCTGCCGTCATGGATGAAACCATCCGAGGCAGAGGGACTGCAGGATATGGGACGAGAGTACAAAATCAAGTTTGCAGTGCCGGTCGATTACGATCCCGCGCCGCTATTCCGGAGATTGCCGAGCCCGATCGGTCGCCAGGCAATGACCGAGATCTATAACTACGCCATCGAGGCGGACGGATTCTACTTCGTGGATCATCTCGTCGATCGCAATGTGGCTGCTGTCGCCTTGCAGGCTTTTCTCGATGAGGCTCTTGTATTCGGACATGTCATCGAGATCATCGAGCCATGAATCGATTATTTTTGGCGGCGTCGGTTTGAATGGCCATCGATGGGCCGATCAGGCCTGCATCGCATCCCGGGCGGTGACGGTATATACCGCATAGAACGGCACGCCAGTCACGGCCTTGAACACGGGCTGCAGCAGCTTGTAGAACAGGTTGTAGTCGCCCATGACCTGATATGCGGCCTGCATGACCAGGCGCGGATGCGGGGCGGTGATATCGGTCAGCTTGCGCGGCCCCCAGCGGAACTCGGCGTCGGTGTGCTTGACCGAGGTGTGGTATTTGGCACGGCCCATGGCCAGCCAGCACATCGCGTCGAAAGTCAGCACCGAGCCGGCCGGGGCGCGCTCGCCGAAGGTAGCCAGCACGGCGCTCACGGTGGCCGGCTGCAGATACATGAAGACGCCTTCGCTCATCAGGAATACAGGTGCGGCCTCGCGGCTGGCGGGCAGGTCGAGCGTGTCCCACCAGTCCGGGGCCGTGAGGTCGAACTCGGCCAGCACGTGACGTTCATGCCGCGGCGGCAGTATCTCGCGGCGGATGGTCATGACCTCTGGCAGATCGGCATCGATCATGCGCAGGTGTTCGTTATCGATCCATTGCAGATAGTCGCTCAGGCCGCAGCCGAGATTGACCACGAGCGCATCCGGGTGGCGAGCCACGAAGTCGCGCGCCTGATCGCGGAAACGACGGGTGCGCGCCAGTGTGCCGTAGATGCTTGGGCGATCGTGCAGCCATTGGCTGCCGTCGTCACCCATGCGGGCCAAGGCCTCGGCAGCATACCGGTCGTCCAGCGCCATCCCTGGGAATAGCTGGCCGCCCAGCGCCCGCGCGGCCAGCGGGATGCGCAGCGTGGAGGGAACGGCCGAGAGGGCTGGAGTTTCAGTGGTCATGGTGTCTGTGTCAGTGTTGCGCTCGGTGGGTGGATGGTTGCGGTGCGCGCTGAATCTTGACCAGGGATGAGCCCTGCTGTTGCGGCATGGGCGGAGAAGCGCCGGCCGAAAGGCCGGAGTTCCTCATCACATTACCACCCTCTCGCAAAGCAAGAGTAGGCGAAGTGCGCTGTATTTGGCTGGTAGTCCTGCTTGTGTCATGGGTGGCTGAGGACGGCGCAGTATAGAGCGGGGGAATAAACAGCAAAATACTCACTTGATACGCGTTGATCATAAAAACGAAACTGGAATTCACGAAAAATAAAAATAGTTACGATGTGAATATTGGGCTGATTTATTGATCTTGGCTTATTCCATACATCGGAAAATTAGTTAAAATATTAACGTATTGAAATCAGTCTGAAAACAGGGCGATACACAAGACCCTGCCGATATCCACGCCTGTCATGGTGGCGGCAATCGGGGTTTCGCCATGGTTCACGTTTTCGATAGGGAGGTAGAATGCCAGCAAGCAGAGTCGATCATATCCATCCGGTGCGCCGCCGGCCCTTCGCGCTACTACTGATGGCGGCCTTGGCTGGCCAGGCGGTTGTTACTCAGGCGGTGGGGGAGGAGATTGTCTGGTCTGATGATGAGCATACAAAGGAACTGCGGCCGGAACCCTCGTGGGACACTCTAAATTCTCTTTTCCCTGACACAGATCTGTCCGGGAATAAAGTAATGGTATCCGGCGGACCGAAAATTGGTGGCGATGTTTATGGCGGCACTCATATAGATTCAGATAGCGCGGTTTCCAATAACACGGTCACGATTACTGGCGGATCAATAGGTGAGTGGGCTGTCGGAGGTCTCAGTAATGGGGGCGACGCCATCAACAACAAGGTCATTGTCTCTGGCGGCTCAATAGGTTTGAACGTCTATGGCGGCTTTAGCTGGGAAGGCGATGCTATCAACAATACGGTTAATATCTCTGGCGGCTCGGTGGGCGGAATGGTATATGGTGGCGGTAGCGTTCGTGGAAATGCCACTGGCAATACAGTTGATATCTCCGGCACCCCGCAGTTCAGCGCATTCGATACTTCCCTGTATGGGGGGAATTTCTTTGACGGCGAAAATTTCAATGATTTCTTCACCGGCAACATCCTGAACTTTTCCGCGCACCCCATCGCCGTCAACGAAGT
>JBEBRQ010000036.1:0-30050 GCA_040394755.1 Castellaniella defragrans | reverse complement strand
AGCGGCGTCATCAGCAAGGTGCCGCCGCGCAGGCTCTTGGCATTGCCCATCGACGACACCACCACGTCCAGGGTCTGGCCCGGCTGCGTGAAGGCGGGCAGGCGCGCCGTGACGATCACGGCGGCGACGTTCTTGACCTGCATATTGGTGCCCTGCGGCACGGTCACGCCGAGCTGCGAGAGCATGTTGGTCAGGCTCTGCTGGGTGAACGGCGTCTGGCGCACCTGATCGCCGCTGCCATCCAGGCCGACCACCAGACCATAGCCGATGAGCTGGTTTTCACGCACGCCCTGGAAAGAGGCCAGATCCTTGACGCGCTCGGCGCGCGCGCCCGCCATCCAGGACAGGCCCACGAGCAGCAGCAGGCACGCCGCCGCCGCGCGGCGCGGGTGAAAGACGGAAAGGATGATGCGGGGACTCATGGGATCAGAATGGCGAAACATTGAGGAAAAACCGCTGCAGCCAGCCCATCGTCTGGACCTCGTCCATCACGCCCTTGCTGCGGTACTCGATGCGCGCATCGGCCACCTGGGTGGACGCTACCGTGCCGGAACCGGTGATCGAACGGGGATCGACCACGCCCGAAAAACGCACGTATTCGCTGCCGCGATTGATGGCGATCTGCTTTTCCCCGGCAATTTGCAGGTTGCCGTTGGGCAGCACGCCGATCACGGTCGTGGTCAGGGTGCCGGAAAACACATTGGTGGCGCTGCTGGAGCCCTTGCCCTGGGACTGGTTGCCGCCGCCCGCCTCGAAATTCTGCTTTGGCCCCAGATCGGTGGGCAGGACATCGGGCGCCAGCCCGATATCCATGGAGGTGCTGCCGCTGCGGTTGGTCGAGGTATCGACGCTTTTGGCCGCGTTGGTCTTTTCCTGGATCACCACCGTCACGATGTCGCCCACGTTGCGCGGCCTGCGGTCCTCGAACAAGGGATAGTTGCCATAGACCGTGGGCTGGTAGATCGAACCATTGGCCACGGCCTCGGGCGGCAGCGGCGGCGGGGGCTGCGCCGTCAGGGGGCCGGTCACGATGGGCTCGGGAGGCACCAGCGCGCAACCGCTCAGGACCAGGGCCGGCACGACCGTCCAGGCCCCCGCGAAACGACGCAATCCCTTGATCGACATTGCGCTTACAGCTGCGTCAGGCGCGCCAGCATCTGGTCGGAGGTCTGCACCGCCTTGCTGTTCATCTCGAAGGCGCGCTGGGTGGTGATCATCTTGACCAGTTCCTCGGCCACGTTGACGTTCGAGGTTTCCACGTAGTTCTGCAACAGCACGCCCGCGCCGTCCAACCCGGGTTGCAGCAGATTCGCCGGACCCGACGCATCGGTCTCGGCATAGAGGTTTTCGCCCTGGCTCTGCAAGCCGGTGTTGTTGATGAAGGTGGCGAGCTGCAACTGGCCGACCTCGACATTGGTGCCGGTAGCGCCGGGCTGGGTGACCGACACCGTGCCGTCGCGCCCGATGGAAATCGTCAGCGCGTTGTCCGGGATGTTGATGCCGGGCTGCACCGGATAGCCGCCGGCGGTGACCAGCATGCCGTTCTGATCGACTTGCAGACTGCCGTCGCGGGTATAGGCGAACGAGCCATCCGGCAGTTCGACCTGTAAAAAGCCGCTGCCCTGGATCGCGATGTCGAGGCTGTTGCCGGTTTCCTGCAGATTGCCTTGCGTATGGATGCGTTCGGTGGCCACGGTGCGCGCGCCCGTGCCGATCTGCAAGCCGGAAGGCAACAGATTGGCCGCCCCGACCTGGGCGCCGGGCTGGCGCAGGGTCTGGTACATCAGGTCCTCGAACACGGCGCGGCCACGCTTGAAGCCCGTGGTGTTGACGTTGGCGAGGTTGTTGGAAATCACATCCATGCTGGTCTGCTGGGTTTCCAGACCGGTCTTGGCGATCCACAGTGAACGAATCATGTCAGTCTTGCCTGTCGTCGATGGCCGCGGGATCAGCCCGCCGCCGAGAGAATGGAATTGCCGCGTTCGTCGTTGGTGTTGGCGTTCTGGATGACCTGCATCTGCATCTCGAACTGGCGCGCATTGGCAATCATGGCCACCATCGCGGCGGCCGGATTGACATTGCTCTGCTCGACGAAGCCGGGGGCGATCCTGACCGCCGGATCGGCCTGCGCCGCCTGCCCGTCCGCGAGGCGGAACAGGCCGTCGCCGCCGCGCTGCAATTGATCGGCGGGCGGGTTGACGAGCTTGAGCTGGGCGATCATCTGGATGTCGCGCGGGTTGTCGCCCGCGCCCAGCGCGCTGATCTGCCCATCGACGGCAAAGGCGATGCTGCCGCGCTCGGGCACCTCGATCGCCTGACCATCGACCGAGAGCACCGGCAGGCCGGACTGGGTCACGAGCTGGCTCTGGTCATTGACGGCGAATTCTCCGGCCCGGGTATAGGCCTCGCCCTGCGAGGTCCGCACCGCGAACCAGCCCTCGCCGGCGATGGCGGCATCCAGCGCATGGCCGGTCTCGGCCATGCTGCCCTGGCGGAAATGGCTGCCGGGCGTCGAGGCCACGGTAGAGACGCGCGTGGGCAGCTCGCCCGCCCGCGGCACCACAGGCACCGATCGGTAGATCGCCAGCTGCTCGCGGAACCCGGTGGTCGAGACATTGGCCATATTGTGGGCAATGACCGACTGCTGTTCGAGAATGCGGGCCGCGCCATTGGCCGCGGTGTAGAGAATGCGATCCATGAGCCGTGGGCCTAGCGCATGGTGATCAAGGTCTGCAGGAGCTGGTCCTGCGTCTTGATCGTCTGCGCGTTGGCCTGATAGGTGCGTTGGGCGATGATCATGTTGACCAGCTCCTGGCTCATGTCGACGTTCGATTCCTCGACCGCCTGCCCTTTGATGAGCGCCAGCCCGTTGCTGCCCGGTGTGCCCAGGATGGGCTGGCCCGAGTCGGCGGTCTCCGCCCAGGCATTGCCGCCCACCGGTTGCAGGCCCTGAAGGTTGTTGAAATCGGCCAGGGCCAGCGTGCCCATGATTTTCTTGGCGCCGTTGGTGTAGTTGGCGATCACCTCGCCATTGGTGCCGATCGAGGTGCTGGCGTACTCGCCGGTGGCATAGCCATCGGGCACGAAGTTCTTGGTGAAACCGCCGCCGAACTGGGTGGAGCCCGTGTAATTGACGAGGATATCCAGAGGCTCGGCCGGCGAGGCAGCGCCGCCGGGATTGGTGAGCGATACGGTATAGCTGGGGGGCGTGCTGATCAGGCGCCCGGCGGGATCGAAGGTCAACAGCGTAGCGCCATCCAACGGGGCGTCGGGCGCCAGGCCATCGATGCGGTAGTTGACCTCCCAGACACTGTTGCCGCCCGACGCCGGGCGCTTGGTGTAATACTGGGTCAGTTGATGCTCGTTGCCCAGCGAGTCGTACACCGTGATCGGCAAGGCGCTCGCAAAGGAATCCGGATCGGTGGGATCGAAGGTCGTCGCACCCGGCGTCACCGCCGCATTCGCATCCAGGTTGACCTGATTGGCGATGTTGGCGGTGGCCTGCGGCGCGATGTTGCCCACGGGCACCGTCATGCCGATCAGGTTGGTGCCGCCCGGCGCATAGCCCATGAGCCGCTGCCCCTGCGCATTGACGATCTGGTTTTCCTTGTTGGCGAAGAACTGCCCGTTGCGGGTGTAGAACTGCGCCCCGTTGGCGTTCTGCACGACGAAGAAACCCTTGGCGCCATCGATCGCGATGTCGAACTGGTTGCCGGTCGAGGACACGATGCCGGTGGTGAAACGCTGATTGATCGAGGCGACCTGCACACCCAGGCCGACGCGCGAGCTGGCGTAGACATCCGCGAACGTGGCCGAGCCAGCCTTGAAGCCGACAGTCCCCGAGTTGGCGATATTGTTGCCGATCACGTCCAGATTTTGCGCCGCGGCATTCAAGCCACTGAGACCTTGTCCGAAACCCATGTTCTACCTCGTCAGTGCGTGCTGCGTTGATCGATGCGGGTGGCGCGCCCGGATGGCCGCCGCCCATGCGGATTACATGATCTGCCGGATGTCCAGCAGGGAAACCTTGCCCGCCAGACCGAGGTCGAGCTTCAGGCCCTCGGAGGTGTAGGCGATGCTGCCGACCGTGCCCGAGGTCAGCGCCTGCGCCGAGACGGCCTGACCATCGGCATCCGCGGCCGACACCTGGACGCTGTACGCGCCATCGGCCACCGGGACGCCGGCATCGTCCCTGCCGTCCCAGCTCAGGGGATAAATGCCCGCATCCAGGGCGCCCAGATCGAATGTGCGCACCAGCGCGCCGCTGGCGTCGACGATCGACACGGTCGTCCTGGCCGAACCCGAAATCAGGTCGATGCCGAAAGGCGTGGCGGCCTTGATCGAGGGATCGTCCGGGTCGCTGCCCAGGGAGACTTTCTCGCCCGGAATCAGGATCTGCTTGCCGACGAGGGATGCGGCCTGCAGGGACTGGGACATATCCATCTGGCCCGACAGCGCGAGCAAGGTGTTGTTCAACTGCTGGATGCCGTTGACCGTGGACAGCTGCGCGATCTGCGAAGTGACCTCGGCATTGTCCATAGGGTTCAAGGGGTCCTGATTCTGCAACTGCGTCACCAGCAGCGTCAGGAACTGATCCTGGGTATTGCCCAGGAGGCTGCCGGTCTGGGCGGAGGCCAGGGTGGACGTCGTGGCGGTGGCGCTGGAGACGGTCGTCATGGCGGGACTCCTTATTGACCCAGGGTGAGGGTTCTGGCCATGAGGGCCTTGGCGGTATTGATGACCTCGACATTGGCCTGATACGAGCGCGAAGCGGAGATCATGTTCACGGTTTCCGCCACTACATCGACATTGGGCAGCGTGACGTAGCCCTCGGCGTTGGCCAGCGGATGGCCCGGGTCGTACTGCATGCGCGGCGGCGCGGCGCTCTCGACGACCCCGGCGACCCGGACGCCGCCGACGGCCCCGGAACCGCCCTGCGGCGTCATCTGGAAAACCACCTGGCGCGCCTGATAGGGCTGGCCATCCGGCCCGACCGCACTGTCGGCATTGGCGATATTGCTGGCCGACACGTTCATGCGCTGGGACTGGGCCGCAAGGGCCGATCCCGCGATCTGGAAAATGCTGGTCGATGACATGGAAAATATCCTGGAATCCGTTTATTGCTGCATGGCCGCCAGCAGGGACTTGATGCGCCGGTCGATCACGGTCAGATCGGCCTGATAGCGCGCGGTGTTGTCGGCGAACTGGACGCGCTCGACATCCATATCGACCGTATTGCCGTCGATGCTGGGCTGGATTGGTATGCGATACAAAGTATCTATATCAGCGGACCCCGCATTCTGCGCCCGGGCCGGGATGTGGCGCGCCTCAGTCAGCGTCAGATCGGTCGCGGGCAGCCGCATGCGGTCGTTCATCGTGTCCCGCAACGCGGCCGCGAAATCGATGTCGCGCGCCTTGTAATGGGGGGTATCGGCGTTGGCTATATTCGTCGCCAGGATTTCCTGCCGGCGCTGACGCAGCGACAGGGCCGTTTGCTGGAACTCGAATTCCTTGCCGATGCGATCGATCATGGCTGTCCGTATGAAATATCGATGCGCGCGAATCCGGCCTGGGCGGGACACCAGCGTCCTCTGCCGACCTGATCGCACGGCACCATAGTAATTCGAGGCCGCGCGCCATAAACATCAAAACAAACCGCTGTTTGTCGGCCAATTCAGCCGATGTCCGCACTGGAACAGGACACTACAATGCCCTCATGTCGAGACGCTTGTTTTTCCTGCTGCTCGCGGGAATGTCGTGGGCCGCGGCGGCACAAAACGCCCCGCCGCACGCCATCCAGGACCCGGCCGAGGTGGCCGCCCGGGCCGAGGCGCTGCTGCGCGAAACCGCCGCCGGTCATCCGGGCACGCCCGTGATCTCGATCGATGCACCGCGCATCGACCGGCAGCCGGCCTGCGACGAGCTCGAGGCCTTCCTCACCGACGGCAGCCTGCGTTCACGCACCTCGGTGGGCATCCGCTGCCTGACGCCCCAGCCCTGGACGCTGTACGTCCAGGCCAATGTCCGCATCATGGGACATTATTTCGTCGCCAACCGGGCGATCAGCCGGGGCGAAACCCTTTCACTGGACGAACTGGACACCCGCGAAGGCGACCTGCTGCGCCACAACCGCCTGATCAGCGATCCCGCGCACATCGTGGGCTGGGTGGCGACGCAGCGCATCGCCAAGGGATCGCCCATCCAGGGCAACGCCCTGCGCGACCCCCAATCGATCGAGCGCGGCAAGACGATCCGCACAGTGGCGCGCGGCACGGGTTTCGTCGTCAGCGGCGAGGGCCAGGCTCTGGAATCCGGGACCCCGGGCCGCCAGATCCAGGTCCGCACCCGCTCGGGGCGAATCATCACCGGCACCGTGATCGACGCCCACACCGTCCAAGTTATGATGTAACAGGCGCAGGAACACTAAATTTCACGGCCCCGGTGCCGTTACCTCGAAGGCATCGGCAGCACATCGGACCAGACTCCCCGGAGACGACCTTGAAAATCAGTTCCACTTCGTCAAATACCCCACTGAACGGAGTCGCCGGCGGTTCGCGCACCGAATCAAGCTCTGCCGGCCCATCGTCCCAAAAGTCCGGCGGTGCCAGATCATCGGTCGATCTCAGCCCCGCGGCGCGCCATCTGTCGGCCCTGCAGGACGGCGGCAGCGACGTCCAGGCTCAGCGCGTGCAGCAGATCCGCGACGCCCTGGCGTCGGGCGAACTGCGGATCGATCCGGGCCGCATCGCCGACGGCCTGCTCGCCAGCGTCCGCGATCTGCTGAAATGAGCACCGGGGCCGAAACCCTGCGGCACTGCATCGACCAGCAGTCGGCGCTGCTGCGCGAATTCATCCAGACCCTCAACGAGGAATCCACCCTGCTGCTGGACTCCACCCCAAACGAAACCCTCGATGCCCTGACCCAGCGCAAACACGGCTACGCCCGGCAACTGGCCGAGCTGGATCGCGAGCGCACCGAATGGCTCGGGCGGCTGGGCTTTGCCGCCGACCGCGACGGCGTCGAGGCGGCCGTCTTTGCACATCCAATCCTGCGCGAGCCCTTCGATGCCCTGCTCGACCTCGCCGGGCAGGCCAGCGCGCTCAACCAGCAAAACGGCCAGATCCTCGATATTTTCCTCGCCAGCAACCGCCGCGCCCTCGACACCCTGCGCAGGCTCATGGGCGAGGATCTCTACGACGCCAAGGGCCGCCTGGCGCGGCCGTAGACGGTCGGAGCCCAGGGGGATGCGGCGATTTCAAGCCCGCCATCGGATCAGGCGCAATCGGGGAGTCAAGGGCGCCACTGTTTTGAGCGTACAGTTTCAGCAAGGTCAGGTGATGCGGTCCGAATCCGCCGCCACATCTTCTGACGCTATCTCCCACCCAAGGTTGTCCGCAGCCTTTTTCGCGCCTCGCTGAGTCTCAGGATTTGCGGGGCGCAGTTTTCTTGATTTTTCTTGATGAAGAATGGCCCCTCATGGGGTCTCAGCTCACCCCAACATTCCCTTCAAGGCATAAAGCTTCCCCAGCGCCGCCGACGCCATCCCCGGCCTGAGCGTGTCCTGGCCGAGCATGTGCGCGCAGACCGTAGCGGCCCGCGCCAGGTTCGGGTCGCGCCACAGGCGCCACGCCGCCAGTCCGAGCTGGGCGGCCACAATGCTGTGATCCAGCAGGGCATCGCCCGCGCGACCGGCCCCGGCGAGCGTCGCCGCCGCCAGACGCCATGCCGCTTGGCAATCGATGCGGGCGGCCAGCGCGCGCGCCAGGATGGCGTGATCCTGCGGCCCGCCGATCGAGGCCAGGGCATGCCAACTGCGCAATTCCCGGCCATCGCGGCGATCAACGGCGCGCAGGCAGAGCGCCCGCGCTTCGATCGGCGCAAATCCACGCGTCCGCAGGGTGACCGGGCCAATGCCCGCCCACAGGGCGATGCGCGCCTCGTCCAGCCCGGCAATCAAGGGCCGGTACGCGGAGGCCTCGACGGCCAGCGGGTGAACGTCCAGACGCCGGCAGGCCGCCGCCAGGACGGCCGGCTCGTCGCCTTCGTGGACCCGGGCACGGGCGCCGCATTGCGCCAGCCAATGCACACCCCGGGATTCGAGCGTCCGCCACAGGGCGGGCGTGCCACCTTCGAACACATGCAGCAAGTGGCCGGCGGCCGCGGACTCGGCGGCGATCTGCGCCAGCAAGGCGTCGGCGGGCGCGGGCACGGCGGATCGATGCGCCTCGATCGAGGAATACCCGCCTTCGGCCAGCAGCAGTTGCTGCGAGGTCGCGGCCAGGGCGCGGCCGTCGGGACCGCAGCAGGCGCTGGTCAGCCAGGCGCCCCGCCCCATCCCCAGGCGCAAAGGGATGCGGCCATGCACCGCCAGCGCGCCCGAATCCCCGAGCTCGCGCCGGGCGACGCTGCGCAGATGCCGGGCGGCCTCGGCCGCGGCCGGCGCATCGGCGCTGCCCTGGGTACGCCACAGATCGTAGCCCTCGGACAGGACCGGGTCTTCGTCCAGGGCGGCGACGGCCGCGCGCAGGTCCGCGGCCGCCAGAATGCCGCCACCGCGAGCCGGCAGCGTCAACAGGCGCGGCAGCAGATCCTGCCGGCGCTGGGTGGCCGCCGTCTCGTCCGGCGCCTCGGCGGGACGCGTCATCGACAGCAGGGCCGCGAGATCGGCCTCGGTGGGCGCATACAGCGTGCTCCCGCCCTGGGCGGGCGTCAGCGCGTGATCGACCAGCGCCGCCGCCGAAAGAAACAGCAGATGCTCGGGCACTTTCTGGCCGTTCGAAACGTAATGGATCGGCAATCGATAGCGGATCGCGGTATCGAGGACGGCGCCCAGGCGGCTCGCCTCGTCGATCTTGGTGATGATGCAGCCGCGCAGCGGCGTGCCGCCATCCCCGGCATACGCGCGCGCCACCTCGTCGAGCGTATCGCCGTGACTGGCGGCATTGAGCACCAGCAGCCGCGAAATCTGCCGCCCGGCGCCCGCCAGCAGCGCCGCCTGCCCGGCAACGTACTGGTCGCGCTGGCTGATCCCGACGTTGTCGATCAGGATCGTCTGGTCGGCGCGCACCGCCTGGACGACGCGCCGCATCTCGTCGATATCCCGCGCCACGCGCACCGGCACACGCAACATCTGGCCGTAGATCCCAAGTTGCTCGTGCGCCCCGATCCGGTAGGTATCGGTGGTGAGCAGGACCAGACTCTCGGGACCGGCGCGCCGCACGCAGCGCGCAGCGAGCTTGGCAATCGTGGTCGTCTTGCCGACCCCCGTGGGGCCGACCAGTGCCAGAGCCAATCCCGGCTGCCATAGCGCATCCTCGGACGGCAGCACCGGCAGGTGCTTGATGAGCTCGCCGCGCGCCCACTGGAATGCGGCGCGCCCGCCCAAGTGCCCGGGCAGGCGCTTGAGCATGGCCCGCAGCAGGGCCGTGCTCAAGCCAAAGCGCAGCAGGGTCTGGAACAGCATCACCGCCTCGGGCGCGCGCCGCAACTGGCTGCCCCACAGCAGTTCGTCGATCCGGCCTTCGAGCGAACCGCGCAGCTCGCCGATGGCGCCCACGAGATCCTGGGCGGAGGCGGACGGCATGGCCGGCGCGCCCGGACGCACGGGCGGCTCACCCGGATGCATGGGCGCCGCTGCCGCGGATTCCGGCGTCTGGTCGGTCGCCAGGATTTCCACCCCGCCGTTGACCCGCTTGCTGGAAATGATGAGGGCTTCGGGCCCCAGCGCCAGACGCACCTGACGCATGGCCTCGCGATTCGTGGCGCCGAAGAACCGGCTGATGTTCATGCGGGACCCCCACCGATGACGGCGACGATGCGCATCATCCGTTCCTCAGGAATCTCGGCGCTGGACAGCACCCCCATCTGTGGAATGTGGTGCCGCAGAAAGCGCGACAGCGAGGCGCGCAGGGATGGCGGAACGATCAGGACCGGCGCCTCGGCCTTGTCCTCCTGGGCTTGCACGACCCGCAGCGTATCGGCCAGCAGATTTTCCGCCAGCCCCGGCTCCAGCGCGCCGTTGCCGCCCATCGCCTGCGTGAGGACGCGCTCGAGGCGGGCATCGAGGCCGATGGCGCGCAACTCGCCCTCGCCCGGGAACCAGTGCTGGGTGATGGCGCGGTTCAGGGCCACGCGCACCAGCGCCAGCAGTTCGCCCGTGTCGGGGCCGCCGCCCGCGGGGTTGAGGGCGGCCAGACGCGGCGCATGCTCGGTGACCGTCTCGAAAATCGAGCGCGCGTCGCGGATGGGCACCTCCTCGTCCAGCAAGCCGCGCAGCAGGTTCTGCAACTGCGACAGGGTGATGGTCTTGGGCACCAGATCCTCGACCAGCTTGGGCAGCTCGCGCCCGACGTGATCGAGCAATTGCTGGGTTTCCTGGCGGCCCAGCAATCGGGCGCCGTGGCGGCGCATGAGATGGTTCAGGTGCGTAGCCACCACGGTCGCGGCATCCACCACGGTATAGCCCGCGATCTGGGCCTGCTCGCGCAGGGAGACGTCGATCCAGGTCGCGGGCAGGCCGAAAGCGGGATCGGTGGTCTGGGTGCCTTGCAGCGTCATCGTCACCCCGCCCGGATCGATCGCCAGCCACTGGCCCACCTGGGCGACGCCACGGCCGATCTCGACGCCGAACAGGAGGATGCGATAGTCGGTGGGCTTGATCTCGAGATTGTCGCGAATGTGCACGACCGGCGGCAGAAAGCCCAGCTCCTGGGCGAATTTCTTGCGCAGGCTGCGGATGCGGTGCAGGAGCTCGCCATTCTGTTCGTGATCGACCAGGGAAATGAGGCGGTAGCCGACCTCCAGGCCCAGCGGATCGACCACGGACACGTCATCCCAGCTGGCCTCGGCAGCGGCGGCGACGGCGGCCTCGGCGGCGCGCGCGGGCTCTGAAACGGCGCCAGCCTGCTCGCGCCGCTGGCGCTGAACCAGCACCCAGCCCATGCCGCCGATGACGGCGGCCAGCAACAGGAACGCGACGTGCGGCATATTCGGGATCAGGCCCATCAGGGTCAGGATGCCGGCGGTGATGAACATGACGTTGGGATTGGCGAAAAGCTGCCCCATCATCTGCTGACCGATGTCCTGGTCGGTCGCCACGCGCGAGACCACGACGCCCGCCGCGGTCGAGATCACCAGCGCGGGAATCTGGGCCACCAGACCATCGCCAATTGTCAACAATGTATATACTCTGCCGGCCTCGCCCACTGCCAGATCGTGCTGCGCCACGCCGACGATCAGCCCACCCACGATGTTGATGATCATGATCAGCAGGCCAGCCACCGCATCGCCGCGCACGAATTTGCTGGCACCGTCCATGGCGCCGTAGAACTCGGCCTCCTGCGAGACCTCGACGCGGCGGCGGCGCGCCTCGTCCTCGCCGATCAGCCCGGCGTTCAGGTCGGCGTCGATGGCCATCTGCTTGCCAGGCATGGCATCCAGCGTGAAGCGCGCGCCCACCTCGGCGATGCGGCCCGCGCCCTTGGTAATGACCACGAAATTGATGATCACCAGGATCACGAACACTACGATCCCAACCGCGAAATTGCCGCCCACCAGGAAATGACCGAAGGCCTCGATCACCTGACCGGCGGCGGCCGGCCCCTTGTGACCATTGAGCAGCACGACCCGCGTCGAGGCCACGTTCAGCGACAGCCGCAACAACGTGGCGAACAACAGCACCGAGGGAAAGGCGGCGAAGTCCAATGGTTTGCGGGTGAACATGGCCACCAGCAGGATCATCACCGACAGCGAGATATTGAAGGTGAACAGCAGATCGAGGATGAAAGGCGGCAGCGGCAGGATCATCATGGCGAGCACCATGAGGATCAAGATCGGGCCGGCCATCAGGCGGGCCTGCCCCGACCCCTGGGATTTGAGGAAGGCGAGAAATACGTTCATGTCGCGCCCGCAGCGGCAAGCGAATCCGCGGCCTGGCGCGGATCCAGTCCGGCGGGCACCGGCAGCGCCCGCGGCCTGGCGGGCGGCTCGCCCGATCCTTGCCGCCAGCGGCGCAATTGATAGACCCAGGCCAGCACCTCGGCCACGGCCGCATAGAGCGCGACGGGAATCTCGTGATCGAGCGGCACGTGATGGTAGAGCGCACGCGCGAGCGGCGGGGCCTCCAGCAGCGCGACCCGGTGCTCGGCGGCCAGCGCGCGAATGCGGGCAGCGATCAATCCAGTCCCCTTGGCGACGACGGTGGGCGCCCCGCCCTGCCCCTCGAGATAGCGCAGCGCCACGGCATAGTGCGCGGGGTTGGTGACGACCACGTCGGCGGCGGGCACCGCCGACATCATCCTGCGGCGCGCCATCTCGCGCTGCTGCTGACGGATGCGGCCCTTGATGTACGGATCGCCGTCGCTTTCCTTATGCTCCTGCTTGAGATCCTCGCGCGACATGCGCAACTGCTTGTGGTGGTTCCACAATTGCCAGGGCACATCGATCAGGACGACCACGACCAGCGAACTCGCAATCAGCAGGCAGCACAAGGCCACCAGTCCCAGGCCACGCGTGAGCGCCTCGGTCGGCGCCAGATGCGTCAGGGACAGCATGTCGTCCCGGTAATGCCAGATGACCATGACGCCCACCGTGCCGATCAGCAATGCCTTGGAGACGGTCTTGAACAACTCGATCAGGGTCTGCATGGCGAACATGCGCTTGAACCCCTTGAGGGGATTCATGCGATTGAACTTGGGCTCGAGCGCCTTGGACGAGAACAGGAAACCGCCCAGCGCGACCGAGGAGAACACCCCCACCAGGGCGAGCAGGCCAAAGATCGGCAGCACCAGCATCAGGGCCTGCCAGGCGGCGGCGCCCGCCAGATCGATCATCACGGCGGTATCGCGCGCAATGCGCGGATCGAACCACAGGCCGCCGCGCAGCACGCCGTTCAGGGTCCGGTACATGTGCCCGGCCCCGAACCACAGCGCCGTGACGCCGGCCACGATCGCCAGGAACGTCCCCAGCTCGCGCGAACGCGCAACCTGCCCCTCCTCGCGCGCCTTTTCCAGGCGCCGGGGCGAGGCGGGTTCGGTTTTTTCGAGATCGCTATCCTCGGCCATGCGGGCGGGCGGCGGGAAATTGAAACAGCCTGGATTCTAGCCCCCGGGCCATCCCTGCGATCCGTCAAGCAAGGCCGCTTAAGCGAGGCTGTTCATGTGCTTGGGAACCCGCGACGCGCTGCAAGCACCGGCAGGTCCGCATCAGCGGGCGCCGCCCGAGTCGGCCGGGATGGGCGCGTCGAGGATGAGCTCGCCCATGCCATGCAGTTGGTTCTCAGGCGCGGATGATGCTGGCCGCGCCGCGGATGGCGCCGTACCGACAGACGGCGCGGGGCCGGGCGCCCCCTGGGACGAAGCCGGACCAGCCGGGGGCGATGACCTGCCGGCGGACGAGGCCGGCCCCGCCTCTGGCGCGACCGGCAGAAACATCCCGCCCAGTTGCTCGACGAAGCGCGCCGAGTCCTGTCCCGCCGCATTCTGTTCGTCGATCTGCTGTTCGGTCCGGCGATTCAGCACCAGAATACTGATGCGGCGATTGATGTCCGCATGCGGCTTGTCCTTGATGAGATTGACCGTATCGGCGAGGCCGAGAATGCGCTTGATCTTGTTCTCGACCAGGCCGCCGGCCACGAGTTCGCGGCGCGCCGCATTGGCGCGATCGGCCGAGAGCTCCCAGTTGCTGTATTGCCGGTCGCCCGCGGCATAGCGCATGGCGTCCGTGTGACCCGACACCGTCATCGAATTGGGCAGGCTGTTGAGCGCGGGCGCGAGCTCTCGCAGGATGTCCCGCATATCGCTCTGCATGACTGCGCTGCCGACGGCGAACATCGGCCGGTTGCGCTGGTCCAGGATCTGGACGCGCAGACCGTCCGGCGTCATGTCCAGCAAGAGATGCGGCCGGTACTGCTGCAGAATCGGATTGTGTTCGATCAGGTTTTCGAGCTCGTGCTGCAGACTCTCGAGACGGACGGCATCCTCCCGGTCCTCGGCGCCAGAACCATCGCCGTCGTCCGGCACCGGCAGGGAAAACGTATTGGGGATGATGCTGGGCTCGCCGCCGGGGATCACGGACTTGCTGGTGTCGAGATTCGGGCCGCCCGAGATCGCCGTCATCAGCGGCATCCGGAAATATTCGGCGATGACCTTGAGATCCTGGGCCGGCACGAGCATCAGCAGCCACATGACCAGGAAAAAGGCCATCATCGCCGTCATGAAGTCCGCATAGGCGATCTTCCAGCTGCCGCCGTGGCCGGACTCGCCATACATGCGCTTGCGCCTGACGACGATCCGGCCTGCATCGTGCTTGGCCATCCCCGGGCCTCCTCCCTAGTGGGCCGCCTGGCTCTTGGCCTGGCGCACGTGCGACTCGAGCTCGGTGAACGAAGGCCGGACCGACGAGAACAGGACCTTGCGCCCGAACTCGATCGCCAGGGGCGGCGGATAGCCGTTCATGCTGGCCAGCAACGTGACCTTGATGCACTCGAGCACCTTGATCGAGGCCACCGACTGGCGCTCGACCGCCGAGGCGAACGGCGCGACGAAACCGTAGGACAGCAGGATGCCGAGAAAGGTGCCGACCATCGCCTTGGAAATCAGGTCGGCCAACACGACCGGCGGCTGATCGACCGCCGCCAGCGCCTTCACCACCCCGAGCACCGCCGCAACGATGCCGAAGGCCGGCAGCGCGTCGGCGACCGCCCGCACGGCATTGACCGGATTGTGATGCTCGCTGTGCAGAGCTTCGATCTCCTGGTCCATCAGGGTTTCGATCTCAAAGGAATTCATGTTGCCGCTGATCATGATCCGCAGATAATCCGTCAGGAACTCCATGAGCTTGGCATCGCGCAGCACCTGGGGATACTGGGAAAAGATCGGGCTGGAGGCCGGCTCCTCGATGTCGGATTCGATCGCCATGAGGCCATCGCGGCGCGCCTTGTTCAGCAGGACGTAGAGCAGCGCCATGAGCTCCATGTAGAGGGATTTTCCATAGGGATTGCGGCGCACCGCTTTGGGCACGGCCTGCAGCAGGAGCCGGATCGAGGCGCCGTTGCTGGCAGCGATGTAGGCCCCCAGGGCGGAGCCGCCGATCAGGACGAACTCGAACGGCTGGTACAGCGCACCGAGATGCCCGCCCATGGCGAAGTAGCTCATGAGCACCGCACCGAGAACGATCAGATACCCTAGGATGATAAACACATGCGCGCCCTGAAATCTAAATACCGACAATCATCACCCGGCCCGCCTCCGCCAAAAGCGTCATTCAACAGGGTTTTTTGTCATTAGATCCTTGCAACATGCACGCCCGCGCCGGCAAGGAATCGCGCCGCGCGCGGCGCCCCATCCCGCAGCGCCGGGCCGCCGGCCATCACGTGATTTCCGCGGCCTTGCGCCGCGCCCGGGTCTTGCCCGCGCGCGGCGGCGGCTTGCAGATCACGCAGACGAAGCCGCCCTGCGGATCGTGGGCATGGGCCACATAGGTGCCGGAGCACTGCCTGCACGGCGAAAGCTGCAGCAAACCGCTGTCGAAAAAGCGGATCAACATCCAGGCGCGGGTGAAACTGAGCACGGGTTCGGCGGCTGCGTCCCCGGGCAGGGCTCCCGCATCGGACTGTTCGAGATAGAGTTTGTAGGCCTCCACCAGAGCATGGGATTTCTTGGCCGGCGTGAACCGGTCCATGAACCGATAGATCCCGTAGAACATGCTGGAATGGATATTCGGCAACCAGGTCATGAACCAATCGACGGAAAACGGCAGCATACCCTTGGGCGGCGACGCTCCCTTGATCTCGCGGTAGAGGCGGGCCAGGCGATCGTAGCTCAACGAAGTTTCCGCCTGCAGAACCTGCAGACGCGCCCCGAGATGAATCATCTCGGTGGCCAGGCGTATTTCGCTGGCTTCCCGGGCGACACTTTTGCTCGGCATGACGGCCCGCTCAGGCCACTGAGTTATCCTGCTGCGCCAGCAGGATGGTCGAATGCGCCTGCTGCAGCACGCCGCCCAGCACCTCGTGCGTAAGCGACGACAGTAGTTGGCTGTCTTTCAGGCGGAACCCGCAGATCACCGAATTCGATCCGGCCAGGCGCACGAGCTGGGCGGGTGAAAGCTTGAGTATGGTTTCGGCCACATCGGCATCGAAACCCAGGCGGAACATACCGGCGGCCAGGTTGCCCCGCAGCAGACGCTGGGCCAGCATCAGGTACGAAAGATTGACTTCGTGGATGTCGTTCAAGAGCGCGGAATCTAAGTTTGACATGGATTTCCTTCAGGGATCTGAACTCTGGATGAGGCCCTTGCAACATTGATGCAAAGCAAGTTCCAGTCGATCTTTCCCGATTAAAAATATCGCCACTCGGTCATGACACGTGTTCATTACGACCGAAATGAATTATGTTCAAACCATAGTTCGAATGAAGAATTGTTAATAAAGATACATTTACATGCAATTTAGACCTGCTGAGTATAGTTCGGAATTTCAAAAAAAAACACTCATGAGTTAGTGGTGTGATCCAGCATCAAATCGACTTGCGCCAAGCCTCATGATTCTGATATCGGATTCAAACGAAGACCTCACATAGCCGCTAAAAACCGTGATTTGGCGCCTTTGTGGACCAAACGATCGGGAGAAAGGCTCAAACCCGCGATGCTGAAGCCGCTGACCGGCCAATGACAGACCAAGCCCCAGAAGGGCCGTGCCGCGATAGGCTTGGAGCGACAGACACGCTCGAAACAACACTAATTCATTCTGGATTTTTATAATTTTCAGGAATTTTTATGTTACTGATTCTTAAAAAAGAAACGGTAATTTATTTGTAAATTTCCCTTTTGACGCTAGGCCTTGGATGCGGCACCTTAAAAATCGGCTATCCAATCCCTGTCGCGCCGTATCGTTGCGCAAGCGCACAGAATGCACCCGGATCCTGCGTGATGCCAGTTTCCTCGGCCAGGATTTCGGCCACCCGGCCAGCGGCGCCAGCCGCCAGGGCCGCATCCAGAAAAAGCATCCGATGACGCCGCGCCAGCACATCCTCGATCGTCCGCGCATACTCGTAACGTGCGGCAAACCGCACCATCGCTTCGCTCAGACCCAGCCCCAGCATCACCTCGGCGCCCGGCAAACCCGCCAGGAAAGGGGCCTCCGCGCCATACAGGTGCGGACCCGGCGCCTCGGTCAGCCGGGTGCGAGGCATATCAGGATCAGGAGCGCCGATCAGGGGAAATCCTGTCGTCCGGCAAGCAGGCAAGCGCTCAAAAAATGCAGCTTGCACACAACGCTCCAGGACATCCTCGGCGATCGCGCGATATGTCGTCCACTTGCCGCCGGTCACCGTCACGAGACCGCCGGGACTGACCAGCACCGTATGCTCGCGGCTGATCGTTCGAGTGCCGCCCTCCTCGTCCCGGGCGGGTCGCACCAGGGGGCGCAGGCCCGCCCACACGCTACGAATATCGGCACGCCCAGGAGGACGCGCCAGCACCCTGGCCGCCTCGGAAAGGATGAACTCGATCTCGTGCTCAAAAGGCAGAGGCTCGCGCGCCAGATCGTCACATGGGGTGTCGGTCGTCCCCAGAATCACGCGCCCCATCCAGGGCACCGCGAACAACACCCGGCCATCGCGCGTCCGGGGAACCAGCAGCGCCTGGTCCCCCGGCATGAACAGCCGATCCACGACGAGGTGGACCCCTTGGCTGGGCGCAACCATGGACGTGGTTTCACGGCCCTGTCCTCGCCCGTCCATGCGCCGGATCTCATCCACCCAGACACCTGCGGCATTCACGACGCAACGGGCACGCAACACCGCACCGCTCACGCCCAGCATATCCCGCCAACGCACGCCGCAAAGCCGTCCCCCCTCGTACAACAGCCCCTCGACACGGCAATAGTTCACCAGCAACGCGCCCTGAGCCGCGGCGCTGCGGGCCAGTGCCAACGCCAGGCGCGCATCGTCGAACTGCCCATCCCAGTAGCGCACCCCGCCCCGTAGCCCCTCAGCACGCGCGCCCGGCAAAGCCCCGAGAGTGCGCGTGCGATCCAGACAACGGGTCGGCCCAAGGCTGGCGGCCCCCGCCAGGGCATCGTAGAGCTTGAGCCCCACCCCGTAGAACGGCACCTCCCAGGCTCTATAGCCCGGCACGACAAATGCCAGGGGTTGCGCCAGATGCGACGCATTGCGCAGCAACGCGCCTCGCTCGCGCAAGGCCTCGCGCACCAGGGGGATATTGCCCTGCGCCAGATAACGCACCCCGCCATGCACGAGTTTGGTGGCCCGCGACGAGGTGCCGCCGGCGAAATCATGCGACTCCAGCAGCACCACGGACAGGCCGCGCAGGCTGGCGTCCAGCGCGATGCCGAGGCCCGTGGCCCCGCCGCCGATCACCAGCATGTCCACCTCGCCCCGGGCGCGTAAAGTCTCGAGCAGCCGCGCCCGGTCGGTTGCGCGCGGCGCGGGCGCGGCCAGCCCGCACGCCATCGGATACACTGAGTTTTCCATTCTGGACATTATCGGTCGTTTCGCCCGCGGAAAATGAGCCATCTCCTTGCCCTGGATCAGGGCACCTCCAGCACCCGCAGCATCGTGTTCGACCGCCAGGGCGGCATCGTCGCGCTGGCGCAGCGTGAGCTCGCACAAAGCTACCCCAGGCCGGGCTGGGTCGAACACGATCCGATGGAAATCTGGCGCACGCAGCGGGACACCCTGGTCGAGGCCCTCGCCCAGGCAAAGATCGGCGTCGATGCGGTGCGAGCGATCGGCATCACCAACCAGCGCGAAACCACGATCGTCTGGGACCGCAAGACCGGGCTGCCGGTGCACAACGCCATCGTCTGGCAGGACCGGCGCGCCGAGCCGACCTGCGCCGACCTGCGCGAGCGCGGCCTCGAGCCGCTGATTCTCGAAAAGACCGGCCTGCGCCTGGACGCCTATTTCTCGGCGACCAAGCTGAAATGGATTCTCGACCACGTCCCCGGCGCGCGCGCCCGCGCCGAGGCCGGGGAACTCGCCTTCGGCACGGTGGACAGCTGGCTGATCTGGCAACTGACCGGCGGCCGCCGCCACCTGACCGACGTCAGCAACGCCTCGCGCACCATGCTGCTGGACGTGCATCGCAATGCCTGGGACGAGGGTCTGCTGGACACGCTCGGGATTCCCGCCTCGATGCTGCCCGAGGTCCTGCCCTCCACCGCCGACTTCGGCGAAACCCGGGCCGACCTGCTTGGCCGCGCCCTGCCGATCCGCGGGGTCGCGGGCGACCAGCAGAGCGCGCTGTTCGGCCAGGCCTGCTTCCATCCGGGGATGGCCAAGAACACCTACGGCACGGGATGCTTCATGCTGATGCACGCGGGCGGACGCTTCCAGACCTCGGCCAACGGACTGGTGACCACCAGCGCGGCGCAGACCGGTCCCCAGCCCGAATACGCCCTCGAAGGCAGCGTGTTCGTGGGCGGCGCGGTGGTGCAGTGGCTGCGCGACGGCCTGCGCGCATTCGAACGCAGCGGCGACGTCGAAGGACTTGCGCGCTCGGTGCCGGATTCCGGCGGCGTCATGTTCGTGCCCGCCTTCACGGGCCTGGGCGCCCCCTACTGGAACGCCGAGGCGCGCGGCACGATCGTGGGCCTGACACGCGGCACGACGATGGCGCATGTCGCGCGCGCCGCGCTCGAGAGCATCGCCTACCAAAGCGCCGCCCTGCTCCAGGCCATGAGCCGCGACGCCCAGGCCGCCGGAGCCGCGCCCCTGGCCGAACTGCGGGTTGACGGCGGGGCCTGTGTCAACGACCTGCTGATGCAATTCCAGGCCGACCTGCTGGGGATTCCGGTGCTGCGGCCCGCGACCGTCGAAACCACGGCGCTGGGCGCGGCCTTCCTTGCCGGCCTCCAGGCCGGCATCTACCAGAATCGGGACGAGCTCTCGAGCCTGTGGCGCATCGAGCGCCGTTTCATGCCCACGCTATCGCGCGACCAGGCCGAGGAGCGCCTGGACCGGTGGGCGCGGGCCGTGCGGCAAGCCTGCGCGCACTGAGAATGACTGGCACCAGCCAGTTTTTTGCCGCTGGGCCACCCCGGGAGGCAGCAAGCCAAAGGCGCGGCGTGGGGGCATTTTTTACCGCCACACCGCCGCATACTCAAACGCTCAATGCCCACCGCGCGGCATACGCCGCGTGCAGATGCGTGGTGTCGAACAAAGGCATGCCCCCCGTGTGGCGCGGTTCCACGAGCAGGGAAATCTCGGTGCAGCCGAGGATGACGGCCTGCGCCCCGCCGGCCCGCAGACGGTCGATGATGGCCAGGTAAGCCTCGCGCGACTCGTCCCGGATGATCCCCAGGCACAGCTCCTCGTAGATGATGCGATGCACCGTCTCGCGGTCAGCCGGTTCCGGCGTCAGAACCTCCAGTCCGTGCGCGTCCTGGAGGCGCGAACGATAGAAATCCTGCTCCATCGTAAAGCGCGTACCCAGCAGGCCGACGCGGGAAAGCCCGGTGGCCTTGATCGCCTCGGCGGTCGGATCGGCAATGTGCAGCAATGGAATCGCGATCGCCGCCTGGATCGACGCCGCCACCTTGTGCATAGTGTTGGTGCAAAGAACCAGCCCGTGCGCGCCGGCCTGCTCGAGCCGCCGGGCCGCATCCGCCAGCAACGCGCCCGCCTGCTCCCATCGCCCGGCATGTTGCAGGCGTTCGACATCGTGAAAATCCACGCTATAGAGCACGATGCGCGCCGAATGCAGGCCGCCAAGATGCTGTTTGACGGTTTCATTGATCTGCCGGTAATAGGGAATGGTGGATTCCCAGCTCATGCCGCCGATCAGTCCGAGGGTTTTCATGATGCTCCTTGAGATGCCGATGCCCCGCAAAATCTGTGCATGAACGCCATCGTATCAGTCATCGCTGGTCCGCAATTCATAGATCGCATAAAACGGCACTTGCAGGAACAGCCTGAACCACTCCCCAAAAAATGAATACGGCAGGTTGTAGCTCTCCATCACGCGATGGGCCGCCGCCAGCCGCAGGCGCGGATGCGGCCGGACCAGATCATCCAGCCGCCGCGGCCCCCAGGTGAACTCGGCCTGCGTATAGCGCACGGACAGATGCTGTTTCGCCTGGCCGATCGCCAGCCAGCACATGGCGTCGAAGGCGAACACGGAACCAGCCGGCGCGCGCTCGCCGAACTCGGCGAGAATCGCGGTCACGGCAGATGGCGGCAGATACATCAACACGCCTTCGCTCATCAGGAAAACCGGCGCTGCATCACGCCCGGACGGCAGGCCAAGCCGATCCCACCAGCCGGGCCGGCACAGGTCCAGATCGGCCTGTGCATACCGTTCGCCAGGCGGCCTGAGAAATTCCTGGCGCAGCGCGATGACATCCGGCAGATCGGCATCCGTCATGCGGGACTGGCCATTGTCCAGCCACTGAAAATAATGACTCAGACCGCAACCCAGATTGATCACATGGCCGTCCGGCCACTCTTTCAGATACGCCAGTGCCAGATCGCGGAAAACGCGGGTGCGCGCCAGGACGCCGTAAACGATGGGACGCTGCTTCAGCCACAAGCTGCCGTCATCGCCCAAACAGGCCAGCGCGTCGCGCGCGACGGCATCATGAACCGCAACCTCGGGAAAAAGCTCATCACCCAAGGCGCGGGCGGCCAGCGGGATGCGCAAAGTATCGCTGATCGCATGCGCCGCCACGGCGGCGGTCGCGGAGGACAGCCCTTTTTTCCCCGTGGAGGTGGTGCGCGCTCTGGTGGTTTTTCTGACCATGTGATGACCCCGCAGAGTGGATCACCCCATTATAGAGACGTCAGGCCACGCAGCGAGCGTCGATTCTTTATCTTTACAAAGACGACGCATCGCCGCATGGAACATCACCACATCAGACGCACACCCACGGTTCCATTGACTGAATAACTGTCGCCGAAATTGCGCAGGCTGGTGTCGGCCAGTACCTCGCCGTACAGCGAATACCTGCCCTTGCCCCAATTGTGAGAGCCGCCCACGCCGATGCCGCCTCGCAAACGATCCGCCTTCGACTCGAACCCGAGATCCTCGATTCTCACGCGCGTGCCGTCGCGGAACTCGTGGTACAGATTGGCAATGCCATAGACATGCGTCCGGCTGGTCACCGCGCCGTTGGCGCCGGATTGCGAGGTTTCATAGTCCAGCGTCACGCCCAGCCGCCCTTCGACGCTGTCACCGCGGCTCAGGCGCACCGTCGAGCCGAAACGGTCCTGGAAGTCGTCGAAATCGACCCGCGATGCGGTCAGTTGCGCCTGCGGCGTGAGGGACCAATTCGGCGCAATCGCATAGCGTTTGCCCGCCTCGGCAGACAGGGCGTAACCCATGCCCCAGCTGTCGTTTTTCAGTGCGCCGCCAGCCGCCGACGAGGACAGATCGGAACGAAACCACATCACCTGCGCCAGCCCATCGAGGTAAAACCCGCTGTTGCCATACCAGGTCACGGCGCCGCCCAGGCCATAGCCATCGGTGGCGATCCTGCCATTGGCATAGTTCGTCGCACGGGTGCGGGTGTTGCCATGGACGTACTGGGCGAACACGCTGCCCACCACCGCGCCGCCTGTATTCCCCGCCAATCGTTTGTCGGCCCCCAGTTGCAGCTTGAACGCATCCTGGTCGTAGCGGGTGCCCGCGATGGTCGGGTCGCGCGGCGTCACGCGGCTGTGCGTGCCTTGCACCCAAACCCAGGCGCTGCCATCGGCCAGGGATGCCCCGCTGCCCGATGGCGCCGGCCATTCGCGATTGCCCACGCGCTGTTGCAGCGTGCCCACGCCGTTCAAGCCCAGCAGCGCCTGAGCATAGGACTCGTATACCGGCGCGGCCACGTGGTATTCGGGTTGGCCGGACGATAATTCGGAACGCAGGTACCAGTCGTTCGGATCAGTGCCCGAAAAATTGTTCTTGTGCAGACGGTAGGTATATTCCCCGGCCACGAGATAATCGCCTGCCAGCGAAAACGTGCCGTTGGACCGCCCGCCGACCGAAATGATCTCGATGCCTTCGGCGGTCAACGCGCCCTGACCGCCAGCATTGACCACGCGCACCAGCGATGTACCGGACGTATCGCCAGTGATTGCGAGCCTGTCGGTGGGCGAAGCATCGCCGCCGAGTTCGGTATTCAGGACGATGGTGCCGTCATGACCGGTATAGTTGCCAGCAATCCGCAGGACCGATCCCGGCGGGCCGTCGAATCTCACCACGGCGCTGTTATCGAGCGTGCCGATCGCATTTGTCCCCGAGATGATGGCTTCGCCGCCGACGTTGTTGATCACGCCGCCCGCCAATGTCAGATCACTGGCATGAATGACCCCATGATTGATCAACCGGCCATCGGAAAAATCGATGTTGCCGCTGAAAAAACTGGTCCCGTAGTTGTCGTAGACCCCGTCATTGAACGTCGTCCCCCGCGGCTCCCCCTCACAGCCCACGGTCTGCGAACAATCGCCGATGTAGGTGGTCGAGCCGGCATCCGTCGTGACCTGCGAACCGGAAGCAATATTCCCGTAAATATTCATGACGCCGGCATTCATGTTGTGGACGATTGCGCCTGTGGCATTATTGTGCAGCAGCGAGAGCGTGCTGGCATCCGACGCACCCCCGCCGGCATTCGTAATCGTGACGCCGGTGGCGTCATTTCCATGAATGATCATGGCACTATCGCCGCTATTGACGATCTCCGCGCCGACGACCGAGTTGAACAGGACCTCCATTCTGGAGCCATTGGTGTTGTTCAACTCGGCCCCATTGGCCGTATTGCCGTGAATATAGGTAGTTCCGCCGTCCGTGTTGTTGATGAGGACATTATTGGCGTAATTCCCGTACAGAACGGTATAGGCCGACGCCCCCTCGTTATTGACGATCAATCGGTTGTCGGGCTGGCTCGCAATATTGTTACCCTCATAGATCGAGATCCAGGACGCCGGATCACCCTCGGACCAGGTAGTCGTGAAAACACCCTGCGACTGGTCGTAACTTTTATACAAGTACCACCAGCCGAAATTCGATCGATGCTGCTCGAGAGGACCAGCCGGGAGCAGTCCATCGGTGTCGGACATGGTGATATAAGGGTTCGGGCTTTCACCCCAATCGTCGTAAGGATAATTTCCACCGGTATCATCAGGGGAAGGCGTTGGATTTCCATATCCATCGCCAGCCGCATGGGCAGGCATCATGGCGCCGGCAATGAGCCAGAGACAGCAACACAAGCCAAGTTTGACATATTTCATTTTTCACCCACCAGCCGTTCATCACTCCCCCTTTGTTCGTTTGACGATTATCGAGAGCAAAAATGACAGGCAACCGCGGGCACTCACCATGCCATTCGGACGGCACACCGATCACCGGGACATCCTGAATACCATTATTCATGTCCTGTTCAATCGGCATATGTCCACCGCCCATTCGGGCGTGTTTTTATTTAAATAAACTTATACCCCCGGAAATTGGTGTATCAGTATTTTTTAGTTAGGGAATGTTAATACTGATGATTCATGAAATATTTATTCATGACATCAATTGTTTTAATGAATTTCTCTGGAAATAAAATCCGAAAGACTCCCCATGCGCGGCGCCGCACCTCCTCCATGAATAAAACCAGAGCATGGCCAGCGCCAGGACCGGCAGGGCGCTGCCGGATTGCACCATCCAAAAACAGCAAGGGCCATCCTGCCGCCGCAAGATGGCCCCAAACCGCCCTTGTCCGGGCATCACCACATCAGACGCACACCCACGGTCCCATTGACTGAATAGCTGTCGCCGAAATTGCGCAGGCTGGTGTTGGCCAGCACCTCGCCGTACAGCGAGTACTTGCCCTTGTTCCAATTGTGAGAGCCGCCCACGCCAACGCCGCCTCGCAAACGATCCGTCTTCGACTCGAACCCGACGTCCTCGATTCTCACGCGCGTGCCGTCGCGGAACTCGTGGTACAGATTGGCAATGCCATAGACATGCGTCCGGCTGGTCACCGCGCCGTTGGCGCCGGATTGCGAGGTTTCATAGTCCAGCGTCACGCCCAGCCGCCCTTCGACGCTGTCACCGCGGCTCAGGCGCACCGTCGAGCCGAAACGGTCCTGGAAGTCGTCGAAATCGACCCGCGATGCGGTCAGTTGCGCCTGCGGCGTGAGGGACCAATTCGGCGCAATCGCATAGCGCTTGCCCGCTTCGGCCGACAGGGCGTAGCCCATGCCCCGGTTGCCGTCCTTCAATGCGCCGCCAGCCGCCGATGTGGACAGGTCGGAGTTGAACCACATCCACTGCGCCACGCCATCGACATAAAAACCACTGTTGCCATACCAGGTCACGGCGCCGCCTAGGCCATAGCCATCGGTGGTGATCCTGCCACGGGCATAGTCCGCCGAACGGGTGCGGGTGTTGCCATGGACGTACTGGGCGAACACACTGCCGATCACCGTGCTCTGTGCGTTCTCCAACAACGGATGATCGACACCGACCTGCAGCTTGAACATCTCCTGGTCATAACGGGTGCCCGTGGTCGAGCGGCGCGGCGTCAGGCGGCTGTGCGTGCCTTGCACACGGGCCCAGGCGCCGCCGCCATCGACCGTCGAAGCCCCGCCATCCGCTTGCGCCGACCAGCCGCGATTGCCCACGCGCTGTTGCAGCGTGCCCACGCCGTTCAAGCCCAGCAGCGCCTGAGCATAGGACTCGTATACCGGCGCGGCCACGTGGTATTCGGGTTGGCCGGACGATAATTCAGAACGCAGGTACCAGTCGTTCGGATCGGTGCCAGAAGCATTGTCCTTGTGCAGGCGATAGGTATAGGCCCCGGCCACCAGATAGTCGCCTACCAGCGAGAACGTGCCGTTCGACTGCCCGCCGACCGAGATGATCTCGATGCCTTCGGCGGTCTGCGCCCCCTGGCCGCCGACATTGACCACGCGTACCAGCGACGCGCCGGACGTATTGCCAGCAATGACGAGCTTGTCGGTCATGGATGTATCATCGCCAAGGACTGTATCCAATATCACCAATCCGCCTTGCCCGGAATAACTGCCGGCGACTGACAACCTGTCGCCTGATGTGCCATTGGCAAGCGCCACAGCGCCGGCATTCGTCATGTCGCCCGAAACCGAATACATGCCGCCGGCAGCGCCCGAGTTTGCAAAAGAACTTCCGGCGCCAATATACATGTTCCCAGTCAGCGTAAATGCCGATTTACCGTCGAGCGTGGCGCCATTGAGAATGGAAAGGCCCATATCTGGCTCGGAACCAGTCGTCAGGCTTGCGTCCGTGAAGCTCAATTTCCCGCCATCGAGAACGACATTTTCCCAGTTTTTGATGATCGATCCGGCAATGGCACGGTCTCCGCCCTGGAATGTCAGAGTATCGATCATCCCACCGGCCGCCGAAACGCCATCGCCGCCATCCATCTCGGTAATACCGTCCGTGTCGAACGCCGATCCGATGCTCAGTCGATCACTGCCGGCCGCCAGCAGAATGGAGCCGGTGACGGAAGCGCCCGATTCAAGCGTTACGATTGCGTTGCCACCATGATCATCCAGTGCGCCATCATAGTCCTTGATGGCGATGCCTGATGCCGACGATACATTCGCGCCATTTCGCAAAGTGATGATCACCTCACTGCCCAGCACGGCGTCGGTGAATATGCCGGCAGATTCAGTAGTGTATACGACATTATTATGCGTTTCCCCATGCTCTTTACCGCCGCCTGTCACGGTGCCCGCGACATCGATGATCGTTGGGCCACTGCCCAGGTTCTTGGTTTCAATACCGGATGCTGCTCCGGTGATGGAGCCAGCGGTTTGCACGATCTGCAAGGTTGCCGAAATGGGTGCCGTGTCGTCCTGGTACAGCAGCCCCAACACACCCGCGTTCTTCGTCTTCCCGCTGACATCGGATGAGGTCGTAATAGAAATATTTCCGCTGCCATAGCCGCCATTGTCGGAATTGTAATTGCTGCCATAAATCCCATTGCCAATTCCGGAGACTCGGCCATCCGCAACAATTACCGTATCCCCTGTGCCTTTGTTGACCGTGGCGATACCACTATTATAATTAGTAGAATCCGTGGATTCCGACGAATCGATGACGCTCCCGCTGCCTTGACGGATGATAATATCGCGGCCATCGGCGTCCAACATGTCAGCCCGCACGGCAGCCATGTTTTTGGCGCCCGTCGTGATGATGGAGCCCAATATGGTTGCAGTGGTCGACGATCCCGCCGCCCAATTTTCAAGCGCCACGCCATAGCCTGCGCCATCGCCGCTCTGGTGGATCGATGAGCTTGCTTGTTGCGTAAAAGTTATATCACCGGAATTGGCGGCATTCTCGAGATGGACACTATCCAAGTAGCGGCTATTGACCTGGCCGGCAAGATCAACGTCAATGGCACTACCAGCCGCGCCTTTTTGATTGACGTTGATGCCATATTGACGAGCATCGATCAGGCCATTTTCACCCTGGATTATGATTGCATCACCGGCATCTTTGCTTAAGGCCAGCTTGATGCCTGTCCCAGACTGGCTGTGGATCTTGCCATCGACATCGAGACGGCTGATACCGTCCTCTTGGTTAACTGCGATGGCAGTGTAGGTGCCCGTAGCGGCCGTACTGGAAATTTCAGAGGAAGCCAACTGGGTAAAATAAAACCCTCCTTTTGCTTCATCGATTCGAATTCCCGCCGCGCCAGTGCTGGTCAGATTGCCTCCCACTACCATGGTAGTGGTGCCGGCAGTATTGGAGGAAACAAGCACCGCGGCCGTTGTCTTCAGATTGGAGCCATCCACCAGTTCGAGACTGGTGTCGCCGATTTCATTGCGCAGGTTGAGTACCTGGGCACCGCTCAGAGCAGCCGAAAAAGTGGCATCGCCAACTACTTCAAGATTGCCCTCATTAAACACACTAGTTGCGGTGAGTGCTTGCCTGCTGGAAATTACGCCGCTGCAAATATAAGCCGCGCCGCTTTGAGTACAGTCGGCCCAAGCAGCCGAATCCAGCAACGTGAGCGGCAAGATCGCACCGGCGACCAGCAGCATCCGATGACGCCTGCATCGTGCCGACATGGTACGGCGATTGATTCTGAGCTTATTGCCCATCATTTTTCCCCTTGCGATAAGCAGCACACCCGCTGAGTCGTCCTGCAGTTTTATAAAAATCCTGATTTTGCGCAGCAGATATACACACTATCCGGCCGAAAACAGGCGCACGAATCCCCGGCTCTCGTGTGAACCGATTGAATATCCTGCTGTTTGAGCCTATGGTTGAGTCAAATGACGCCACCCAGACCAATGGTACATTGGCGCAAAAACCAATAACCTCGGAATGGATATGGTTTCATTATAAATAGATAATTCTTGATTTATCAGAAGCCGCCATTTTATTTAGTCAAGAACCGTCAATAACCACTATTGCTTGATTCAAGATAAATCTATCGAGCCCTGCTGGTGACAAATATAGGCAGCGCCTGGCCACGGGCATCGCTGGCCCGCATGGCGCATCGATCTTTCGTGATCAAAAAACAAGGGCCATCCTGCCGCCGCCATGCATGAAACCGGTACTCGCGGCATACCGCCACGAATACACGAAAGACAGCAGGGAAAATTTCAGGCCGCTAGCGCCCGTTGCGCTGCGCCTGCGGCGTCGGACTTATTCAGCGCATCCCTGGCGGGCGGCGCGCACGCTGAGCGCGCCCAGGGCGAAGGTCAGCGCCAACGTTGGCAAGGCGCTGCCGTATTGCGGCATCCACAGCGCCAGAGCGTGATAGCAAACGATGCCCAGCACCCAGATCGCGGCCGGAACTGTGTGCATGCCGCGGCCAGAAAGCGCGACCGGCACGGCAGTGAAACCCAGGCGGCCCAGGATGGTGCCGAACAAGGGGACGAACACCGAACTGAGCGCCAGCAGGAAGGGTTCCAGGCTGTGCATGGGCAGGATCATGGCCAGCACGGTCGACAGCGCCGCCAGTGCCACGCCCCAGCCGCGCGCGCTCAGGCGCGGGGTGATGCTGTGTGCCGAGATCGAGCCCGAATACAGATCGCCGTAGGTGTTGTCCAGCTCGTCGATCAGGATCAGCCCCAAAGCCACCAGACCGCCCTGCGCCAGCAACAGGGCGCCGATCATGTCGGCGCTGGCGCCGGCCACCGTGATCACCAGCACGCCCAGGGCATAGCACCAGATGTTCGCCAGGGTATAGCCCAGCCAGGTTCCGGCAAACGCGCCGCGGGCGTGGCGCCCGTGGCGTGCGTAGTCGGCCACCAGCGGCAGCCACGAAACCGGCATGGCGATCACCAGGTCCAGCGCGCCGAACACCCCCAGGCCGCCCGTGCCTGGCCGCAGCCAGGCGGCACGCAGCCCCTCGGCATCGAGCGCCATCAGGAACTGGACGCTCAGCCAGACCAGTGAGGCGACGACCAGCGGCAGCCCGAAGCGGCTGAGGAAACGGCGCACCAGGGTGACCATGGAACCGCACAGCAAGGCGACGATCACCAGCCCCCAGAACAAAGTCGGCAGTATGAGCCCAAGGTCCAGGCCGAAGGCCTGACGCCCGATGGCGATGGTGCCATCGCGCATGACGACCAGCTCGAACGTGGCCCAGCCGACCAGTTGCACGATGTTCAGGAACACCGGCAGGCGCGCGAAGCGGCTGCCGTAGACGACATGCATCAGGCCCGCGCTGGACAGGCCGCTGTCGCAGCCGAGGCGGGCTGTCCAGGCCAGCAGCCCCGCGCCCAGGATCGAACCGAAGACCACCGCCGCGAGCGCGTCGCGCATTCCCAGGGCGGGCACGAGGTAGGCGCCGACCTGCATGACGAGCAGGCCCACGCCCAGGCTGAACCACAGGGCCGCATGGTCACGCCAGCCAAAGACGCGCTGCGCATCGGGCAACGGGATGAGGGACTGGTTGGAAGACGATGCGGGAGAGACCATGCTGCGCTTTTGTTTGTGTATACACCAAAAAAAAATGCCCCCACGCGGCGCCTGCGGCTTGCTGCCCCCCAAGGGGGCGCTTTTGCCTTGGGGCGGCCCGGCGGCAAAAAATGCCCCCACGCTGCGCCTTCGG
>JBEBRQ010000035.1:0-30469 GCA_040394755.1 Castellaniella defragrans | reverse complement strand
CGGGGGGGGGGGCAACCCCACCACACACACCCCCCCACCCCCACTGTGGGGGGGGGGGCGGGCCCCCCGGGGGGCCCCGGCCGCGAGCTCTCTCAAAAACAGCGCAACAACGCAAATTTCAGAGAATTCCCTAATCCGCTGCCGGCTTGCGCAGCAGACTGAAAGCCATCCCCCCAAGCAAAGCAACACCAATCAGCAGCACAGCCCACAAGCCGATACGTTTCCAATTGGTGCCCGCCTGAGCCGTATCGACGGTCTGGCGCGCAGCAACCGGCACCTGATCAGGCGCGATCGCGCGCCCCAGGCCAGCCAGGCGCTTGGGCTCGTACCCCGGAATCAACGTGCCCAACGGCAGCGCCGCAGAACGTGCCGAGGCATCGCCCAGAGTCAGGCTGTAAGGCGCGGAACCGCGGACGAGAAACACCACCTGCGTCCCTCGCACCGCCACCTGGATCTCGGGCGCCGCGCCGCCGAATCCACCGCCGCGGGTATCGACACGCATGCGCAATTGCCGTACCGGTGCGCCATCGAGTTCGATCTCATTGCGCAAAGCTTCTTTGCCATCCTGCGGCAGCCGATAGAGCAGATCAGTGGCGAGCGGTTGCCATGCGAGGGGGGATCTCCTGTCGCGCTCCGGCTCGTCGGCGCTGCGCGAGAAAAGGCTGACCGGCGCGAGCACATCACCCGCCGGCAAGCTCACCCGAACCCGCCTCAGGGGCAACGCCAGCGGAAAATCCCAACGGTATTCGCCCGGCTCGGCCGCAGCCGGGCGCAGCGGCTCAGACCATGTCAATGCCGGCGCCTGCGCCTGACTGGTGATGCTCACCAGGCGTGCATCGAGCAAAAGCGGAGCCGCCTGCGGCGTCTGCCAGAGCAGGCGCAGGTAGCGTGCCTTGATGCCCGGCAGCGCCACCTCGCGCTGCTCGACCCGCTCGCCGGCGAAGCTCAGGCGGGCGATCTGCCCATCGCCCCAGCGCCGCCAATGCTGCAGGTCATCACTGGCCTCGATCGAGAAACGCTGAAAACCTTCCTCGTCGGAACGCCAGTCCAGCGACAGGCTATGCAGCGGCTGGTCAAAGCCGCTGGCGTCCAGCAGCCAGCCGCGCCGGATCTGTTCGCCGGGCTCCAACTGCTCGGAGGCGACCTCCACCAGCGTGCCGCCAGCGCCGCGCTGCACGCGAATGGCGGGGGCAGCCTGGGCATCCGCCGCGCCATGCAGCGGAAACCATTTCACTGCCGCCTCGCGGCGCTGCTCCTTGGACTGGGCACTATCCAGCGTCAGGGAGTAAGCCAGCTCCTCGCCCTCGGCATTGGTGATGCGCAAATCGCGCAAATCGGTATGGTGCGCCGCCATTTGCAGGCCGATTGGGAGATCCAGGCGATACCACGGCCCCTCGCCCTCCAGTTGCAAAGGCACCTGAATGGCGGGACCGGCCCGCACCAGCAGCGGCGCAGCGAGCAGCAAGGCCGTCATCGCCATCGACAAATATTTTTTCACGTATTCACCTGTTTGAATTCAGCCTTGCGCGGCGGCAGCGGCGCAAAGTAACCGACCACCAGCAGCAGCACCCCGACGCCGATGAAGGAAACGATACGTTCCAGCCCGCCCTGGTTACCCAACTCGACGAAGAACAGCTTGGCCACCACCACGGCGATCAACACCGCCCCCAGCAGCCACAGTTCGCGGCGGCCGCGCAAATGACCGAATATCATCAGCGGCAGCGCGATCAGCGTCCAGACAATGGACAGGCCCGCCTGAACCAGCATCGAACCCAGCAGCGCATCCAACGCGTAAGGCACCCCGCCCCACTGATGGGCAGCGCGAAACACCGCGGCGGTGAGCACGGCGAACAGGCTCGCGCCCGCTACCCCCTGGGCGATATGCGGGCCATGCCCAGCCAAGCCCAATTGCGGCAAACCTTCGCGCAGCCACGCATAGATCGCCAGCAACACCAGCAACATGCCCAGTTCCAGCGGATTGAGCAACGGCAGATAGGGCAAGGGATCGGCACTGCCATTACTGGCAATATTGGCCAGCCAGAGCCAGATCAGCATCAGCGCCGCCAACGGTGCGGCAGCCAGCACCCGGTATTCGCGCGGGTAGGCCGCCACCGGCCAGGGCCAGGCGCGCGATGCGGACATGGCCCACAGGAAAGCGCCAGGCAGTACCGCCCAACCCAGCCAGCGCCAGGCGTTGTAGTACTCGGCCAGCAGCATCAGCCCATAACGCAGTTCCAAAGACAGCACGCAGAGAATCAACCAGCAGCCCAGCACATGCGCCGCGCTGCACACAGGCGCCGGCAGCCAATCAGCCAGACGCTTGAGAGACCAGAAGTGCACGACAAATACCAGGCCCCAGCCCAGCCAGCCGAAACCGGCACCCGGATGGTAGTCGGAGTAAGCCAGGTCCAGCAGCACGACCACAGCCACCGGCATCAGCAGCACGCCAAGCAGCGCCATCGAACGCCAGCGCAGACGCACGGCCAGCCAGCTCCACCCGGCCGCGCTGAGGGCGGCGAGCCCGAGCAGCATGGCGCCTTGCAGCGGGACAGCGATAAAACGGAATGTTTCGCTGCCCAAGGCCAGTGCCCACCAGCCGGCGCCCCAGGCCAGCAAAAATTGAGAGAGCCTGCGCAAATTCAGGTTACCCAGCGCCCCGGCCCGTTCGGAACGTTGCACATCATGCAAACGCCAAGCCCCCAGTTGCGCAGCCACCGCCAGCATCAACGGCGCCCAGAAACCAGTGTGCGCCAACGGGCGGAGCCCCTCGCCAGACCATTGCGGCAGGGGATTGACGGCGAGAAAAGCCAGTCCCCCGACCACCTGCAAGGCCAGGCCAAACAGGAAGCCGGCACGCAACTGCAGCAACAGGCTCAACCAGAGAATCAGCAGGCCGCTGATCGCCCAAACCGCCGCCGCGCTCTGCCAGGACAGAACGAACAGGACCGCCAGATTGACGAACGACAGACCAGCCAGCATGATCAACGACAGACCTCGCATCAACTGGCGATCCTCGCTCATCAGCTTGTTGCGCCCCGCAACGACGACACCAGCCACCAAGGCCAGGCCGATCAACGCGCAGATCATGAGGTCATGCCAGCTGCTGGCGAACATTTCCGGTCGTCCCAGCGCATACCCTGGCATCTGGATCAGGAACAATACGCCGCCGAGCAACTGCACGACGAGCGCGGTAAACAGAAAGCTGCGCGCCTGCAAACGCAGGCCGGCATACAGTGTCGCCAGGCCCGCGAAGGCCCAGGCAATCGCCGTCCCATCCGCCGCCAGGAGCAGCGGTGCAATCAGATAGAGAAAGACCAGACCCGATACCGCCAGCCACGCCAGCCCGCGCCGCTCCCAGGCACGGCAGGCCTCAGGCGGCGCAATACGCAACCGCCAATAGCTGAACAACAGCGCCACGCCGAGCATCAACGCCCCCAGCGGCGGCGCCCCGAGCAACAGCGTATTCATGTCGCCCAGCCCGATCTGGTTGAGCAAGGCCAGCGCCGCGCCAAACTGCAGCAACAAGGCGAATGCCCGCGCCAGCGGTCGGCCCTGGCGCAGACCCAGCCAATAGATCCCGGCGCCCTCTACCGCCCAGGCGGCGGAAGTCCAGCGCGCATCCAGGCCCAGGGGAATGGCCAGAGTGCCGAATACCACGCCCAGGGCCAGGCACGTTTCGAACAACAGCACCGCCTTGCGCCCGCGCAGCAGGCTGGCCAAGGTCAGGTAGAACAAGCCCAGGCCCAGGGCGCTGAAAGCGGCGGCGAACTCCAGATGCTGAACAATGGCGTACTGCAAGCCAAAGCCCACCAGCGGCGGGCCGAACAGCACGGTGCCATCCACATAGTCGGCACGCCCGCGCGCCCAGCGCAGCAACTCCTCGCGGCCCTCGGGCGCATCACCCATTTCATGCAGCTTGCGCCGGGTGAACAACAGGCCGATCCCCACGTACATCAGGAAAAACAGCAGCAGGAATGGTTCGGTGCTCCACAGCAAATCCGGCGTGTAGGAGGCCATGCCCCAGGCAAAACCAATGCCGAAAGTCCCGAGAAAACCCACCAGGTTGAGCAGGCGCCAGGCCCGGAACCAGGCAATCGCAAAAATGCCGGCATTGAGCAAGACGAAGTAGGTGAACAGAGCGACATGATTGCCGCTGCCGGTGGACGTCAGGATCGGCGCCGCGAAGCCTCCGAGCGCAGCCGCGACCGCCAACCCCAGCGCATTCTGCGCCACGGCGAGAACCGCGGAAAAGACGGCAACCAGCGCCAGCAGCCCAAACGCCATTTTCGGGTCGAGCAGCGGGTGCAGGCGCATGGAAGCAAACACCGTCAGATAGAGCACGGCAACACCGGTCCCCTGCAGCATCAACCCATAGCCAGGCTTGCGCCTGCGCAACCACCAGCCCAGACCCAGCAAAGCGACAGCGCAAGCCGCCACGCTGGCATAGCGCAACTCCACGGGCACGACCAGGCCCTCGGTGGCATAACGCAAAAGGAAAGCCAAGCCGAGGAACAACAGCACCACCCCCACCCGCAGCACGGTGTTGCCCCCGAACAGCCAGCCCTTGGCCAGGTCAATGCCCCGTTCGATGAACGAAGGTCCGCGAGGGGACACAGGCGCAGGAGGCGTCACTTGGCTCGGGGGCGCAGCCCGCGGCGGCTCGACCGATGGCGGCTGCCGCATGGCAGTCCGGGCCGGCGCGACCGGCTCTGCCGGCAAGCTCCGCGCCTGCTCCTGAACCTGTGGCTCGAGCACGACGGGGCTGCCGAACAACCAGCGCTTGACCAGAGTCATGGCACGCTCGACGTCCGAGGGTTTGCCGGGCAGCACAGGCTGAACCGGCGCCTCCTGACCCGGACACGCATCCCGTGCTGACTCGACCGACGGCGGTAGCTCCGCGGCAACCCGAATCGGAACGTCAGGTATGCTCTGCAAATCACTGGCCGGCGCTTGAACCTGGGGCGTGAGAGGTCTTTCGATCTCCGCCGGAGAGCCTGCCCCATCCAGCCCTGGCACGGCGGCGTCGGGGAACATCGGCATGGACGCATTCGCCACGGGCGGACCACTCTCTAGCCGAGCCAAGCGTTCATGCACCGCCCGATGAGCGCGCTCGAAGCGCTCAACGAGACTCGTCAACGCCTGCCGCAAACTGGTATTCTCAGCCGCCAATTGGCGCGAACGCCGCAACTGGACCAGGCCTAGAACAATCAGACCAAGGAATCCCACCCACCCCAGCAAGGCTCCCAAACCGAGCAGTATGAAAAACGAGTCCATGCCGCAAGCTCCCAGCCTCCCAGGCTCGACAATTTTTCAAGATGGCAGAGTATAAACAACTTAAAGAATAATCTGACACAATTTAACATTTGATATCATTCCAACCGGAGGACTCTTTCACCTTTATGATCACTCTGAACAAATATGGTGAAAGATTACGATCACTATTCGAAAAATCATTTCTCCAGCCCCGGCGCATAATAGGAACGCAAATGCCGCCGCTCCGGACGCACCAACGCGGGCGCAACGCCAAGCCATACCACCCGACTCTTTATATTGATTGACATGCGCCACGCCATCGAGATCGACAGCTTCACCAGCTTCACACTGGCCCTGCTCTGCCTGTTCATGGGCAAGCATCTGGCGGCCCGTCTGGATCTGCTGCGCCGCTACAGCATCCCTGAGGCGCTGGTCGGAGGCGTCCTCTGCGCCGCCGCTGTCTGTGTGCTGTATTACGGCGCGGGCATCCAGGTTTCGTTCGACCTCGAGATGCGCAATCTGCTGCTGCTTTATTTTTTTGCCGCCATCGGCCTGAATACGAATGTGCGCATGGTGGTCTCGGGCGGACGGCCATTGCTGATGCTGGCCGCGCTGGCGATCGGCTTCATGGTGCTGCAAAACCTCGTTGGCATGGGCGTGGCCCATGCATTCGGGATGAATCCTCGGACCGGCCTGATGGTCGGATCGGTTTCGCTGACTGGCGGTGTCGGCACTACGATGGCCTGGGCCCCGCACTTCGTCGATAAACTCGGCATCACCGGCGCCTCTGAACTGGGGCTGGCCGCCAACATGCTCGGCCTGTTCGCCGCCTGTATGATCGGCGGCCCGCTGGCCAGCGTGCTCATGCGCCGCCACCGGATCAGGCCATCCGACGATGCAGAGCTCGAAGTCGGTACCCTGCATCGCGATGAGCCCTACGCCCGGCTCGACTACCACGGCGTCCTGCTGGCCCTGCTCTGGCTCAATCTCACACTCATGCTCGGACATGCGATCAGCTATCTCATCGCATTGACGCCGCTCACCCTGCCGACCTTCGTCGGCTGCCTGCTTGCGGGCATCATATTGCGCGCGGCTGGCGATATGATCAGAACAGACGGCAAAGGCCATCTATGGGATCTGCCCAGTATGCAACCC
Organism: Castellaniella defragrans; assembly: GCA_040394755.1. Classification (GTDB taxonomy): domain Bacteria; phylum Pseudomonadota; class Gammaproteobacteria; order Burkholderiales; family Burkholderiaceae_B; genus Castellaniella; species Castellaniella defragrans_A. Next base: position 24,061 of record JBEBRQ010000035.1, on the reverse strand, counting down.
GGATTGGCGCTGATTTCCGACATCACCCTCGGCCTGTTCCTGACCATGGCACTGATGGGCCTGAGGTTCTGGGAATTGCAGCCGGTGCTGGACTTCATCACCATCGCCTTGGCCCTGCAGATTCTGCTCGTGATCGTCTTTGTGCTGCTGGTCGTGTTCCGGACCATGGGCCGCGATTACGATGCGATCGTGATCTGTTCGGGATTCGGCGGCATCGCACTGGGTTCGACCGCAACGGCGATCGCCAATATGACGGCCGTCACCCAGGAATTTGGCGCCTCGCGGCAAGCCTTCGTGGTGGTTCCCCTGGTGTGCGGCTTCGTGATCGATCTGGCCAACGCAGTCGTCATTGGCCTGATGGCGGGCTGACGGGGCTGGCAAGATCAACCAGAACGCCCCTGCTGTTCTTGCGATAGCTGGTTGGGGATTCTTTCCAGAACTTCCCGAATTCAGTCGCGAAATTGGCAGCGCTCGAGTAGCCCATTTCCGTCGCAATCTCTGAAATGCTCATTGTGGTCTGAGTCAAGAACTGCGCGGCCATGCGCATCCGGGCATCGCGCGCAAATTCAAACACGGATTTTCCTGTGCAGGCAAGAAAAATAACATTCAATCTGCGTTCTGGAATACCAAGCATTTCAGCAAGTTCTGCTGCCTTTGGAGGAGAGTCCCATTGATTCAGAATCGCCTCCGCGGCCACTTTCTGCATGATTTCTTCTGCGGGCAGCACCCCTGAATGCAGGACGCCGTCAGGGCAAGCAGATTCATTGGTTTCAGCCTCCGCAGGCATGGAATTCTGCTGGGTTTTAGTGTACGCCAGGTGGATGCGGATCCGTTCCAGAACCTCCTCGGAATAAAAAGGCTTGACGATATAATCAGCGGCGCCGGCCTTGAAGCCAGCCAGTCTTTCCTGCGCATCATTCGCAGAAGATAAAAACAGTATCGGAATATGTTTTGTCTGCGGATTTGCCTTCAGCATCCGCGCCACAGTATATCCGTCACGACTCGGCATGCGGACATCCAGCACGATCAGGTCTGGAACGATGGTTACGGCACGCGCATAACCCTGAAATCCATCGAACGCGATGCTTATCCGATAGGCATTGCCGCGCAAAGCAGAGATCAACAAATATATTTGATCCGGCGAATCGTCTATCAATAAAATCTGCGGGGAAGGAGCAATAAAGTTTTCCATTTTCAACCGGGATAAACCGATGGATTGACAATCATCACCAGCAATACAACGCATGTGAACACTGAACCACTATCAGTTTTTGCGTAGAGCGCAACATCGCATCAACACGATCAACCCCTTGATTAATTTTAATATAGATCAATTAAATTTCGCGTTTTCACAGAACAAATGTTCATGAATGATAATTTTCTAGTATTTCTCAAAATCGGCCTCATAAGACAACCCAAATAGTTAAAAATTGTGACTCTATATATTTTTTGATCCAACGCAACTTCATGGAATCACACCTCTGCATGCATGACATCGCCAATCATCATGACCACACCAAGGCAACACGCCATACCCAGCACAGCCGGGTGACATACTGACCGCAAGGCGGAACGGCTTGCGCATCGCCACAGGATGAAATGAGACTCAAGATACTGGAAAATGCGATAGTTCAATATGATGTTTATTGGATATGAATAGCCCTATTTCTTGATGGAAAACAAAGGCCATCATGGACAAAACCGTGTAGGATTTATATGGGACGGTCCATATATGACAACAAATCAAATGACTACCTGCCTTCGCGTGTCGATTGTCACGGGCGTCTCCACTACGGTGCCGACAGGCATCCTCCAGTCAGCAAAGATCATCATTTACCTCTGGATATTACCGTTTCGACGATCCTCACCCCACCCACCCTTCCGCTCAAGGGGAAGCGAGGAAATACCGATACATCACCTTACACCATTACACAAAGCTGACGGATCGGCCAATCCGATCGGCATCGGCCCGCTGATCATGTATATCTGCCGCAATACAGGACGGGGATTCAAATGATAGGCAATACAGTCTGGGAAAGCTTATCGGTTGGCGGCGCTTTGGCGGTTGGCTGGAGCGGCCTGATGCTCGCAATCTTCGCGCGCAGCATTGTATTTTTTCTGCTCGGCCTGCTGTTGCTCGATGCTGCCGTGTTCGAGATCTACTACCTTGGCTTTACCATGCAGTATCCGTGGCTGTGGCGGGATGAATGGGCGTTGCAGATCAGCGCATTCTTTGGCCATATGTTCCTGGCCTTGCTGGCTGCGTTTCTCCTTGCCGCGGCCCGGGCGACTCGTATCTCGCTGCCATTGCGGCGCCTCGTGCGAGGACTGGGATGGCTCGAAGCGGCCCTGGCTGTTTCCAGCTGGGTGATGCCGGCCGCCATCGTCCAGGCAATCTCCAACTACAGCACACCCATATTTGCAGCCGTGATGCTGGCAATCGGCATCCGATTGCTTCGCCGCGACACCCAGGCCGGCAAGATGATGATGCTGGCAACGCTCTTTAGTCTGTGCACGGCCATACTGCATGCACTGGAGCGCCAGGACCTGTTGCCGGCGATCCTGTATCCAGACGGCCTCTACGGCCAAGGCCATAATCCGATTGTCTCATTCATCGGCCTGATGATTAATTTAAGCATCCTGATGGCCTGGATGGCATTTGTCGATCACCGGCAGATTGAAGCCAATCGCAGTCTAGCCGAGGCAAAGACACAGGAAGCCGAGCGCCTGGACCACGAGGTGAAAAAACAAACCAAAGCCTTGCACAGCGCGCTGGCATATGCGGAAAAAAAGAATCAGGAAAAAACCCAGATCCTGGGATACATCGGACACGATCTGCGCGCCCCCCTATCAATCATCATGGGCTATCTCAGACTGCTGAATCATGAAGTTCCAGAAACCCATGTCAAGCACCTGCAGGCAATAGAGCGTAACGCAAACTATCAGGCGGCACTGATCGATGAGCTGCTGTCCTATGCGCGCCATGAGTACAAGCCTCTGGCACTGTCCTTTGCCTGGGAGTCCACGGCAGAGTTTCTTGTCGATATCGCGCAACAAGCCGAAGAACTGTGCAGGCAGAATGGGAATGTGTTGATTCTTGAAATACCGGATATTATTCCCGCCACTCTGCGCATGGACAACCTCCGGATGCGGCAGCTCATGATGAATCTTTTATCGAACGCCGCCAAGTTCACGCGCAATGGCCAGGTGACACTGTCCATCGACTGCACGGGCCATATCGATGATGACTGGTCATTCCGCTTCGCGGTTAGCGATACCGGGATCGGGGTTCCGCCCGAAAAGCGGGATTCCATATTCGATGCATTCGAGCAACTGCATGAGCACAAACAGGGCATAGGCCTCGGGCTCTACATCGCGCAGGCTGTTGTCCACGCCCTGGGAGGGGAACTGGAACTGCAAAGCGCGGAAAATGCCGGGGCTTCCTTCAGCTTCAACGTCACACTCAAGGCAAAAGACGAGCAGGTCGTCACACGCAATCAAATCATCGCCAGAATCTCCGCCACCAACATACAGCTTCCCGACAAAAAGAAGGCCGGAAAGGCTGCCGGTCGGCATGGATATCCCGAAGCCACAGACAGTTCATGGGGAAGCCACGATTTTCATCAGCCAATGCAATATTCAGCGCAAGAAGGCGCGAAAGACATGCAATTTCCTCCGCTGGATCAACGAAACGTGCTGGCCATGCTGGCCCGGGAGGGACGAGTAACCGATATTGAGCTATATCTGGCCGACATCACGAGGCAATATCCAGAATACGCCGATTTTCGGGATAGAATCCAGGACGCACTCGATCGCTTGCAGTTGGAAGTCATCGAACGACTCTCGATGGCCGCTAATCCGTGAAAAACCAGATCCTGCGTGGGCCAACCAAAGCTGCCGGATGGGCCGGGCTTGCGCCGTTTTTCGCCAGAAAATCAACCGTGGCGCCCCGCGGGAGGCAGGCGGGTCAACTCGTAATACCTGATGAAGCGCTCCAACGGCAGCGCCTCGGAGTAAAGCCAGCCCTGCCCGAACTGGACATTGGCACTCTTGAGGTAGTTGACCTGATCGATCGTCTCGATCCCCTCGGCAATAATGGAAAACTTCAGCTCGTGCGCCATCGCGATGATATGAGGCGTCACGATACTTTGCGCCGCATCACCGCCAATCGCGCCGATAAAAGATTTATCGATCTTGAGAGCATCCAGAGGCAGGCCTTCGAGCATGGACAAAATCGAATAACCCATCCCGAAATCATCGACCAGTATCCGGTAGCCTGCATTGCGGGCCATCGTCATGGCCTTGGTTGCCGCCGAGACGTTGATAAACCCCCGTTCCGTCACCTCCAGCCATATCTGCGCAGGCGCGATCCCCGCCATGCTGATGGCAGCGGCAAGTCCCGGCAGGAAACACCCGCTCTCCATGTCCACGGCGGGAATATTGATGGAGACATGCAGATCATCGTCGCCTTGCAGCAATGGCCCCATCTCTTTCAACGCACACTCGATCACCAGATCGGTCAATGGCGAGATGAGCCCGCTTGCCTCTGCGAGCGGAATGAATTGGTCTGGCAGAACGATCAACCACTCGCATGGCGCCAGCGTAACAATGCTTCAGCCGCAACACACCGTCCCGAGGAAAGCTCGACGATTGGTTGATAATGAACGATGAATTGTTTTTTTTGAATTGCTGATTCAAGCGTTCTTTCAGGAGATGGCTGCAATTGCAAGGTCCAGCCTATACATGCGATTGATACAAGAATAAACAACAAAGCCCAGGACGGGATTGTATGCCACTGGACAGGCGCTCGGCCAACATATATTGGCAAAACCAGCCCCACATCCACAATCTTTAACAAAAGTTTCCGGCTCCGGGCGATGCGGCAACAATTCCTTGGAACAAGCATATGGATCTCGATCCTGCCTATCGTAAGCGGCCCATACCCTCCGTGCTTCGGAGGTCAGCAGTCCATTCCCCCCGTACTTCGCGACTTTGCAGACGCTTCACACCATCGCCCAGGACCGGAACGATGTGCTGACATCATCTGGCGCCTCATCCGCCATGTCCACTGCCAGGCAGCGGCGCGCCTGCTTTCGGCCGGACTGGTTCAGATGTTTCGCAGCAGCATCACGCGGTTTTTCCCCGCCCGCTTCGCTTCGTATAGCAGGAAGTCGGCGCGAGCCAGCAAGACCTCCAACGTATCATTGAAACGTCTGTGCGCAAGTCCGATACTGGCTGTGATGATATACCCATCCGGCAAATCGGGCAGTCTGATCGTCATGAGCGATTTGCGCAATCGTTCTGCAAGCTCGTAACCGCCATCGACATCGGTGTGCGGAAGCAAAATCGCGAATTCTTCGCCGCCGATGCGTCCCGCAATATCGGTATTGCGGATTGTCGCCTGTATCACGCGGCCAACCTCCGCCAGAACGGCGTCCCCAACGGCATGGCTGTAAGAATCATTGACTCTCTTGAAATTATCCAGATCCACCAGCAACAAGCAAACAGCATTGCTGTGCCCATATTGCTTCATCACCAGTTGCGATCGGCCAAAAAAACCGCGACGATTCAAGATCATCGTCAATGCGTCACGATCCCGATCGAGGCGCAGATCCTCAATATCCTCGGTGAGGATTGAAATGATGAGCAATATTGACAACGCGACCACAAAGAAAAAGAACGAAAAATGCAGATGAACCCAGTAGTCGGTCGCATCCAGGAACGAAAACCCAAACCTGAAATAAAATGACATCGCGAACGCCGAGGCGGCGAAAAAACTGAAAGCGAAAGCAAGATAAACCCAATAGATAACGCGATCAACCCCGGATTTGATCGCGCCATAATTGATTTTCAAGCAAACCAGCGCCAGCATGAGCCCGCAGCCGAAATTTGTAATGAAAATCCGCAACAACTGCATCGGCTGCACATACAAGAAATACCATACGCCCGCTATAGTCGCCATCAATACGACGCCATAGGACAGCAAAGGAATTTTTTCTTTTCCGAAATGAAACAGAAGACCACAGGACAAGAACCAGGCGCCGCAAATATAAAAGACAAGCGTCATCAGATTCCTGATATCCTGCCCCAGCGCGACGAACAGCAGCTGCATGGCAGTGGCCCAAAAGACGCACAGACAGGAAAGCAGAAAAAACGGCAGGCCGCGCCGCCTTCCCCGGTTATTGAGGAACCAGGCAAAAACAAATACAAAAAAAAGAGCAACCGCCGGAATGACGGCCCTCGAATCCAACACGGCGCTAATTTCCGCTCAAAATGCTGATGACCATCCCATTTTCATCATGATGGATGGTGGCAGCCTTCATCGCATTCAGATCCATCACATCATCCGGCGCAAGCGAAAAACTCGCAGCCAATTCAGTCGCCCCAATCGGCGTCATGGGTTTACGGCGATCCAGCCCCGCGAACCGCCAATGGTTATATGAGGACCAGATGATCAATATTGCCGCACTCGCAGCAGCGATGAGCGCATAGATCGTCAATGTGCCTGCTGTCGGTAAAAATATGGACCATACCGATTCTCTGGAATCGTGATCGGAACCCTGCATGATGGCAACGGCCCAGCCACCGAATAACAAATAGACAAGCCCGGCCCATCCAAGAACCGTCAAAAACATGTCGAGCAGAAAACCAGCGGCGGAACGCCCAGTTGAGATAATCATGATGCATCACCGGATTTAATGCCTCGGTCAGGGCTCACCCAACGCGCGCGCCGGGATCTCCCACGAAGCATGACTTTGGGAAAACCAACGATTGTTGTTAACAGATTGATCATCCAGTAGGCCAGCGGGTACCAGATGACCCAGAACAGCGATCGTTTCAATCTTGGCTCATATCGCGAATCAATCAGCAGGCTCACCAGAAATTGAAGCAGGCAGACCAGGGCCAATATCAGACCAGTAAACGATGGGGGCACGAAGCTCATGACATGCATGTTGGGGGGCAACGCCACAAATTGATTGATGACCCACAACATGACCGACAGCACAAACGCAAACGCCCAAACCGCGGAGAAACAGTATTCCAATATCAAAGGCCATAGATGCCGTTGCGGCCAGGACCAGATGGAGAATACATTCTTGATGAAGACCTCGGCGCCGCCCTGCGCCCAGCGCAGGCGTTGCTTCCATAGCCCGCGAATCGTCTCCGGCATCAGAATCCAGCACAAGGCGCGCGGCTCGAAGAAAATCGACCAATGATCGCGTTGCAGCTTCCAGCTGATGTCGATGTCTTCGGTAATCATGTCCAGGCTCCAATAGCCCACACGATCCAGGGCGGTACGCCGAAAGGCGGCCACCACCCCAGAGACCGTGAATACTTTGCCGTAAACACGCTGAGTGCGTTTGATCAAACCGAGAATCGATGAGAACTCACCGACCTGTATGCGTCCAACCAGCGTGGAACGTGTGCGTACCCGGGGATTGCCCGTCACCGCGCCCACGCGAGGATGGTCAATGAGGGGCGCAACCAGGTAGGAAACGGCGTCAGGATCGAGCACTGCATCGCCATCGATACAAACAAGGTATTCGCTATTGGCCGCCAATGCACCCATGCGCAAGGCCATGGCCTTGCCCTGATTGTCGGCGAGATGAACGACCCGCAGGCGCTCATGCTGTGCCACGAGGCGATTCAGCATCTCTGCGGTGCCATCGGAAGATCCATCGTTGATGGCGATGACCTCGACATGGGCATAGTGCTGATTGATGGCAGCCAGCAATGTCTCCTCTCCATGCTCCTCCTCGTTGAAACAAGGAACGAGAATGGCAACCAAGGGATTGCCCTTTAATGTGGGCGGTTGGCGATTGTCGCCCCAGGACCAGCGACGCTCCCAATGCCACCAGAAATAAAGACCGCCAGAGATCCACAAACCGGACATCAGTAACGGATAGTAGAAAACGAAACTCAACAGTGCCTGACCAGTCAGCGCCAGCGTGAGTCCAAATGGCACGCCGAGCACGAGGCACAAGAGAAGGAAGGCGATCAGGCGATCAATCATAGGCGGGATACCAGTTGGCTGAAATGGCCGGCCGAATGTCTTGCAAGCGAGGTTCGTCCATGACGTAGTTGTCGGGGTAATAACCAAAATTGCGCGCACCGCGCAATTGCAGGCGCCTCATCCAGTCAGCGAGCGTTTTTGTTGCGATGGGCATGGCCTTGGTTCGATCGGGGCCGGTGCGCCAGTCCAGGCTCTGAAGCTCGAATACCGTCCGCCCCAACGCATCGGGGCCGCGCTGCGCCACCGCATCCACCAGACGATCGAGCCATGCATTTTCCTGCCCGAGGGGCACGTTCTCCATACGCGGCATCGCCATGGGCGCGGTCCAGTCATAGGTTTGCAGGAAATCGTCGAGGTTCTGAGCAAACCAGATTTCGCTTTCCGGCTGCAGAATCGGCAAGGCGAAGATGTTGCGCGCGGTCTTGATCCTGGGGCCGCGGATGGCCCGCACCTTTTCGGCCAGCTCCATCGTGAAATCGGTCAGATAATGGCTCTTGAAACGCGCCCAGCGCTGCAAGGCATCGTGATCGGCGCGCAATTCCGGGATACTGCCGGGTAAACCGGCCCGACGGTAGGCGGCCAGCGCTTGCGGACCGGCGTCCTCGAAATCACTCAGGATGGCATCGTCGTGAAACAGAATGCCGTCGAAGTACGCGCCGCGGGCCAGATCCTCGTACAAATCCCCAATGCGCTGGCGGGCAACGGGATCGAACGGCGACAGGCGCTGGTATTGAGCGGGATCGGGCACCGGAGCCTGCCTGGGATGCTGGGGGTCCCAGCGCACCACGCGCGCAACGCTGGCATCCAGGTCGAAGGCCAGAACCGGCATCCAGGCATAAACAGCCACATCGGTGCGGTCCTGGATTTGCCAGGCCACACGATTGAACAGATCGGCGCGCATCGGCAGCCAGCGGTTCGGAAAGTACAGTGCGCTGACGGTGCCATCGCCCTCTGGATCGGCGAAAGCCTGCAGGAAAACGGTGTTGACCTGCATATCCTTGATGCGCTGGACAAGCTCACCCAGATTACGCTCTGTCTGCCCGGGGTCTGGATCGTAAACATAATCGAGATCCACATGGGCTACGCGCATGAGAGGCGTGGCTTCCATGCTGATGAGGTTGTATGCGAAATCACGCAGCTCCGGATCGTTGGACACCAGCAAACGAGGCGAGGACATCAACTGGTCGACCCGGGCAGCACCGTCTTCCAGTGTCAACGCCATTTCATATCCATTGGCGGCGACAATACGCAAGGTAGTGCCATTCTCGGCACCATAAGGCCAGACCCATACTCGCGGTGCTTTGCCTGTGGCTTGACGGATCTTGCGCGTGATCTCACGCACGTCCTCGCCCATGCGCCGTTCGAACTGCGCGGCGGTTTCGTAACGACCGCTACGGACGTCATACATGCGGATAGCGGCTGCGGGTTCAGTATTGCCCTGCGGATTGGCCAGGGCCCCGTAATGGGAACGATCGGTATGGGCAGCGATTTCCACCAGCCCGGAGCGTGAAATCTCAGTTACTTGGGACCATGTCAGGAAACGTTCGCGCTCCATCATTGTCCCGCCGAAATCGACCTCCTGATCCTGAGGCGTATCCATCCAGACACCGACCAGGGCAAATATCGCGGGCCAATCGAATGCCTTGAGTATTGGCAAAATACGCGTGTAGAGGCTGCTATAACCATCGTCGAAACTCAGCAGCACGGCACGCTCAGGCAAAGGCTTGCCGCCTTGGCGGGCGTCCAGGATCTGGTCGACCGAAACAGCCTGATAGCCGTTTTCACGCAGCCAGGTCAACTGCTCGATGAGTCGATCCGTGCGTACGCTCAGGAAGGTTTGATCCGGATCGTCGTCTTCGACCTCATGATAAGCCAGGGTCAGAAAGCTGTTGCGCGGCCATGCCTGCTCATGAAGTTCCATCGGCCGCTGGTCTGGAGGGACATAGACGGGAATATCCTTGGCGCAGGCCGCCAATACCAATAAAATCAGGAACAGCAAGCCTGTGAGCCAGCGGCGGGGATATGCACTAAACATATTGTGCTCAAAAACGGTAATTGAGATCAAAGACCACGCGCAGCTCGCGTTCGCGCTCCCCGTCATAGGGGCGGCTGGTCCCCGTCACCATGAAGTCCATATCCAGCACGTCGTTGGGGCGGAAACGCTGTCCATAACCGAGCACGAATGCCGCCGCGGCGCCATAGCCCTGTTGACTGTACGTGCCGGCGGCGGCGGTTGCGATTTGTTCCCAGGTCATTTCGTACCGCTGGCGCAGGGTGTGCGTCAGACGCAGACCCGGGAGCATCATCAGATCGGATCGGGGATTGAAGTACGGCGCATCATCGCGGCGGCGATTGTGCTGCGTTGCCAGCCACATTTCGGCATCGAGTTTGAGCCGCGGAACGGTATACAGGCGTTCGCTGCCCTGCAGGCTGAGGTCGAGGCGTTCATTGCCATCCGAGAAGCTCGAACCAGCCACCGCAAACGTCCATTCACGCCGCTCGTGGGCACGCCAGCGGACATACGCCTGCGCGCGATTCGATGAAATATTGCTGTTCAGGGCACGCAACGGTGTTTCCCGCGACAGGCGCTCGCCTTCCCCGCCGAACTGCCAGTGATCGCTCAGGTCATAGACTGCCGACAGGCGCAGGCCCGGCTTGGTGCCATGCCCATAGGCATTGGACGACACCTCCGCTTCGACCGTCATATCGCGCACCCGTCGTTCCACGCCGGCACGCAGCCACCGATAGTGCGCCTCGCCTTCATCGAACTTGCCGGTACTGTAGCCACCGCCCGCAAAGAGGCGCCAGTCATAATGGATAGGCGCCGAGTACACCGTGGTATCGATGGCAAAGTCGCCGCTGCCGCTGACCGGGTTGTCATCCGTCAATCCACCGTCACCGTGGACCCGCAGTTCGATTTTGTTCTGGATCGCCCATTCACGCGCCAGGCGGCGAGCATCCTGATCCTCTGGAGAGCGCGCAAGCGTGTCACGAGAGAGCGCTTCGGCCTGACGCCACTCTTGCAGATCCAGAGCGGTGAACCCCTGCTCGTTTTCGACGAACAGACCGCGGGGGGTCAGCGTTTCCGCCATTTTGAGTTCACGCTCGGCCGCCCGGGGCAATGAACGTATCCGATATGCCTTGGACAAGTCCGCACGCAAGCCTGTATTATTTGGCCCCTTGCTGACCATGTCTTCGAGTGCCTGCTGGGCGGCTGGGGTGTCGTCGGCGTAGAGACTTGCCAGCGCGCTCAGCTGCCGGCTGCGCATGTAGAAGTTGTTTGGTACGCCTGTATCCAGGCCTTTGTAGTATCGCCATGGCGGATAATTTGGATTGGCCGTCTCCAGGGCGGTATAGGCGTCCTTGAACCGCCCGCTCTCCTGGTAGGCATAGTACTGGCCACTATCCTGGTTGAAACGTTCGTCCATGCTGGCACGCGCTGCATTGGGGCTTTGCATGACCTCCCGATAGAGATCGCCCGCCTTCTCTGGCTGACGCTCGTATAGATAGGCCTCCGCCACACCCGCCAGCGCGTAGGGCGGTACCTGCGTCCCTTGAGCCACTAACGCTTCATACTCACGAATGAGATCCCGCATACGCATGCGCCCATGCAGGGCGCCCAGCCGATCGATGCGCGCACGCGTCACGTCCTGTTCGGCAACGGCACCCAACTGCGTCCATGCGGGAATCAGCTCGTCGTAGCGCGCCAGCGCTCTGTCGGCGATGACAAAACGATCGGACTCGCTGCGTGACGGCATCAAGGCCATGCGCACCAATTCGGCGGCGGCATCGGCCTCGAGCGCGCGCATCCACGCGCCATCGAACAGGCCTTCATGCTTGCGCGCATACGCCAAGGCGCTGCCCGCCAGCCGCGCACGGCTCAGCGCAAAAACATAGGCGCGCTGCACATTGACCTGATTGGGAGCCAGGGCAAGGGCCTTGTCGGCATGGAACAACGCCTCAGAGGGCTGATTATTGCCGGCGTAGACATAGGCCAGCGCCAGTTGCGGCTCTGGATCGTCCGGCTGGCGCTCGGCTCGCCCCAACCAGGTCCGCAGCGCCTCGTCCGCGCTGCCAGCATCGACCAGCGCCATGATTTCACCCACCGTGAAAGCGGGCCGCTCCGGATAACGCCCCGCCCCCTTTCGATACAGACCGATGGCATCAGACCAGCGTTGCAGGTCCCGGTAGCTGCTGGCGACCGTCAGCAGGACATCCGCCGGCAATTCCTCATCGGCAGGCAGCTTTTCATAGACGGCCACGGCTTCCGCCGACTTTCCCGCCCACCCCGCGATGACAATATGATCATATGTCGCACGGCTACCCGCCCGCACCGGCTGCCGGCGCAACATTTGTAGCGCCGGCTCGTAGCGTCCGGCCCTCGCCTCGGCAATCAACTGGTCATAGTCGGGTGTGAACGGAGTTTCGGCATAGGCGAGTCCCGGTACGGACGCTGCCCACAAGACCAATGCACACGCACGGCGAAACACGCGACGTCGAAACAATTCATAGATATATCTATGATAGATATATCTATGCCCTGTCGAGTATTTTCTATCTGCAGACATGCGCGACTTATAACTGGAAAATAATCAAGCTTCCGATTGTCGCAAATATCTCGCATAGTAGGCTTTGCTTTTATGTCTGACCCGTTTGGAAAACCGCTGGGCAATTTTTTGCAAGGCCTATGTTTGTAAATCAAGCCGCATGATTCATTATCATTTTAGTGAAAATTCGGAATCTACACACCTGGTGGTGCCTCTTTGGTATCGATGATCCAATATGGGTCGCCTTTACGACCCAAAACGCCCCATCACCGCTTCAACAAAGAACACCTGGACTCCTCGGGTGTCGTAAAGGCGTCCACAGCAGCCACACGTTCGACCTGTTTCGCATAATCCCAGGGATATTTGGATTCGCCCGGCGTCTTGACCTGCATCAAATGCATGTCATACATGACCCGCCCGTCCGCCCGCACAGTGGCATTCTTTACAAACATGTCATTGATCGTGCTGTCCTTCATGACCCGCATCACCGGGTCGGCAACATCGGTACCCGCCGCTTGCACCGATTTCAGATAGAGCATCGTGGCGGAATATCCGGCAGCCTGGTTGCCGGTCGGCATCTTTTTGAGCTTATCGAAGTAGCGGCGCGACCACTGCCTGGACTCATCATTCTGATCCCAGTACCAGTTGTCACTGAGGTACATGCCTTGCGTCATATCCAGGCCCACCGCATGGATATCCGTCACGAACATGACAAGCCCCGCGAGCTTCATGGACTGCGTGACACCAAAGTCATTCGCAGCCTTGATGGAATTGATCGTATCGGCGGTCGCATTCGCAAGCCCCAGGATCTGGGCGCCTGAAGACTGCACCTGCACGATGAACGAGGAAAAATCGGTCGCGCCCAGCGGGTGACGGACCGCCCCCACCACCTGCCCCCCGCCGGCTTCGATGATCCGCGTGGTATCGGCCTGCAGCGAATGGCCGAATGCATAATCAGCCGTGAGGAAGGCCCAGGACTTTCCCCCTTGCTTGACCACGGCGGATCCAGTCGCCTTTGCCATCGCCACGGTATCGTACCCATAGTGGATGGTATATGGGTTGCAGTCTTCGTTCGTAAGCCGTGAGGTGCCCGTTGCGATCACAAAGAAAACCTTTTTCTTTTCATTGGCGATCTGGGCTATCGCGAGATCCGCAGCGGAGCTTGCCCCCGACATCAGGACATCGACGCCTTCCTGATCCACCCATTCCCGGGCCTTGGCCGCGGCAATGTCGGGCTTGTTGAGATGATCGCTGACCAGAAGCTCGATCTTCTTTCCATCGAGCTGCCCGCCAAAATCCTCGATGGCCATCCGGATGGCCTCGACATGCCCCTGCCCAGAGATATCCGAATACACGCCTGACATGTCAGTGATCAGGCCGATCCTGATCTTGTCATCCGAAATCTGGGCCTGTGCCAAAGCGGGCAGAAACGCAAAACAACTGGTCACCGCCATGGCGGTTGTCATATAACGGGAAAGGGGCGCCATCGTGTTGTCTCCAGGTGAGAGGCCGCCGATACGGCTTCCCATGAATTGAGTTTTACTCATTTTTTTAGACATTACCGTATGACTCATACGCCTGACAGTCAGTATTTACACCTATACTCAATGTTTGAGTGACGCTCATAATTTTAAAAATGAATACCCGGCACCAGACCTCTCCAGAACACACAGGGCAAAGACGCATCGCACGCACGCCCAAGTCGCGCCTGCGAACCGATGCCGTATTGGCTGCCGCACGCGCAGTCTTTTCCGAGCGCGGCTACGAAAAGTCCACGACGCTTGAAATCGCACAGCGGGTCGGGGTGTCGGAGGCCACGGTATTCAGCTACTTCGGCAGCAAACGAGCCCTCTGCGTGCGCGTCATCAGCGATTGGTACGACGGCATCAGTCAGGAACTCGAAACCGAGGTTCCGCGTATCCGCGGTTTCCACGACCAACTGAAATTCATTGTCAGTCGCCATCTGCAACATCTCATGCGAGACGGCACCGGGCTCTGCGCGTTGGTTCTGAGCGAAGGGCGACGGCCGCACAATGAGTTCAGCGCCGTTCTGACCGACCTGCTCCGGCGATATACCGCGCCCCTCATGAGCGTATTGGCCGAAGCCAGGGCCCAGGGGGAAATCCGCAGCGACATACCGCTCAGCCTCATGCGAGACATGGTCTATGGCACCATGGAACACCTATTGTGGCAAGGAATCACCCGCGACCGGATGCCGGACATCGATGGCACGACATGCAAGATTGTCGATATGCTATGGAACGCATTCTCTCCCCCAAAAACCGATCTCCAGGCATTGCGCCTTTTCCATGCGGAAGTCACGGATGCGCTGAAACACTACTCGGAGGCAAAAAACAATCATGATCAATAAGTCAGACTCGCTGGACACCATCAAGCGGACGTTTCAATGGGACATCCCGGAGTATTTCAATATCGCAGATGCGGTCTGTGATCGCTGGGCCGATGGCAGCGGCCGCCGCGCGCTCGTGATCGAACACAACGACAACGAATCGGTCTCCTATAGTTTCGATCAGCTCAAGGATCTGTCCGACCGCCTGGCCGCCCATTGGCGCGACATCGGCATCACGCGGGGGGACCGCATCGCCATCTTCCTCCCCCAGAGCCTGGAAACCGTCGTCGCCCATCTGGCCGCGTACAAGCTCGGCGCCATCGCACTGCCGCTGTTCTACCTGTTCGGGCCGGATGCCCTGTCCTTTCGCCTCAATAACAGCCAGGCTCGTCTGCTGGTGACCGATGGGCCCGGCGCCGCAAAGATCGCAAAAATGTTGCACGATGATCTGCCGCATCTCGATGACATCTATTGCACCGAGGCGCAGCCGCCGGAGGACATGCGCTCTTTCTGGGGCAGCCTGCCGCAAACCGCCGGCGACTTCCAGGCAGCGCAGACCCGGGCCGACGATCTCGCCGTGATCATCTACACCTCCGGCACGACGGGAAAACCGAAAGGCGCGACTCACGCCCACCGGGTACTGCTGGGCCACTTGCCCGGCGTCGAGCTCTCTCACGATTTCTTTCCCCAGCCGGACGACTTGATGTGGACCCCGGCGGACTGGGCATGGATCGGCGGCTTGCTGGATGTGCTATTGCCATCCCTCTATCACGGCGTCCCCGTGCTGGGCCGCCGTTTCGAGAAATTCGAGGCATCGGCGGTATTCGCGCTCATGGCAAGGCACCATGTGCGCAATGTGTTCTTTCCACCCACCGCGCTCAAGATGCTGCGCAGCGCGGAATCGGACCCAAGGCAAAAGTGGGACCTCAAGCTCCGCAGCGTGGCCAGCGGCGGCGAGTCCCTGGGAGACGAGCTGATCGCCTGGGGCAAGAAAGCCCTCGGTGTCACCATCAACGAGTTCTACGGACAAACCGAGTGCAATGTGGTGGTATCCGGTTGCGGAGCGCTCTATCCGCGCGTGTCGGGCGCCATCGGCCGCGCGGTCCCGGGCCATGACGTCGCCATCGTCGACTCGGACGGCAAGCCGCTGCCCACCGGAGAGGTCGGGCACATTGCAATCCGCTCCCCTGATCCGGTCATGTTCCTGGGCTACTGGGGCAATCCGCAGGCCACACACGAAAAATTTGCCGGCGCATACCTGCTGACCGGCGATCTCGGACGGATGGATGGCGAGAGCTACATCTACTACGTGGGCCGGGACGACGACGTCATCACCAGCGCCGGCTATCGCATCGGCCCGGGTCCGATCGAAGAATGCCTGCTCAAACACCCCGCCGTGCAGATGGCGGCCGTCGTTGGCAAGAAAGACGCGCAGCGCACGGAAATCGTCAAGGCCTATATCGTGCTCGCGCCCGGGTTCGAGGCGACGGCGGCACTCACGGCTGAAATCCAGCAGCATGTCCGCGAGCGGCTCGCCGCCCACGAGTATCCGCGTGAAATCTCGTTCCTGGATGAAATGCCGACCACGGTCACCGGAAAAATATTGCGCCGCGAATTGCGGGACCTGGCATGACGCGACGCGAATCTTCAGTTTGAAGGCATGTTGGGCGCAGGCGTTGTCGATATACCCTGCGCCTTTGCTGCGGCTTCCTGCGCACGCAAGGCCCGCCGATAGGCCTCACGCTGCTGCAGCCTCCCCCAATACGCCGACACCGCGGGCGAGAACCGGTCGGCAAGCCCGAGATGCTGCGCAAGCATCAGCGCATAGCCCACCGACACATCAGCCGCCGTGAAGCGCCCGGCGCACAGGTACTCCTGCGCGGCCAGCCGCGCGTCGAGCGAACGCAACCGGGCCAGGAACCACTTGGTGTAGTCGTCCGCGACGCCCGGCAGCCTGCGCGCCTCCGGTTCAAAGTACGAATAGCGCAGGATGAGCGTCTGCGGGAACGTGAGCGTCGCCTCGCCAAAGTGCAGATCGTTGAGGTAGGCGCCGAAATCCTGCTCGGACGGCAGCACCTGCAATGGCGTTGGCGCATTGCGCGCGCAGAGATATTCGCAGATTGCCGCGGATTCCGTCATGCGCGTCGAGCCATCGACGAGCAAAGGGATCGTGCCCAACGGGTTGACGTCCAGATACGAGCGCGCGGCGATCCTTGGCGGAAAGGGCAGCATCACCAACTGGTAATCCAGCGAGAGCTCCTCCAACATCCATAACGGACGGAACGATCGCGCGCTCATGCAGTGGTACAGAGTGATCATGGGAAAGACGTCTTTGCAAAAGGGGCACGCGCAACGCGTGAATACACCGGGCGCCTCGATGAGGCGCTGATCCGGGCGCAACGCTCCGCCACACGATCGAAACCAACATCCGCCCACGGCGCCATACAGCGTGGAGCACGGTATACCATATCTTTGACCGTCGCATTGCCAATATGCCCGCCACCGCATAGGGCAAACGCACCAAACCATCCCAGGCCGGGCGGGGTTGTCGTGAGAGTCTTTACCAACCACCGATTCCAGAAATCCGAGCTTGGCAAACCCTCGCAAAAGAACCAGCACCCTCCCACTTTCGTAGGCGGCCGGAGCCCAGGGGGGCGCGGCGCCCCCCGGGGTTCCGGCCGCGAGCGCGCACAAAAAAACCCACTCAATGCCCGACAGCAATCCCCCCCAACACCATATTCCCGGACACCAACCCCCACAGCCCAGCCACAGCCCCCAGAACGACAACGCCCAGGATCACCCACTCGAATCCCATGAAAACGGGACTGCGCTGCTCCCGCCGCGCAATGATGAAAAGCACCGTGCCCGGAGCATAGATCAGTGACGACAGCACAAAATAATGGAAACCGCCCACCAGGATCATGCCGATCGCATAGACCGTAGCGATAGCGGCAATGCACCACTCGAACGAACGGCGCCGGCTGTTGCCGGAATACGTATCGCCCCGCGTCGCCGTCAACAAGCCAAAGCCCGCCACGAAAAAGTACGGCACCAGGCTCATGGAACTGGCGAGGCTCTTGATGAAAACGAACGTATCCTGCGTGAACAGCGTGCCCAGCAAGAACAGCTGGACGACGCCATTGCTGAGCCACAACGCCCGATGGGGAACACCATGCCTGTTCTGGCGGCCGAGGAATGCGGGCATGGTCCCGGCGCCGGCCGCTGCATGCAGCACCTCCGCGGCCAGCAAGACCCACGACAGATAGGCGCCGGCGACCGACACCATCAACCCCACACTGACCAGCACCGCCCCCCAGGGCCCCACCGCTGCCCGCAGCACGCCGGCCATCGAGGGATTGCGTAACTCGGCAAGCGCTGCGCGCGGCAGAATGCCGTAGGACAACAGCGTGACCGCAACCAGAAGCGCCAGGACAAGCAGGAATCCCATGACCGTGGCGAACGCCACATCCTCCCGGCGCTTGGCATAGCGCGAATAGACGCTCGCCCCCTCGACCCCCAGAAACACAAAAACCGTGATCAGCATCGTGCCCCTGACCTGCTCGAACAGACTGCCCTGTTCCGCGCTCGCGCCCTCGCGGATGTTCTCCCTGAGGACATCCATGTCCAGGGCGAACGCGACGCAGAGGATGAAAATCAGGATCGGCACGATCTTGGCGATCGTCACCACCGTGTTCATCCCGGCCGCCTGCTTGATACCGCGCAGGATGCCGAAATGCGTGACCCACAGCAGGACCGACGACACCAGCACCGCCGGCACGGTGTCGCCCTCGCCGAAGAACGGAAACACGGCGCCCAATGTCGCCTTGAACACCACGAAATAGCTGACGTTGCCCAGGCACGCCGCGGTCCAATAGCCCAATGCGGCCAGGAAGCCGACATAGCAGCCGAACCCCGCCTGCGCATAGGCGAATATGCCCGAATCCAGATCGGGGCGCCGCTGCGCGAGAAACTGGAATACCAGCGCCAGCGTCAGCATCCCAGTGCCGGCGATGGCCCAGGCGATCAGCCCGCCCTGCGGCCCGGTGGAGCGCGAGAATACGCTGGGCAGGGAAAATATCCCCGCGCCGACCATCGAGCCGACCACCATGGCCGCCAGCGCCGTCCGGGAAAGCCGGGTTGTTTGCGTGCTCAAAGTCGCCTCCACGGCAAAAGGCAGTGCCTATGGACCCTCTATCAGACAGCCCCCGGCATTCCCGGGACATGCCCGCCCAACACGCTGGCGATCCGTGGCCGGCTACACATAGGCATCACGCGCAATCGGACACGTCATGCAATGGCCGCCGCCCCGCCCTCTGCCGAGCTCCGCCCCGACGAAGGTCACCACTTCGATGCCTGCCTTGCGCAGCAAGGTGTTGGTGTAGACATTGCGGTCGTATGCCAGCACCACGCCGGGGGAAATGCACACCAGATTGGCGCCGCTGTCCCATTGCGTGCGCTCGCGCATATAGGCATTCCCTCCGGTTTCCACGACACGCATTTTCGAGACGCCCAGCGCCTTGCCGATGACCTCGGTGAGGGGGCCTTCGTCCCTGTGCAGTTCCAGCTTGCCCGGCTTGTTGCCCGGGCGGTACGAGAATGCCTGGATATGATTGACGATGTCCGGATAGACGAGCACGCAATCATGATCGGCGAATGTCAGGACAGTATCCAGGTGCATGGCGGCGCGCAGTTTCGGCATGGCGGCCACGATGACCCGATCCGCCACATTGCGCTCGAACAGCGACGCCGCAAGCTGGCCGATGGCCTGGCGGGAACTGCGTTCGCCCATCCCGATGAGCACGGTACGATTGCCGATCGGCATGACGTCGCCCCCTTCGAGGGTCGCCAGCCCATGATCGACGGTCGGATCGCCCCACCAGACACTGACCTTGCCGGCAAACATAGGATGAAATCTGTAGATCGCGGAGGTCAGGATCGTTTCCTCGTGACGCGCCGGCCAGTACAGCGCGTTCAACGTCACGCCGCCGTAAATCCAACAGGTGGTGTCGCGCGTATACAGCATGTTGGGCAGCGGCGGCAGCAAATACTCGGTGACGCCCGCCGCCTCCTTGATCAGCGCCAACTGATCGCCGCCCACCGATTCGGGAAACTCGTCAGTCGACAGGCCGCCGATGAGCGTTTCCGCCAGCTTGCGCGCCGGCAGCCCATCCAGATAGCCGCGGATTTCATCGACCAGCTCCAGGCCGACCTGATCGGCCACGACCTGATTGTCGAGAATCCATTTTCTGGCCTCGGGAACGCTGACCGTCTCGGCCAGCAGATTGTGCATCTCCAGCACCTCGACGCCCCGGTCCCGCATCTTGGTCATGAAATCGAAATGATCTCTCTTGGCATTGTCGACCCACATCACATCGTCGAACAGCAATGCGTCGCAGTTGGACGGCGTCAGGCGTTCATGGGCGCGCCCGGGCGCACAGACCATGACGGTTCGCAATTGCCCGACCTCTGAATGAACACCAAATTTTGCAGTCTCGGCCATGATGATCTCCTTAGATTGTGAGCCAGCCGCGGACCAGACCAATAATGGCCGCTATACAGCCAACCCAGGTAATGATGAATATTGCGAGCTCCAATCCGGTGAACAGCCGCCGCCCTTGTTCGCGCCGGGCCCAGTAATACAGCACCGATCCGGGGGCATACAAAAGCGCCGCCAGCAGCACGAACTTGAGCCCCCCGGAATAAATCATGAAAGCCGTATAAATCGCCGCGATCCCCGTGATGATCAGATCGCGATTGCGGCCAACGCCGTCCTCGTATGTTTCGCCCCGCTGGGCCAGCTGGAAGCCGAAGGCGGCGACCAGGAAATACGGGATCAGGGACATGGCGCTCGTCAGATTGAGCATCAGGGCAAAGGCGTCATTGGACCAATACGTGCTGATGACCAATATCTGCACAATGATGTTCGTCAGCCACAGCGCGGTCGCGGGAACGCCGTTCTTGTTCTCGCGGCTGAACATGCGCGGCATGTCCTCGTTTTTCGAGGCCGCGAACAGGACTTCCGCACAGATCAGCGACCAGGCCAGATATGCGCCCAGCACGGAAATCAGCAGACCCACGCTGACGAACACCGCCCCCCAGGGACCCACCACCGCGGCAAGCACGCCCGCCATGGAGGGCTGGCGCAGATCGGCGATATAGCCCTGCTCGAGCACCGCATACGGCAGCAGCGTCACCAGCACCATCAGGAACAGCACGGCGACGAAACCCACCAGAGTCGCGATTCCCACGTGCGAGCGCTTGGTTGCATAACGCGAATAGACGCTGGCGCCTTCAATCCCGATAAAGACAAACACGGTGACCAGCATGGTCCGGCGCACCTGCTCGAACAGGCTGACGCCGCCGCCCTCCTGCTGGCCCCACAGGTTCGCGTGAAACAGGTTGAACTTGAACGCCAGCGCCAGGAGGATGACGAACGCCAGGATAGGCACCACCTTGGCAATGGTGACCACGACATTGATGAAAGCCGCCTGCTGCACACCCCGCAGGATCATGAAGTGAAACAGCCAGATGCCGATCGACGCCACCACGATGGCGATGACGGTATTGCCGTCGCCGAATACGGGAAAGAAAGCGCCCAGCGTGGATTTGATCAGCACCCAATAGGACACATTGCCGATACAGCTGCCGACCCAATACCCGAATGCGGAAAGAAAGCCCGTGTAGTCGCCAAACCCTGCCTTGGCATAGGCGAACACACCGGCGTCGAGGTCGGGTTTGCGCTCGGCCAGACTCTGGAACACTCGCGCCAGGGTGTACATCCCGCCCCCGGCAATAGTCCAGGCAATGAGGGCGCCGATAACGCCGGTCGCCCCCCCGAAAGTACGCGGCAACGAAAAGATGCCCGCGCCGATCATCGACCCCACCACCATACCCGTCAGGGCAATGAGGCCCAGTTTCTTGTCTGCGCTGCTTTCCATTATTCACCTCACTGGAAGGATAAATACAAGGATGAACACACCTGACATGTGTCCAGAGCCGCGGCGTCGCAGATGCTGCTCAGGCAACCGGGCAAGACACCCCTACGACGGAACGAACATCACCACCTCGGGCGAGAAGGAATCGCGCGCAAAGACCGCTGCGGCCCGGCGCCGGCATGCAGCACCGGGCTCATTTCGCGGTTCCCGAGCCTGTCTCATCTGGGAATGACCTCATCGATACGTTTCAACATGTAGGCATAGAACGGGTTGGAGGTCAGCCGCGCCAGCGAGTCCATCCCGATCACGAATGCGCCCACCTCCCCACGGATCGACATCGCCCCCAGATTGATGCCGTAGTCTTCGATGTTGTCCGGATGCCGCCCGTATAACGGATCATTCGGGGGAAACGGCAACGCCACATGGGACAAGGAATAGATATCGCGGGGATAGCTCATGCCGATGGGCCGCTCGACGACCTCGGCGGACCCGGCTTCCGTGACCCGTTCGATCATCTCGGTGGATGAAGAACTCGCATTGGTGATGATCGTCAGGCGGTAATTGCGCCGCGTCCCCGGCAAAGTCCCCGCCAGCGCCCACTCGGCGCCACGGCGAAAGAGCGGTCCCAACTTGGTGGCCCGATTGAGATCGAACAGGATCAGTTCGCTGCCGTTTTCCGGGAGCCGCGCATAGAGCGCATTGATCAGCGCCCGGGTGCTGACCGTGAAATCCAGCACGGAATGAAAGGTGATGATGGGCGGCAGCTTGCCCAGTGTGCCATTGCGCTGCCGCGCCTGCAGCTCGTCCTGCAACGCCATCGTCAGGTTGTAGGACTCGCGGGCCGCCTTGATCGGGAAAGAGTTGTACTTGAACGGATTGAATTCCGGGACGATGCTGAGCCAGGCGGCTTTCGCAAAAGCGGGCAGAATCGCCGGCAGGCCGGCCAGGCCGGCGAAGCGCGCAAAGCGTGTGATCCCGACCATGGGCGATATGAGGACCAGACGGTCCGGCGCGGCCAGCTTGGGATCATCGAGCGCCTGCATGGCATACATCAGCGCCAGCGCGCCGCCATTCGAGAACCCCACGATATGCAATGGCTTGGGGGCCGGAACCCTGCGGCGCGCCTCGCGGACCGCCAGCCGCGTCGCGGCCATCCAGTCCTTCCAGCCGATATCCGTCAATGAGGCCGGCACCGTGCCATGCCCCGGCAAGCGGATCGCGATCACGACATAGCCCAGGGATTGATAATGACGGGCGATGTGCCTCAGGCTATACGGGGAATCCGTCAAACCGTGCAGCATGACGACGGCGCCGACCGGCTCGCCGGCCGGCATCAGGGTATAGGATCGGTTCCAGTCATGTGCAAAATGTTCGGGATTGACCTCGGAGCCTTCAAAATAACGGTTGCTCTCGACCTTCTGGTCCGGCTCGATTTTCAGATCGACATGCCGGCGCACCTGCTCGAACAGCTTGTTTTCATGCGCGATATATTCCTGCCACGAAATTTTATCGATCTGGTTCGCATGCAATTCATCAGGCACATAGGTATGCCAGACTGCAAGCGGGGGGCTCTGCTGAACGGTGTAAATCCGCATGCCCAACAGGGTGACTGCCACGACGGCCAGTATCAACCCCAGGATCTTCAAAGTCTTTTTCAATATTCTTGTCATTTGCACCTCTAGGGCCGCAGGCAGCGATGCGCGATTCGATGATCAGCGGCCCGCGGCAACAGCACCCGCTGCATGACTGGACGCGCATCGGCGGCTTTCAACCGGACCAATCAACCCGATCCGCAAATGAAACACCACCCCGAGCCCTCGAGCATCAATCAGAATAATCTGCTTGAAAACGGGTATACCTACGGTAACTCACGCGGCGAACACACACAGGGGGAGAATGAAAGCAAGTCTTTCAACCTTCATGTAATGGCCAGCGGGAAAATAACGGGCGGATTTGCTGCTTCTCTGATCCGGTAACTATCCGAAAAGAATCGACAGCGAAATCAAGACGGAAACGGCTGATACAATTTATGGAATTTTGCGTTGTTCCGATTGAACCTTTCGCTATATTCATAACTATCAGAAACAAGAGATTGCCATCCGGTGAATCAGCAATGACAAGGCCCTGTCAATTCAACGAATTGACAGGGCCTCTGATTTGCTGGCGGAGCGGACGGGGCTCGAACCCGCGACCCCCGGCGTGACAGGCCGGTATT
>JBEBRQ010000034.1:0-31629 GCA_040394755.1 Castellaniella defragrans | reverse complement strand
TATGGAACTGGCCGGTCTTGCCGGTGATCCCTTGCGTGATGACCTTGGTGTCCTTATTGATCAGAATCGACATGTTTCTTCCTCGGGTATTTATTTCGCGGCGGCGACGACCTGCGTCGCGGCTTCAGCCATGGTGTCCGCGCTGATGATGGGCAATCCGGATTCGGCGAGCATGCGCTTGCCCTGTTCCTCGTTGGTGCCCTTCATGCGCACGACCAGCGGCACGCCGAGGTTGACGGCCTTGCAGGCCGCGATCACGCCTTCGGCGATGACGTCGCAGCGCATGATGCCGCCAAAGATGTTCACCAGGATCGCCTTGACGCCATCGTTCTTGAGCATGATCTTGAAGGCTTCGGTGACCTTTTCGGCGGTCGCGCCGCCCCCTACGTCCAGGAAGTTGGCGGGCTCGCCGCCGAACAGCTTGATGGTGTCCATGGTCGCCATGGCCAGGCCCGCGCCATTGACCAGGCAGCCGATATTGCCGTCGAGCTGGATATAGGCCAGGTCGAACTTGCTGGCCTCGATCTCGGCGGGGTCCTCCTCGTCCAGATCCCGGTACTCGACGATCTCGGGGTGACGGAACAAGGCGTTCGCATCGAAATTGAACTTGGCGTCCAGGGCCTTGATGCCGCCGCTGCCTTCGAGGATCAGCGGGTTGATTTCGGCGAGCGATGCGTCGGTGTCCCAGTACGCCTTGTAGAGCTTCTGGAACTCGGCCGCCGCCCGGGCCACCGATCCCTCGGGCACACCGATGCCGCGCGCCAGGCCCGCGGCGTCCTCGTCGGTCAGCCCCGTGGCCGGATCGACGAACACCTTGAGGATCTTTTCAGGGGTCTTTTCGGCGACCACCTCGATTTCCATGCCGCCTTCGCTGGAAGCCATGACACACACGCGCTGCGAAGCGCGGTCGGTCACGATCCCGACGTAGTATTCCTTTTTGATGTCGGCGCCTTCCTCGATGAGCAGGCGGCGCACCTTCTGGCCCTGCGGGCCGGTCTGATGGGTGACGAGCTGCATACCCAGGATCTCGGAGGCGAGCTGGCGCACCTCGTCGATCGAACGCGCGAGCTTGACGCCACCGCCCTTGCCCCGGCCGCCGGCATGAATCTGCGCCTTGACCACCCAGACAGGCCCACCGAGTTTCTCCGCCGCCGCCACCGCCTCCTGGACGGAAAACGCGGGAATCCCGCGCGGAACGGTCACGCCAAACTTCTTCAGCAATTCCTTGCCTTGATATTCGTGAATTTTCATGTGTTACCTGTCAAAGGATAAAAAAGAAACCGGGCACATGCCGCTTCGGCATGTGCCGCGGGTGCGGCTGATCGTCCGGCTGCGCAGCGGCGCATGGTCAATCCTCATGGCAAACCGACCCTTTCGGGACATACCATTGCGGATAGAACTTTTCGACGGCGGGCGCATCCAGGTCCAGAGCATGGCAGCCGCCGAGCTGAAAGGGACGCTCTGATGACGGCGGCGCCACCCGGCGCCGTCCGGCCATGGTCTGGATCGCGGCGGTCGGCAGCACGCTCGTCAGCTCGGTGACGTGCGTACAGCCCGCGGCGCGCGCGAAGCGTTCCCGGACATGCTTGCGGAACTGCTTGCACAGGTTCAGGCCGATCAGGTCGCGATAGGCGGGCGCAATGGCGCTACAGAGATCCCCATAGGGCGCAGCCTCGTAGACCACCTCGGCATCGAGAATATTGAAGTCATCGTCGATGGTGACGCGCAAGCGCATATGATGCACCGGATCGCCCGCGCGGTGGACATCGGCGTTATGGAGCGGAAAGTCGTAGGCCTTGGTGTCGATGAGCTCGGCTTCGAGGTCCCACAGACCATCCTCGCGCAAATACGACTCTACGCGGATGGACCGGGTATGGATCGGCTGGCGGACGCGGGCGGGCGCGGACAGAGGCATTGGCTTTTGCGTGGCGCTGACGAAATACGGAAGCTGTCAAGTATAGCGCACCGCCGGGGACCGCTACCGCCCCTGGGGCCGCCGCCAGGCGCCCCCCAGAGGTCAAGCCGCCGCGCGCAAGGTCCGTGCCGCCTGGACCATCGCTTCGAGCGCCGCGCGGGTCTCGGGCCAGGCCCGGGTCTTGAGCCCGCAATCGGGATTGACCCAGAGCCGCTCGACCGGCAGGCGCCGCGCGGCACGGCGCATCAGGTCGATCATCCATTCCTCGCGCGGCACGTTCGGCGAATGGATGTCGTAGACGCCGGGGCCGATGTCGTTCGGATAGGCGAAATCCTCGAATGCGCCGAGCAGCTCCATGTTGGAGCGCGAGGTCTCGATCGTGATGACGTCGGCATCCATGCGCGCGATCGCCTCGATGATGTCATTGAATTCGGAATAGCACATATGCGTGTGGATCTGCGTGTCCTCGCGCACCCCCGAGGTGCAGAGGCGAAAGCAATCCACAGCCCAGTCCAGATACGCCGGCCAGTCCGCGCGGCGCAGCGGCAGGCCCTCGCGAAACGCGGGCTCGTCGATCTGGATCACGGCGATTCCCGCCCGTTCGAGATCGAGGACCTCGTCACGCAAGGCCAGCGCGATCTGGCGGCAGGTCTGCGCGCGCGGCTGGTCGTCACGCACGAAAGACCATTGCAGGATGGTGACCGGGCCGGTCAGCATCCCCTTGACAGGCCGGTCGGTCAGGGACTGCGCATAGGCCGACCAGGCAACCGTCATCGGCGCCAGGCGCGCCACATCGCCGTAGATCAGCGGCGGCTTGACGCAACGCGAACCATAGCTCTGCACCCAGCCGTATTCCGTGAAGGCGAATCCGTCGAGCAGTTCGCCGAAGTACTCCACCATGTCATTGCGCTCGGGTTCGCCGTGCACCAGCACATCCAGGCCGATTTCCTCCTGGAAGCGGATGACCCGTTCGATTTCCTCGCGAATCGCCTTCTCGTAGGCCGCATCCGGGATCACCCCGCCGCGCCAGTCGCGGCGCAGCACGCGGATCTCGGCCGTCTGCGGAAAGGAACCGATGGTGGTCGTCGGATAGCGGGGCAGGCCCAGGCGGGCCTGCTGATGCTCGATCCGCTGCGCGAACGGCGCGCGTTCGCGGCTGATCGCGGCAGCCTCGGCCAGACGCCGCGCCACATCCGGGCGATGGATGCGCGGCGAATCATGACGCGCCTGTACGGCGGCGCGCTGGCGTGCCGCCGCCTGCAAGTCCTCGGCTCCGGGCGCGCCCGCAACGAGCGCGCCGAGCAGGTGCAACTCCTCGAGCTTCTGCACGGCAAAGGACAGCCAGGCCTTGAGCTCGTCATCCAACGCCTTTTCCCGATCCAGATCGATGGGCACGTGCAGCAGCGAGCAGGAAGGCGCCAGCCACAGGCGCTCGCCGATGCGCTCCCGCACGCCGCCGGCCACCTGCAGAGCGGCATCCAGGTCCGTGCGCCAGATATTGCGGCCATCGATCAGGCCCAGCGACAGGATCTGGTCGGCCCGCAAGCGATCGAGCACGCCCTCGAGCTGATCGGGCGCGCGCACCAGATCGATGTGCAGGCCATGCGCTGGCAAATCGGGCAGGAGGTCCAGATTCAGGTCCAGCCCCTGGAAGTAGGTCGCCAGCAGCACGCGCACACCCTGCGCGGCCAAACGACCGTGCGCGGTAGCCAAGGCCGAGCGCCAGGCCCGCGGCAATTCCAGACCGAGGATGGGTTCGTCGATCTGCACCCATTCCACGCCCTGCGCCGCAAGACGCCGCAACACCGCCTCATAGGCCGTGAGCAGGCCCGGCAGCAGGTCGAGCTTGGCATCATCCGCCGCGCCGCGCGGATAGGCGTCACCCTTGCCGAGCCAGAGCCAGGTCAGCGGCCCGGGAATCACGGGCTTGGGCCGATGGCCCAGAGCCAGCGCCTCGGCCACCTGCTCGAACAGATCCTCGCGGGCAATCCGGTAGGTCTGGCCGGGATGCAGCTCGGGCACGATGTAGTGATAATTGGTGTCGAACCACTTGGTCATTTCACAGGCGGCGGCGGGCGTTCCGGATGGCGCGCGGCCGCGCGCCATCCGGAACAGCGTATCCAGAGACACGGTTTCATCATCGGACTGGCCAAAGCGCGCCGGTACCGCGCCCAGCGTGGTCGTCCATTCGAGGATCTGGTCATACCAGGCAAAATCCCCCACGGGCACGACGGACACACCGGCACGGGCCTGGATGGCCCAATGGCGGGCGCGCAACTCGCGCCCCACCTCGCGCAGTGCCGCCTGATCCGAACGCCCCGCCCAATAGGCCTCCTGGGCACGCTTGAGTTCGCGATCCGCCCCGATCCTGGGGAAGCCCAAATTATGAATTACATTCATTTTTTTAATCCATCAACATAAAATAATCTCAATGAATGCTATTTTCCACGTAGTCACCACTATAGAAAAATCAAATTCACCATTCATAAGTTGAGAAAAATTCATGATAGAAGTCCGGCACCTGGAAACCCTGCTGGCCATCCGGGACGGCGGCAGTCTGCAAGAGGCCGCCGAACGCCTGCACCTGACGCAGTCCGCCCTGTCGCACCAATTGCGCGATCTGGAGGTCCGCCTGCAGGTGTCCCTGCTGAACCGCCGCACCCGGCCCGCCCGGCTGACGACCGCCGCGCTGCGCATCATTGAACTGGCCGAAGACGTCCTGCCACGGATCCGAGCCACCGAGCGCGAACTGCGGCGGCTGGCGGCGGGCCGCACAGGCCGCCTGCATGTCGCGATCGATTGTCACTCGTGCTTTCAATGGCTGATGCCGGCGCTCGACGCCTTCCGCCAGGCCTGGCCGGATGTTTCCCTGGATCTGTCGGCCGCGTTTTCGTTCGCCCCCCTGCCCGCGCTGGTGCGTGGCGACCTGGATGTGGTAATCACATCGGACCCGGAGCCTTCCGAGGCCATCCGCTATGCGCCGCTGTTCAGCTACGAACTGGTGCTGGCGGTCGCGCGCGGCGGGCCCCTGGCCGACCAAGACTACGTGAACGCCCAGCAACTGGCCGATCAGGTGCTGATCACCTATCCGGTGGACCGCAATCGCCTGGATGTCTTCACGGCCTTTCTGGACCCGGAAAGCGTGGAACCGGCGGCCCTGCGAACGGCGGAGCTGACGCCAATGATCATCCAGCTCGTCGCCAGCGGACGGGGCGTCGCGGCCCTGCCCAACTGGGCGCTCACCGAATACCTGGACCAGGGCTGGCTGCGGGTCTGCCGCCTGGGCGAACGCGGCGTATGGCGCACCCTATACGCCGCGACCCGCAGCGAGGACGCCGACGCCGACTATGTGCGGGCATTTCTATCCCAGGCGCGCGAGACATGTTTTGCCACGCTGACAGGCATCCAGCCTGCGCGATGACGCGGCGCGGGCGGGCTCAATCCTCGGCATCGCGCGCGCCGAGAATCCGGCGCACGCATTCTGCGGAAAATCCCCGGCTCGCCAGGAAACGGTATTGGCGGGCGTATTCCCGCGCATCCGCCGGAGGATGCCCGAATTTGCGCTGCCACACCGAACGCGCGCGCTCGGATTCGGTATCCGCCAGGCCGCCCCCGAGGGCGCGCAACGCATCCTCGTCGATTCCCTGCCGCCGCAAGGTCTGCAGGATGCGGGCCGCACCCTGCCGCACCGCCTGGCGCTGGACGTAGGACTCGGCATAGCGCTGGTCCGATTGCCAATGATGGTGCTGAAGCTCGTCGAGGACGGCCTCGATCTGCCCGGGATCATCGCAATAGGCGGCGAGCTTGCGCCGCAGTTCCAGGCGTGAATGCTCGCGCCTGGACAGATAGGCGATGGCCCTGGCCTTCAGGCTGGGACCATTGCGGGGGCTTTCCTCATCAGTCATCAGCCTGCACGGCCGGCGCCCGCGCAACGACACCGAGCTGCTCGCGCACGCGGTTTTCGATTTCGAAGGCCATCTCGGGGTGTTCCTTGAGGAAGTCCCGGACATTGTCCTTGCCCTGGCCGATCCGCTCGCCGTTGTAGCTGTACCAGGCGCCGGCCTTGTCGACGATCCCCGCCTGCACCCCCAGGTCGATGATTTCGCCCTCGCGCGAGATGCCCGAGCCGTACATGATGTCGAACTCGACCTGCTTGAAGGGCGGCGCGACTTTGTTTTTGACCACCTTGACGCGGGTCTCGTTGCCGATCACCTCGTCGCCCTTTTTGATCGCGCCGATGCGGCGGATGTCCAGGCGGACCGAAGAATAGAACTTGAGCGCATTGCCCCCGGTGGTGGTTTCCGGATTGCCGAACATGACGCCGATCTTCATCCGGATCTGGTTGATGAAAATCACCATGCAGTTGGCACGCTTGATCGTGGCGGTGAGCTTGCGCAGCGCCTGGCTCATGAGCCTGGCCTGCAAGCCAGGCAGCGAATCCCCCATGTCGCCCTCGATCTCGGCCTTGGGCACCAGCGCAGCCACCGAGTCGATCACGATCAGGTCCACCGACCCCGAGCGCACCAGGGCATCGGTGATTTCGAGGGCCTGCTCGCCCGTGTCGGGCTGGGAAATCAGCAGATCGGTCAGGCCCACGCCAAGGCGCGCGGCATATTGCACATCGAGCGCGTGCTCGGCATCGATGAAGGCGCAGGTGCCGCCGATTTTTTGCATCTCGGCGATGACCTGCAGGGCCAGCGTGGTCTTGCCCGAGGACTCGGGACCATAGATTTCGATCACGCGCCCGCGCGGCAGGCCGCCGACGCCCAGCGCGATATCCAGCCCCAGGGAGCCAGTCGATACCACCTGGATATCATGTTCGACCTGGTTGTCACCGTAGCGCATGACCGACCCCTTGCCGAATTGCTTTTCGATCTGCGACAGCGCCGCGGCCAGCGCCTTGGCGCGCTCGGGGTTTGCCGCCTTGCTGGTTTGTTCGTCCATGGGGGGTTCCTTGAGTTGCGGTTTGGCCGGCACGAGACCTGCCGCCGACCGTGATTTTCGATGATTATGGCATTAATTATACTGTATGAAAACACAGATGTCGCACCGGATGAACGCGCACCGCTCCCCTGCCCGCCCGCGCTCCCATCGTTAACCCCTAATGACTGCGGATACATAGCGTGACAGAATAAAGCCACGGCGCGCAAAACAACATCGTGACCACGCCTTTTCAGTATCAACCTTCCCCTGGATGTCACTCCCGCCATGCGTATCCTGATCGCCGAAGACGACAGTATTCTCGCGGATGGACTTTCCCGTTCCCTGCGCTACGACGGCTATGCCGTGGACATGGTCCATGACGGCTCCAGCGCGGATTCCGTCTTGCAGCTCCAGACCTTCGATCTGCTGATCCTGGATCTGGGGCTGCCCCGCATGAGCGGCCTGTCGGTCCTGCGCAAACTGCGCCAGCGCCACACCGCCCTGCCGGTGCTGATCCTGACGGCGGCCGACTCTATCGAGCAGCGGGTCGAGGGCCTGGACCTGGGCGCCGACGATTACATGTCCAAACCCTTCGCCCTGAGCGAACTCGAGGCCCGCGTGCGGGCCCTGACCCGCCGCAACGGCGGCGCGCGGACGTCCGTACTGCGCCACCATCGCCTGGCTTTCGATCTCAATGGGCGCACAGCCACCATCGACGACCAGCCGCTCGAACTCTCTGCGCGCGAGACCAGCCTGCTCGAAATATTCCTCTCGCGCAGCGGCCGCATGATCAGCAAAAGCCAACTCGTCGACCTGCTGTGCGAGTGGGGCGAGGAGGTCACCACCAACGCCATCGAGGTCTATATCCACCGGCTGCGCAAAAAAATCGAACCCAGCGGCGCGCACATCCTGACCGTGCGCGGGCTGGGTTACTGCCTGGAGCCCGAAACCAAGAACGAACCCGCCGACTCGATGGCCACGAGCTGACCCCGGGACGGCATGTTTTCCTCACCGAGCAACACCCACAGAAAGCGCCGCCGCACGCTGCTGAGCCGCATCCTGTCATGGATGATCGTGCCGCTGTTCGTGATGTGGTCCATCGGCATCGTCATCACCTATTTCATCGCCCAGAATATCGCCAACGCCCCCTACGACCGCACGCTGGCGAGCCACCTGCGCCTGCTGCGCCACGAGGTCGAACAGCAGCGTCTGCATGACGACGTGCGCCTGTCGGATGCGGCGCGCACCATTCTCGAAAGCGACGGCGACCAGACCCCGACCACCTGGCAGATCCTGGACGCCAACGGCCATTCGCTGGCGGGCAACGCCGACATCCCCGTTCCCGAGAACTGGGCCTACGACATCGACCAGATCCGTTACCGCAACGCCACCATCGCGCACCGTTCGATGCGGGTGGCCTACGTCTGGGGCGGGCGCGACCGCGACGGCGTGGGGTTCCTCACGGTGGTCGCCGAGCCCAGCGAGGCGCGCGCCACGCTGCAGCAGGAAATCCTCACCGGGATGCTGACGCCGCAACTGATCATCCTGCCCCTGGCCGTCATGCTCGCGGGCCTGGGACTGACCCAGGGCCTGGAGCCGCTCAGCCTGCTGCAGGAGCACATGCGAAAGCGCAAGCCCAACGACCTCTCGCCTATTCGCGATGACCTCGCGCCCGCCGAGATCGCGCCGCTGATCGCCGCCATGAACAACGTGCTCAAACGCCTGGCGGCCTCGCTCGAGTCCCAGCGGCGCTTCGTCGCAAACGCGGCCCACCAGCTCAAGACGCCCCTGGCGGGAATCCGCACCCAATGCGAACTGGCCCTGCGCGAGCGCGACCCGGCCCTCATGAGCGACAGCCTGCGGCAGCTGCTGGCCGGCTCCCAGCGCGCCACACGCCTGGTCAACCAACTGCTGCTGCTCGCGCGCGCCGAAAGCATCGACGACACCGTCCCGCGCGCCACCGAATCGCTGGACCTGCGGGCGCTCGCGCAGCAATACACGATGCAATGGGTGCGGGCCGCGATGGACAAACACATCGACCTGGGTTTCGACGCCGCCGATGAGCCGCTGCCCGTCTTCGGCAACCACATCATGATCGGCGAGATGCTCAACAACCTGATCGACAATGCGCTGCTCTATACGCCGAGCGGCGGACGCGTCACCGTGCGCGCCGGCGGCAGCGGCGAATATGTCTTTCTCGAAGTCCAGGACACCGGCCCGGGGATCTTGCCCCAGGATCAGAGCCGGGTCTTCGACCGCTTCTTCAGGGTCCTGGGCACCGAGGCCGAAGGCAGCGGCCTGGGCCTGTCCATCGTCAAAGAGGTGGCCGAACATCACGCGGCCACGATCCAATTCCTGCCTCCGGGCAATCATCGCGACCCCGACAGCGGCGGTACACGCATCCGCGTCACCTTCCCGCGTGACAACGTCCCCAGGACCAGCCTATGAATCCCCCGACACGCATCGCCGCGCCGCCCGAGATTCCGACCGACGCCACCGACCGTCCGATGACCCATGAGGAACGCCGTGTGATCCTGGCATCGTCCATGGGCACCGTCTTCGAATGGTATGACTTCTACGTCTATGGTTCACTGGCCTCGGTCATCGCGCTGCACTTCTTTTCGAGCCTGAACCCGACGGCCGGCTTCATTTTCGCCTTGCTGACCTTCGCCGCCGGCTTCGCGGTGCGCCCCTTCGGCGCCCTGGTGTTCGGCCGGATCGGCGACATGGTGGGCCGCAAATATGCCTTCGTGATCTCCATCCTGATCATGGGCCTGTCGACCTTCCTCGTGGGGGTGCTGCCCTCCTCGGCCTCGATCGGATCGGCCGCCCCCATCATCCTGCTGAGCCTGCGCCTGCTCCAGGGTCTGGCGCTGGGCGGCGAGTACGGGGGCGCGGCGGTCTACGTGGCCGAACACGCGCCCGCCCACCGGCGCGGGTTCTTCACGAGCTGGATCCAGACCACCGCCACCACCGGCATGTTCCTGTCTCTGCTGGTGGTGCTGGGCACGCGGGCGACCCTGGGCGAGGAGGCCTTCACGGCCTGGGGCTGGCGCGTGCCCTTTCTGATCTCGGTGCTGCTGCTGATCATCTCGGTCTGGATCCGCCTGCGCCTGCACGAATCGCCGGCCTTCAAGCGCATGAAAAGCGAAGGCACCATCTCAAAAGCGCCCATCAAGGAATCCTTCGGGCGCTGGAAAAATCTGCGGCTGGTCCTGCTGGCCCTGATCGGCCTGACCGCCGGCCAGGCGGTGGTGTGGTACACCGGCCAGTTCTACGCCCTGTATTTCCTCACCCAGGCGCTGGGCGTGGACACCAACATCGCCAACATCCTGGTCGCGCTGGCGCTGCTGCTGGCCTGCCCGTTCTTCGTCGTGTTCGGCGCGCTCTCCGACCGGATCGGGCGCAAGCCCATCATCATGGCGGGCTGCCTGATCGCGGTCCTCACCTACATCCCTATCTTCAAGGGTCTCACCCACTACGCCAACCCCGCCCTGGAACGCGCCCAGCAGCTCGCGCCGGTCGTCATCCACGCCGATCCCGCGGACTGTTCGCTGCAATTCAACCCCGTGGGCATCACCTCGTTCACGAGTTCCTGCGACCTGCTCAAGACCTTCATGGCCACGAACTCGGTCAGCTACGTGAACCAGGCAGCCGAACCGGGCGCCGTGGCGCATGCCGTCATCGGCGAGCAGACGGTGCCGTCCTTCGACGGCACCTCGCTCAGCCGCGTGGAATTCGCCGTGCGCAACCGCCTCCTGCAGGCCAGCCTCATCCAGGCGGTCCGCGAGCACGGCTATCCACAGCGCGCCGACCCCTCGCAGATCAACTACTTCATGGTCCTGCTGCTGTTGTTTTTCCTGGTCCTGCTGGTGACGATGGTCTACGGCCCCATCGCCGCGATGCTCGTCGAGATGTTCCCGACCCGCATCCGCTACACCTCCATGAGCGTGCCTTACCACATCGGCAACGGCTGGTTCGGCGGCTTCGTCCCGCCCGTGGCCTTCGCCACCGTGGCGGCCACCGGAAACATGTACGATGGGCTGTGGTACCCGATCATCATCGCCCTGATGACGCTGGTCGTCGGCACACTGTTCGTCAAGGAAACCTACCACAACGACCTCGACGCGACGCCAGAGTAACAATTTCAATACAACATTCAATTATTTGAAATAAATAATATTAAAGTTTAAGGAAATCGTCAGCCGAATAGAATAAAATGGCACAGCAGGATCGGTCCATCGCCTGGAACTTCGTTCCCCCTTGGTTTCCAGACGAACCCTCCAGACCATCCTGTCGCCGCCTCGCACTCCCCGCGAGCCTTACCATGTGCAACGGCGTGCGTTGATTGGCCCGGTCTCTGCGACCGGGCCATTTTTTTCGCAGGAAACCGCCCCTCCCGAAACCCCGGACTCATGCGTCAGAAGCGCGATGCGAAAAACTTTCTCTACCGATGGGTCGCCGTCGATGCGTCATCGGCGGCGGACTCGCGCATATTGCGCGCCAGTTCGGCATGGCCCCGAGCCTGCAGCGCATCGGCAGCACCCAGGCGATCGCGTTCATCCTTGTTCTGACTGAGCTTGCGCTTGCCGACCAGCGCAGTGACGGCGATTTCGATGCCGACGATATTGCGCAACATGCCATCGATGAATTCCGAAGTGGAGTCCGTCATCTTCCAGGGATGGGCCTCGCCGGCCTCGTGCCGGCGCGTCAGGCGCCCGACGATGCCGCGCACAAAACGCTCGTCGTCGCGCACCGTGAGCAGGCCATGCGCATGCACCACCTCATAGTTCCAGGTCGGGACCTGGCGGTGGGCCTCGTGCTTGCTGGGATACCAGTTGGGCGAGACATAGCCCTCGGCCCCGCGAAACACGACCAGCACCGGACAGCCCGCGGAGCAGCGCCGCCACACCGGATTCGCGCGCGCCACATGCGCCGTGAGCATTCCCCGCGCCCCTGCTCCGGGATCAAACTCGAACGGCAGGTGATTCGCATCCAGTCCGTCGGCGTCATGCGTAATCAGCACGCCCAGCGGATGCGTGCGGATGATGCGGGCCAGTTCCTCTGAGCGGGTTTCAGCGAAATGCAGAGGGATATACATTATAGAAATTCCAATGAGATGAAAGGTCTTTGTGAGTTCCCGAATGAATCCGGCGAACCGCGTCCTGAAAAACACCGGCCTGCTGACCCGATCTCCGGCCAGTCATCGCCGCCTCGGCATCCACCGTCATGGAATGTACCCGTCCATGCGCGCGCCGGCAAACCGTGCCGGCAACCCCGCTCGGCGCGGCGAATCGAACATCGATCCGGCGGCACAAAGCCCAGGCCGACGGACAGGAAAAACCGACCCTGTACAATCGGAACCCTGCCAACGGGGCCACGCCCCTTTCCGGGGCGGCGCCCCATCCATCGTACGAACATTCCCATGTGGTTCAAGAATCTCAAGCTCTACCGTCTCGCCCCCAATGCCACCCTGACCGCAGCCGACCTCGACGCGGCGCTGGAACCACTCGCCTTCCAGCCCGGCGGCAGCCAGGATAGCCAGACCTCGGGCTGGATGCCGCCGCGCGACGACGCGGGCCTGGCCTATGTTTCCCATGGCCAGGTGCTGCTGCGCCTGCATACCGAGAAAAAACTGCTGCCGTCGACCGTCATCAACCAGGCCAGCCGCGCCCGCGCCCTGGACATCGAGGAAAAGCAAGGCTACAAGCCCGGCCGCAAGCAGATGAAGGAAATCAAGGAACAGCTCACCCTGGAGCTGCTGCCGCGCGCCTTCGTGATTGCGCACGACACCTACGTCTGGATCGACACGCTCAATGGCTGGGTGGCCATCGACGCGGCGGCCACGGCCAAGAGCGACGAAGTCCTCGGCCTGCTCGCCAAGACGCTCACGCCCTTCCCCATCGTGCCGCTGCACGTGGAAATGTCGCCCGCCGCCGCCATGACGCAGTGGCTGTACGAGGACGAGGCGCCGGCCGGGTTCACGATCGACCAGGACACCGAGCTGCGCGCCTCGGGCGAGAGCCGGGCCACGGTGCGCTACGTGCGCCAGAGCGTGGAACTCGAGGACGTCCGCAAGCACGTGCAAGCGGGCAAGCAATGCACGCGCCTGGCCCTCACCTGGAACGACCGCGTGTCATTCGTGCTGACGGAAAATCTGGACATCAAGCGCGTGGCGCCCCTGGACGTGCTGAAAGAGCACCAGGATGCCCAGGCGGCCAACGAAGCCGAGCAGTTCGACGCCGACATGGCGCTGATGTGCGGCGAACTGGCGCGCCTGCTGACCGACCTGATGGCCGCCCTCGGCGGCGAGCGGCGGACGCGCTAGCGTAATGTTCGACGTTTGAAGGATTCGGACTCGCGAATTCGCCAGAGGCGGGCGCACAGGATGGCAGCCCGCCGCGCGCGAGCGCCTCAATACATCCCGTGGAACACGCTATCGTCGGGGCCGATGTGCGACGGCGGCGTCCAGGTGACATCGCGCAGGGAATGCTGCACCAGGCCCTCGACCCCCATCAACACGGCAAAGATCGCCATACGCACAGGAATCCCGTTGTCCGTCTGGCGAAAGATCGCCAGGCGGGGATCGTGATTCAGGTCGATGCTGAGGTCGTTGGCGCCCTCGCGGCTGTCGCGCGGCAGCGGATGCATGACGATCACATCTGGTCCGCAGCAGGCATCGACGATCGCGCGATTGACCTGGAACTCCGAGGAATAACCCTCGAGGGACTCGCCAGCGAAGCGCTCTTTCTGGACCCGCGTGGCGTAGATCACATCGGCGCCCTTCAGGCCAGCGGCCAGGTCGTGCGTCTTCTCGATGGTGTGGCCGTTGCGTCCGGCCTGCTCGACGATGGTATCGGGCATTTCGAGTCCTGGGGGCGAGATCAGCGTAAAGCGCATGCCACGGTACAGAGCAAGCAGCTTGATCAGCGAATGCACGGTGCGCCCGTATTTCAGGTCACCGGCCAGCGCGATGTGCGCGCCGTCGAGCAATTTGCCCAGACGCGAGAACTCGGTGAGGATGGTATAGAGATCGAGCAGCGCCTGGCTGGGGTGCTCGCCCGCGCCGTCGCCGCCGTTGACCACAGGAATATTGGTGGCCGCCGCGAATTCCGCCACTGAACCCTGCTCGGGGTGGCGGATCACCATGGCATCGACGTAGCCGCTCATCACGCGGCTGGTGTCATAGATGGATTCGCCCTTGGCCATCGAGGAAAACGTGAATCCCGTGGTGTCGCACACCGAGCCGCCCAGCCGGCAGAAGGCCGCGCCGAAGCTCACGCGCGTGCGCGTGCTGGCCTCGAAGAACAGGTTGCCCAGCACCGCGCCCTCGAGTACCCGGGAGACTTTCTGGCGCCGCGCGATGGGCTGCATCAGATCGGCCACCCGGAACAGTTCCTCGACGGATTCCCGGGTGAACTGATCGACCGACAGGAGCTGATGCTTGTTGTCGATAGCGATCCGATCGCGCAAAGGCCCTGATTGTGCGCTTTGCGCATATTTTTGCATCAACGCATCATTTTCGACGATTTCGGTGACGAAGCGGCTGACCACCTCGGGCATGGCGCGCGCCTCCTGCGAGCCCTCGGGAAGCAGCCAAGTATCGAGGGCGCGACGCTTGACACCGATCCGCGCTGCGAAAACGTCACGCGTCAGATTCAGCCGACGCATGGCGTCGCGTAGAAAGACTTGTTGGGAAACGGCCATGAGAGACTCCGATATACGCAATGCGCATATTTTCCTGGAATCCCCCTCTGCACGGCAAGAAAAAAATGACGGTCCTGGGAAAAAACAACATGCAGCAGTGAAGGCCGAAGTACTCGGGCTCCGGCCCGAATGAATCTCATTGACTGGCGCCTGGAGCCGCCGCCGGCGTGGAATTCGTCGTAGAGGCCGCCGGCTCGGAATTGGAGGCATCCGGCATCGGCACACCAGCGACCGCATGCGCCGCGATTTCAGCGTTGCGGCGCGAGCCCACGCCGAAAGCCAGCTGTTTTTCCTGGAGCGGATCGGCATATTTGGGAGCCGCCAGCATGGTATGCCCCACCACCAGCGCCAGATGCAAGCCCGGATTGGCGGTCGTTGCCGCCCGGATCTTCTCCTGGCCCTCGTCACTGAGCGTCAGAACCAGAACCCCGCCGCCCGATTGATCCGTGGCGGCCTGGATACCGACCAGATCGCTGCGCGAAATCACTGGCGAGGTATTGACATACAACACGCCGCTGGGCTTGAGCGTGACTTCGGCCCACCCCTGCCGGGGCTGGGTATCGGCGAGGAATATCCGCAAATCGACGGCCTGCGTATCATCGCGGATGGCTTCGCCCTGATCCGCCGCCTGCGCGGATTCTCCCGGACGGGTTTGCGCCGAATCCGCCGTCGCGGATTTTCTGGCCCCTGTCTGGCAACCCGAGACCGCCAGGACCATCCCCAGTATCACGATCCACTTGCTTGTATTCCACATCTGTATTCCTCCTGCTGGCTTATCACGCTGTAAATCTGTTTATTGCACAACTGCTTGCATATCGGCGGAAAACGCATCGCCCAGGAAACGCCCTCCACGCACGAATACCTGCGCCTGATCGAGCACCTGGCCGCCAGGACCGCGCAACTCGAAAACATGGCGGCCCGGCCTGGGCAGCCATTCATCGCCATCGATCGGCGCCCCGTCCAGGAACCAGCGCACCGACGGCGCCTGCTGCATTGCCATATCCACTACCCGCAGACGCATGCGCTGCCTGTCGATAGGGATATCCGGATCGAGCGCCATGACCGTGCCATCCACGGGTTCGGCGATACGCAAGATCGCGGCTCGCTGCCCCCCGAGAGGCCGCTTTTCACCTTGGGGCGGCCCCGCGGTGGATGTACCCCCACGCTGCGCCTGCGGCCCCGCGGTGAAAGCCTCCTGCGCCGTATCCCCCAGAAAGAATTCCTGGCGGGCGGGCTCCTGGCCTTGAGTGAAATGGACGGCTGCGCGCACGACGCCGGCGGGCACGGGGGGACGGGCACCGCCACGTCCGCGATGCAGCCAGGTCATCAGGTCATGCCAGATCGGACCCGCGCCGCTGACGCCGGACACCTCGCGCATACTCGCACCCGCGCTATTGCCCACCCAGACGCCCACAGTGTAGTCCCGCGACCAGCCGATGCACCAGTTATCGCGCATGTCGCGGCTGGTCCCGGTCTTGACCGCCGTCCAGAACGGCGTCGACAGGGGGCTGTCCAGGCCGAACGTCCGGGCCCGCGCCTGCCGGTCAGAGAGGATGTCGCCCACGATCCATGCGGCCCCCGAGGAAAAAAGCGCGACGCCGGACTGTGCGGCCCCGCCACCGGCCCGCCCGACCGCGTCCAGGTCGACCGGCGCATAATTACCCTGGCGCGCCAATGCGCGGTAGGCATTGGCGAGCGACAACAGGCTGACGTCCGCGCTGCCCAGCGCGAGGCTATAGCCATAATAGTCACCATCATGCACCAACGGCAGGCCGAGGGACGACAGGCGGCTGGCCAGGGCTTCGGGCGTCACCATCATGGCCACGCGCACGGCCGGGATGTTCAATGAGGACGCCAAGGCCAGCCGGGCGCTGACCCAGCCGCTGAAACGCCTGTCGTAATTGCCCGGAACATACAGGCCCCCGCCCCCATCCAGGTCCAACGGCCGGTCGTCG
Organism: Castellaniella defragrans; assembly: GCA_040394755.1. Lineage (GTDB taxonomy): Bacteria > Pseudomonadota > Gammaproteobacteria > Burkholderiales > Burkholderiaceae_B > Castellaniella > Castellaniella defragrans_A. The sequence continues at coordinate 15,129 of JBEBRQ010000034.1, read as the reverse complement.
AGCAGCGACGCAGCCGTCAGGCGTGCCTCGTCGAACGCAATGCCGTACAGAAAAGGCTTGAGTGTCGATCCCGCCTGGCGCAGGGCGCGCACATGATCCACCGCGTCGGCATCCGAAAACTCGCCGGATGACCCGACATAAGCGAGGACCGCGCCGCTGCGATTGTCCAGCACCACCGCCGCGGCATCGGTGACGCCAGTCCCCCGAAGGTCGCGTAGATGCCGGCGTATCGAAGCCAGCGCCTCTTTTTGCAAGCCCCGGTCCAAGGCGGTGCGCAGCACCCCGCCGGTCGCCTCGTCCCGGTGCGCGACCAGCAGGCGCGCGAAGTGCGGCGCCAAGCCCGGCACATCCCGCCGGCGCGCCGCCGTGCGCTCCAGCGCCAACCCGGTCAGATCACGCAAACCGTCGCAATCTCCGGCCCGCTCAAGTTCACGCAACAAGGCGCAACCGCGCCGGGCCAGGACCGATGGCGCAGCATTGGGGCCGCGCAGCAGCACGGCGGCCAACGCCGATTCCCGGGCATCGAGCGCCGCCGCGCGCTTCTGGAACATCACCCGCGCCAGGGCATCCACCCCAACGAGTTCCCCCCGAAAGGCGACGAGGTTCAGATAGACCTCGAGGATCTGCGCCTTGGTCCAGCCGGCCTCCAGTTCACGGGCCGCCTGAATCTGGTCGATCTTCTGCATCAGGCCCCGGCCCTGGGGACCACGCCGCAGGTCCTCGTCCAACAGAGCGGCGAGCTGCATACTGAGGGTCGAGGCGCCCTGGACATGACCACTCGACAGGGTGCGCCAGGCAGCGCGCGTCATGGCCAGCCAATCCACCCCCGAATGCTCGTAGAAACGGCCATCCTCGGAACGCAGCACCGCCCGCTGCAAGGCGATGGAAATATCCTCGAGCGCCACCCAGTCGCCGCGGCGACTGGAAAAATCCACCCGCACCCGCTGGATGACCTCGCCATCGGCCGCCAGGATGCGCACATCCGACGAACGGTGCGCCGCCTTCACGGCTTCATAGGCCGGCAAGGCCCCTGCCCGCGCGGCCAGCAGGCACAGGGCCAGGCCCAGCAGGAGGCGCACGCCGGGCATCAGGGCAGCCCCACATCGAAGGGCGTATTGGGCGCACTACCGAAAACATCTGGCTGGTACAGCGCCTCGATGCGCGTGGGCGGCATCTGGAAATGCCCCGGCGCATCGATCCTCACGGAATATTCGATGGCGTGGGCGCCGCGGGGCAGGACCTCGAAATACGCCCGGTACATCCCGGCATCGCGTTCGATGAAACTGGGTCCGAAAGAGTCGACGTCGCTCCCTTCATCGCGCACGGCGATCGCAGAATCGCGCCCAAGGCCGCCACCCAGGATGGACGCGCCGGCCGGCACGGGGTCGCTCAGCACCGCCCACACCGTCGGCGCACGCGCATCGACCCACAGACGGACGCGATAAATATCGCCCGGCGACCAGCGGTCCGGATGCGCCCGCGACACGGCTGTGACATGACGTTCGACACGTATGCCGCCATCCACCGGCCCCTCGGCCGCCACCGCCGTGCGCGTGCTGACAGTGGCCCATCCGCCGCCCGCGCCTTGCGGCGCCAGACGCAGCACATCACGCCCGGCGCGCGCCCACGGCAAATCCAGGGCCTGGGCACGGACACCGTCATGCTCGGGCATCGCCTGCCAGGACAGCGTCCGGGAAGGCGCGCCACCCTCCAGCCCCACGAGGATCTCGCCCTCGCCCGCATTCGACTCGAAGGTCATCGCGAACTGCTCCATCGCCAGGGCGCCCAGCGTATTGGCCGTGGTCGTCGACCAGGCACCCCGCCGCTGCATACCGAGCAAGCCCGTGGCCAAGCGCGGGATGTCCTCGCGCCAATCGGCCTCCGAAATCAACGCCATGAGCAGGCGGGCCTGGGTGCCTTCGGCGGAGCTCATCAGCCACCAGCCGCTGCCGGCCGTGGAATCGTCGAGCACCAATGTGGTCCCATGACGCGTCAAGCGGCCGCGCAGCAGCGCCTTGGCCTCGGCCAGGCGCAGCGCATGGTGATCGATGTCCTCCACATTGAGCAGGATCGACAGCCAATCCACGAGGGCGGGACTGGGCCAGTCCGACACGTCCAGATCGATGCTGTCGAGCATACCGCGCTGATAGCCCCCGTTGCGGGCAAGGGCCTCGATGGCGATCACCTTGCGCCAGGTTTCGTCACGCACGGGCGCCCAGGCGGGCGCGGCGATCCGGCCCAGGACAAAATCCTGCAAGGCGGTTACCATCCTCTCGCGCGATGCCTCGGGAATCTCATAGGACCACCCCAGAGTCTGCGCCTCGGCCGTGATCGACAGCAGGTACGCCGTCAGAGCGACATTTCCCCGGCCCCCGGGGAAATACGCGGCCAGCCCCTGCTCGTCCAGATAGCCGGGCAGACGCTGCATCAATGCCTCCCAGGCCTGGGGATCACGCAGGCCCAGGGCCTTGGCGCTGAGCTGCTCGACGCAGGTATAGGGATAATCGACCAGCCAGTCGCGCACCCCGGGCATGATGCCGGCCAGGCTCGACTGCAAGCCCACCCGGACGCCGCCCCGCACCTGGCCCGCCACGTTCTTGAGCGCTGCGGCTGTGGGGTCCACGGGAATCCGTTGCGGTTCCCCGGGCCGCAGGGAAACCAGGGTCGCCGCGCGCACCTCGACCGGCACGGCCGGCTCCAGCCGCTGCGTCACGCGCAGGTGATCGGCTGCGGGATCAACGCCGGCCGCCCGCTGGCCGCTGGCCTGGACATCCCATTGAATCGTCTCCGACCCGGATTCGTCGGTCGTCTCGGGAGCGGTCACCGACCAGCCGATGATGTCCGACGCCCCTGGCGCCAGATGCAGTTCCCGGGCCTCGAGATTCAGTGCCCCACCTTGCCTCGACTCGATGCGCGCCTCGGTGCGCACATCCATCGCCTCATCGGTCCGATTGCGCACCGTGACCTGCGCGGTATAGGTATCGCCGCTGCGCACAAGCCGCGGCAAGCCGGCGATGAGTTGCAGATCCTGAGTCACGACGATGCTCGCCTGCCCCATGCCGAACAGCGAAACCCCCGAATCGGCGATCGCAACCAGCCGGAAGCGCGTCAAAGAGTCATTCAGGGGAACGTCGATACGGGCACGTCCCTGCGCGTCGAGGACGACATCTCCGCGCCAGAGCAGCAAAGTATCGAAAAGCTCACGCGTCGGACTGAAGCCGCCGCCGCCACCGACGGGCACGGCCTTGCGGCCGTAGTGCCGGCGGCCGACGACCTCACCCATCCCCGTGGCAGTTTCGACCCCGTAGCCGCGCAGGATCGACATGGCCGTCGACACATCCCAGCTTGGATTGCCCATGAGCTCGAGCAAGGCCTCATCCACGGCCACGAAGGCGATGCTGGCACCCGCAGCGGGCGCGCCATCGGGCAATTTCACCTCGACATCCACCCGCGCCGTCTCGCGCACCTGGTACTGAGGCCGGTCGGCGCTGACGCTCACCTGCAAATGATGCGAGCCATCATCGACGTGAATCTCCGCCAGCCCGAACCGGAACGAGGGCTTGGCCAGATCTACCAGCCCCGTGGGCGCGGGCGCATCATCGACCCGTCGCGACCAGGCATGGTACCAGTCCCGCGGGGCGCGCCAGCCCCACGAAAAGAAAGACGACCAGGGAACGCTCCGGATGCGGCCGCGCACGGCCAGGACCGAAACGTAGACATTCGGTCCCCATTCGGCCTTGACCGGCAGGCGGATGACGGGCTGCTCGCCATCGAGCTCGATCACATGGGTTTCGAGCACCCCTTCACGCTCGACTGCCACCAGCGCCTGGGCGTTCCGGAACGGCATGCGCACCTGGAATTCAGCGGTCTCGCCGGGCTTCCAGGTTTTGCGCTCGGGAATCACATCGATCCGATCATCCTCGCCGCCGCCGAACCAGGTCTGCGGACCCCACACCCAGACCGATGATGCGGCCAGCGAGCGCCGGCCCTGCGCGTCGGCAGCGCTGGCGAAGAACTGGGTTTCGCCCCGCCGATCCATCAGGACCGGGCAGGTGAAGGTTCCGCGCGCATCGGTCCTGCCCTGACACAGCATACCCAGATCGGCGACCTTGTCGTAGGAGTCGTAACGATAGAACCCGCCCACCAGGCGCTTGCGTGTCGAAAAGACCGTCCGCACCCGGCCATCCAGGCGCACCTCGACGTCCGCCTGCGGCTGGCCCGCAGGATTCAGCGCCACAATGGTGACCTCCGTTTCCTTGCCCTGAGCCAGCGCCCCATCCGTGCGCAGGCCGACCACCACCGACGAGGGCCAGACCGGCACCATCTGGGCAATGGTCTGCACCCTGCCATTCGGATCCGAGAAACTGGCCTCCACCAGCCAGGACTGCGGCTCGGACGCCATGGGCAGGTCCGGCAAGCCAACCCGGGCGCCCCCTTGGGCATCCAGCTCGATCACATGCTTGTCGAGAATCAGCCGGCGCAGGCCCTCGACACTTGCCCGGTCCTCGGTCGTGCGCAAGTTATCGGGAACGCCAAAGGCATAATCCTCGTACCCGGTGAAGCCGATATCCAGAGGCCGGGATACCGCGGACAAGGAAACCTCCTGCCCCGCGGCCGGCCCGCCCGACAGATAGGCGAGATGGACATCGGCATACACGGTTTCGGGCGCGACCAGGGGCTCTCCAGCCCCTTGCGGGCCATCGAGCCGGATGCTGCCGGCCAGCACGGGCAGATCGAAGGACTCGACCCGGAACTCGCCGGCCGGATAGCTGGGCGCCCACCGCCAGCGATCGTCTTCGTCCGGCGATGGCCCCTCCAGCGTCACGGAATAGAGCCCGAGCTTTGCCATCGGCGGCAATTCATACTGCACCAGCGCATACTGGCCACCACTCGGACTGCGCATCCAGTCCAGATCGATCAGCGAGCGCTCGCCAGAACCCTCATGCTCGATCACGGCGCGCAGCGGCAAGCGCGCAGCGGGCGGATTGTCCATGCCGCTGCGGGTCAGGACGCGGGCGAACAGCTTCATGGAAACCGTCTCGCCCCGGTGCAACAACGTCCGATCGAATACGGCATGCGTCGCCAGATCGGGCCGTGGCGACGTATCGGTCGACACCGGAAAGCGCCAGGGCTCGATACCCCGGTTCCACGACGACCAGGCAAAGGAAAAATCCGCCCGCCCCGCCGCCTGCGGATGATCGGCGGGAATCCGCGCCGTCACGAACAGGCCCGACACCCTGTGATCGAGACATTCTCCGGCCTTCTCAGCCGCCCCCATCCGGTGCCACAGGCCCTGGGCATCGGTCTTGCCCTGGCCCAGACGGGTGCCCATGCAGTCGAGCACCGCCACCTGTGCATCCGCGACCGGCTGGCCGTCGTCCAGCGTCGTCACCCACACCAGCATATCATCCCGGCCGGTCTTGACATGCACGGCGAGATTGGTCACCAGAACCGAAGTGCGGACATAGGCCGGCGCCGACTCGCCCAACAATGAAGCGCCCAGCCGCGCGGACTCGACCTCGATCACATGGAAACCGGGCTCCGCCACCGGCACCCCCACCATTTCGATCGCAGGATCCTCCGACACCCCGGGCAGCCGCAAAGTTCGCACCGCGTCCCCCGGTTCGAGCAACGGCACCCCGCGCAGGGGAATCCGCGGCACTCTGTAATCCTCGCTGCGCAAAGGGCGCGAAGCCCGGGCATCCTCGATCTGGCCCGCGGTGAGCGAGTCCGCATCGAAACGCGCCACCTTGGCGTACCAACGCAGTGCCTCGATATCATCAGTCGTCACGTGGTCCCGCGCGGTGCCCGCCGAAACCGACAGCTCGCGGGTGAGCAGCTCCGGACCGACCCGCCGCAGCGCAAGCGGCACCGCCGCAACCGCATCGCCCGAGCCTGCCGGCGCCTCGGCGAAACGCTCGATGATCCCGAAACTCCCCGAGGGAAACTTCACCAGGGGCGGCACCGCCGCCGTCGAAATGGACAAGGGAAAACGGGACTGGTTCGACAGGAGGCGGCCCGCATCGTCCCGGACCCCCTCCGGCAAAGACAGACGCAGAACCGCATTCTCGGGCCACGGCGCCTTGAAGCTCAGCCCGTGGACGAACGACGGAGAGTCCTCACCGAGATCCGCCAGGCGGCGCTCCCCTTGCGGAGTCTCGATCGCCGCGCCCGCCACCAGATCGGCCGGCACCTGCCCGGTGAACCAAAGCACGATATCGCCCAACGGCGAGCAGGCGGCCTCCTCATTCTCGCGCATGCAATGCATGGTCGCCGAAAACGCCTCGCGCACCTGGAAATCGAACTCCCGGGCCCGGACACTGGGCTTGACCGCACGGTCTTCGGCCGCAATCATCTGGACCCCCGGCCCCACCACGAGTCGCACCTTGGCCTTCGCGGGCAGCGTGCGCTTGCACTGCACCAATTGGATGCCGGCATCGGCAATGGTGCCCTCCATGCTGGTCGCGGACAGAATCTCGCGCCGGTCATCCCCCTCGATCAGGCGCACCGCCACGGCTTCGCCGATGCCCTGGACGCGGCACACCGTATGCGCGGCAACCGATTCAGCATCCACCGGCGCATCGAAGGACAGGATGAACACCTGATCCTCATCGATCGTCGAATCCCAGGGACGCAACACCCGAGGGCGCGGACCGCTCGTGGCAAACACATAAGGCGCCGCCTCGGCCAGGGGCTGGCCCTCGAGATCGCGAAACTCGGGATTCACGCTCGCCGAGCACGATACCGCGCCGGCCAGCGGCTGCTGGAAGGTATAGACCCAATGCGCCGGATCGACCCAGCGGCCAGTGCCGGCGGGCGTCCCGGCATCGCATTCGATCACGAACGGATCGGCGGCCCCATCGTCGCCCAGCGCGACGGCCGCCGCCGTGAAGTCGGCCTGGACCTGCGTCACATCGGCCGTCACGCCCTGCGGAACGAACCGGGCCACCTCGACGGCACCAACCGCCGAGGCCGCCGCCACAGCCAACACACCTGCAAGAATCTTCCCGACAAACCGCCGCATATACCGCCCCCACTTCGTTATTCCGGCGAGCTTACCACTCATGCGGGGCAGCACGCCAAACCCCAGTGACAACAGATTGCGAAAGGTTCGTTGGCTGGTCAAGGCAATCGCATCATATCGAAATCCCAATAAGGTTATTCCCAATACATCGTTAAACGGCACATTGCCGCATGCAACAATTCGTGCGCAAATCACGATGCATATGCACACAAGGAAAATATGGCAAATACAGGTTTCAATGGAGATGTTTCTCCGAAAGCGGCATGGGACGCCCTGGCCGGCAACCCCGATGCAATTCTGCTGGACGTCAGGACCGTTGCGGAATGGGCATTCGTCGGCAATCCTGATCTGTCATCGATCAACAAACAGGTCTACCAGAACGAATGGGCGAAATTCCCTGGGATGGTATCCAATCCGGCATTCGTTGATGAATTCAAGGCCTCCGGGATCGAGACCCACCAGCCGGTCTACATCATCTGCCGCAGTGGCGTGCGCTCAAGGAGCGCAGCCGAGCTTCTCGCCTCCGAAGGCTATGAAACCTATAACGTCGCCGATGGCTTCGAAGGACAGCTCGGGCCTGATGGCCATCGTGGCGCAGGGGGCTGGAAAGCCCTGGGATTGCCCTGGAAGCAGTCGTGACTCCAAGACCATGAAGCGATGACAACACCATGAAGGCTACTGTTTTTCTCTCTCACCTGCTCGCTGGCGGCCTGCTTGCAATCAGTACGCCGCACGCCACGGCAGAGGTTCGTATCGGCTATGCTCCCAACACCTTCTATGCGCCGATCCTGGTCGCCAAGCAAAAAAATTGGGTCCAGGAAGAACTCTCCGCTGTCGGCAGCACATCTCCGACCGTCAAATGGCAATCCTTCTCGGCTGGACCGATGATGAACGAGGCGATCGCCGCCGGTCAGCTCGATGTGATCTTTACCGGAGACGTTCCTGCAATCATTGGAAAATCGGTCGGTTTCGAGATCAGCTTGATCGGCATTTCATCGTCAGGATACCGCTCGCAGGCTGGCGTAGTGCTCGCCAACTCGCCGATTTCCTCGGTGAAAGACATCAAAGGCAAAAGAGTCGCCACCTTCAAGGGCACGACAGCGCATCACCTGCTGGTTTTGGCGCTCGAGGAAGCTGGCCTGAAACTCTCCGATATCGAACTGGTCAATCTCACGCTGCCGGACATGAACAATGCACTGCTCCGCGGCGAAATCGATGCTGCTTTCCTGTGGGAGCCGTTATTGAGCAAGCTTGAGCTCGACCAGTCGATCAAAGTCTTGCGTGATGGCGTGGGCCAGAAGAACGCAATAGCCGTCATCGAGGCAACAGACAGCTTTGTCACAAAAAACCGCAATGAAGCCAAAGCCGTTCTCAAGGCATTCCAGAAAGGCGCCGAACTGATCCGCCGCGATCCGGACGCAGCCGCACATCTGATCGCCGCGGAATTGAACCAGCCTGAAGCCATCATCCGCCATTCTCTGGACAAGTTCACCTACGGCCCTGCATTCAGCAAAGAAATCATGGATGCACTGAGCAGTACCGAAACCTTCCTGCGCGAACAAAATCTGATGCGCTCGCCGGTGGACATCAACCGCTTTGCGGACCACAGCCTGCTCAACGAACTCGAGGTCAAGTGATCCATGGCGGAATTCGGATTGCCTTCTGGTCCCGGCGCCGGTCGCCTGGTTTCCCGTCTGCGCGCGCTGGCCGGTTACCTGATCCTCCCAGTCGCATTACTGGGAGGTTGGCAACTGTTGTCATCTCTTGGGGTCATCCGCCCGACGATTTTGCCTTCACCGCTCCAAGTGGCCGAGGTGACAACCCAATTGCTGAAAAGCCGAGAACTGATCGGGCATATTCTTTCAAGCGGCATCCGCGTCATCGAAGGATTCGCACTGGCTGCCGTTGCTGGTTTGGTGCTTGGAATCGCAATCGGCCTCTTTCGTTCGGTTGGGCATGTCGCCGAATTGCTGCTGCAACTATTGAAACCGATCCCGCCAATTGCCTGGATTCCTCTGGCGATACTGTGGTTCGGAATTGGAGAGGCGGCAAAGGTATACATCATTTTCATCGGAGCTTTTTTCCCGATCCTGGTCAACACGATCGACGGCATCCGCCAGACCGATTTTCGTTTCGTTGAACTGGCGCGCATTCTTGAAGTCCCGCGTTCACGCTTCATTCGACAGGTCGTCCTGCCCAGCGCCTTGCCGCAGATCATGACCGGTCTGCGTATCGGCCTGAACATCGCATGGATGTGCGTCGTTGCCGCCGAGCTGATCGCCGCATCGAGCGGAGTCGGTTTCTTGATCATGGATGCCAGACAACTCTCCCAGACCGATGTCGTGCTGGCAGGGATGATCACCATGGGACTGCTGGGGAAACTCACCGACGACGCACTCAAACGACTGGAAACCCGTCTCGTCACCTGGCGGACTGCTTTTGTCGGGCACTAGGAACCCCCGACATGGCAAGTGATTCCAATCGCACCCAGCGGTCATCTCTGGTCATCCAGGGTCTCTCCAAGACTTTCCTCCAGGCCGGCAGCAATGTCTTGGCACTGTCAGGCATCGATTTGTCCATTGAGCCGGGAACGTTCATCAGTATCGTAGGAGGGTCGGGTTGCGGCAAAAGCACCTTGCTGCGCATCATCGCCGGACTGGAGCCGGACTACGAAGGCAAGGTGACGCTGGATGGCAAAACAATCCATAAGCCTGGGCTGGATCGAGGCATGGTTTTTCAGGAGCATCGCCTGCTCCCCTGGCTGACCGTCGAGGAGAACATTGCTTTCGGGCTGAACGGCATACCGTCCGCAGAAGTCCGCCGTCGCGTCGACGCTCATCTGGAATTGGTCGGTCTGACGGGGTTTGCCAAGGCCTATCCAAATCAATTGTCTGGAGGGATGTCACAGCGGGTGGCGATTGCGAGGGCGCTTGCCAATCAGCCGAAAATCTTGCTGCTGGACGAACCATTCGGGGCGCTCGACGCACTGACGAAGATTCAGATGCAAAACGAAGTGCTGCGTATTTGGCAGACCGAGAAAACAACCATGATCCTCGTGACTCACGACATCGACGAGGCGATCTTCCTTGGTGACAGGATCGTCGTGATGTCGCCGCGACCAGGTACCATAAAGAAAATCCTGCCGGTGGCTCTGCCGCGGCCACGAAACCGCTCCAGCGCGGGGTTCATGGAACTGCGCAAAGAAGTGCTCGGTGAGTTTTTTGCAGAGACCTGCGGCGAGATCCAGGGAACCTCTGGCGCATACTCTCACGGACAGCCTTGAATCGGCTCACGGTTTCATGCGTTTCCCTGGCGGGCCGCCCCGGGCGGGATCGTCTTGTGCCATAATTGCTCGTTTCATCGAGCCGCCTGAACTGCTTGCAGGCCTTGCGGCGCGGCGAATCCGGGCCTCTAGCTCATGCTTGGTTAGAGCAGCGGACTCATAATCCGTTGGTGCTCGGTTCGACTCCGAGGGGGCCCACCAAAAAATCCTGTTGATTCAGATACTTAACGCCACCAGAAATGGTGGCGTTTTGTTCTTGAGGGGCCATCAAGACGATGCGCACGTATTGTCGCCCTTTATGGTCCATGGCTACCCCCTGGACGCGCCAGCCCTGGCTCATCACCGCCGATGCCACGTCTGTACTCACGACTTCGTGTACGATGCGTAGGCCACACAAACATGCTTTCTGGCGAACTTTCCAAAAAGTCGCCATTCAGATAAAGCCATAACAGCCGGCACAATCACATTGCGAGGAGCAATCATGAGCAATCTCAGACAGCGTGCCGCTGAAGGGCTGCGCGTCGGCGATCGGTTCACCATCACACGCCGTTTCACCCCGGCGGAAATCACATCCTTTGCGAACCTGTCCAGGGATTACAACCCCGTGCATTGCGATGGCGATTATGTAAAGCTGAAAGGCCTGCGGGCGCCTATCGCCCATGGTCTCCTGACCGCCAGCCTGATTACTGAAATCGGCGGACAGGTCGGCTGGCTTGCACGAAGCATGACGTTCCAATTCAAAAGACCCGTCTATGCCGATGAGACATTGACCTGTGACTTGCTCATCTGCGAGCTCGATGAAAAAGGACGCGCAAAAGCAAAGGTCAATGTGACCAATGACGAAGGCATCGTCGTCCTGGAGGCGGAGATCACCGGCGTATTGCCCAATGAGGCCGAACGGCGACGTCTGGCCGAAATGCTGGCCGAAGGGGACCCGACCAATGGCGTTACTTTCAATGCCTGATACTCATTGTTCCCATCCGCGCGCGATCTTTCCGCTTTTGAGCCCGAAATCACAGGGACGGCGGAGATCAGATTGCGGAATCATCGCGGCCGCCGCGCTTGGCCCGTCGGTATACGAATGCAGGCGCCGGCGCCTGAGACTCTGCCTGCGCCAGCGCGCGCATATGGTCGTGCAGCGGTGAGCGTGAACACGTGGGATCGGTCACGCCAGCGTCGCCGGCCAGCGCCAGAGCCTGGCAGCGACAGCCGCCCCAGTCGCGCTCACGCAGTTCACAGCTCGCGCACGGCTCAGGCATCCATGCGGTGCCACGGTAACGCATGAACGCCTCCGAGGACGTCCAGATCCAACGCAAGGGGTGCTCATCGACGCGCGGGAATGTCATGCCCGGGATGGAACTGGCGGCGTGACATGGCATGGCGCGACCGTCAGGCGCGATGGTCATCATCCGCCGCCCCCAACCGCCCATACAGGGCTTCGGCGATTCAGAGTAGTAATCCGGCGCCACATAGACGATCACCAACTGGCCAGCCAGGCGCGCAGATGCCTCGCGCACCAGCGCATCGGCGGCCAGCACCTGCTCTTGCGTCGGCATCAGCGCGGCGCGGTTGCGCAGCGCCCAGCCGTGATACTGCACGTGGGCGATTTCGAGTCGATGCACGCCCATATCGACGGCGAGTTGGATCATGTCGCCGAGATTGGCCATGTTGCGCCCGTGCACGACGGCATTGAGCGTGAACGAAACACCAGTGTCGCGGCACCAGGACGCCACCTCGAGCTTGCGCGCGAAGGAGCCGCGACGTCCGGAGATGTAGTCGGTACCCTGCGCAGTGCTGTCCTGAATACTGAGCTGCAGGTGGTCGAGGCCAGCGGCCACCAGCGCGTCCAACTTCTGGCGACGCAACCCGATGCCGGAGGTGATGAGGTTGCTGTAGAGATTCAGTTCGCGGACATGGGCCACCAGCCCGACAAGCCCAGGATGCAGCACCGGCTCACCGCCAGTGAAATGCACCTGCAACGCGCCGAGTTCGGCGGCCTGGTCAATAACCTCGCGCCAAGTGCTTTCAGGCAGTTCGGTGTCCCGGGCAAGCAACTCCACGGGGTTGGAACAGTACGGACATGCCAACGGGCAGCGATGGGTCAGTTCGAGCGTGATCGCCAATGGAAGCAACACATCCTCGGCGGACTTGTCCGTTGTTTGCGTATTCATCATGTCCCCTTGATTTCCAATAGGCCGCTATCGCGCAGACTCACCACCAGTTCGATGACATCGGCAAGGATATCGTCGCCGCCCACGGCGTACTCCTTGGCCAGTATCCCGGCGATAGTCGCAAGATCGCGTCGACCGTCGGCCAGGGCGACGACGGCCTGGGCGGTGTCGTCGAGGGTCACGATGCGCTCCGGCGCAAGCAGCACCCAGCCGCCACGCGCCAGGTCATGACGCAGGCGCACACCGCAAGACAGCACCGGGACAGTGGTCTGGTCTGGCTGTGCCGTCATACCGCCTCCCTGCCCTGTCGTGGCGCATCATCGAGAACGAAAGCGCCGGGCGGCGGCATCGCCGGCGCGACGTAAGCCAAGTACAACGCATCGAGCATCGCCCACAGCACATCGCACTTGAAGATCAGCGCGTCGCACGCCATCTGCTGCTCTGCAGGCGTACGCGCATGTTCGAGCACATAGGCCAACGCGAACTCGGCATCGGCCGGCGCTTGATTGAGCCGTGGCCGGAAGTATGCGAGCGCCTCCGGCGACACAAAGTCGTAGTTCGCCAGCATGCCGGCGACACGATCGCCAATGATGGAGGGCGAGAACAGTTCGGTCAGGGAAGACGCCACGGCTTCGAGCAGGCTACGCTCGGCCACGAAGCGCACATAGGCGCGCGCAGCGAACCGCGTCGCCGGCAGCAGACCGTCGCCACGCAGCACGGCCGTGCGGTCGAGACCCAGTGCGTCGGTCAGCTTCAGCCAGCGTGCGATGCCGCCATCGTCATCAGCACGGCCATCGTGATCCTCGATCCGCTTGCGCCAGACACGGCGCAGCGCCTGATCCTCGCAGCGCGCCAGCAAGGCGGCGTCCTTCAGCGGAATGATGCGCTGGTACTCGAAGCGGTTGAGCGCCCAGGCCTGCACCTGACCCTTGCGCAACTTGCCGCCGTGCAACAGACGGTGAAACGGATGCAGGTTGTGGTAGCGGGCCTGACCAATGGCGCGCAGACGGGCCTCCAGTTCAGGCGAAGACAGGGCTGGACCATCGGGGTCGAGCGGAACAAAGAGTTCGGTCATATGCACAGTGCCATGCCGTCCTCGGCGACGTCCCAACCACGCTCGCGCAGCAGCGCGCGCTCGGTCGATCGTTCGTCCAGAACCGGGTTGGTATTGTTGACGTGAATGAGCAGGCGCTGGCCGATGGATATGCCGGCGAGCTCATGCAGCAGACCGCCAGGGGCGTCGGGGTCGCCCAGATGGGTGACACTGATGTGGCCCATGCGCGCGCCGGTCTTCTCGCTGACGCCGGCCCGCAGCATCTCGTCATCACGCCACAGCGTGCCGTCGAACAGCAGCAAGGCTGCGCCGTCCAGCCTGGCGCGCAGCGCATCGTCGATCGCGGCGCATCCAGGAATGAAATGCAGGCCCGGTCCGCCGCCGCCCTCGGTGATGTGCAGGCCGACGGTGGTGTCCGCGCTGCCGCGCAGATCGTCACCAGCGCCAGCCTCCATGAACAGCGGCACCTTGCCAGGAACGGCGTAGGGCCGCACGGTCATGCCAAGCGGCCGACCGTCTGGATCTTGCGGTTGGAACGGCACATCGAGTTCGATCGCGCAACGCTGGACGACGTCTGGATGGAGCGCGTCGAACACCGGGTTGCGCGCAAGCAGATCGAGTACTGTCGAAGTGGCGTAGAGGCAAAATGCTTGCCGCTCGCGCATTGACAGCAGGCCAGTGATGTGATCGAGCTCACCACCAGTGAGGGTCACCGCCTTGATCGGCGAATCGCGCAACCCTTTGCGTGGCCACAGGGCCGATGTGGCGAGCTGCTGCTGGCGAAAATCCGGCGAGGCATTCACCAGCAACCAGCGATCACCGTCAACGCTGATGGCAATGCTGGCTTGGGTACGATGCTTCAGGGCCGGGAGCCCTTCCCGCGCCGCGCGGCTGCGCGGCATATTGCAGTTCCACTGCGGAAAACCACCCCCGGCACCAGCGCCAAGAACTAAGATTTGCACTCAGGCAAATTGGACGCATAACAATTGATTTCCGCACCGACACAAATTTCGCGGAAAGTGGGCTTGGTCCAAGTCTTCATCGATAATCCCTCCAAAGTGAATGTACTTATTAGGGTTGCATGGAAATAGCAAGTAATTCAAGTTAAAAATTTTCTCAAAATTTTTCCATGGCGCGCTGATTGCATATCAGCGATGCGCATGGCTCTCTCATCGAGTGTTCTTGCTGCCGGCTCAATTCCGCCCAGTGCGTCATCGTAGCCACCAATATGCCGATATGCCGATTCCTCTACTTATCGACATCAAGATGGCGGCTGGCGTATTCTCGAACCACCAAACGCGCGACGACACCGCTATTGAATGGATTGAAGCACCAGAGTGGATCACTCCCCAGCCCGGGATCTTCGTAGCTCAAGTCATCGGTGAGTCCATGAATCGACGCATTCCGAACGGATCGTGGTGCCTTTTCCGCGTGAATTCCAGTGGGACACGTCAAGGCAAAGTCGTCATTGCCCAGCACCGCAGCATCGATGATCCAGAAACTGGCGGAAAATACACCATTAAGGTCTACTCAAGCAAGAAGAAGCCCTGTCCAATATCAGATGAGTCTGAACAGGGCCTGATGATTCCAACATCAG
>JBEBRQ010000033.1:0-31801 GCA_040394755.1 Castellaniella defragrans | reverse complement strand
CGCTTTCGAACCCGCCGTCGGATTGGGCGCAATCGGGGAGCCAAGGGCGCCACTGCTTGAGCGGGACGCTTGTGATCAGTCCAGTGGACTGATCACCCCGCGAGTTTGGCGACCGCCCCGATTGCGCCCAATCCGACGGGTAGTCCCGGCAAAGCCGGGACCGGGTGAGCTGCGCCCCCCTGGGCGCCGGCCGCGAGCTCGCACAAAAAAACTCAAGCCGAGCCCTTACATGCATTCACCCTGCCCCAGCCATCAGCCCGATAGAAAAAACCAACGACAAAAGCAATGAACCGCTCAAAGCCTCAAAATCACCCTGTCACGCGTTTGCCCGAAACAGCAACCCCATCAAAGCGCAAGACCCCGCAACACGCGCACCCCCCCCTCGCCAGCAACCAGCGCCACATCCGCGCCCGAGATCGCGAACAGGCCGCAACACACCACGCCCGGAATATTGTTGATCACCGCCTCGACCTGCGCCGGCGCGTCCAGCGTCAGCCCAGACACATCCAGGATATGACCGCCATTGTCGGTCACAAAACCCTCGCGCAGAACCGGCTGCCCGCCCAATTGCCGCAAGGCGCGCGCCACGACCTCGCGCGCGAGCGGAATGATCTCGATGGGCAGAGGAAAACACCCCAGGCGATCCACAAGCTTGGACTCATCGACGATGCAGACGAAACGGTCCGCGACCGAAGCCACGATCTTTTCCCGCGTCAGGGCGCCGCCGCCGCCCTTGATCATATTGAGCGCGCCGTCGATCTCGTCGGCGCCGTCGACATACCAGGCCATGGCGGGCACGGCGTTCAGATCCAGCACCTCGATCCCCGCCGCCCGCAGGCGGCGCGTGCTGCGCTCGGAACTGGACACCGCGGCGCGAAAAGCGCCCCGGTGCGCGGCCAGCAGATCGATGAACAGATCGACCGTCGAGCCAGTGCCCACGCCCAGGACATCCTCGGGCCGCAGTTGCGGCAGGACATGATCGATGGCCGCCTGGGCGGCCTGTTGCTTGAGCTGGTCTTGGGTCGGCATGATAGCGAGAGATTCCGGCAAGGGACGATCGTTCATTGTACCCGGGCCGCCTGGCGCACCTGCACACGGTTGGCCGCCACCACCACGATGCCGACCACCAGCATGAACAGCGTCGCCAGCGCGTTGATCTCGGGCTTCAGGCCCAGCCGCACGCGCGAGAATACCTCCAGCGGCAAAGTCGTGTAGCCCGGCCCCGAGAGGAAAGACGCGACCACGACATCGTCCAGCGACAAGGTGAAGGCCAGCAGCCAGGAAGCCAGCAGCGCCGGCGAGATCAGCGGCACGGTGATCAGAAAGAACACCTTCAGCGGCGAGGCGCCCAGGTCCAGCGCGGCCTCCTCGAGCGAGCGATCCAGATCGCGCACCCGCGACTGGATGATGACCGCCACGTAAGCCATGCACAGCGTCACGTGCCCGACCCAGATGGTGAAAATGCCGTTGTTCTCGGGCCAGCCGATGAGCCTGGACATCTCGACGAACATCAACAGCAGCGAAATCCCCAGGACGACCTCGGGCATGACCAGCGGCGCGCTCAACATGCCGATATACAGGCCAAAGCCGCGAAAACGGCCCATGCGCGCCAGGACGTAGCCGGCCCAGGTGCCGATCGCCACGGCCGTGGTCGCCGTGAGGGCGGCGATCACGAGCGACAGGCGCGCCGCCTCGAGCAGCGCCTTGTCCTGAAAGAGCTCAACGTACCAGCGCAGCGAAAACCCCGACCAGGACGTCATCAGGCTGGAATCGTTGAAGGAGAACGCCATCAGGCAGGCGATCGGCACGTACAGAAAAGCGTAGCCCACCACCAGGACCAGGAAGCGCAGAATCGGATTGCCTTTCATCAGCGGCGCTCCTTCTCGAACTGGCGCGCCTGGTTGTACTGAAAAATCGTCAGCGGCACCAGCAGCAGCAGGACCATGACGCAGGTCACCGCCGCCGCCATGGGCCAGTCGGCATTGTTGAAGAATTCGGTCCACATGACGCGCCCCATCATCAGCGTGTCGGCCCCGCCCAGCATCTCAGGGATCACATACTCGCCCACTGAAGGAATGAAGACCAGCATCGCCCCCGCGATCACACCCGGCATGGAAAGCGGCAGGGTGATCCGCAGGAAAGCGTGCCAGGGCCGGGCGCCCAGGTCATAGGCCGCCTCGAGGAGACGATGATCGAGTTTGACGAGGTTGGCGTACAGCGGCAGGATGAAAAACGGCAGATAGGCGTACACGAGGCCGATGTACACCGCCAGATCGGTGCGATAGATTTCCAGCGGCGTATCGATCAGGCCCAGGCCCATCAACAGATTGTTGAGCAGGCCGTCGCTGCGCAGGATGCCCACCCAGGCATAGACCCGCAGCAGCAGCGAGGTCCAGAACGGCAGGATCACCCCCAGCAGCAGCAGATTGCGGATCGCCGGACGCGAACGCGCGATCTGATAGGCCATCGGATAGCCGATCAAGGCGCAGCAGATCGTGGTGACCAGGGCCATCTTGACCGAATTCAGATAGGTCGTCAGATACAGGCTGTCGGTGAACAGCAGCGCATAGCCGCGCAGATGCACCGCCAGCCGCAGGGTCTGGTCCTCGAGAGTCGCCAGCGGCGTATAGGGCGGAATGCCGAACTGCAAGTCCGCGAAGCTGATCTTGAGCACCAGCAGGAACGGCACCAGCAAAAACACCATCAGCCAGACGTAGGGCACGCCGACGGCGAACTGGCGGGCCGAGGGCCGCGCGAACAGGCGCAGTTTCATGAGGCAAGCACCGTGCCGGCGTCGGGGCTCCACGACACATAGACCTCCTCGTCGATCCCCGGCGCCTCGGCCTGGTTCCAGTCCAGGCTGGGAACGCTCGCCTCGATCACCTGCCCGGCATCCAGGCGGATCTGGTAGCGGGCATAGCTGCCCATCCAGGCCACATGCGAAACCATGCCGTGCCCCCAGTTGGCGTCCGTTTCGGGCTGCTCGCGCAGCACGCGGATCTGCTCGGGCCGGATCGAGACGTGGACCGCCATCCCCAGAG
The DNA here is from genome assembly GCA_040394755.1 of Castellaniella defragrans. Taxonomy (GTDB): domain Bacteria; phylum Pseudomonadota; class Gammaproteobacteria; order Burkholderiales; family Burkholderiaceae_B; genus Castellaniella; species Castellaniella defragrans_A. The sequence continues at coordinate 28,760 of JBEBRQ010000033.1, read as the reverse complement.
GCTCGCTCACCCCGTGGTTGACGTACAGCGGCCGCGGCAGGGCATCGCTGCCGATCAGGACATGGTCGGGCTCATCGATGTCGATGGTCCCGGTGAACAGATTGGTCGAGCCGATGAAGCCCGCCACAAAGCGCGAGTTCGGAAAGGCATAGACCTCGTAGGGCGTGCCGCACTGCACGATCTGCCCTTCGGTCATCACGGCCAGGCGGCCGGCCATGGTCATGGCCTCCTCCTGGTCATGAGTCACCATGATGCAGGTGACGCCGACCTGGTCGAGGATCCTGACCAGCTCGATCTGCGTGGCCTGGCGAATCTGCTTGTCCAGCGCCGACATCGGCTCGTCGAGCAGCAGCAGCTTGGGCCGCTTGACCAGGCTGCGCGCCAGCGCCACGCGCTGCTGCTGCCCGCCCGAGAGCTGGTGCGGCTTGCGCCGCGCATAGCCCGCCATCTGCACCAGGTCGAGCGCCTCGAAGACGCGCTCGTGGATTTCCTGGCGCGGCACGCCTTCCTGCCGCAGGCCGAAGGCGACATTTGCCTCGACCGTCATGTGGGGAAACAGCGCGTAGGACTGGAACATCATGTTGACCGGCCGCCGGTGCGGCGGCAACGCGGTGATGTCCTCATCGTCGAGAATGATGCGCCCCGAGGTGGGTTCCTCGAAGCCGGCCAACATGCGCAGCAGCGTCGACTTGCCGCAGCCGGAGCTGCCGAGCAGGGCAAAGATTTCGTGACGGCGCACCGAGAGGTTGACGGCGCGCACCGCCACCGTGTCGCCGAAGATCTTGACCACATCCTCGATACGCACGAAGTCATCGGCCTCGCCCTGGCGGGGCATGCCGCGAACATCCTGCATGATCGCTAGCGCCCCGACTTGAGCTCGGCCCACATGCGCGTCTGCAAACGCTGGATGGGCAGGGGCTGGGGCTTGATCACGAACAGGGTGCCGGCCACCTCGGCAGGCGGATAGATCATGGGGTTCTCGGCGACCTCCTTGACCACGTACTTGCGCGCCTCCTGGTTGGCGTTCGGATAGAACATCGTATTGGTGATCGCCGCATGCACCTCGGGCGTCTCGATGTAGTTGATGAAAGCGTGCGCCTCGTCCACATGCTCGGCGCTCTTGGGAATCGCCATCGTATCGAACCAGGCGGGCGCGCCGCCCTGGGGAATGAAATAGTCGATCTCGTACGGCTTGCCCGCCTCGCGGGCGCGGGCCGAGGCGATCATCACATCGCCCGAAAATCCATAGACCATGCACAGGCCGCCGGCGGCGAGCTCGTCGATATAGCCCGAGGAACTGAACTGGCGCACATAGGGACGGATGGTCTTGAGCAGGGCGAGCGCGGCCTCGTAGTCCTTGGGGTCGCTGCTGTTGGGGTCCTTGCCCATATAGTGCAGGACTGCGGGAAATACCTGGGCGGCCTCGTCCAGGATCGAGATGCCACAAGCCTGCAGCCTGGCGGCGTTCTCGGGCTTGAACAGCATGTCCCAGGAGCCCAGCGGCGCGTCGGCGCCCATCAGCTCGCGCACCTTGGTGACGTTGTAGCCCAGGCCGTTGGTGCCATAGCCCCAGGGCACCAGATATTGGTTGCCGGGGTCGACCGAGGCCACCAGCGCCATCAGGGCCGGGTCGAGGTATTTCCAGTTGGGGATCTTGGAGCGGTCGAGTTTCTGGAACAGGCCGCCCTCGATCTGGCGCGCCGCATAGTGCGTCGACGGCACGACCACGTCATAGCCGGACTTGCCGGTCAGCAGTTTCGCCTGGAGCGTATCGTTGCTGTCGTAGACGTCGTAGCGGATCTTGATCCCGGTCGCCTTCTCGAACCCGGGAATCGTATCCGGCGCGGTGTATTCGGCCCAGTTGTAGACGTTGACGACGCGCTCCTGCGCGCCCACGGATGCCGCCGCCATCAGCGCGCCGGCCACAAGAATGGTACGGGTGATGCCCAATTTCATGGCAAAGCCCCCTCTCGTAGTGAAAAACGGATGAAAAGGACCGCTTCATGCTGCCGGCATGGCGTTCAGCAAGGCGGGCGTCAATAGGCCGAATACAGTTCGTCCCACCACCGCGCACCGGGCGCGCCGCACACCTTAACCAAAGAGCGCCGCAGACGCAACAGGTTTTTCCGGCGTTGTCCCGGGGATGCGACACCCAGGACCGCGCGGTCGAAATCGATCAGCCAGACCCGGCCCTGCGCATCCAGCAGAATATTATGCGCATTCAGGTCCGCGTGGGAGACCCCCGCCTCGTGCATCGCGCGGATGGCGCGGGCGACGGCCAGCGGGTCCACCACCGGCGTCTCTGGCATTTCCACGTTGCCGGCCGCATCCGGGGCTGCGCCCAGGCATCCGGCCAGGGTGCGCGCGCCGGGAATCCGCGCCACCAGAATGGCGGCCCGGTAGAGCAGGCCACGACGCCAGTACGCCGCCCCGAGCGGCGCGGGCACCGCCACGCCCGCCGCCCGCAAGTGGGCCAACACCGCGAACTCGGCGAACGAACGCGTGCGCGCCGCCCCCAGCCAGAAATACGACTCCCGCCCCAGACGGGCGCGCAGGCCGCCACGGCGATAATGGCGCAGCACGGCCTGACCGAACGGCCCCTGGACGAACCAGGCGGCCTGACGGCCGCCCTCGCCAACGGGCACGCCGCCCAGCGCATCAGGATCGAACCAGGATGGATTCGCCTGATCCGCCAGGGGCCCGGGCACGCACAGGGCGCCGCCGTCGAAGGCCAGGACGACCCCCTGCCCGATCGGCGCGGCGCCGCGCCTCATGGCCCGGCCTCGTCGAAGACGCGCAGCGCGTCCTCGATGCGCTCGACGGCATGAATGCGCAAGCCCTCGATGGGCTGGCGCGGCAGGTTCGCCTTGGGAATCACCGCCTGACCGAAGCCCAATTTGGCGGCCTCGCGCAGGCGCTCCTGGCCTCTGGGCGCGGGCCGCACCTCGCCCGCCAGGCCGATTTCGCCGAAGGCCAGCAAACCCGCCGGCACGGGCCGGTTGCGCATGGACGACAGAATCGCCAGGCAAACGGCCAGATCGGCGGCCGGCTCCATGATACGCACGCCCCCGACCGCGTTGACGAAAACGTCCTGGTCGAACGTCGCCACCCCCGCGTGCCGGTGCAGCACGGCCAGCAGCATGGCCAGCCGCGCGCTCTCGAGCCCCACCGACAGGCGGCGCGGATTGGGCACGTGCGCGGTATCGACCAGCGCCTGGATCTCGACCAGCAGCGGCCGCGTGCCCTCCTGGGTCGCCATCACGCAGGACCCGGCCACATCGCGCGCATGGCCGGAAAGAAACAGCGCAGAAGGATTATTGACGCCGCGCAGGCCCCGGTCCGTCATCGCGAACACGCCCAGCTCATTGACCGCGCCGAAACGGTTCTTGATGGCACGCACCAGACGGAAGGACGAATGGGTATCACCCTCGAAATACAGGACCGTATCGACGATATGCTCGAGCACGCGCGGGCCGGCGAGCGTCCCGTCCTTGGTGACGTGACCGATCAGGATCAGGGTGATGCCAGTCTGCTTGGCGATGCGCGTGAGCTGAGCCGCGCACTCGCGCACCTGCGAGACCGAACCCGGCGCCGCGCTCAGCTCGCCGGAATACAGGGTCTGGATCGAGTCGATCACGGCGACGTCCGGCCTGCGCTCGACCAGCACCTGGGTGATCTGCTCGAGACGGATCTCGGCCAGCAGATCGACGCCCTCGCCCGAGACCTCCAGGCGCTGCGCCCGCAACGCGACCTGCTCGGCGGACTCCTCGCCCGTCACGTACAGGACCGGCCCCACGCGCGCCATACCGGCCAGCGCTTGCAGCAGCAGCGTGGACTTGCCGATCCCGGGGTCGCCGCCGATCAGGACCACCGCGCCCGGCACCAGACCGCCGCCGAGGACGCGATCGAATTCGGCGATCCCGGTCGGGCTGCGCGCCTGCTCGCGCGCCTCGATCTCGGCCAGGCTGCGCACCGGCGAAGCCGCCGCCAACGGCGCGAAGCGATGCGCCGGGCTGGCGGATTCCCGGGACTCCTGCAAGGTATTCCAGGCCCCGCAATGCGGGCAGCGGCCCTCCCATTTCGGGGCTCCGCCGCCGCAGTCCGAGCAGACGAACAGTGTTTTTGCCTTGGCCATGATCAGCGGCCCGCGAGGCTGCCACCCCCGTCGACGCCGAGTTCCTGGCCGGTGATGTAGGCCGCCTCGTCCGACAGCAGGAAGGTCACGGCCGCGGCCACCTCGGCCGCCTGACCCAGGCGGCCCATGGGAATGGAGGCGAGCACGGCGCGCTCGGCGTCGCCGCCCACCGGATGCTGCGCGCGAAACAGCCCGGTTTCGATCGGCCCCGGCGAGACCGCGTTGACGGTGATCCCATGCGGCGCGAGTTCGAGGGCCCAGGTCCGGGTACAGCCGAGCAAGGCGCTCTTGGCGGCCGAATAACTGGTCTGGCCGGCGCAGCCGTGAACCACACGGCCGCAGATATTCACGATCCGGCCGGATTTGCGCGCCTTCATCCCCGGCACGAAGGCCTGCACGACCTGCACCGAAACGCGCACGTTCAGGTCCAGCGCCTGATACAGGGATGCCAGATCGATCTCCCCCAGCGCCTCGGGCAGGGCCGGCCCGACGCCATTGACCAGCGCATCGACCGGATATTTTTCGCGAATGATGCGCAGAATTTCCTCGGTCTCGCCCGCATTGGCGAGATCGCACCCATACAGGTAGCCGGGAAAATCGATATCCTGAACATGGCGGGCCAGCCCCACCACATGACAACCCTGGTCGGCGAGCCGCTGGCTGATGGCCCAGCCGATGCCTTTGGTCGCCCCCGTCACCAGCACACAATTGTTTTTCACTTACGGCCCCTCGTTGAAAATGGACGCGGCGCCCGCGCCCTGCACGCGCCTGGGAACCCGGGGGGCCACCGCGCACAGGAGTTCATAGCCGATGGTCCCGCAAGGGCGGGCCACCTCGTCGACGGAGGGCCCGCCCTCCCCCCAAAGCACCACCGGCGACCCGACACGCGCCTGCGGCACAGGATCGAGGTCAGCCACCAGCATGTCCATGGACACCCGGCCAAGCACGCGCGTACGCACGCCATCGACAGTCACCGGCGTGCCCGTGGGCGCATGGCGCGGATAGCCATCGGCATAGCCGCAAGCGACCACGCCCACCCGCATGGCGCGCTCGGCCACGAAGCGGTGGCCATAACCGACGCCGCCGCCGGCCGGCACGATATGTGTGCTGATCAGCCGGGAACTCAAGGTCATCGCCGGGCGCAGGCCCATGGATTGCGCCGGGCGCGCATCGAACGGCGAACCGCCGTACAGGCAGATCCCGGGGCGCACCCATTGTTCGCCGCGCGAAACCCCCGCGGCCAGCCCCTCGGTCAGGGTCGCGGCCGAATTGCAGACGCTGACCGGCCCCGGAAGACCCTCGGTCACCTGCGCGAATACCTGCAATTGCGCAGCGGTCGCCGCGGCATCGTCATCGGCCCGGGCAAAGTGGGTCATCTTGCCGATGGTTCCCAATACGCCCCCGGCCCGCAGATCGAGAGCGCGCCGGTACGCCGCCCGGTATTCGGCGGGCTGGAACCCCAGGCGATTCATCCCGGTATCGAGCTTGACGAAGGCATCCAGAGCGTGGCGAATCCGGCCCGCCTCGAGCATCTCGAATTGCTCGGCGCAGTGAATGGCGGTACTGATCCGGTAATGATCCAGCACCTCGATGTCGGCCGACTCGAAAAAACCCTCGAGCAGCAGCAGCGGACCGTTCCAGCCGCGCTCGCGGCAGCGCACAGCCTCGTCGAGATCCAGCATCGCCAGGCCATCGGCCGCCGCGAATCCCTCGAGCGCCTGGTCAATCCCATGTCCATACGCATTGGCCTTGATGACTGCCCAGATCGAAGGCCGCGCCATTCCTGCATCCCGGGTCAGCATCCCGGCGACGATTTCCAGATTGTGGGACAGGGCTGGCACATGAATGGTGGCCAGGATCGGGCGCGGCATGGAATCCCCCAAGGCGAGAAGACAGCGGCTGCCCAGCAGCCGCCGCTCAGTATACTGCCATGATCATGGCCGTCGATCATTACGAAAACTTCCCCGTCGCCTCGATCCTGCTGCCCGCGCGGCTGCGGCCGGCGGTGCGCCACGTCTATGCGTTCGCGCGCGGCGCGGACGACATCGCCGACGAGGGGCAGGCGCGCGTCGAGGAACGCGTGCGCCAGCTCGACGCCTGGCGCGCGGCCCTTCATGCCCTGGCGGCGCGGCACGATCCCCGCGACGGCCTGGACCCGGCGCACCAGCCGATCTTCGAGAACCTTGCCGCCACGATCGCCCGCCACGCCCTGCCGATCCAGCCGTTCCTGGATCTGCTCTCGGCTTTCTCGCAGGACCTGCACACCACGCGTTATGCCGACGAGGCCCGGCTGCTGGACTACTGCCGGCGCTCGGCCGAGCCGGTGGGCCGCATCATGCTGCACCTGTTCGGCGCCGTCCAGGCGCGCGACCTCGCGCAGTCCGACGCCATCTGCACCGGGCTGCAAAGGGTGAACTTCTGTCAGGACGTCGCCCTCGACTGGGCCAAGGGCCGGGTCTACCTCCCGCAAGACAGCCTGGCGCGGCACGGCGTGGATGAGTCCTATATCGACGCCTGTACGCACCATCCTCCCGCGCGGGTTTCGGATGCCTGGCGGGCCCTGATGCGCGAGCAGGCCGCCCGGGCGGGCGCCGCCCTGACGGCCGGGGCCCCCCTGGCCTGGCGGCTGCCCGGACGCATCGGTCTGGAACTGCGTCTGGTGGTGCACGGCGGCCTGCGCATCCTCGAAAAGCTCGCGTGCCGCGACTATGATGTCTTTGCCCGGCGCCCCACGCTGAACCGCGGCGACGGCTTGCTGCTATGCTGGCGCGCATTGCGCGCGGCTCCCTCCGCCTCGCACCTGTCTCTCGATCACAAACAATGAATCCCGACGACTACTGCCAGCAAAAAGCCGCCCGCAGCGGCTCGAGCTTCTACTATTCCTTTCTCTTTCTGCCGCCCGAGCGACGCAAGGCGATCACCGCGCTGTATGCCTTCTGCCGCGAGGTCGACGACATCGTCGATGAAACCGCCGAGCCCTCGGTCGCCCGGATGAAGCTCGCCTGGTGGCGCACGCAGGTCGAGCAGATGTTTCATGGCACGCCGGATCATCCGGTGGCCATCGCCCTGGCGCGCCACATCCCGGCATTCGGCCTGCGCCCCGATCCACTGTACGCCGTGATCGAAGGCATGGAAATGGACCTGGACCAGTTCCGCTATGCCAACTGGGAGGCCCTGCGCAAATACTGCTGGCACGCCGCCGGCGTGGTGGGCGAACTCACCGCGGCGATCTTCGGCCATACCGACCCGCGCACGCTCGCCTACGCGGAAACGCTGGGCCTGGCCTTCCAGATGACCAACATCATCCGCGACGTCGGCGACGACGCGCGCCGGGGCCGGATCTACCTGCCGGCCGACGAAATGGCGCGGTTCGGCGTCACGGCGGACGACATCCTCGATGCGCGCCATTCCGAGCAATTCGAGGCCCTGATGGAATTCCAGACCCGGCGCGCCTTCGCGCTGTACCGGGAAGCCATGCGCGCCCTGCCCGAAATCGACCGGCGCGCCCAACGCCCGGGGTTGATGATGGCGGCCATCTATCACGCCCTGCTCACCGAGATCCAGCGCGATCGCTGGCATGTCCTCGATCAGCGCATCGCGCTCACACCAATCCGCAAATTCTGGCTGGCCTGGAAAGTCTGGGTCTCGGGAGGACGCGGGCTGGTCGAGCGGCTGGCCAAGGCATGAAAGTCGCCGTCATCGGCGCGGGCTGGGCCGGTCTGGCCGCCGCCCTGCGCCTGCGGCGGCTGGGCTTCGATCCCTGGGTCTTCGAGGCGGCCCGCCGCACCGGCGGGCGGGCCCGCAGCATTGCCAGGCCCGGCCTGGGGGACGCAATCGATTGCGGCCAGCACATTCTGCTGGGCGCCTACCGCGAGACACTGGATCTGATGCGCGAGCTCGGCATCGATCCCGCCCGCGCCTGCCACACGCAAGCTCTGCGCCTGGCCTCGGCCGACGGGCGCTTCCAGCTGGGGGCGTGGCCCCTGCCCGCGCCCGCCCACGGCCTGGGCATCCTGCTGGGCGGACGCGGCCTGAGCCTGCGCGAGCGCTATGGCCTGGCCCGTATCCTGGCCGAAATCGGCCCGCGCAAGGCCCTGCCCGCCACGACCGATACCGTCTCTGGATGGCTGGACCGCCTGGAATGCCCGCCGCGCGTGCGCCAACTGCTGTGGGACCCTCTGTGCCTGGCCGCCATGAACACACCGGCCGACATCGCCGACGCCCGCCTGTTCGTCCATGTCCTGCGCGACAGCCTGGGCGCCGGCGCCCAGGCCGCCCGCCTGCTGATTCCACGCGGCACGCTGGACGCGCTGTGGCCCGCCCAGGCGCGCGCGCGGCTGCCACGGCTCGCCACCGGCCATCGGATCGGCGCCCTCGAAATCGTCCCCGGCGGCTACCGCGTCGATGGCACGGTATTCGATGCCGTGATCCTGGCCACGCCGCCCGGCGAAGCGGCCCGCTTGCTCGGGCAACTGCCGGGCGGGCAGGAATGGCTCGCCGGCTGGCCCTCATGGCGCTTCGAAGGGATCGGCACGGTCACCCTGCGCCTCGACCGTCCCTGGAAGTCCGGGCAGGCCATGCGCATGCTCGATGAACGTCCGGACGGCGCGGCATATGGACAATGGCTGTTCGACCGCAGCGCCATCGCCCCCGGCGAGGCGGGCGCCGATCTGCTGCACATCGTCATCAGCGGCGCCGGCCGCTACGCCGGCCACGACGCGGCCACGGTGATCGAGGGCGTCATCGGCCAGATCCGGGAGCAGGCGCCCGAGCGCCTGCCCGCCATCCGCGCCAGCGCCCTGATCACCGAGAAACGCGCGACCTTCAGCGCGCTCCCCGGCCTGCGCCGGCCCGGGACCCGCACGCCCTGGCCGCGCCTGATGCTGGCGGGCGACTGGACCGACACGGGCTATCCCGCCGTGCTCGAAGGCGCGGTGCGCAGCGGCCACCGGGCCGCCGAGGCGCTGGCGGCCTGAAAATACACGCCCCGACGATGACGGCGAGGATTCGCAACGCCGCAGACCGCCCGTTGCGTTGCGCCTGCGGCGCTGGATTTCTTCAGAGGATTCCCTGCGATGGATCAGGCAGGCCGCGCCAGAGTGCTCTTGCCGAACAGGCTCTCGACCAGTTCCACCGCGACCTGCGCCGTGCCGTTGCGCACGTCCAGGGCGGGGTTGAGCTCGACGATGTCCAGCGAGCCGACCCGGCCGCAATCAGCCAGCATTTCCATACACAACTGGGCCTCGCGCCAGGTCGGCCCGCCGCGCACCGCCGTCCCCACGCCGGGCGCGATCCCGGCGTCCAGGAAATCCACGTCGAAGCTCACGTGCACGTGCGCATCCCCGGGCAGACCGGCGAGCGCCGCGCGCATGACCGCGCGCATGCCGCGCTCGTCGATGGCGCGCATGTCGTAGACCTCGAGGCCCTGTTCGCGGACGAAATCGCGTTCGCCCGCATCCACGCTGCGCGCGCCGATGACCCGGAAATCATCTGGACTCAGGGCCGGTCCCCCCAGGCGCACGAGCGCGTCCGGCCCGAACCCGCACAGGCACGCCACCGACATGCCATGCACATTGCCGCTGGGCGTCAGGGCGGCGGTATTGAAATCCGTATGGGCGTCCAGCCAGAACACCCGCAAGGGGCGGCCTTGACTGCGGCAATGGCGCGCCACGGCGCCGATCGAGCCGATGCCCAGGCTGTGATCGCCGCCCAGCACCACCGGCAGGCGGCCCGCGCGCAGTTGCGCCTCGACGGCCGCATACAGCAGGCGGTTCCACTGCACGACCTCGGACAGATGGCGATAGCCCTCATGCGGCGGCAGGCAGGGATTGGGCGGACCCGCCAGATTCCCGGCATCGACGACGTCGAAACCCTGCCGGGCCAGCGCCTGGGCGATACCGGCAACGCGCAGGGCCTCGGGTCCCATCGAAGCGCCGCGCGTGCCGGCGCCCACATCGGTCGGCGCGCCGATCAGGGCGGCGGCGCGTGGCGATGAGGAGCCGGTCATGGCGACGCCCTACAGTCCGTGCCGATCCAGGTAATCGGCAACCAGACGGACGTCGCAATCCATCACCTGCACGCGCTGCGGCCGCTGGTCCAGATCGCGCAGGGCGGCGGGCACCGGCGGATTCTCGCCGATGGCCTCGCGGATGGTTTCGGCGAACTTGGCCGGCAATGCGGTCTCCAGGACCAGCATGGGCACGCCCTCCTCGAGGTATTCGCGGGCGACCTTGACGCCGTCGGCGGTATGGGGGTCCACCAGCACGCCGGTTTCGCGATACAGGCCGCGAATGGTGGCCAGCCGGTCGGCATGCGTGCTCACGCCGGCCACGAAGCCGTGGCGTTCGGTGAACGTGGGCTTGAGCGGCGACAGATCGAACTGCCCGTCGCGCGCAAGCGCCGCCCACAGGTCGCGCACGCGCACTGGGTCCTGGTCCACCAGATCGAACACGAAACGCTCGAAGTTCGAGGCGCGCGAGATGTCCATCGACGGGCTGGAGGTCGCATGCGTCTGGCTGGCGGGCCGGGGACGATAGATGCCCGTGCGGAAGAACTCCTCGAGGACGTTGTTCTCGTTGGTCGCCAGCACCAGGCGGCGGATGGGCACACCCATCCGGCGGGCAATGTGCCCGGCCAGGATGTTGCCGAAATTGCCCGACGGCACCGCGAAGGACACCGCCTCGCCCGGCCGCCTGGAAACGCGCAGCCAGCCCCAGACGTAATACACGACCTGCGCCGCGATACGCGCCCAGTTGATCGAATTGACGGCGCCCAGATGATGCGCGCTCTTGAAATCCAGATCGCCGGCCAGGGCCTTGACGATGTCCTGGCATTCGTCGAACACGCCACGCACGGCGAGATTATGGATGTTCTCGTCCTGCAGGGAATACATCTGCGCGCGCTGGAATGCGCTCATGCGGCCGTGGGGCGAGAGCATGAACACCGCCACGCCGCGCTTGCCGCGCAGCGCGTATTCGGCCGCCGACCCGGTATCGCCCGAGGTCGCCCCGAGGATGTTGAGCACCTGGCCGCGCCGGTCGAGGACGTACTCGAAGGCCTGGCCCAGGAACTGCATGGCCATGTCCTTGAATGCCAGCGTCGGCCCCTCGGACAGGCCGAGCAGCGACAGGCCGGGCGCCAGGGGTTTGACCGGCGCGATCGTCGGGAACACCTCGGGCGCATAGGCGGCGCGCGTCATGGCCAGCAAATCGTCAGGCGCGATATCGTCGATGAACAGGCCCAGCACGCGCGCCGCGAGGCTGGCGTAATCGAGCTCGCGCCAGCTCTCGAGCGTGGCGGCATCCAGATGCGGCAGCGACTCGGGCAGGGCCAGGCCGCCGTCGGGCGCGAGGCCCTCGAGGAGGATGTCGCAAAATGGCAGCGGGGCCATGCCGCCCCGGGTCGAACGGTATTTCAATTGATGTTCTCCACACGCAGGCGCGTAACGCCGGAATGGACGAACGGCAACTCGTGGATCACGCCCAGCGCCTCGTCGACGTCGCCTTCACGGGCTTCGTGCGTCAGGAAAATGATATCAGCCTGATGCTCGCCGTGCGGCTGCTGGAACATCGAACCCACCGAAATGCCCGCCTGGGCCAGCACCCGCGCCAGATCCGCGAGGACGCCGGGCTGATCGTCGACGCGCAGCCTGAGATAGAAACTGGTGCGCACCTCGGCCATCGGCAGGACCGGAATATCGGCCATGGCGTCAGGCTGGAAGGCCAGGTGCGGGACCCGGTGCTCGGGATCGGCCATCTGCAGGCGCGTGACATCGACCAGATCGGCCACGACCGCCGATGCCGTCGGCAGGGAGCCCGCGCCCTGTCCATAATACAGCGAAGGCCCCACCGCATCGCCGCGCACCAGCACGGCGTTCATGGCGCCCTCGACATTGGCCAGCAGACAGTGATCGGGCACCAGCGCCGGGTGCACGCGCAGCTCGATGCCATCGGGCCGGCGGCGCGTGATCCCCAGAAGCTTGATCCGGTAGCCCAGGCGCTGCGCATGGCTGATGTCCTCGGCGGCGAGCCGCGAGATGCCTTCGATGTAGGCCTTGTCGAACTGCACCGGAATGCCGAATGCCAGCGAGGCCAGCAGGGTGAGCTTGTGCGCCGCGTCCACCCCCTCGATGTCGAAGGTCGGATCGGCCTCGGCATAGCCCAGGCGCTGGGCCTCGGCGAGAACCTGATCGAACGGCAGGCCCCGGGTGCGCATCTCGGACAGGATGAAATTGGTCGTGCCGTTGATGATCCCCGCGACCCACTGGATCCGGTTGGCCGTCAGGCCCTCGCGGATCGCCTTGATGATGGGGATCCCGCCCGCCACGGCGGCCTCGAAGGCGACCATGACCCCGCGCGCCTGCGCGGCGGCGAAGATCTCGTTGCCATGCACCGCCAGCAGCGCCTTGTTGGCCGTGACGACATGCTTGCCGTGGACGATGGCCTCGAGGATGCACTGGCGCGCCAGCGTTTCGCCGCCGATCAGCTCGACGATGATGTCGATGTCCGGGTCCCGGGCGAGCGACAGGCCGTCGGTGGTCACGCGCACATCGGGGCCAACCAGGGCGCGCGCCTTGGCGACGTCGCGCACCGCCACCGCCACCACCTCGATACTGCGTCCCGCGCGGCGGGCAATTTCCGGGCCGTTCTGCGCCAGGACGGTCCAGACGCCGCTGCCCACGACCCCCAGGCCCAGCAAGCCGATACGTATCGGTTTCATTTCAACAACCCATCCTTGCGAAACATATCCTTGATGCCCCGGACCGCCTGGCGCGTCCGTTGCTCGTTCTCGATCAGCGCGAAGCGCACGTACTCATCGCCATAGTCCCCGAAACCGATGCCCGGGGAAACCGCGACCTTGGCGTCGGCGAGCAGGCGCTTGGAAAATTCCAGCGAGCCCAACGACCGGTAGGCCTCGGGAATGTGCGCCCAGATATACATCGAAGCCTTGGGGACATCGACGTTCCAACCCGCCTCGTGCAGGCCGCGCGCCAGCACGTCGCGCCGGCTGCGGTATTGCTCGACCACCTGGGCGACGCAATCCTGCGGCCCCTCGAGCGCGGCGATGGCGGCCACCTGAATGGGCGTGAAGGTGCCGTAGTCGTGATAGCTCTTGATGCGCGCCAGAGCGTGGACCAGTTCGCGGTTGCCCACCATGAAGCCGATGCGCCAGCCCGCCATGTTGTAGCTCTTGCTCATGGTGAAGAATTCCACGGCCACATCGCGCGCGCCCGGCACCTGCATGATGGACGGCGCCACGTAGCCGTCGAAGGTGATGTCCGCATAGGCCAGATCATGCACCACCAGAATGCCGTGTTCGCGCGCCAGCGCCACGATGCGTTCGAAAAAAGACAGTTCGACGCACTGGGCCGTCGGATTGCTGGGGAAACCCAGGATCATCATCTTGGGCCTGGGGATCGTTTCGCGCACGGCGCGCTCGATTTCCTCGAAGAAATCCAGGCCCGGCGTCATCGGCACCGAGCGGATATTGGCGCCGGCGATGACCGCACCGTAGATATGGATGGGATAGCTGGGATTGGGCACCAGCACCGTATCGCCCCGTTCCAGCGTGGCCAGCATCAGGTGCGCGAGACCCTCCTTGGAACCAATGGTGACGATGGCCTCGGAATCGGGATCGATGTCCACCTGATAGCGGCGCTGGTACCAGCCGGAGATGGCCTTGCGCAGGCGCGGAATCCCCTTGGACACCGAATAGCCGTGCGTATCGGGGCGATTGACCGCCTCGATCAGCTTGTCGACGATGTGCCGGGGCGTGGCCCCGTCCGGATTCCCCATGGACATGTCGATGATGTCCTCGCCGCGCCGCCGTGCGGCCATCTTGAGCTCGCCCGTGATGTTGAACACATAGGGAGGCAGGCGCTCGATGCGCGGGAACGTGGTCATGATGATCCTCGAAGGGAGTAGTGGTAGCCGATGGGCAAGCGGCGCCCCGAACATGAATGCGGCGCAGCAAATCCAATAATCTAGCGCAAGCGATGGCGACTCGCAAATACTATCTCGCCCGGCCCCGCCTGATCCGCTGGCGGGCTCGAAATCACCGCGCACCCGATCGATTCGCGCTATTCTCAGGAATACCCCACGCCAACTCACGGAGCATCACGCCATGCGCCTTCCCGCCTGTCACCCATCCCGCCGCATCCTGGCCGCATTGGGCCTGTCCGCCGCAACCCTGCTGGCCGGCGCCGCCGCGCCCGCCTGGGCCGCTACCGGCACCCCCATCCAGACCGCGCAGGCGCCGGGATTCTACCGCATGGCGCTGGGCGATTTCGTAGTCACCGCCCTGTACGATGGCTCCACCAGCCTGAGCCCGGCCCTTCTCAGCGGCGCCAGCGCCGCCGACATCCAAGGGCTGCTGGCGGCCATGTTCGTGCCCGCCGACCCCGGCGTGCAAACCGCCGTCAATGCCTACCTTGTCCAGAGCGGCCAGCACATCGTCCTGGTGGATACGGGCGGCGGGACCTGCCTGAGTCAGGCCGCCGGCAAGCTGTCCGACAATCTGCACGCCGCGGGCTTCCAGCCCGAGCAGGTCGATGCGGTGCTGCTGACCCACCTGCACCCCGACCACGCCTGCGGTCTATTGACGCCCGAAGGCGCGCGCCGGTTTCCGAACGCCAGCGTCTACGCGGCTCGCGCCGAGGCCGATTTCTGGCTGGACACCGCGGTTGCGGCGCAAGCGCCAGCCAATGCCCAGCCGACGTTCCAAAAGGCGCGCGATGCGGTCGCGCCCTACCTGGCCGCCGGCAAATTCGTGACTTACCAGCCCGACGACACTTTATTGCCGGGCATACAGGCCGTGCCCACCCCGGGCCACACGCCGGGTCATACCTCGTACCTGTTCACATCCGGGCAGCAAAGCCTGCTGGTATGGGGCGACATCGTGCACAGCCATGCCGTGCAGTTTGCGCGGCCCGAGGTCGTCATCGCATTCGATGCCGACAGCGCCCAAGCAATCGCCAGCCGCAAGAAAATCTTTGCCGAGGCGGCGCGCGACCGGCTCTGGGTCGCCGGCGCGCACCTGCCGTTTCCCGGCCTGGGCCACGTGCGCGCCGAGGGCCAGGGCTATGCCTGGGTGCCGGTGGAGTTCGCCATACTGCGGTAGACCAGCGCCGCCAGGATGGCGCCGATGATCGGCGCCACCCAGAACAGCCACAGCTGATCGAGCGCCCAGCCGCCCACGAACAGCGCCGGGCCGGTCGAACGGGCCGGGTTGACCGACGTGTTGGTGACGGGAATGCTGACGAGGTGGATGAGGGTGAGCGCCAGGCCGATCGGAATCGGCGCAAAGCCCGCCGGCGCGCGCTTGTCAGTGGCGCCCAGGATCACGATCAGAAAGCCGAAGGTCATCACAATCTCGCAGACCAGCGCGGCGCCCAGCGAGTACTTGCCGGGCGAATGATCGCCGTAGCCATTGGCCGCGAAACCGCTGGCGACCAGGTCGAAGCCCGGCTTGCCGCTGGCGATCCAGGCCAGCACAGCGGCGGCGATCACCGCGCCGATGACCTGCGCCACCACATAGGGAACGATCTCGCGTGCGGGAAAACGTCCGCCAGCGGCCAAACCCACGGTGACGGCCGGGTTGAAGTGGCCGCCGGAGATATGACCCAAGGCGAAAGCCATGGTCAGCACGGTCAGGCCGAATGCCAGCGCAACGCCCGCGAAACCGATGCCGAATCCGGGAAAGCCGGCGGCCAGCACCGCGCTTCCGCAACCGCCGAGGACCAGCCAGAAAGTGCCGATGATCTCGGCCATACAACGCCTCGATAATGAATACATGGTGTTTCCCTCCAGAAAAAAACACTCTGAGCGTATCGCAACCGCATCGAGCACAAGGTGAAGATTTGCAAAAACGGCATGGCGCCAGCGTGGCGGCCGGCCACTGCCGCATCGAGCGACGCCGTATCCGCCGCATACAATGATGCCGTTTCCCGCCTGCGCGCAGTCTGCGAACGTCGTCCTTTTTTCGAAGCCTCTCCATGACCCGTCCCCTCGCCACCCTGACCATGACGCTGGCCGACGAGGCCGCCACTGTCGCATTGGCGCAACGACTCGCGCCTCTGCTTCTCGGCGGCGATGCCGGCGCCGCCGCACCGTCACCGCCGCCAGGCGGGCGCATCCACTTGCGAGGAGACCTGGGCGCGGGGAAAACCAGCCTCGCGCGCGCCCTGCTCCGGGCGGTCGGCGTCCAGGGCCGGATAAAAAGTCCTAGCTACGCCCTGCTTGAAAGCTATAATATTTCTAACTTATACTGCTATCACTTTGATTTCTATAGATTTAGCGATGGCCAGGAATGGCAGGACGCCGGTTTTCGCGAATTATTCGACGAAAACGCGATCATTTTGATCGAATGGCCCGAGCAGGCCGGGACCCGCCTCCCCCCGCCAGACCTGGATATGTTGCTGGAGTATGCCGGCACCGGCCGCCGCGTATCCATCGACGCCTACAGCGACAAAGGACGACTATGGCTGACGCAACTGACTCCGCCCGGACCCTGATTCCCCAGACCGATCCCCGGCGGCGCAAACTGATCTCCGGCGGTGTCGCCCTGCTCCTGCTGCCCGTCATTCCGCGCCTCGCCCACGCCGCCACCATCCTGGCGGTGCGCACCTGGCCTGCGGACGAGTACACGCGCGTCACCCTGGAAATGGACTCCGAGCTCAAGGCCGAGCATTTCGTGCTCGACAATCCCTTCCGGCTGGTCGTCGACATCGATGGCCTGAACATGAGCTCCGCCATCAACGAGCTGGTTTCGAAAGTCCGCCCCAACGATCCCTACATCCAATCCGTCCGGGTAGCCCAGAACAGGCCCAATATCGTGCGGCTGGTGTTCGACCTCAAACAGGACATCGCGCCGCAGGTCTTCACCCTCAAACCGGTAGGCGGATACAAGTATCGGCTGGTGCTCGACCTGTACCCGAAAATCGCCCAGGACCCCCTGCTGGCCCTGCTCAAGGACGCCCAGGACGATCCGCTGGCCGGCGTCCTCGACGAGCTGGCGCAAAACGGGTCATCCCAGACGCCGATTCCCTCGGTCGAGGGCCAGAAGCTGCCGCCGATCGCCCGCAAATCCCCGGAACCTCCCGCGGCCGTAGCCCCTCCGCCATCCATCGCCAAGCGCGACCGGCCCATCCTCATTGCCCTGGACCCCGGCCACGGCGGCGAGGATCCTGGCGCCATCGGACAGCGCGGCACCCGGGAAAAAGACATCGTCCTGCAGATCGCCAAGCGCCTGAAGGCAATGATCGATGCGCAGCCCAATATGCGCGCATATCTCACCCGCGACCGCGACTACTTCGTGCCCCTGAACGTGCGGGTGCAAAAGGCGCGCCGCGTGAAGGCCGACCTGTTCATCTCGATCCACGCCGATGCCTGGGTCAAGCCCTCGGCGCGCGGCTCGTCGGTCTGGGCGCTGTCCCAGAATGGCGCGACCAGCTCCGCCGCGCGCTGGCTGGCCCAGAAGGAAAACGACGCCGATCTGATCGGCGGCGTGAACCTCGGCGCCCACAACCAGCAAGTCGCCAAGGTTCTGCTCGACCTGTCCACCGGCGCGCAGATCAACGATTCGATCAAGGTCGGCACCCGCGTCCTGGGCGAGATCGGCAAGATCAATCGCCTGCACAAGAACAGCATCGAGCGCGCCGGATTCGCCGTACTCAAGGCGCCCGACATCCCGTCGATCCTGGTCGAAACAGCTTTCATCAGCAACCCCGAGGAGGAGCGCCTGCTGCGCAGCACCGAACATCAGCAGCGCATCGCCACCGCCATGCTCACCGGGGTCAAGGACTATTTCGCGGCCAACCCGGGGCTGGCGCGGCGCGCCTAGACGATACGAGGCGCGAGCGACGACGGGCCATGGCGCGCGCAGGACGGGGCGCGCTATCCGGCGACAATCATTTCCCCGCCGGGGCCCGGCGGCGCAGCAGCTTCCACAACATGCCCAGCAGCACCGGCACTGCGGCGGTACCCACGCCGATCAGCACGATGGTGTTGAGGTGATCCTTGATGATGGGCACATTGCCGAAAAAATAGCCCAGGGTGATCAGGCCAACGATCCAGGCCACGGCGCCGATGACGTTGTACAACTGAAAGCGCAAGGCGTTCATCGCGGCCACGCCGGCCACAAAGGGGGCGAAGGTCCGGAACAGGGGCAGGAAACGCGACAGCACGACGGTCTTGCCACCATGCTTTTCATAGAAAGCGTGGGTCTTGAGCAAAGCCTTGCGGTCGAGGAAACGGTAGTCTCTCTCGAAAACCTTGGGTCCGATGAAGCGCCCGACGCTGTAGTTGACTGTATTGCCCAGGATCGCCGCGACCAGCAGGATCGCACCCAGCAGGACGGGGTCGAGCAGACCCGAGGCGCCGAAGGCCCCGGCGATGAACAGCAAAGAGTCGCCCGGCAGGAACGGCAGGACCACCAGCCCGGTCTCGGCAAAGATGACGATTGCCAGGATCAGGTAGATCCAGGCGCCATATTGCTCGACCCAAAGACCCAGGGATTGATCGATGTGCAGGATCAATTGAAAAAATTCAACCATGTGTTTCTCTGAAGCCGTGCCGCGCGGGCACGCAGCCTGCCACTATATTCGCTTTTCAATCCCGAGTCATAAACCGTTTAAACTGACCGGGTCATCTTCTCTACCCCCATCCCGATGTCCGACCGCCGTCCGATCGCCCCCCTGCCCGACACCCTGATCAGCCAGATCGCCGCAGGCGAGGTCATCGAGCGCCCCGCCTCGGTCCTCAAGGAACTGCTGGAAAACGCCCTGGATGCGGGCGCGCGCGCCATCGAGATCCGCCTCGATGGCGGCGGCATCCGCCGGATACTGGTCAGCGACGATGGCTCGGGCATTCCGCCCGCCGAATTGCCGCTGGCCCTGCGGCGCCATGCGACCAGCAAGATCCGCTCGCTCGCGGAACTCGAATCCGTCGCCTCCATGGGATTTCGCGGCGAGGCCCTGGCCTCGATCGCCTCGGTCGCGCGCCTGACGATCACCTCGCGCACGGCGGGCGACTCCCAGGCCTGGCAGATCACCGCCGAGTCGGCGGTTCCCGAAGCCGCCGCCGGCCCGGTCGGCACCCGTGTCGAGGTGCGCCAGCTCTTTGACCACATCCCCGCCCGCCGCAAGTTCCTGCGCACCGAGGCCACCGAATACGCCCACTGCGTCGAGGCGGTCGAGCGCATCGCGCTCGCCCACCCCGAGGTGGCGATCCGCCTGTTCCACAACGACAAACCTCAGCGCAACTGGCCCCGCGCCAGCCCCGAGGTCCGAATCCGGGACGTGCTGGGCGAGGCCTTCGACGAGCAGAGCCTGCCGGTTTCCGCCGTCCAGGGGCTGATCGCGCTCGAAGGGCGGATCACCCGGCCGACCTTCGCCCGCAACCGCGCCGACCGCCAGTACCTGTACGTCAATGGCCGCTACGTGCGCGACCGCACGGTTTCGCACGCCGTGCGTCAGGCCTACGCCGACGTCCTGCACGGCGACCGCCAGCCCGCCTACGTCCTGTTCCTGACGCTCGACCCCGCCACAGTGGACGTGAACGTGCATCCGGCCAAGCACGAGGTCCGTTTCCGCGACAGCGGCGCCATCCACCGGTACGTCACCCAGGCGCTGGGACAGGCCCTGGCCCAGCGCGGCGGCGCCGCCGGCCCCGGCGCATCCGAGGCGCCGCCGCTCCCTTCGGAAGGCGATCCCGCCACTGCGGCGACACCAGCAAACGGAAACAGCGGCTTGCTTGCGGCGACGGCCCGGACGGACGCCTTCCCGGCGCGGCCATCCAGCCATTCGGCCACCGCCCCGCGCCCCCTGGTCCAGCAGCGATTCCACCTGAACGAACGGCCGCCGGCCACCAACTGGCAGCAACTCTACCAGCCCCTGGATGCCGGGGGACCCACGGCGCTCCAGACGCAATCCCCCGAGTCCGACGAACTGCCGCTGGGCATGGCGCTGGGCCAATTGCACGGAATCTATATCCTCGCGCAGAATGCCCGCGGCCTGATCCTGGTCGATATGCACGCGGCGCACGAACGCATCGTCTACGAGGCCCTGAAACAGGCGATGGACGGCGCGCCGCTGCCCGCCCAGGAACTGCTGGTCCCCGTGGTGTTCAGCGCCAGCGCGACCGAGGTGGCGCTGGCCGAGTCCGAGCAGGAAACGCTCGACGCCCTGGGCCTGCGCATCCGTCCGACCGGCCCGGGTTCCCTGGCGGTGCGCGCGGTGCCCGCCCTGCTGGCGCAGGGTGACATCGAAGCGCTGGCGCGCGGCGTCCTGGCCGATCTCGCGCGCATCGGCCACTCGGCCCGCCTGACCGAGCAGCGCAACGAGCTGCTGTCGACCATGGCCTGCCACGGCGCGGTGCGGGCCAACCGGCGCCTGGGGATCGACGAAATGAACGCCCTGCTGCGGCAGATGGAGCGCACCGAACGCGCCGACCAGTGCAATCATGGGCGGCCCACCTGGTTTCAATGGAGCATGAGCGACCTGGACAAGCTGTTCATGCGCGGCCAATGACCCAGGATATCGGGCGCGACGCCCTCACGGACAACGATCCCGGCATCCTGGTCTGCCTGGCAGGCCCGACGGCCTCGGGCAAATCGGCGGCGGCGCTGGCGCTGGCGCAGCGCTGGCCGATCGAGATCATCGCCATGGATTCGGCGACCATCTACCGCGGCATGGACATCGGCACCGCCAAACCGTCCATCGGCGAACAATCGCAGGTCGCGCACCACCTGATCGACATCCGCGACCCGGCCGAAACCTACTCGGCGGCAGAGTTCGCCAGCGACACGGCCCTGCTGGCGCGGCAGATCCGGGCGCGTGGCCGCATCCCGCTGCTGTGCGGCGGCACCATGCTGTACTACAAAGCTCTGCGCGAAGGCCTGCACGAACTGCCGCAGGCCGACCCGGCGCTGCGCCAGACCCTCGACGAGGAGGCAAGGCTGCGGGGCTGGCCCGCGCTGCATGCGGAGCTCGCCCGCGTGGACCCCGAAACCGCCGCCCGGCTGGCGCCCAACGACAGCCAGCGCTTGCAGCGCGCGCTCGAAATCTGGCGCGGCAGCGGGCGCGGCATGAGCCAGTGGCTGCGAGATACGCCGGCCATCCCGCTGCCCGGCTGGCGCCACGCCGCCATCAGCCTGGAACCCGGGGACCGCGCCTGGCTGCACGCCCGCATCGCCCGGCGCTACAGCGCCATGATCGAAGCCGGACTGGTGGACGAGGTGCGCGCCTTGCACGCGCGCGGCGATCTGCACCCCGGCCTGCCCTCGATCCGTTGCGTGGGCTACCGGCAAGTCTGGGATTTTCTGGATGGAAAATGCACCCTGGAGCAGGCCATCGAACGCGCCATCGCCGCCACCCGCCAGTTGGCCAAGCGCCAGATCACCTGGCTGCGCGGACTGCCCGGGCGCCAGGCCATAGCCTGCGAGTCCGGGGATGCCGTGGCGCGCGTGGTCGACGCTTTTGCGCAACTGCATCCGGACGGCGGTACACAGTAGCGCGTCCCGCAGTCAGGCGGTGGTCATGCGCGTCTGCCGCGCGATCAGACCACGACCGTCTGGGGTGCCCCAGGCGCCTGCTCGACGATGGCGCCCAACACATGAACCGTCTCGCCCTGCGCGCGCAGGGTCGCGGCAATGACATCGGCCTGCGCCGGGTCCACCACCAGCACCATGCCGATCCCGCAATTGAAGACACGCGCCATTTCCTGGTCGGCAACGCCGCCCTCGCGTTGCAGCCAGGTGAAAAGCTCGGGCATGGCCCAGGCGTCGCGGTGCAGTTCGGCCGACAGGCCGGCGCGCAGGATGCGCGGCACATTTTCGAGCAGGCCGCCGCCGGTGATGTGCGCCAGACCCTTGATGGCGCGCCCATGGGCGGCCAGGGCGGCCAGCACCGACTTGACGTAGATGCGGGTCGGCGCCATGACCACGTCGGCCAGCGGACGGCCGCCGAGGTCCTGATCGGGCCGCGCGTCCGCATGCCGCAGGATCTTGCGCAGCAGGGAATAGCCGTTGGAATGGGCGCCGCTGGAGGCCAGCCCGAGCACCGTATCGCCCGGCTGGATGCTGGCGCCATCGATGATCTCGGATTTTTCGACCGCGCCGACGGCAAAACCGGCGAGATCGTATTCCCCCTCGGGGTACATGCCCGGCATCTCGGCGGTCTCGCCGCCGATCAGCGCGCAGCCCGCGAGCTCGCAGCCGCGCGCAATGCCGCCCACGACCCGCGCCGCCGTATCCACCGAGAGCTTGCCGCAAGCGAAATAATCGAGGAAGTACAACGGCTCGGCGCCCTGGACGAGGATGTCGTTGACGCTCATCGCCACCAGATCGATGCCCACCGTATCGTGCCGCTGCCATTCGAAGGCCAGGCGCAGCTTGGTGCCCACGCCATCGGTGCCCGACACCAGCACGGGCTGGCGCAGATGCGCGGGCAGCTCGAACAGCGCGCCGAACCCGCCGATCCCGGCCATGACGCCAGGGCGCAGGGTCCGGGCGGCCAGCGGCTTGATCCGGTCGACCAGCGCGTCGCCGGCGTCGATATCGACCCCGGCATCGCGGTAGGTCATGGAAGCTAAAGGTTGATCATTCATGAGAAAAGCCGCCAGATGTGCAAGAATTGCATGTTTGGACAATGAGAAACCTCGATTTTACGATGAACTTCCCCTTGGCATGACGCAGCAACTGCTACTGGACATCCTGCCGGCGGCGGCGCCCACCCTGGACGGTTTCGTGATCGGGGACAATCAAGCGAGCCTGCGAGCCGTGCGCGACCTCGCGCCCGGACGCGCCCTGTATCTATGGGGCGGCGCGGGCTCGGGCCGCAGCCATCTGCTGCGCGCAAGCGCGCAGGCCCACGCTGCGCCGTATTTCACCGCACAGACACCCGCCAGTGAGTTGCATGCGCTGGCCACCGACGAGGACCGTCCACTTTCCATGGCGGCCATCGACGACGTGGGCGATCTCGACCCCGAGGCGCAGGCCGCGCTCTTTACCCTGTTCAACCGCTGGCGCGCCGCGGCGGGCACGCCGGGCGCCTTCGCCCTGCTGCTGGCCGGCGACCGGGCGCCCATGGCGATGGCCCTGCGCGAGGACCTGCGCACGCGCCTGGGCTGGGATCTGGTCTATCGCCTCGAACAGCTCTCGGACCAGGACCGCGCGGCGGCGCTGCGCGAGCGCGCCCAGGCGCGCGGCCTGCGCCTGGGCGACGAGGTCCTGGGCTGGATCCTGACCCATTACGCGCGCGACATGGGCAGGCTGACCGCCCTCATCGACGCGCTGGATCGCTACTCTCTGGCGCGCCATCGCCCCATCACCCTGCCCCTGCTCAAGGACTTGCTCGCCGACGCGCAGCGCCTCCCCAAGACGCCATGACCACGACGCCCCAGACCCTGGCCCTGTTCGACCTGGACCACACCCTGCTGCCCTTCGACAGCGACTATCAATGGGCCGACTTCCTCGCCCGCACCGGGCGCGCGGGCGATCCGCAGGCCGCCCGCCAGCGCAACGACGAGCTGATGCGCCGCTACAACGAAGGCACGCTCAGCGCCCAGGAGGCCGCCGACTTCATGCTGGGCCTGCTCAAACTGGCCAGCCACGAGGAACTGGCCCGCTGGCACGAGGCCTACATGGCCGAAGTCGTGCTCCCGGGCATTCTGCCCGCGGCGCGGGCTCTGGTGGCCCGCCATCGCGGCGCCGGAGCACTGTGCGCCATCGTCACCGCCACCAATGAATTCGTCACCACCCCCATCGCCCGCGCGCTGGACATCCCGCACTTGATCGCCACGGTGCCCGAACGCGACGCGCAGGGCGGCTACACAGGCCGCATCGACGGCACGCCCAGCTTCCAGGCGGGCAAGGTGCTGCGGGTCCGCCAATGGCTGGACTCGCTCGACCGCGAACTGGAGGACTTCGACGAGTCCTGGTTCTACAGCGATTCGATGAACGATCTGCCGCTGCTCGAGGTGGTCAGCCACCCCGTGGCGACCAATCCCAGCGCCGCCCTGCGCACCCTGGCCAACGCCCGGGGCTGGCGCGTCCTCGACCTGTTCGAGGACATGCGGGACGCAAAGTCATAAAATAACGCCCCATATGCTCAAGCAGACCATCAAGAATTTCGTCTCGCGCCTGCTGGCAACGCCGCCCAGCGGGCCAGAGCGCCTCGCGCGCGACAAACACGGCATCGACCAGCGTCTGGTCTCGCGGCACGCCATCAAGGTCTGCGAGGTGCTCAACCAGCACGGCTTCGACGCCTACATCGTCGGCGGCGCGGTGCGCGACCTGATCGTCGGCCTCGCGCCCAAGGACTTCGACGTGGCCACCAACGCCACGCCCGCGCAGATCCGCCCCCTGTTCCGGCGCGCGCGCATCATCGGCCGCCGCTTCCAGCTCGTCCACGTGGTGTTCGGCCAGGAAATCATCGAAACCTCCACCTTCCGCGCCCCCTCCTCCAGCAACCAGGAAACCGACGAACACGGCCGCATCCTGCGCGACAACGAGTTCGGCACGCACGAGGAGGACGCCGCGCGGCGCGACTTCACGATCAATGCGCTGTACTACGACCCGATCAAAGAGGAGGTCATCGACTTCCACCACGGCGTGGCCGACCTCAAGAACCGCGTGGTGCGCATGATCGGCGACCCGGAAACCCGCTACCGCGAGGACCCGGTGCGCATGTTGCGCGCCTTGCGATTCGCCACCAAGCTGGGCGCGCGCATCGATCCGCCGACCGAGCAGCCCATCAGCCAGCTGGCCGGCCTGATCGAGCACGTGCCCGCCTCGCGCCTGTTCGACGAGACGCTCAAGCTCCTGACCTGCGGCCACGCCATGGATTGCCTGCGGCAGCTGCGCCGCTCCGGCCTCAGCCAGAACCTGATGCCCCTGATCGACCTGATTTTCGAGGAACCGGGCGGCGAGGAATTCGTCGAGATCGCCCTGTCGCGCACCGATGCGCGCGTGCGCGCGGGCAAGCCCGTCAGCCCCAGTTTCCTGTTCGCCGCCCTCCTCTGGCGTCTGGTGCACAAGCGCTGGCAGCGACTGGCGGCCGACGGCATGCAGCGCACCGAGGCGCTGATGCAGGCCGCCGACTCGGTGATCGACGACCAGACCCACAAGCTCGCCATCCAGCGGCGCTATCAATCCGACATACGCGAGATCTGGCTGATGCAGGCCCGTTTCGAGCGCGCCACCGTGCGCTCGATCTGGCGGCTGCTCGAACAGCCGCGCTTTCGCGCGGCGGTGGACTTTCTGCAATTGCGCGCCGAGGCGCACGAGGTCGACAGCGTGCTCGCCCAGTGGTGGATGGATCTGGCCGACAGCAACGACGACCGCCGCAACCAGATGATCGACGCCTGGCAGGCCGGCCACGCGGGCGCGCGCAACGCGCCCCCCAGCCGGCGCCGCCGCAAGCGCCGCAAGCCCGCCGAGGCGGCGGACTACGTGCCATCCCGGGACTGAATTCACACAGGGTCCCGTGACCGAACCCACCGACTCCACGCACACGCCCCGCGCCGATCTCTACATCGGCCTGGGCGCGAACCTGGGCGCCGCCGCGGACACGATCCGCGAGGCCGCGGCCCGGCTGGCGCAGACCCCGGGCATCCTGGACCTGCGTCTCTCGCCCCTGTACCGCAGCGCTCCCATCGATTCCCACGGCCCTGACTACATCAACGCCGTGGCGCGGGCGCGCACGACGCTCGCGCCCCGCGCCGTGCTGACCCTGCTGCAAACCATCGAACAGGAAAACGGCCGCGCGCGCCCCTACCGCAACGCGCCGCGCACGCTGGACCTGGACCTGCTGCTGTACGGCGACCAGCAAATCGATGAACCCGACCTCACCATCCCGCACCCCCGGATGCACACGCGCGCCTTCGTGCTGCGCCCGCTCGCCGATCTGGCGCCCGGCCTGAGGCTGGCGCAGGGCCGGCTCGAAGACCTGCTGGCCGGCTGCGCCGATCAGGCGATACGCCCGCTGGATTGAACCGCCGCCGGGGCAGGCCCCGGCATCCAGGCGGAACACTGGTTTACACTGCGGCCATCGCCCGCTCTCAAGGACCCCCATGCCCCCCCGCCTCATCCGAATGGTCGTCGCCTATGCCGACAACCGCGTCATCGGACGCGACGGCGCGCTGCCCTGGCGCCTGCCCGCCGACCTCGCGCACTTCAAGCGCAACACGTTCGGACACCCCGTCATCATGGGACGCAAGACCTGGGCCTCGCTCGGGCGGCCGCTGCCGGGCCGCAGGAATCTGGTGCTCAGCCGCGCGCCCGCGTGCCCGGCGCCGGGCGCCGAGGTCATGCCGACACTCGAAGCCGCCCTGGCCGCCTGCGCGGATGCGCCGGTGGCCTGCATCATCGGCGGCGAACAGGTCTTTCGCCTCGCCCTGCCCCTGGCCGACGAAATCGTGGCCACCGAAGTCCACGCCAAAATCGAGGGCGACACCTGGTTCCCCGAACTGCCCGCCGGGCAATGGCGCGAGACCGAGCGCCTGACCCAGCCGCCCGAAAATGGGCTGGCTTATGATTTCGTCACCTATCGCAGGATTTAAGACGCCTTCCGCCGGGACGCCGGCGTCCGCGCCGCGTCCCTGAAAAAGCGCCACAGGCGCGGATGCCCGGAATACGCCACGTTGAAACGGAACCAGCCCTCGTCGCGCCCTTGCGGATCGAAATAGGCCCCTGGCGCCAGCCAGATGCCGGCCTCCAGGGCGCGGGCGGCCAGTCCGATCGCGCCCTCCCCGCCGGATAGGGGCCGGCGGGATCTGGCCCACAGGAACAGGCCGGCCCCAGGCTCATTGAAGATCTCGAAATCGTTCTGGGTCATGGCCTCGCAGACCTGGTCGTGCGCCTGGCGCAGGCGTTCGCGCACGCCGCGCATATAGGTGCCGTGGCGGCCGTCGCGCAGCACATGATAGACCGCGCGCTCCATCATCTCGGCCGAGGTGAGGCCCAGGGACATTTTGGTGCGCGCGCACTGGCTCAGCAGTTCCTCGGAACACAACAGATAGCCCACCCGCATCGACGGCATGACGCTCTTGGAGAAACCCGAGATATACACCACCCGCCCCGTGCCGCCCAGCGCCGCCAGCAGGGGAGCGGGTTCGAGCAGGAGCTCGCGCGACACATCGTCCTCGACCACCAGGAAGGCGTGGCGCTCGGCCAGTTGCAGCAGCCGGAAGGCGCCCGCCATCGTGAAGGTCGCGCCGGTCGGATTCTGCAGCACCGTGGTGACGAACAGCGCCCGGATCGGATGCTCGCGCACCAGCTGTTCGAGCGTCTGCTCGCAGATGCCTTCGCGGGTGCGCGGCACGCCGTGCGCCACGATTCCGCTCAGGGCGAGGATCTGCAGCAGATTGGCGTAGCAAGGGGTTTCGACCGCCACATGGTCGCCCGGCCGCAGCAGCGTGCGCACGACGATGTCCAGGGCCTGCGTCGCCCCGTGCGTCAGCAGGATCTGGCTCGCATCGGTCTCCAGCCCGTGCTCGCCCAGGCGATGGACGATGTGCTCACGCAAAGGGTGATAGCCCAGCGGATGCCCATAGGAGGCCATCTGGCTCACCGGAACGCGCCCGAGCTGGCGCAGGGCATGTTGCAGGCCGGCCTCGTTATGCCAATCCGGCGGCAGCCAGCCGCAGCCCGCCTTGATCGAAATCGAATGGTCGGCGAACACGTCCGACAGCAGCCAGGACGGGCCGATCCGGGGCGCAACCCAGGCCGGCACCGGCGCGGGCGCCGCCTGTCGCTGGCGCGCAACACGGAAATTGGCGCCCGGACGCGATTGCAGCAGGCCCTGCGCCACCAGACGGTTATAGGCCGCCATCACGGTGAACGTGCTCAAGCCGTGGTCGCGAGCGAACTGCCGCACCGACGGCACCGTCATGCCGGGTCGCAACGCGCGCTCGTGGATGGCCCGCTCGAGCGCGCCGGCCGCCTGATCGACCAGCGAGGGCGCGTGCTTGCGGTCACGATCGGGCTCGAACAATCTCATCCCGCCTCCTCCGGGCAGATCCGGCCGCCCCGGGGTCCGCCCAGCAATCAATACAGTTATGTTGCAGATATCAATACAGCTATCCAGCCATCCTAGCACTGTATATGTATTTCACCCAAGGGGCGGCACAGAATGAATCCATTGTTTTCCGTCTCTGTCTTTTTCCATTACGAGGCCGCCCCATGCGTTCCGACACCTCCCGCGCCACGGATCTTTCCAATCTGTGGATGCCCTTTACCGCCAACCGCCAGTTCAAGGCTCATCCCCGGATGCTGACCGCCGCCAAGGACATGCATTACACGGCGGCGGACGGCCGCCAGATTCTCGATGGCACCGCCGGCCTGTGGTGCGTGAATGCGGGCCACGCCCGCCAGCCCATCATCGACGCCCTGGCCCGCCAGTCGGTCGAACTGGACTACGCGCCCAGCTTCCAGATCGGTCACGAGGATTCCTTCCGGGCGGCCACCGAGGTCGCCGCCCTGATGCCCGCGGGGCTGGACCGTATTTTCTTCACCAACTCGGGTTCCGAGTCCGTGGACACCGCCCTCAAGATCGCCCTGGCCTACCACCGGGCGCGCGGCGAAGGCCAGCGCACCCGCCTGATCGGCCGCGAGCGCGGCTACCACGGCG
>JBEBRQ010000032.1:0-31830 GCA_040394755.1 Castellaniella defragrans | reverse complement strand
GTTCGAAATGACGGCCCGCTACGGCCTGCCGTATTTCCAGAACTTCATCAACTCGGAACTCAAGCCCAACATGATCCGCTCGATGTGCTGCCGCCTGCAGCTCGACCTGCGCGAGCTGCTCAAGCGCGGCAATGGCCTGTTCGGTTCGGCCGAGCAGACCGGCTCGCTGGGGGTGGTCACCATCAATTGCGCGCGCCTGGGCTATCTGTACCGGGGTGACGAAGCGGGACTCTACGCGCGCCTGGACGAGTTGCTGGCCCTGGGGCGCGACAGCCTCGAGATCAAGCGCCAGATCATCCAGCGCCACATCGACAACGGCCTGTTTCCCTATACGCGGCGCTACCTGGGCACTTTGCGCAATCATTTCTCGACCCTCGGGGTCAATGGCATCAACGAGATGATCCGCAACTTCAGCGCCGACGCGCACGACCTGACCTCGGCCTGGGGCCATGCCTTCGCCGTGCGCCTGCTCGACCACGTGCGCGCGCGCATGGTCGAGTTCCAGGAGCAGACCGGCCACATGTACAACCTCGAGGCGACGCCCGCCGAGGGCACCACCTACCGCTTTGCCAAAGAAGACCGCAAGCGCCACCCCGGCATTCTGCAGGCCGGCACCGCCGACATGCCCTACTACACCAACTCCTCGCAGCTGCCAGTGGGCTTCACCGACGACCCTTTCGAGGCCCTCGAACGCCAGGACGAACTGCAGCGCAAATACACCGGCGGCACGGTGCTGCACCTGTACATGACCGAGCCGCTGTCCTCGGCCGAGGCCTGCCGCACGCTGGTGCGGCGCGCACTCAGCCGATTCTCGCTGCCTTACATCACCGTCACGCCGACATTCTCGATCTGCCCGCGGCATGGCTACCTGCCGGGCAAACACGAATTCTGCCCGCATTGCGACGACGAACTGATCGCCCGCAAGCGCCAGGAAACCCGTGGCGCAGCCATCGCCACGGACATGGGCGTCCCCGCCTGACCCGGGCTTCGGCCCACCAACCCACGACTCAAGGAGCATTCACCATGACTCAAGCCATCGCCCTGCGCGACGACGAACGCCAACCCTGCGAAATCTGGACCCGCGTCATGGGCTATCACCGCCCCATGTCCTCGTTCAACATCGGGAAAAAGGGCGAGTTCCACGAACGGCGCTACTTTGTCGAGCATCCCGCCGAGCAGGCGCAACGCGCGGCCTGATCTCCCGCCCGATTGATTGGCATAGCCCACAGGACACGCATGTCCAGCCAGGCTGGTCCGCGCATCCGCATCCGGATCACCAGCCGCCTTTTTTCAATACCCAGGACATGACGTTCACCGCCCCCCCGTCCACGCCGGCCCGCATGGCATCCGCCACGGTCGTCCGTATCGCGCCGGGGCGCGGCCCCGCCCGCCTCAAGGTCGGCGGGCTCGCGCCCTTTACCGCCACGGACTTTCCCGGCTTATTGTCCGCCGTGATATTCGTCCAGGGATGCCCCTGGCGCTGCGGGTACTGCCACAATCCCCATCTGCAGCCGCGCACCGCCGGCAGCCCCCTGGACTGGGACGACGTCCTGGCATTCCTGGCGCGCCGCGTCGGCCTGATCGACGGCGTGGTATTCAGCGGCGGCGAGCCCACCATGGACCCGGGCCTCGGCCCGGCCATCGGCCAGGCGCGCGCGCTGGGCTACCGCATCGGCCTGCACACGGGCGGCACGCACCCGCGCCGTCTGGCGCAGGTCCTGCCGGACGTGGACTGGGTGGGACTGGACATCAAGGCGGGATTCGAGGATTACGCGCGCATCACCGGCGTGACCGGCAGCGGCCAACCGGCGCGCGACAGCCTGCGCCTGTTGCTGCAAAGCGATGTGGACTTCGAATGCCGCAGCACGGCGCATCCCGATCTGATCGGCGCGGACGAACTGCTGGCCCTGGGCCGCGAACTGGCCAGCCTCGGCGTACGGCACTACGCCGTCCAGGTCTTTCGCCCCCAAGGCTGCGCCGACGCGGCCCTGAATGCCGCCGGACGCGGTCTGGCCGACTATCCCGGCCGCGCCGTCACCGACGCGCTGGCGGCGCTGTTTCCGCGATTCGAGCTGCGTCGGGGTTAGCGGAGCGGGCGGCGGCGCCCGCGCCCTTGGGCAGCAAGGCCGCCAGTGCATCGCGCAGCATGGCGCGCGGGTGGAACACCGCCATGTCGATGGCGTCCAGGGTGTTCTTGACCATGAGGCCGAGTTCGGTATCGCCCTCCATCACCAGGCGGCGGCTGAAGAACAGCGTGTCCGGGTCCTCGCGCCGCTGGATCAGTTGATGGAAATCCCAGGCATTGGCGCGGATCGTCAGATCCGGCTCGATGCCGTCGTGGCGGGCGGCCCGGAACGCCCCGTCGCGCCAGGTGTAGTCGAAACGCAGGTTGGCGTCGGCCACGTGGATCCGCAACGCGCGGCCCTCGAGCATGTGCAGGGTGTCGGGGTGCAAATGGCGCGCCAATGCCAGGTTCAGGCCGGCGACGAACAGCATCGAGCCCGGCAGGCGGGGCAAGTGCCCCAGGACGCGCGCGACCGGCGCGGGAATTCGATAAACGGGGGTCTGTGCATTCTGCATGATGTTCCTCGATGATGATGTCAGGCGGTCGCCGCCTGCGGCAGCACCATGTCCAGCCCGGGGCGCTCGTGCCAGTAGCCGTTGCACGGCCCGGCGGGCATGAGCGGGACCAGACGCGCATGCGCCTGGGCCTTGTCCAGGCGGCCATCCAGCACATCCCGGAATGCCGCGACCACCTGGTCCATGCCCTGCGACTGGGGGCTCAGGCGCAGCACATCCACGCCCAGATCCCGCAATTCGTCCAGCTCGTGAATCAGAGTGTAAACCAGGGCCGACTGGGTCTGGATGCCGTTGATGGTCAGGAACGCCTGGGATTCCTTGGTTTCGAGCAGCAGGCCGTCGGGATGGTCCATACAGACATACTGGCAATTGTCCTTGGGGAAATTGCGATTGCGCGCGGTGAAGCAGCGCGCCGAGAATGCCAGGGGCATCCGGCCGTAGGCAAAGACCTCGGTCTGCAATCCGGCCAGGCGGCCCTGCTGCAACTGCGCCAGACCCTGGCGCCCCATTTCGAGAGGCATCGTCCAGCGCGTCGCGCCCAGCCCGGCGATGACCTCGAGCGTGGGCGTATTGTAGATATTCAGAAAGGGGCCAGCGATGAAGGGGCGGCCCTCCATCAGGCGCACCGCGCCCATGTCGTTGGCCTCGACGGCATGGCGCCCATTGTCGGCGATCTTGCGCAGCGTATTCAGATCGACGCCGGATTCCAGCAGGACCTGGGTGGACAGCACCACATCCTTGCCGGCCTCGGCCAGCATGTCGGCCACCTCGATCCAGTCGGGCAGGCGCAGCTCATGGCGCCGCGAACACACGGTTTCCCCCAGATAGACGATATCGACCGGCCATTCACGCACGGATTCATAGAACTGCAGCGTGGTGACGCGCGGCCAATAGTATTGCAGGGGTCCTAAAGCGATTTTCATATGATTCAACCTCTGGCGGGACAGTGATATCCGTCGCGCCTCATTTCCAGGGCCGGTTGTAGGCGCCCAGCGTATGCTGCTGGCCCTCGGCCACCTTGTTCAATTCGGCCATCCAGGCAGGCTTGACCGAATAGCGCGCCGCGCTCGCGCGCGCCTGGTCGATGGCCTCGCGCCAAACCCGCGTGACCTGCGCCACGTAGGCGGGACTGCGCTGGCGGCCTTCGATCTTGATCGCCCGCACCCCCATCGCCATGAGCCGGGGCAGGAGTTCGAGCGTATTCAGGCTGGTGGGCTCCTCGAGGGCGTAGTAATTTTCGCCGGCCACATCGAAGCGGCCCTTGCACAGCGTCGGATAGCCCGCGTTCTCGCCCTCGCCGTAGCGGTCGATCAGCACCCCGTTCAGGCGCGAATCCAGCCCCTGCTCGGTCTGCTGCCAACGGACATGACGCGCCGGCGAGCACACGCCGTGCGTATTGGGCGATTCCCCGGTCGCATAGGACGAAAGGGCGCAGCGGCCCTCGACCATGACGCACAGGCTGCCGAAACCGAACACCTCGATTTCGACCGGGGTGTTCTCGGCCACCTGCTCGACCTGGACGACCGACAGCACGCGCGGCAACACGGCGCGCGCCACTCCGAAATGCCGGTGATAGAAATTGATCGCCTCGTAATTGGTGGCCGAGCCCTGGACCGACAAATGCAGGCGCAGATCCGGGTAGCGCTCGTGGGCATAGGCCATCAGGCCCGGATCGGCCATGATGATCGCATCGACGCCGGAACCGGCGGCCCGGTCGACGGCGTCGCGCCACAGCCGCCAGGCATCCGGCTGGGGATAAGTATTCAGGGCCAGAAAAACCTTGCGGCCACGGCCGTGGGCATAGCGAATGCCCTCGGCGATCGCGGCCGCGTCGAAATTCAGGCCCGCGAAATTACGGGCGTTGGTGGCATCCCGAAAGCCCAGGTAGACGCAATCGGCGCCGTGATCGACGGCGGCCTTGAGAGCCGGCAGGCTGCCGGCGGGACAAACGAGTTCGAAGCTGGAAACGTCGCGATGATGCACGACGCCCGGCTGGGACGAAGAAGGGAGTGGGGGCATGAAGCAACCATCAAAGAAACAGGAGGCCCCGGCGAACAGACCACGCGGGACGGCCACGGGCCTCGCATTGACAACAACAGCACTATGCACCGATTGTAGATGGCCCTCCTTAATCTTAATCAAGAATGCAGCACTATCCGCCAGATGACGGATAGCATCACGACAAGGCACAGGGTCTTGTATGCCCGCGGCCCCGCAATCGTGTAAGGTATGCGCGAGGGTTCGCGCGACCCCATCGACAGGACATGCAATATGCCCCCCCCCGCTGATATTCTATTGAACGTGCGCGGCATGGCCCCGCCAGAGCCGCTGGAACACTGCCTCGAAGCCCTATCCATCCTGGCCCCCGGCCAGCGCCTGCGCATGGCCATCGACCGCGAGCCTTTCCCCCTGTACCAGATGCTGGAACGCGACGGCTACTCTCACCAGACCACCTTCGAGCAGACCCACTACCTCGTGACGATCTGGCGCGACGCTCCCGACGGCACCGGCGGGCACTGACCCATGCAGCGCGCCCTGGATTTCGACAAGACGCCGGCACTGCGGGTGCCGTTGCCTTTCTTCCTGAATGTTCCGATCTTTGCATTGCTGGCCGGGCTGCTGATCCTGTGGGCCGGCCCCCAGGCCTTTACCTCGCGCTGGGCGCCGGCCACACTGGCCCTGACGCACCTGTTCACACTCGGCATATTGGGCAGCGCCATGCTGGGCGCCATGATGCAGATCCTGCCCGTGGCCTGCAACGTCCCCTTTCACCGGGCCACGCGCATCTCGGCCAGCGTCCATCTGCTGCTGACCTCAGGCACTCTCTGCCTCTCCTGGGGGTTTCTGTCGATGCGTCCCTGGGCGCTCCTGACGGGTGCGAATCTGCTGGGTATCGGCCTGGCCGGATTCATCGGCGCGGCCAGCCTCGCCCTGTGGCGCCACCGGCGCCAGGTCTACAAGGGCGCCCGCGAGATCCTCGTCCCGGTGCGCATGGCCCTCGGGAGTCTGGCCCTGACGGTCGTCATGGGCCTGCTACTGGCCGGCGCCCTGGCCCATGGGCGCGGCCTGCCGGGGCTGGTCGACTGGCATGTGCTCTGGGGGCTGGCCGGCTGGGCGGGGCTGCTGTTGATCGGCATGTCCTTTCAGATCATCCCGGTCTTTCAGGTGACCGAGATCTACCCCAAACCCCTGACCCGCTGGCTGCCCCTGCTGATCCCGGGCATGCTGCTGGCCTGGTCCGCGCTGCATGCCACCCGCGACACACCGCCCTTGATCGGCGAGACGGTCGAATGCCTGCTGCTGGCCGCCTACGTGGTCCATGCCCTGACCACCTGGCACCTGCTCCATACCCGCAAGCGTCCGCAGGCCGAACCCACCACCTGGTTCTGGCGCCTCGCCATGCTGTGCATCCTGGCCTGCGCACCGCTCTGGCTATGGATGACGAATGGCGCCGACGCGCGGGCGGCGCTGGCCCTGGGCGTCTGTATCATCATGGGCGTCCTGTGGTCGGCGGTCAACGGTATGCTCTACAAGATCGTGCCCTTTCTATTGTGGAAGCACGCGCAGGACCGCATGGTGATTCCAAGCGATCATCCCGCGCAGGCGCGCGTCTATCTCCGGGTCATGCCCAAAATGGCGGCCTATATCCCCGAGAGCCGCGCATACGGCCAGCTCATCGTCCATGCTCTGGCGGTAGCGGCCGGGCTGGGTGCGGGCCTGGGCCTGCCGGGCTGTGCCTGGGCGGCCGGGGCGCTGCTCACCGCCTCGGCGGCCTGGCTCGCCCTGAACATGGGTCTGGCCCTGATGACTTATCGGCAGACCTTGCAGGCGATGGCGGCGCTGCCGCTGGCCGCCCGCAACCCACAGAAACCGTGAAGCATGACGCGAAGGGCCCACTGCACGTGAGCCCTCCACCCTACCCTTCGTAGTGGGCCAGGGCCTCCATGTCGAGGATCGTGATTTCCCGGCCACGGACCCGGATCAGGCCCTTTTCACTGAGCTCACGCAGAATACGTGAAAAGTGCTCGGGCGTGAGATTGAGGCGCGAGGCGATCACCGCCTTGCTGGTTTCAAGGCGAAACGGCACACCCTCGCCGCCCACCTGCCCCTTGAGCAGGTAGCCGATCATGCGCTGCGCCCCCGTGCGCAGCGAATACGCCTCGACATCCCCCATGAGACTGTGCAGGCGGATGCTCAGGCCGGCAAGCAGCTTGTAGGCCATGGTGGGCCGCCGCTCGATTTCCTCGAACAGGACCTCGCGCCCGACATGCAGCAGCAGCGTATCGGTGAGCGCCTGGGCCGTGACGATGTAATCCTTGCCCATGAACATCAGGGCCTCGCCGAAACTATCGTTGGGTCCGATCAGGCGCACGACCTTTTCATCGCCGGCCTGGGACACGAACATGAGCTTGACCTGACCATAGATCACGAAGTGCAGACCCAGACAGGGTTCGCCGCGCCGGAAAATGATGTCGCCGCGCGCCACGTGCAACTCGGTGGTGCCAGCGGCAATCGGTTCGAGTTCGACGGGCGGCAGCTCATTGAACAGCGGAATCTGAGCCAAATAATCCTGAATGCGCGCGCCACGCCGCCGTCCACTGCTAGAATCCATACGAGTTGTCATATCCAGCCGAACCTCCTATACCGAAATGATCCGTGTCCTGTTCAACATCCTGGGCACTACTTCCCTGGGCCTGGGGGTGCTGGGGATCTTTCTGCCCCTGCTGCCCACCACGCCATTCCTACTGCTGGCAACCTTCTGCTACGTGCGTGGCTCGCCGCGCATGCACCATTGGCTGCTCTCACACCGTATCCTGGGTCCTTATATCCGCGACTTTCAAGCCGGCCACGGCATTCCCCTGCGCTCCAAGCTGATCGCGCTGGCGCTGATGTGGCCTTCCCTGGCGCTGTCGGCATGGGTCATGCCCATCCCCTGGGCGCGCTGGCTGCTGCTGATTCCCGGCATCAGCGTCACGATCTTTCTGCTCCGCACGCCAACCCGCCGGATATCCAACGACCGGGGACCATCTGAATAAGTCCGGCGGAAAATAGAATACATCAGATCAGTTTGGAATACGTCGAGACCGTCGGCCGGCCAATGTAGCGGTCGAACACCATCGCCACCGCGCGCACGAACAGGCGCCCCTGCGGCAACACGCGCAGGCTTTCCTTGCCGATCTCGATCAGGCCCGCCTCTGCATAGGGCGCGAGACGCGCGAGCTCGTCCTGGAAAGCC
The DNA here is from genome assembly GCA_040394755.1 of Castellaniella defragrans. Classification (GTDB taxonomy): domain Bacteria; phylum Pseudomonadota; class Gammaproteobacteria; order Burkholderiales; family Burkholderiaceae_B; genus Castellaniella; species Castellaniella defragrans_A. Next base: position 24,014 of record JBEBRQ010000032.1, on the reverse strand, counting down.
ACGCTGAATGGTTGCCCGCAACGATCCTCGAACGCGCTGAAATCCAGCGGCATGCTGCACATGATCGTCATGATGATTTCGCGCCGGATGACATCGTCGGGCGTCAGATCGAAACCCCGATCGGTCGGCAGATGGTCCTCGGCAACGGCCTGACAATAGGCATTCAGGGAATGCTGGTTCTGGACATAGGCGTCGCCCACCTTGCCGATGGCCGACACACCGAAGCCCACCAGATCGCACTCGGCGCGCGTCGTATAACCCTGGAAATTGCGATGCAGGCTATGGTCGAGGCGCGCCCGGTTGAGCTCGTCGTCGGGCTTGGCGAAATGATCCAGCCCGATATAAACATAGCCCGCCTCGAGCAGGCGGCGCATCGACATCAAAAAGATTTGCAGGCGCGTCTCGGCCGAGGGCAGATCCTCGGCGCGGATCAGGCGCTGGGCCTTGAAGCGGCTGGGCAGGTGCGCATAGTTATACAGGGCGATCCGATCAGGGGACAGCTCGATCAACTGATCGAGCGTATGACCGAAGCTCTCGAGGGTCTGTTTTGGCAACCCATAGATCAGATCGGCATTGACCGACTCGAAACCATTTTCGCGGCTGGCCTCGATCGCGGTGCGCACCATCTCGTAGGGCTGCACGCGGTGGACGGCCTCCTGAACCTCGGGATCGAAATCCTGCACCCCGAAACTGCAGCGGTTGAACCCCAGGCCGGCCAGCATCGCCAGCGACCGCGCGCTGACGGTGCGCGGATCGATCTCGACGCCCAGCTCGGCATCGGCCGTGAACTCGAAATGGCGGCGCAACTGGACCATCAGCTCGGCAAGCTCGGCGTCGCTGAGAAACGTCGGCGTCCCCCCGCCCAGATGTAGCTGAATGGCCTGGCGATGGCGTCCCAGATGCGGACTGAGGAGCTCGAACTCACGATAAAGGTAGCCCAGGTACTCGGCCGACCGGCCGTGATCCTGAGTGATGATTTTGTTACAGGCGCAAAAATAGCACAACGACTCGCAGAACGGCAGGTGGACGTAGACGGACAACGGCGGCGCGGCCTCGGCCGCGGCCCGCCGCGCGAGGTGATCCAGGTAGGATTGCCCGCTGTAGCCGGATTGAAAGCGGTCGGCGGTGGGATACGAGGTATAGCGCGGCCCCGAACGATCGAAACGGCGAATCAGCGCCTCGGATATCTCGATATCCGGAAACGAAATCATATCCCGGACATGACCGGTCTGTGTACTGCTCATGATGATGCTTGGCTCCTGAACGCGATCAGATAGAGTATGCCTGTCGGGTCCGAAAGGCCAAACGTGAATTGTCAGCCTTGTACCCGGGAACAGCCTTGATACGAATCAACCCTTGAACATCACGTATCATAAGCACTCTTGTACCGATTTCGCAGCATCCCCCCATGCTCCTGACGCTTATCCTGATCCTGCCATTCGCCTGCAGTCTGTGCGCGGCATTGCTGCCCACGTCCGCTCGGCGCAGCGGGGCTTGGCTTGCGGGGCTCTGCGCGCTGGCCTGCCTGGGGATGATACTGGCACTCACACCAGAGGTGCTCGCCCTCGACATGGTCAAGATCCGGATTCCCTGGATTCCCACTCAGGGGGTGGACATCACATTGCGTATCGACGGTTATGCTTGGTTGTTCGCCGTCATTATCACCGCAATGGGCGCCCTGATCGCCCTGTACGCACATTATTACCTATCCGACCAGGATCCTGCACCCCGTTTTTTTACTTTCCTGCTGAGCTTCATGGGCGCGATGCTCGGCGTCGTGCTCTCGGGCAACCTGATCCAGCTCCTGGTGTTCTGGGAACTCACCAGCCTGTCGTCCTTCATGCTCATCGGCTACTGGCACCATCGCATGGATGCCCGGCGCGGCGCGCGCATGGCCCTGCTGGTGACCGGAGCCGGCGGCTTTTGCCTGCTGGCGAGCATGCTCATCATCGGCCACATCGTCGGCAGCTACGATCTTGACGATGTCCTGGCCTCGGCCAGCATGATCCGCGAACACCGCTGGTATCCCATCCTGTTGATTCTGCTTGCCCTGGGGACCCTGACCAAGAGCGCGCAATTCCCCTTCCACTTCTGGCTGCCCAACGCGATGGCGGCCCCGACGCCCGTCTCGGCCTACCTGCACTCGGCCACCATGGTCAAGGCGGGCGTGTTCCTGCTGGCGCGCTTCTGGCCCATCTTCGCGGGCACCGACTGGTGGACATGGACCATCGGCGGCGCCGGCCTGTGTTCACTGCTGCTGGGAGCATACGCGGCAACATTTCAAAAAGACATGAAGGGGGTGCTGGCCTATTCGACGATCAGCCACCTGGGCCTGATCACGCTGCTGCTGGGCATGAGCAGCCCCCTGGCACTGGTGGCGGCGATCTTCCACATGATCAACCATGCCACTTTCAAGGCATCACTGTTCATGGCGGCAGGCATCGTCGACCATGAAAGCGGCACGCGCGACCTGACGCGGCTCTCGGGCCTGCGCACGCTCATGCCGCTGACCGCGACACTGGCCATGGTGTCGGCCGCCGCCATGGCAGGCGTGCCGCTGCTCAACGGCTTCATCTCAAAGGAAATGTTCTTCGCGGAAACCGTGTTCGTCACCGGACATTGGGCGAGCCGCTGGGGGCTGCCGACCGTGGCCGTGGTGGCGAGCGCTTTCAGCGTGGCCTACTCGCTGCGTTTCATCCTGCAGGTCTTTTTCGGCCCGCCCGCTCAGGATCTGCCGCGCACACCGCACGAACCGCCGCTGCGCATGTTGATTCCCTGCATGCTGCTGACGCTGATCTGCCTGATCGTCGGAGTCCTGCCTGGCGAAACCCTCGGCCTGATCCTGGGCATGGCCATGCGCGCCCTGCTGGGCACCCACTTGCCGGCCTACAACCTGCACATGTGGCACGGCCTGAACCTGCCCCTGCTGATGAGCCTGATCGCCATGGTCGGCGGCATCCTGCTGCACATCCTCCTGCGCGGCCGCGACCGCCGTCATCCCGGCCGCGCGCCGCTGATCTACCGCCTCGATGGCCGGCACTCCTTCGAGGCCCTGCTCGAGGCGATCGACGACTGGTCCGCACGCCTGCTCGGCATCTTCCAGACCACGCGCCTGCAGCCCCAAGTGCTGCTGCTCGTGATCTCGACACTGGGCGTGGCCACGCTGCCGCTATGGCCGGGCGGCTGGTGGCACACATCGCTGAGCACACCGCCCCAGGCCGCTTTCGCCCTGATGTGGGTGGCGGGCGGCGCCTGCGCGCTGGGCGCGGCCCACCAGGCCAAATATCATCGCGCGGGTTCGCTCATGCTGGCCGGCGCGGCGGGCCTGGTGACCAGCATCACCTACGCCTGGCTGTCGGCGCCCGACCTCGCCCTGACCCAGCTCGCCGTCGAGGTCGTGACGACGGTGCTGATCCTGCTGGGCCTGCGCTGGCTGCCGCCGCGTATCGAGGAATTCCCCGGCCCGACCCCGCGGCTGACCGCCATCCGCCGCCTGCGCGACCTGGGGATCGCCATCCTTGGCGGAGCCGGGCTCGCGCTGCTGGCCTATGTGATGATGACCCGGCCGGCCCCCAAGGGAGTATCGGGCTTCTACATCGAACAGGCCCTGCCCCTGGGCGGCGGCGCCAACGTCGTCAATGTGATCCTGGTGGACTTCCGCGGCTTCGACACCTTCGGCGAGATCACTGTGGTGGGAATCGTGGCACTCAGCGTCTACGCGCTGCTGCGCCGCTTCCGGCCGCCGGCCGAAACCATCGCCGCACCCCTGCGGCAGCGCAGCACGGCGGCCGACATGGCGGCGACCTTCATCGAGCCCGACATCCAGGCGCCGCTGCCTGATGGCCTGATGCGCATGCCGGCCGTCCTGGTGCGGCTGCTGCTGCCGGTGACCACACTGATTTCCCTGTACTTCCTGCTGCGCGGCCACAACCTGCCCGGCGGCGGATTCGTCGGCGGCCTGATCATGGCCACGGGAATCATTCTGCAATACATGGTGGGCGGCGTGCTGTGGGTCGAGGCGCGTCCCCTCATCCGGCCTCAGGCCTGGATCGGCCTGGGCCTGCTGGTTGCCGGCCTGGCCGCCATGAGCGTCTGGTGGGCCGGCCAGCTCCTGCTGTCGTCCTACAGCATCGATCTGGTTCTGCCGGTCGTGGGCGTCCTGCACCTGTCCAGCGTCCTGCTGTTCGACCTCGGCGTCTACATGCTGGTGGTGGGCGCCACCGTGCTGATCATCATCGCCCTCGCCCACCAATCGCTGCGCTTCTACCGCAAGCTCCCCCCCGAAAACATCCCGACGCCACCGGAGGCGACCTGATATGGAATGGATATTGGCCTGCGCCATCGGTGTCCTGGCAGGTTCCGGCATCTGGCTGCTGCTGCGCCCGCGCACTTTCCAGTTCATCATGGGGCTCGCCCTGATGTCGTACGCGGTCAACCTGTTCATCTTCTCGATGGGCCGCATCCGCCTGGACGCGCCGCCCGTCATCGACACGCAATGGGCAGCCGATCCCAGCCACTATGCCGACCCGCTGCCCCAGGCTCTGGTGCTGACGGCAATCGTCATCGGCTTCGCCACCACGGCGCTGTTCCTGGTCGTACTGCTCGCCTCCCGGGGCCTGAACGATACCGACCACGTCGATGGTGAGGAGTACGGCCGGTGAGCTGGAACCACCATCTGCCGGTTCTGCCGGTCCTGATCCCACTGCTGGCCGCCGCCCTCATGCTGCTCGTGCGCGACAGCCAGCGCGGCGCGCGCCTGGCAATCTCGGCAATCGCCCTGATCCTGCAAGCGGTGGTCGCGGCGCAACTGCTCGTGGCCACCAGCGGCGCGACAAACGGCCCCTGGCCCGGCGGCGTGGGCGTCTATCTGGTCGGCGACTGGCCCGCCCCCTTCGGCATCGTCGTCGTCGTGGATCGCCTCTCGGCCCTGATGCTGGCCCTCACCATCCTGCTGGGCACATGCTGCTGGATTTACGCCACGGCGCGCTGGGACCGCGCGGGCGCCCACTTCCACCCGCTGTTCCAGCTCCTGCTGATGGGCCTGAACGGCGCATTTCTCGCGGGCGATCTGTTCAACCTGTTCGTCTGCTTCGAGATCCTGCTGACCGCCTCCTATGGGCTGATGCTGCACGGTTCGGGCAAGCAACGGGTCAGCGCCAGCCTGCACTATATCGGGATCAATCTGATCGCGTCGTTCCTGCTGCTGATCGCGCTGGCCATGATCTACGGTTTGACCGGCACCCTGAACATGGCCGACCTGGCCCTGCGGGTCCAGACACTGCCGGCGACCGACCGCAGCCTGTTCGATGCGGCAGCCGCCATGCTGGGCATCGCCTTCCTGATCAAGGCCGCCGCCTGGCCGCTGAACTTCTGGCTGCCCGGCGCCTATACCCAGGCCTGCGCGCCCGTAGCCGCCCTGTTCGCCATCATGACCAAGGTCGGCATCTATGCCCTGTTGCGCATCGGCTCGCTGTTGCTCCCTGCCGGCGCGCCGGCCGCGTTCGGCGGCGCCTGGATGTTTCCCGCCGGCATCGCCACTCTGGCATTCGGTTCGCTCGGGATGCTCGCCAGCACCCAGCCGGAGCGCATCGCCGCCTACGCCATCATCGTCTCATCTGGCACGCTGTTCGCCGCGCTGGGCATGCCGGGCGTCACACTCACAGGTCCCGCCCTGTACTATCTGGTCAGCTCGGTACTGGCGCTGGGCACCCTGTTCCTGCTGCTCGAACTGGTGGCGCGCACGCAACCGTTCGGCTCGGACCTGCTGGCGATCAGCCTGGAGGCGTTCGAGCTCGACGATCCCGATCAGGCGAACCTGTCCGAGGACATCGTCGGGGTCCCGCTGCCGGCGGCCATGGCTTTCCTGGGGCTGAGCTTCATCGCCTGCGCCCTGCTCATCATCGGGCTGCCACCCCTGTCGGGTTTCGTCGCCAAATTCTCGCTACTGTCGGCCGCGCTGCGCACGGCTGAATTCGGCGCACCCACCTTCAACGTCTGGCTGCTGGTGGGCGCCATGCTCGGTTCGGGCATTTCCTGCCTGATCGCGCTCAGCCGCACCGGGGTTCGTCTGTTCTGGATCCCCGAGGACATCCGTGTGCCCCACCTGCGCCTGAATGAGGCGGTGCCGATCTGCGTACTGCTGCTGGCCTGCATCGGCCTGACCTGGAAAGCAGGTCCCGCCATGGCCTACCTCGAGGATACGGCGCACTATCTCGACCAGCCCCGGCATTACATCCAGGCGGTGCTGCGGCAGGATCCCCTGCGGCCACAGGTGCCCCAGGCCAATGGCGGGGACATGCCATGAGGGCGTTCCTGCGATTTCTGCCATTGCCGTGCCTGCTACTGGCGCTGTGGCTGCTGCTCAACGACAGCCTGTCGGCAGGCAATCTGGTCCTCGGCGCGGCGATCGCCCTGATCCTGAGCCTGCTCGCGCCGAGCCTGCGGCCCGTGCGCGCAAGCCTGTCCCACCCCTGGACCGCGGTGCGCCTGATCTGGCATGTCGCGGCGGACATCGCGCACTCGAACATTGCGGTCGGCCGGCGCATCCTTCTGGGCGACCGGGCGCACGCCACCCCCGGCTTTCTCGACATCCCGCTGCGCATGCACGACCCGCATGGCCTGGCCGCCCTGGCCTGCATCATCACCTATACCCCGGGCACGGTATGGTCGGGCCTGGATGAACAGACTCATGTCCTGACCCTGCATGTCCTCGATCTGCGGGACCGTGAGGCCTGGATCCGCACGATCCAGAATCGCTACGAAGCCCCCTTGATGGAGATCTTCGAATGACACTCTTGCTGAACTGGGCCGGCACTTTCGCACTGCTGTGTTTTTCACTGGGCCTGCTGTGCGCCGCCCTGCGCCTGGTGCGCGGCCCCACCCCCGAGGACCGGGTACTCGCCCTGGATACCATCTACATCAACGGCATGTTGATCCTTCTGGTGCTGGGTCTGCGCTTCGAGGAAGGACTGTATTTCGACGTTGCCCTGCTGATCGCCCTGTTCGGCTTCGTCGGATCGGCGGCACTGGCAAAGTTCCTGCTGCGCGGGGAGGTCATCGAGCCATGAATACCATCCCCATCTGGGTCGCCATCCCCGTCGCCCTGCTGATCGTCATCAGCGGCCTGCTGACCCTCATCGGATCAATCGGCCTGCTGCGCCTGCGCAGTTTCAACGAGCGCATGCACGCCCCCACCCTGGGAATGACGCTGGGCGTATTCTGCATGGTGCTGGCCTCGATCCTGGTGGCCACCACCCTGCAAGGCCGGCCAATCGTGCATGAATTTCTGATCAGCCTGTTTCTGATCATAACGGCCCCCGTGACCGCCATTCTATTGATGCAAAGCGCAATCCGGCGCCAGGACAGGCAGCAGACGGAATAATCTCGTTACACGCAATCCAAGGGAAATTCGTACACTGAAATCCCATCGCAAGCACGGCCCGAATCCTCGGGCCGCTTCGAGCAAGGAGTATTCATCATGCGTATTCCGAAACAAAAACATACCCTCGGCCTGGTCGCTCTCAGCCTCGGCGCCGCAATCCTGTTTTCCCCCCTGGCGCGCGCAGCGGACTCGGCCGAAGCCAAATTCCAGGCGGACATGCAGCGCTGCAACACCACCCCCGGCATCAATGTGGAAGCCTGCCGGCGCGAGGCCGGCGCCGCACTCGAGGCTGCCCGTCGCAACAAGCTCATCTCCCCCGGCGCCCAGACCGAGGTCGCCAACCGGGACGCGCGCTGTAGCGCCCTGCCCGCCGATCAACGTCAGAACTGCCTGACCCTGATGAACGAGGGGCCGGGCGTCGAGGTCCAGGGCTCGGTTTCGTCGGGCGGAATCATCCGCACGACCACGGTGCCCATTCCGGCTCAGTAGCCGACAGGGATTGCCGCGCCCGATCTCTGCGTAAATGAATGAACCAAGTGTGGAATAACGCCTGCAAGTTGCTCCACACTTGGCGCACCCGAGCAGCAAGGCTTGCCACATCGATGCGTGGCCAATAACTCGACGGATCAACCGGCCACAGCATCAGAGTTCAGTCTGCATCCCCATCTCGACCACACGATTCGGCGGGATCTTGTAGAACCGCGTGCTGCGGCTGGCATTGCGCGCCATGAAGGCAAACAAGCGCCGCTGCCAGAAATCCACCCATGAATGCCTGCGCACGACGATGACGGTCTGGCGCGACAGAAAATACGAGATCCGCATGGGATCGAGCTCGAGTTCGGGCACCTCCTGGGCAATCTGCTCGATGACCTGCGGCACGTTGGGCTCTTGCTTGAATCCCCAGCGCGCAACCGCCTGCCAACTGTTGCGGCTGACGCGTTCCAGATGGATACGCTCGTCAAACGGGACATAAGGCACGCCGGCGCTCTCGATGGTCAGAAACAGGGCCTGCTCATGCAGCACTTTGTTGTGCTTCAGATTGTGCAACAGCGCAGGCGGCACCGTTCCCACAATCATACTCATGAACACCGCTGTGCCGGGCACATGGGTGGGCGGGTATTGCTCCAGCCCCTCCATGAACTCGGCCAGGGGCTGTTGATCGCCGGCGAGCGCGTCATGGATCTGCTGACGGCCCCGCTTCCAGGTGAACATCAGGGTGAGCAGCACAAGCCCCACGAACAGGGGCAGCCAGCCACCATCGAAAATCTTGAGCGTGTTCGATGAAAACAGCAGGACGTCGATCAACAGGAACACGCCGATCAGAACGAGCCAGGCCAGGCGGCGCATACCTCGCGTTCCCCGAGGCAGGACGGCGAAGGCCAGCACGGAGGTCATCAGCATGGTGCCGGTGACGGCAAACCCATAAGCATGGGCCAGGCGATCAGAAGATCCGAAGGCGAGAACCAGGATCAGGACGGCGATCATCAGCAATCCATTGACGCGCGGCAGGTAGATCTGGCCCTCCTCGCGCGCGGAAGTATGCTGGATCACCATGCGGGGCCAGTAACCCAGCTGCACCGCCTGGCGAGTCACCGAGAATGCGCCCGAGATCACCGACTGCGAGGCGATCACCGTCGCGACCGTCGCCAGGCACACCAGGGGCACCAGCCCCCAGCCCGGCGCAAGCAGGAAAAAAGGGTTGCGAATCGCGCCGGGATCGCTCAGCAGCAGCGCCCCTTGCCCGAAATAACAGAGCACCAGCCCTGGCTGGACCAGCCAGAACCAGGCCCGCCGGATGGCCGGCCGCCCGAAATGGCCCATGTCGGCGTACAGCGCCTCGGCGCCGGTCAACGCCAGCACCAAGGAGCCGAGGGCGACGAAGGTTTCCCAGGGCGCATCACCGATGAGCCGCAAGGCCCACAAGGGATTGACGGCTTCCAGGACATGGGGCACTTGCAGGATGCGCCAAGCCCCGAGCACCCCCAGCACCAGGAACCACAGCAGCATGACCGGACCGAACAGCCGGCCCACCGCACCGGTACCGCGCGCCTGGACCATAAAGAGAGCAACCAGCACGAGCACCGAAATCGGCACGACCCACGAGTCAAGAGTATGCGAAACCACGCCAATGCCCTCGACTGCCGACAGCACCGAGATCGCCGGCGTGATCATGCTGTCGCCATAGAACAGACTGGCGCCGATCAACCCCAGGATGATCAGGCGCCAGCGCGTCCGCGCGGAGCGCCCGCGCACGGCCAGCTCCATCAGCGCCAGCGTGCCGCCCTCGCCCCGATTGTCGGCCAACAGGATGCAGATCACATATTTGAGCGAAACCACGACGACGAGCATCCAGAACAGCATAGACAGCACACCGAGGATATGCCCGGCATCGGGCTGTCCCGCGCCGGAAAGCGCAACCTTCATGGTGTAGAGCGGGCTCGTGCCGATGTCCCCGTACACCACCCCCAGCGCCCCGATCATCAGCGCGGCCCTGGGCGAGGACGCCCGCATCTCGGAATCATTGCGCATATTCTGTGCCTTCGGCCAGTTCCGCCCGCGTCAGGCGTGCTCCCCGCCGCGGCCCCGGAAAAACGATCGTCACCCGGGTGCCGGGAAAGTCGGGGCGGCTGGTCAGTTTCCACCAGGCGCCATGCGCCCCCGCGATCTCGCGCACAATGGCCAGGCCCAGACCGGAACCCTCCGCCGATGCGCTGGCGGAACGATAAAAGGCCTCGAACACGCGCTCGACATCCCCGGCATCAATCCCGGCACCATCATCCTCGACCGCGAACGACGGCGGGTTCGCGGCAATGCGCAGCGTCACTCGCGTCGCACCCTTGCCGTACCGCAGCGCATTATCGATCAGATTGCCCAGCAGCTCACCCAGCAACAAGGGATCACCGTCGACCCAGACCGGCCCATCGGGCGCCACCAGTTGCAGATCGAGCTGCCGGCTGCGGGCAGCGCCCAACCATTCGGCACCCGCCTGGCGCATCCATTCGCACAGGTCCAGACGCATGAAACAATCCCTTGGCCGCGCCGAACGGTCCGCGCGCGCCAGGATCAAGAGCTGTTCACCCAGGCGGATCATGCGATCGCTGACCTGCTTGATCCTCTCGGCCCGGGTGCGCACATCCTCGGGCAAGTCGCGGGCAAGCATCAGCTCGGATTCGAGCTTCAACCCGGCCAGGGGCGTGCGCAACTGATGCGCCGCGTGGCCGATGAAGCGGCGCTGCGCCTGCATGGCATCATCCAGGCCCTGCAACAGGCCATTGAAGCGGATCACCAGAGGGGCGATCTCGGTCGGCAGGCCGGTCTGGTCCAACGGCTGCAAATCATCGACCGAGCGCTGGCGGATTTCGTTGGAAAGACGGTTGATGGATGCGAGCTCGGAACGGATGCCCGAAATCAGGACCCAGGCGAACAGGATCACCAGAAAGACCTGGCTGAAAACCATGGTCCAGAACAGATCGCGCAGCAGCCAGGCATTCGCCGCGATACCGCGCGTCATGAACCAGGTCGCCACCAGATCGATGAGCACCAGAATCATCAGCGCCGGCAGCAGGCGCTGGACCAGATGCCGCGCAAGCGAACCCCTGGGCATCAATCGGTTGAGCAAGCCCCCGGGCCGCGCGGCGGCCGCGTCCGGCCGATGCTCCGGGGGCTCCCCGGCAGCGTTTGTGCTATTGGACACGATCGGTATCGAGCAGATAACCGAATCCGCGCACAGTCTGGATGCCCGCGCCAGTGCCTTCGAGACGCTTGCGCAGACGGTAGATGTAGACCTCGACCGCATTCTCGCTGAAGTCGGCATCCCACGCGGACAGGGAGTTGACGATCTGCTGCTTGGTCACGACCCGGCCTGGGCGGGCCATGAGCATCTCGAGTACCGAAAGCTCGCGCACCGAGAGGGACAGGCGGGTGCCATCGACCCGGACCTGGCGGTCCACCGTATCGAAGGACAACGGCCCGCATTCGAGCAACGTGCTTGCTGTGCCCACGCGTCGGCGGGCGAAAGCGCGCACGCGCGCGGCGAGCTCGGGCAATTCGAAGGGCTTGGTCACGTAGTCGTCGGCGCCGGCATCGAGTCCGGCGACCCGATCCTCGAGCTCGTCGCGCGCCGTCAGGATCAACACCGGCACCTGATTGCCCGCGGCCCTCAGACGTTTGAGGACCTCGAGTCCCGAGATCCCCGGCAGATTCAAGTCCAACAGCAACAAATCATAGGCCTGGCCCGCGACGGCGCCCTCGACATGGTCGCCGTCCTTGAGCCAATCCACCGCATAACCCTGATCACCCAGAAACTCACGCAGGGCATGACCCAGGGTCGCATCGTCTTCGATCACTAGAACTCGCATGCCATGATTCTAGCCTGAAGCCTGAAACCCGCGCAGCGACCGCCCGCCGGATTACATATCTGACGTTTTCCTGAAAAGCAAGAGAACCCGGCAGGTAAAGAACCCCGGCCCTTTGGCCAGCGCTTCCCCGCCGCCATTCAGGGGGGCGTTCATCGACGCGTAGTCAATGCACCGCCGCCTCAGCGGGCGGCTGCGTCCCCTCGGGCATACCGGCGGCCGGCGCCGGTTCGCCGGGCCGGGTGATGAACCCCAGGCGCTTGATCCCCGCCTTGCGCGCCGCCCCCATGATCTCGGCCAATACCGCATAGCGTGTATCGAGATCGGCCCGGATGCGCACCTGCGGCTGTGTTTCGCGCGCCGCCTCCTGGGCGAAGCGTCCCGCCAGATCCGCCATCACCACCGGCTGCTCGTTCCAGAATATGGCGCCCTGCGGATCGATGGCCAGGTCCACCACCAGCGGTTCCTGCTCCACGGGCTGCGCACTGACCTGAGGCACATCGATCCGGATGGAATGGCTCAATAGCGGCGCCGTGATGATGAAGATCACCAGCAGCACCAGCATCACGTCGATGAGGGGCACCATATTGATTTCCGACATGGTGCTCGACGGCCCCTTGGAATCGAAGCTGCCGAACGCCATCTCAGGCTCCCCGCGCGGTGGTGGCCGCCAGATTGATATGGCGGCCGCGGTCATGGCCGCTTTCGGTCACCTGCTGCCCGGTGGACAGGAAGGTGAACAGATCGTGCGCGAATGCATCCAGATTGGCCAGATACACACGATTGGCGCGCACGAAGGCGTTGTAGGCCAGCACCGCCGGAATCGCCACGGCGAGCCCCAGACCGGTCATCACCAGGGCCTCACCCACCGGACCGGCAATCCGGTTGATGGTCACGCCATCGGACATGCTGATGCTCAGCAATGCGTGATACACGCCCCATACCGTGCCGAACAAGCCCACGAACGGCGCCGTCGATCCGACCGAGGCGAGCATCGTCAGGCCATTTTCCAGACGCGCGGTTTCCTCGTCGATGACCTTGCGGATCGTGCGGGTGATGAAAGCCGCCGTCGAACCGCTTTCCTCGAGCTTCATCGCACCGTATTTTGCATGATGCTTGCGGGCATGGATGGCATGGCTGGCGAGATGGGCGAAGGGCTCCTCGGCGCCATGCGTGGCAATCTCGTTTTCGACCTGCTCGAGCGAACTCGCCGCCCAGAACTCTGCCAGGAACTTGGCCGAACGGCGGCGGATCCGCAGTTGGGTGAAGGATTTCGAAAGGATCAGATACCAGCTCGCCAGCGACATCAAGAGCAGGAAGACGAACAGCGACTGGCCCACGGCATCGCTTTGCGCCACAAAATGCATGATGCCCATGCCGCCCGTCCCCAGGTCATCCGGCATCATCGGCGGCAGCGGCACCGGTGCGGCTGCGCCAGCCAAGGGGGCCGCGTCATTGACCAAAGAGGCGGCGGTATCCGCCAGCGGCGCGGCGGAATCGACCAGCGGCTGCGCGACGCTCGCCGCCGCTGCCGCGCCATCGGGTCCCGTCACCTGCGCCAGAATATGCAAGGCGTCACTCATGAACTCGAGCATGGCGATGTGTCCTATAAAACGAAATCGAAGGGAATATCAACGAGCGCCTTGTAGGCGATCCCGTTCTCGGTATACGGGCGAAAGCGCGCCATCCGCATGGCATCGACCGCCGCCTGGTCCAGGCGCGGGTAACCCGACGAACGATGCACCGTGACGTTGGCCACGCCGCCCTGGGGATTGATCAGCACACGCAACACCACGCGGCCCTGTTCGCCGCGACGCTCGGACAGGCGCGGATAGACGGGGCTTGGGCGCCGGCCCAGATAATCGACCCGCCCGATGACACGCGGCCGATCTGGATCCACCGCCGTACGTTCGCCGGGCGCCGCGGCAGCAGGCACGCTGGGGCCGGGAGTGGCGGCCACAGCGGGCGCGGGCGTAGGCGCCGGCTTGCGCGCCACGGGTTTGGGCTTTGGCTTTGGCTTTGGCGGGGGCTCCGGCTTGGGCGGCTCGACAATCGCCTCGGGTTCCGGCTCGGGCTCAGGCTCAGGTTCAACCTCCGGCTCGGGCTCCGGTTCTGGCTCGGGTTCCGGCTCGATCACCGGATCAGGCTCAGGCTCGGGCTCGGGTTCGACCTCCGGCTCGGGTTCCGGCTCGACGACTGGTTCGACGACCGGCTCCGGCGCGGACGGCTCGGCCACTGGCTCGATGGCCGGCCCAAGTTCGACGAACTGCACATCGAACGCATCCTCCACGCCCGGAGCCACCGGATCCACTGTCGTGGATAGGGCGATGGCCAGCACGGCCGCGTGCAAGCCGATTGCAACGAACGCAGCAGCCAGCTTCTGAAGCGGATAACGGGGAGTCGAACCGATGGACATGCGGGTATGAGACGGAGAGAGGAGTATTCCCCCACAAAAACCTGGTGATTCTACCAGGAATGCGAACTATTCTCAATTAATCAGGCGCGACTCATGATGTCACTACACGTCGAATTGATGCGCCGTGTGGCACCCTGCGATCGTCCCTGGACATTGCTGCGTACCAAACTATATAGCGGCGACACCCTCCCTCGATTGATCGGCGTCAAATGGCGTACCGTCTCTTGGGCGGCGCGAAGGACTCAGGCATTGTGACCGGCGCTTCCCACCCGCCATTCAACAGCCTGCTAGAATCAAAAAAAATTCATTCAAGCCAACGCCGCCACACGGCACGGCTTGACTCGGGAGGCAGGCTGCGATGGACGTCACTGGGCGCATCGAGGATATCACCGCACGCATCAAACAAAAAGTAGACACGGGCGACGCCCACGTCGCAGGCGTGATCGCGGGCTTTCTGCCTTGCGTGGCCACATCCGCGGCCGAGGCCGCGGCAAAATTCGGCCTGTCGGACTCGCCAGAGTGCTACGACGAGATCGATGAGATCGAGGCCGTCATGGTTTTGACGCGCGCGTTCAACAAAGGCCTGGCATACAGCGTCGAGATCATGCCATTGGCCGAGGCCAGGAATCTTGCGGCCAGTTTCGTTGCTGAATTTCTCAATGCGTCCGCCCGCTTTTTCACAAACGGCGACTGGGGGCAGCCGAAATTTCCACGCGATGGGGTAACCTCCACGTCTTGGTCCGACGCCACATCCGCCACATTCGACACAGGCGTCATCGTGATATCCGATCATGGCACTGGCTGTGTCTGGTGCATGGATGAGGATTGAGGCGCGCATGGCCGAAACCTCCTGGACCGTTACCACCGAACTCGACGGGCCGGCATTCAAACGGCTTGGCAACGCTTTGCGCAGTCTCGGCTACGTCAGAACCGCCCACAGCTGGGGCGTTGGGGGATCAGTAGAGCTTTCGCAATCGACTCATCGCGGCCCAAAGGGAACCCTAGAGATTGAAGTAGAAACCTACACCGGCCTGACCGTCATAGGCCAGGAGGATTCAATCCGCGAGCTGCAAATGGCCTACGAGCACCACAGTCATGGCTTCATCTGGGCGAACATCAAACGCTGCTGGACCCGCTGGAAGGAAAAATAGAGGGGCCGCGCGCCGCGCCTGCGGCTTGCGGCCCCAAGGCAAAAGCGCCGGCGCGTGGTCACCAGCGGATGCGCAATCCGGCATTGGCCATGATCGAGCGGCTGCCGCCGGCGTGGTTCAGGCTGGTGCTGTAGAGGCCCTCGCCATAAAGCGCATACTTGCCCTTGTTCCAGCGGTACGAGCCGCCTACACCGACGCTGCCCCACAGCGGATCCTGCTGGCTTTCGAAACCCACGTCCGCAATACGGATCTGCGTGCTCTTTTTGAACTCGTAGTACACATTGGCGATGCCATAGACATGGGCGTGGTCCGACAGGGCCCGGTCGAGCGTCATGCCCAGGCGGCCGCGCAGGCTCTCACCCTGGTCCAGCCGGACCTGGGAACCAAAGCCATCGCGGAAGGTATCGAAATCGATGCGCGAATAGACGAGCTGCGCCTGGGGCGTGATCGACCATTGCGGATCGATCGCAAAGCCCTTGCCCGCCTCGACCGACAGCGCGTAGCCGAATCCGGCATTGTCATCCTCCAGCCTGGGCGCGTGCGGCGCCCGCGTGCTCAGGTCGGAGCGGAACCAGGTCGCCTGCGCCAGACCATCGACATAAAAACCATTTTCGCCATACCACGTCAGCGTGCCGCCCAGGCCATAGCCGTCGGTGGCAATATTGCTTTTGGCATAGGGATAAGCAGAACGGGTCCGGGTGTCGCCATGGATATAGTGAACGAACGCGCCGCCGATCAGGGCGCCGTTTTCGTTCCCGGCCAGTTGGCCGTCGGCACCGACCTGGATCTTGACGATATCCAGGTCGAAGTCGGTTCCCGTCGTCGAACGGCGTGACTCGATGCGGCTACCAATTCCCTGGACACTGCCCCAAACGCCGTCATTCCCGGCATGGACACCCGCCTGCCCTGACTCAAGGAAAGCGGCGCCACCCCGTCCTGCGCCACCGCCATCCCCGTCATGCGCCCAAAGGCGGTTACCCACGCGTTGCCGCAACGTGCCGACACTGCCATTGAGCGCAAGCAGCGCCTGCGGATAGCTCTCGTATGCGGGGCTGCCGACATGGTATTCGGGGATTGGCTCCGGGTCCGGTTCTGGTGTGAGAATAGAGCGCAGATACCAACCGGAGGAGTCGCTTCCCGATTGATCGCCTTTGTGCAGGCGATAGGTATAAGCCCCGGCAACCATATAATCGCCCGCAAGCGTGAACTCACCATCGGAAGCTCCGCCAACAGAGATGATTTTGATGCCTTCAGTGGTCAGAGCGCCGGTGCCGCCCATATTCAGCACCCTCACCTCTGACGTTCCCGGCGACGTACTGCCTTTCACATCGAGCATGTCGGTTGTGGAATCGTCACCACCAAGCACCGTTCGCAAAACAAGGGTTCCGCCAGTGCCCGTATAATCACCCGTCACCGTCAGCGTCGTACCGACAGCAGGATTCGCGAAACCTTGCGACCCGACCGTGACCGTGCCGCCATTATTGCTCAGGCTGGCTATTGTCTGATTCCAGCCGTTCGCATCCAGGATGGCTCCGTTCTCGACAATAAAATCCGACTTCTCGCTGAAGGCTTTTGCAATACCGGCCTTCAACGTACCGCCTGCCACGTTCGTCTTTCCGCTGTAGATATTGAGTCCCGTCAGGGTGGTGACGCCAGCCAGCACATTCACCGTACCCTTCCCTGATATCCGGGCGGCGAACTCATAATCATCGGCTGCCGTGCCGGTATGGTTGAAGACGAGGGTGCCATCGCCTGGTCCAAAGACCAGGGCCTTTGTGTTCAACGTGCCGGGCGCAACAGCAGCGGCGTCAGCAGCGGCTCCGATGTTGATCGTGCCGGTGGCGCCACTTGAATAATCGGCAAGTCGAACATTTCCCACACCAACGGTTCCGCCATCGGCAATCGTCAGGGTGCCGCTGCCATACGAGCCAACATAAAGCCAACTCGATTCGAGGTCCTCGTTTATCAATTCCGAGTTGCTTCCGCTGACTGTGACCGTGCCATCCCCATAGGTACCACCGATAATAGTCTCGGCGCTGGACACGACGCTACCGCCGTTTTCGATTGTCAGGGTGCCGGTGCCGTTATCGCCAACCCAAAAAGTGTCGCTGATTGTCCATTTCGCGCCGGGGCCAATAACATGGGCTGTTCCCTCGCTACCGTGCTCCCTGCCGATAGAGACCTGCCCACCACTCGATACGCTACCGCCGCTTTCGATCGTCAGGGTGCCGGTGCCCTCATTACCAACATAAGTTAAGTTGAAATCATTTATCAATTTTGCGCCGGTTTTGACTGTGACGATGCCGCTGCTATTCTCCACACTGCCGATGATGATGCCATTGTTCACCGACACGGTTGCATTATCTTCGATCGTCAGGGTCCCGTTACCGCCGACACCAACTTTCAGCTCACTGGAATTCCATTTCGTGCCGGATCCGGTTACTGTGACCTCGCCTACGCTACCCTGATCGACGCCAATCCGGCCACTACCATATTGTAGTGATACGATTGCGCCCTCGCTGATCGTCAGGGTCCCGTTGCCGCTGACACCAACTTCCATCAGGTCGGAATTCCATTTCGTGCCGGATCCGGCTACTGTGACCACGCCTACGCCAGTCGAATTGACGCCAATCTGGCTAAAATATGCTGATACGGTTGCGCCCTCGCTGATCTTCAGGGTCCCGTTGCCGCTGACACCAACTTCCAGCATATAGTCGGAATTCCATTCCGTGCCGGATCCGGTTACTCTGACCACGCCTACGCCAGTCGAATTGACGCCAATCCGGCCAGCATATTGTACTGATACGGTTGCGCCATTGCTGATCGTCAGGGTGCCATGGGAATCGACGCCGACACTTAGTGTCCCATCAATGTTTTGATCGGTTGACCATGTCCGGTCCTCGCTGTTGTCTATGTCCACATCGGTAGCATACGCGCCCGATGTCAGCCCCAACACCGCAACGGTGGCCGCAACAGCCGCGGCGCCCGGCTTCCGTTTTTTCCAATGCTTGTTATTACAGGCCATTTTTATATCTCCACGGCAGGATTGCTGAACAAGATACGCATATTCATTGATGGCAGGACACCTCTCGGCCGAGCGCCCCCACAAACCACATGAGAACGAAGGCCTGCTGTTCCCATGCTGGGTTGTGAGGGGGGCTTCAGACGCTTTGGGAACATATGGCCAAAATACCCAAACGATGGAATTGTACGGCGGGCTTGGCACAGAATGGCATAAATAAACCCGCGAAACACGAATGCTTACGCGGGTTTATTTTGCTTTACGTTCAGGGATGTCATGAAACATCCTGATCAATACCGTGGTGCCCAGGAGAGGACTCGAACCTCCACACCTTGCGGCACATGGACCTGAACCATGCGCGTCTACCAATTCCGCCACCTGGGCACAGCATAACGTGTATGCTATTACCTTTGCTGCACGCTTTGATTGCCGCCGCGTTCAGCGAAGACAGGATTATAGCAGCATTTTTTAGGATGAAAAGCAGCCTTTGAAAAAGCGATCTGATAAAGACAAAAACCCCGACGCTCTCCCCTCACCGTCCGTCGATCTACCCGCCGATTTCGATCCGGCAGTCCCCAGCCGCGAGCTGGTGATGCACACCCTGCGCACCGCGGGAAAACCCATGACCATCGAGGCGCTGGCCGACGCCACCGGCGCGGGCATCCCCTTGTCGACCGGCTTCGTGCGCCGCATCAAGGCGATGGAGCGCGACGGCCAATTGCGCTTCAACCCCCAAGGAAAGTTGCAAATTTGCAACAACACCGAATTCATCACCGGCGTGGTCCAGGGCCACCGCGACGGCTTCGGCTTCCTGATTCCCGACGACGGCGGCCAGGACCTGTTCCTGTCCACCGGCGAAATGGCCAAGGTCCTGCACGGCGACCGCGTGCGGGTCAAACCCGCGGGCGAATTCCGGGGCCGCACCGAGGGCATCATCGTCGAGGTTCTCGAACGGCGCACCGGCAAGCTCGTCGGCCGCTTCCTCAAAGAGCAGGGCGCATACATCGTGGCGCCCGAGGATCAGCGCATCAAGCACGACATCCTGATCGCGCCCGGCGACACGGGCGGCGCCGAGCACGGGCAGGTCGTCACCGCGCAGATCCTGCGCCAGCCGGCACGCCACATGCAGCCGCTGGGCAAGGTGATCGAGGTCCTGGGCGAAATCGACGACCCCGGCATGGAAATCGAGATTGCCGTGCGCAAGTTCGACGTCCCGGTCGAATTCTCGCAGGCCGCCGCGCGCGAGCTGCAGGCCATTCCCGATCAGGTCCCGGCGGCGGAATGCCACGGCCGCGTGGACTTGCGCAACATTCCGTTCATCACGATCGATGGCGAGGATGCCCGCGATTTCGACGATGCGGTGTTCTGCATGCCGGCGGACCTGGGCGGCACTGCGCGCAAACGCCCGGGGTGGCGCCTGCTGGTCGCCATCGCCGACGTCAGCCATTATGTACGACCGGGATCGGGCCTGGACGAGGATGCGCTCGACCGCGGCACCAGCGTCTATTTTCCCCGGCGGGTCATCCCGATGCTGCCCGAGGCCCTGTCCAACGGCATCTGTTCGCTCAACCCCGGCGTCGATCGCCTGGTGATGGTCTGCGACATGATGATCCCGGCCCAGGGCGCCAAGGCCGGCACGGTCACGGCCTACCAGTTCTACGAGGCCGTGATCCACTCGCACGCGCGCACGACCTACACCGACATCTGGGCCGCCCTGCAACAGCCGGCCGGCCCGGCGGCGCAAGGCCTTGGCCCTCTGCTGGAACACGTGCGCGACGCCTACGATCTGTTCCAAGCCTTCAACGAGGCGCGCAAAAAGCGCGGTGCCATCGATTTCGACATGGCCGAGACCCGCATCGTCTGCAATCCGCTGGGCCGCATCGAGAAAATCGAGCCCTATACTCGCAACGACGCTCACCGCCTGATCGAGGAATGCATGCTGGCGGCCAATACCTGCGCGGCGGATTTCATCGTGCGCAACAAGCGGCGCTCGCTGTTCCGCATCCACGAGGGGCCGACCCCCGAAAAACTCCAGACCTTGCGCGAATACCTGCGCAACCTGGGCCTGACCCTCGAAGGCGGCGATGAGCCCCAGACCAAGGACTACGCCAATCTGATCCAGGAGGCGCGCAGCCGGCCGGACTACGAGGTCATCCAATCGATGTGCCTGCGCTCGATGCAGCAGGCCCTCTACAGTCCCGAGCAGTCCGGCCACTTCGGCCTGGCCTATACCCACTACACGCACTTCACCTCGCCTATCCGCCGCTACCCTGATCTCCTGGTGCATCGCACGATCCGCAGCATCCTTTCGGGGCAGCGCTACGCGCCGGTGCCGCTGGCCGGCCAGTCGGTGGCTGGCGTGCCGCAGGCCAAACGCGAGCAGGATACCTGGGAGGAACTGGGCATCCTCCTGTCGGCTCGCGAACGCCGCGCGGACGACGCCGCGCGCGACGTCGTCGCCTGGCTGAAATGCTGGTTCGTCCGCGAGCACGTGGGCGAGGTGTTCAGCGGCAGAATCACGGGGGTAGCCAGCTTCGGCGTGTTCGTCACGCTCGACACCCTTTACGTCGAGGGCATGGCGCATGTCTCCGAACTGGGCTCGGATTATTTCCAGTACAACGAGACCACCAACGAACTGCGCGGCGAGCGCACCGGCATGCGCTACCGGCTGGGCGATGCCTTGCAGGTCCAGGTTTCGCGCGTCGATCTGGAGGCGCGGCGCATCGAGTTCCGCCTGGTCAAGGGCGAGGATTTCAAAGCCCTCCAGGCTGAAATAGCAGGCGGTGCGCGACCCGCGCCCAAACCCAAGAAAGCCGCGGGCACCAAGCCAGCGGCTCTGCAAGGCACCACCTCGCACCAGCGACGCGCCGAAGCCAAGCGCGCGGCCCGCAAGGCCACGCCACGCAAACGGCGTAGCTGACTAAGGAACATCATGGCATCCAGGCAGGTATTGGCAGGTTTCCATGCGGTGCAGGCGCGCCTGCGCCATGCGCCCGACTCGATCATTGACCTTTACATCGACACCTCGCGCCAGGACCAGCGCATGCGGCACTGCATCCAGCAGATCGAAGCTGCGGGCGTGCGCTGGCATACAGCCGACGCCGCCCGCCTCGATGGCCTGGCCCACGGCATGCGCCACCAGGGCATCGTCGCCCTCGCCCGCCCCCGTCCGCTGGCCATCACGGTCGACGAAGTCCTCGATACCCTCGAGGGCCAGGCCGAACCAGCCTTGTTCCTGGTACTCGACGGCGTGACCGATCCGCACAACCTCGGCGCCTGTCTGCGCACGGCCGATGCGGCGGGCGTGCATGCAGTGATCGCTCCACGCGACCGCGCGGTCGGCCTGAACGCCACCGTGCAGCGCGTCGCCTGCGGCGCGGCCGACACCGTGCCCTACATCATGGTGACCAACCTCGCGCGCACGCTGCGCGCCATGCGCGAGCGCGATGTCTGGCTGGTCGGCACCGACGATGCGGCCGAACGCTCCATCCACCAGGTCGACGGCCGCCGCGCCATGGCCTGGATCATGGGCGCCGAAGGCGAAGGCATGCGCCGGCTGACCCGCGAAACCTGCGACGAGCTGGTCGCCATCCCCATGCGAGGCTCGGTCGAGAGCCTGAATGTCAGCGTGGCCAGCGCCGTATGCCTGTACGAAACCACGCGCCAGCGCCTGCTGCCGGGATAGCGTTCCACCTGTTGGGACGATCCCCGAAAGGCGCATAATGGGCGGCAACGGCCCCGGCCCATCCGAACCTTCATCCACTTTTTTCGCAACACCATGTCCGACAACGGTTTTTCCACCCAGATCGTCCACTCCGACCGCCGCTCGCAATCCACCCACGGCGCCGTCCACCAGGCCATCCATCCATCGACCGAGTACGGTTACGCGGATGCCCGGGAACTGGCGGCCGTCTTCCAGGGCAAGGCCGGATACACCTACGCCCGCCAGGGCACCCCCACGACTGCAGCGCTCGAGGCCAAGATCACCGCGATGGAGCAGGCCGAGGCGAGCGTCACTTTCGCCACCGGCATGGCGGCGCTGACGGCGACCTTCTTCACCCTGCTGCGCAGCGGCGATCACCTGATCAGCAGCAAATATGTTTTCGGCAATACCAACAGTCTGCTGCTGACGCTCGCGGACCTGGGCATCGAGGTCACCCTGGTGGACGCCACTGACGCGCGCGAGGTCGAAGCGGCCATCAAGGACACCACCCGCATGGTCTTCGTCGAAACGATCGCCAATCCGGGGACCCAGATCGCGGACCTCGCCGCCATCGGCGAACTCTGCCGCGCGCACCATCTGGTCTACGTGATCGACAACACCCTGTCCTCGCCCTATCTGCGCCCCGCGCGGTTCTTCGGCGCATCCCTGGTGATCAACTCGCTCTCCAAACACGTGGGCGGCCACGGCAATGCCCTGGGCGGTGCGGTCACGCAGACCGGGCTCTACGACTGGGCGGACTACCCCAACATCCATCCGCAATATCGCACGGGCGATTCGCGCAACTGGGGCCTGCTGCAAATCAAAAAGAAAGGCCTGCGCGACATGGGCGGCACCCTTTCCTCCGATGTGGCGCACCGCCTGTCGGCAGGCGCCGAAACCATGGCGCTGCGCATGGAACGAATCTGCGCCAATGCCCTGGCCCTGGCCCGCCACCTAGACGCCCATCCCAAAGTCGCGCGCGTCCGCTACCCCGGCCTGCCCTCCCATCCCCAGCACGAACGCGCGGCCCAATGGTTCGGCGGCCGCTTCGGCGGCCTCCTGGGCGTCGAACTGGATCCGGGCATCGATGTCTTCGAATACCTGAACCAACTGCGCACCGTGGTCCTCGCCACGCACCTGGGCGACAACCGCACCCTGGTCCTGCCAGCCGCCCACACTATCTACTATGAAATGGGGCCTGAACGGCGCGCCCTGATGGGGATTCCCGACGGCTTTCTGCGCATATCGGTGGGGATCGAGGACGAACAGGATCTGATCGGCGACTTCACGCAAGCGCTTGCAGCGATTTCACGATAGGACCGATCAGAAAATTCACGATTTTTTATAATCTAATTCAACAAATGTCAATAATGGTGCGGCTCTTGGGCGGTTTTCTTCTTGACACTCGTGGCTTTCGAAGGCTTAATACGCTTAGTCAGCGAACTCGATCGCACGGATGCGCAAGGCCAATGGGCCAATGTCATCCATCCGCTCAAGTCCGGCTGGCGATTACGGCAGCTACCATCTATCACAAGCTGGTCGGGCATGCCCGGCGGCCACAATAAACTTCAGGGGTAATCCTTAAATGAACAAAACCGAGCTTATCGAGCACATTTCTTCCAAGACCGATCTATCCAAAGCCGATGTCGGCCGTGCCCTGGATGCGTTTATCGGCGCCGTCAAGACCACCCTGAAAAAGAAGGGCTCGGTCACCCTCGTCGGCTTCGGCACCTTTGCCGTCTCCGAGCGCGCCGCGCGCACTGGCCGCAACCCGCGCACCGGCGAGGCCATCAAGATCAAAAAGGCGCGCGTGCCCAAGTTCCGTCCGGGCAAGGCCCTGAAGGACGCCGTCAACTGAGTCCCGAGGCCGTTTGCGCCGCATCAGGCCCACCGATATAATCGCAGTCTTTCGCGCGCACCGTGACTCCAAGGGGTGCTTAGCTCAGTTGGTAGAGCGGCGCCCTTACAAGGCGTAGGTCGGGGGTT
>JBEBRQ010000031.1:0-33507 GCA_040394755.1 Castellaniella defragrans | reverse complement strand
GCTGCCGGCATTATGCCTATGGCTTGCGCCACTCGAGAGCCAGGCATCCTGCACGCTGTCGCCAGATTCGTCGCCTGTTGAGAACAATGTGGTCGTCTTGATGTTCCCGTCATTCAATGCGTCCAATGTAAATCCCAATGCCGCCATTGGCACCGTTCTCTACACGGCACAGGCTGCAACGAGTGCATCTTCAGGATCTTTTTCGTGCACCACCTATGGATATCATCTTGAATATCGCGGCATGCCGGGATCCCCTTCAAATAATATTTACCCTACGTCAATCTCTGGCATTGGGATACGGATTTACAATGCGTTGGCTAGCGGGCAAATTGCTGGTGCGTATCCAGTTGTAGACCCTGGTAGTCATAATCCTGGTCCCTATGGAAATATAGGTACTGCGTCTGGCCAGACGTTGAAGGTTCAATTCATAAAAACGGGTCCCATCACGGCAGGCGGAATGTTGGTTGGCGAGTTTGCGGCCGTTTTTGCGGTAGAGAGTGGGGGGGAAACTCAGATAGCGTCTTTCAGGTTCTCGTCGGGGACCGTAATATCGCCAAATGTGCCCACTTGCACGGTCACGACCCCTTCGATCCAGGTCCCTATGGGATCTGTTCCGGCGACCAGCTTCAGCGGGGTGGGAAGCTATGGCGGTACGCCACAGAGTTTCGATATTAAATTGAACTGCAGCGGCGGGGACGCGGGCACGTCGACAAGGGTCTACATCACATTGACCGACGCAAGCGATTTCGGCAATACCTCGGACATGCTGTCGTTGACCCCCGCGTCGACTGCAAAGGGCGTAAAACTCGAGGTGTCGAATGGGTCGGGGCCCGTGAAATATGGCCCTGATTCCAGCGCGCCGAATAACACCAACCAGTGGTTCGTGACGCAGACTCCCAACGGCACCGTCACGATTCCACTGAGCGCCCGTTACATTCAAACGGAAACGCCAGTACTTGGCGGGACGGCGAATGCAACCGCGACATTCACGATGAGTTATCAGTGAGCCGCTTGCGATGTGTTATTACAAGGCAGTGGTCTCAATGAAATCAGGCCCTGCCAACGCATCCGCCGCGATGACGATCGCGCATGATTGATGGGGGGTTCAGGGTGGGCGGCAGCCAGATGGCGAGGTCACGACAGCAGCCGGCCTATTGGACGCTTTTTTATTAATGATGCATACTAGCGTGATCAAAAATAATGTCAGGTATGAGCATGCCAGTATTCAGACGATCCAGTCAAAGGGGGATACCTGGTTTGGCCGGGGCGAGTGCTACGGCAGGAAAAACAGCCGCAGCCTCTTTCCTGGACTATCGATGCAGGCCTTCGGCATACAGAACTCTTTGGCCGGACTCTTGTCTACGATCAGGAACACCGTGGTTTGCGCATCGGCCAGTAATCGTTCGAGGAATTCCAGAAAGACACGCTCCGTCACCGCCCCATCATGCAACATGAAATGAACTTCTCCTCGCAGATTGATCGCCGAGAGCATATTCAAAGGAAGTGCTCGATCGCGTGTCGAGGGGGGGGCGGAAAAACTCTGGTCGGGAGGCTCGTGCCCTTTACGGGCCGCGGTTGTTATGGGGGATGGATCTTTGGGCGCACTTGGTGTCCGGTGGTTCGGACGGACTTCCGATTCGCTCAAGAAATAGATGGCCGCGCCCGTGTGCCGGGCCTCGGCGGCGATGGCGGAAAAGGTTTCGGTTTCCCGCGCGCGCGCCAGAGCCGGACTTTGCCGTACCGGGTTTCGCGCCTGCAAGCCAAGCGTCTTCATCATCCGGTGCGCGGTGGCCGTCGACAGTGTTACGCCAAACTGGCGCTCGATCAGATGGCGGATCAGACGCAAAGTCCACAGGCTCGATTCAAATCCCCATCGCTGTGGGGTGTCTTCGCGCACGACACGGGCAATCCAGGCTGTTTGCGCGCGATCCAGCTTTGCAGGCCGTCCCGGTATGGGCTTGGCCAGCAGGGCATCGGGGCCTCCCTCGGCAAAGGCGGCCAGCCAGCGAAAAACACTGCGTTCATTGACGCCCAGGGCGGCCGCCACGCTGCTGACAGTCCGTCCTTGGCGTACTGCATCGATCGCCTGCTGACGCATGGTTTGCAATGTATGGTGATCATACGATCGTCCATCGGACGTGCGCTTGCATTTCATTCGCCGGATTATATATATAATCTAGCATGACTTTACTTTAAATAAGATTATTAAACGCTTGCAGTAAGTAAATAAAATTATTCACTACAAATATTTACTTTAAATAGATATTTGAGGTATTCATGGAACTCCGGCATTTGCGTTACTTCAAGGTCCTGGCGGAAACGCAGAACTTTACCCGGGCTGCGGAGCGGCTCCATATCGCGCAGCCTCCATTGTCACGCCAGATTCAACAGCTGGAGGAGGAGCTGGGTGTCGCCCTGATCGACCGATCCTGTCGGCCGTTCGCACTGACGCGCGCCGGAGTTTTCTTTTACGAACAATCTGTGCAGATCCTGTCCCGGGTACAGAAGCTCACCAAGGCGGCCCAACAACTGGGTATGGATCAGCGGCGCTCGATCGGCATCGGGTTCGCCCCTTCGCTGGTGTATGGCGATCTATTGAAAGTGGTTCATCTTTTCAAGGGGGGCAATCCAGAGGTCGAGATCAGCCTCTCGGAACTCACATCCGTGCAACAGGCCGAAGCGTTGCTTTCGGGGCGCATCGATGTCGGCTTTGGGTGTATCAAAATTGAATCCGATGAGCTGGTTTCGACGCTCATCCATGAAAAACCGATGGTGGTCGCGCTGCCCGTCGGTAGCGAGCTGGCCAAAGCCGAAAGTGTTTCCATGGCGGCTTTGGCGCGGGAAACTGTGATTCTCTATCCAGGATATCCAAGGCCCAGCTTTGCGGATCAGGTGCTTGCGCATTTCCGGGTTCGCGGCCTTTCCGTCGCGAATACTTATGAAACCAACGGATTGCAAACGGCCATCGGATTGGCTGCGGCGGGTGTCGGCATCGCGATTGTTCCGTATGCGGCCCAGCGTCTGGCGCGCAGCGATGTCGCATACCGGACGATCAGCGATCCCGGCGTTGTATCCGTGACGCTGATGATGACCCGTGCCGGAGATATGTCGCAAGATCTCATCCGGCTGTGTTCTTTTGTCATGCAGGCTTATTGAGGACGCCGGGCATCTCTGAATAAATCCGGTGGAAAGTCATATGATGTAGGGGTTGCGGCCCGGCGCAAGGCTATGTCGGCATGTTTCAGCCGCCTCTCATCGAATGGATCCGTCGTACGCCATGCCCAAGCTTCGCTCGCCTGCGCGCGCCGCGCGCCCCGATTCCGCTGGTCCGTCGGCGGCCGCTTCCCCGGATGATTATTATTCCCTGACGGTCCCTCTGATGCTGACCGTGGCGCTGATCGGCGTGTTCGCCTTTCTCCAGGTCTATTCCGTGCAGTCTGTCTTGCCCCAGTTGCAGCGGGATTTGAACGCTTCGGTAGTCCAGATCGGCAATGCGGTGGGGATGACCGTGCTGGCTGTCGCCTTGATATCGCCATTCATCGGCATGTTGTCGGACGCGATGGGCCGCAAGTGGCTGGTGGTGGTTTCGGTTTTTGCGCTCGCCATTCCGACGGCCTTGATGACTCAGGTGCAAACGATCCATGGGCTTTGGGCCCTGCGATTCCTGCAAGGCCTGGCCGTTCCCGGGGTGTCGGTAGTGATCATTGCCTATATCGGTGAGGAGTTCCGGGGGGCGTCGATGGTGCGGGTCATGACCGGCTATGTAGCGGGAACGGTGCTGGGTGGTTTCCTGGGCCGTTTCCTGCTGGGGCATCTGACCGAGTTCATGGAATGGCGCACGGCCTTTGGCGTGATGGCGGTACTCAATTTCGCGGGAGCCTGGCTGGTATGGCGCGGGCTGCCCGCTTCGCGCCACTTTGTCGCCAATGCGCGTTTCTCGAGCGGGTTGACGACGCTGGGGCAGCTGCTGCGCAACCCGTCGCTGCGTGCTGCGTGCGCGCTGGGGTTCACAGTTCTGTTCTTTCTGGTCGGGATGTTCACTTTCGTCAATCTGCATCTGGCGGCGGCTCCTTATTACTTCAGTCCGGGTAACCTGGCCAATGTTTTCAGTGTGTATCTGCTGGGCGTGTTCGTCACGCCTTTGGCCGGGCATCTCATTCCGCGCATCGGTGTCCGGCGCATGGTGCTGCTGGCCGTGGCTCTTTCGATACTGGGGGTGCTGGGGTCGCTCTCTCATTCATCCTGGGGGATCGTCGTGTCCCTGGCGGTGGCCGCCTGCGGGGTGTTCGTCACCCAGTCATCCATCATGAGCTTCATCGCCAGCCGCGTCACCAGCGGCCGTTCGCTGGCCAGCGGTTTGTATTATGCCGCTTACTATTGCGGCGGTTTCGTGGGCGCCTGGGGCTGTGGTCTTGCGTATGACCTGGGCGGGTGGCCGGGGACGGTCGCCCTCCTGGTCGTGGCATTGTCGATCGGCTGGCTGATTGCCTGGCGTTTCATGCCGGAGCCCATGCCACCGGGGGATCGGGTGGCGGCAGCGGGTGGTTCGAGGTAGACAGCCGCGTCCTGGCACTGTCGCTCATGGCGTTGCCAGGCCGGGTCAGCCTGCGGGCTCGGTTGTGTGGGTTGCGGGTTTGGCCGGCTGGACATCGGGGACGAGAATGAGCTCCACGCCGGCATCGCCCAGGGTGCGCGCCAGTGCGGCGGGCGGCCGCGCATCCGAGAGCAATTGATCCAGATCACCGGTGTTGGCAAGCCGGATGCTGGCCTGGCGCCGGTATTTGCTGGAGTCGGCGAGGGCGACGGTGGTCGCGGCGCGGGCGATCGCCGCGCGTTTGACCAGTACCTTGTCCAGATCGAAATCCATCGGCGCGCCGTCGGTGTCGAATCCCGAGAGTCCGATGAAGGCGTAGTCGAAGCTGAACTGCTGGATGAGTGCGATCGCCTGTGGGCCGACTACGGCGCCATCCCGGGTGCGCACCATACCGCCCGCGACGATGGTTTCGATCGTCGGATGCCCGGCCAGGGCCAGTCCTACGTTTAGGTTCGGGGTGACGACGCGGCACCGGACTTGATGGGGCAGCAGGCACTGGGCGAGGGCTTCGGCGGTGGTGCCCACATCGATGAAGATGGTCTTTTTTTCGCCGACCCAGCGTGCGGCTTCGGTTGCGATTGCGCGTTTGGCGTCGATGGCGAGGTGTCGCTTGTCGTCATAGCGCAGGCGCACCCGGCCATCGACAATGCCAGCGCCACCATGGAATCGCTTGAGAAGGCCGGCGTGGTCCATGAAGATGATGTCGCGCCGGATGGTCTGATGGGAGGTGTCGAACTGGTTCGCGAGGGCATCGATCGTGGCGTAGCCTTGCCGTGTGACGATCCGGAGGATCTCGGCCTGTCGCTTGTTCAAGTGGGCGGGTTCTGAAAAAGAATTTGGCATTGTGATGTAAGATAATTTACATTATGCGGATCCTTTATCCTACATCGTTTGACAGTTGACATGAGTGCTTCGACCCTTTTCTGGTCCCCGCGGGCGCGGACCTTGTATGCCGGGACCGCATTGCAGTTCGATCCCTGGGCCTGGCGCTGGACGCTTGCGCAGGAGGCGGCGCCGGCGGACTTGCGCGCGGTGGATGCCTGCGAGGCCCTGCGGGCGCTGGCGGACATGGCGCGCCTGGTTCCGGTTGCCGTGGTCGGCCCGCGCGCGGCCTCGGAGCGGGAATACCGGACGGCCGAGGCGCTGGGTGCGGCGCTGGCGCATCATGGTCTGCAATTGCTGTGTGGCGGGCGCAACGGCGTCATGGAGGCCGCGGCGAAAGGGCACTTGCAGGCGGGCGGGCAGCCGATCGGTCTGCTGCCGGACAATGATTGGCGCCATGCCAATCCCTATGTCCGCATCCCGCTCGCCTCCGGCATCGGCAAGGCGCGCAATGCCATCATCGCCCAGGCGTGCCCTGTGCTGATCGCGGTCGGGGGAGGGTACGGCACCATGTCCGAGATCGCCTTTGGCCTGCAGTTCGGCCATATGGTGCTGTCTCTGGGGGATGCGCCGCAAATACCCGGCGTCATTTCCTGCGCATCGGTCGATGATGCGCTCCGGCGCACGGCTGAATATCTGCTGCGCATCGATTCCGGGCAACGGGATGCGGGTAGTGTTTTGTCATGAAAATGACTCCCGGCCTCTCCATAATGTAAGTAATATGACACTCGATTCAAGAGTGGGCTGCGTGGATGTCATGCGATGCTGCTGATCACCTTTGCCTACCTGCTGTTCCTGGCTACGCCGATCGCGTTGCTGTTTGTCGGTTCCTTCGGCGAGTCCTGGAGCAACACGCTACTGCCCCATGGTTTCACGACCCGGTGGTACCTGGAGGTTGCAGCTGATCCGAGTTTCCAGCGCGCGTTCGTCACGAGCATCAAGGTGGTGATCGCAACAGGTGTGTTCAATGTCCTGATCGGGCTGCCGCTGGCCTACGCTATTTATTCCAGCGCGCGGCGCGGGGTGCGGCTGGCGGCCAAGATCATGGCGCTGTTGCCGATCGCGGTGCCGGATCTGGTGCTGGGCTTTGGCTTCATCCTGGTTTTTTCCTCGGACACCGCGCCGTGGCTGGGGAGCATCGGCCTGCTGATCGCCGCCCATGTCATCCTGACGCTGCCTTATACCGTCAATACCGTGCTGGCCGACATGCAGCAATTGCGGTTGTACGACTACGAACAGGTTGCCGCCACGCTCAGCGCGCCGTTCTGGACGCGTCTCAAGGACATCGTGCTGCCGCTTCTGGGCACCAGTGTGTTGTCCTCGCTGCTGACGGTTGCCGCGCTGTCGATCGGTGAATTCCAGATTTCCAACCTGATTTCGGGTTTCATGTCCCGCACGTATCCCGTCGTGCTGTTGCAGGCCTTCTACGGCGCCACGGGTTTTGCCTGCGCGGCGACCGTAGTGCTATTGCTGTTGGCCATCCTGGCGTCCTGCGCCAGTTCATTGACGGCCTCGGTATCCAGCCGGCGGGCCTGAGTCAAACCCGGGAGTTTTCATGTCCATTCAGTTCCAGTCCATTGATTACCGCTATCCCGGCAGCTCCAATGGGGTATCCGGTGTCGACCTGGCGATCGGCGACGGGGAATTCCTGGCCGTCATCGGCCCTTCGGGGTCGGGCAAGACGACGCTGCTCAAACTGCTCGCGGGGTTTGCCCGGCCCAGCGCCGGGCGCATCATCGTCGGCGACCAGGACATCACCGACTTGCCGCCGGAAAAGCGCCGGCTGGGGGTGGTGTTTCAGTCCTATGGACTGTTTCCCCACATGTCGGCGCTGGACAATGTGGCCTATCCCCTCAAGATCCGCGGCCAGGCGCGGATCGAGCGCCAGTCGCGCGCGGCGCAGGCCCTCGATCGCGTCGGCCTCGGCCAATGGGCGCATAGTATGCCGGCGGCCATGTCGGGCGGGCAGCAGCAGCGGATCGCGCTGGCGCGCGCGTTGGTGTTCTCGCCCAGCGCCCTCTTGCTGGATGAGCCGTTGTCGGCCCTGGACGCCGCCTTGCGGGTCGAGATGCGCGAGGAAATTCTGCGCGTCCAACGTGCCGCCAATATCGCCACGCTGCACATCACCCACGATCAGGAGGAGGCTCTGTCGATCGCCGACCGTATCGCCATCATGCGCGCGGGGCGGATCGTCCAGATCGGCACCCCGAAGGATCTCTACGATCGCCCCGCGAATCGCTGGGTCGCTTCGTTCATCGGCCAGGCCAATCTGTGGGATGGCCGTGTCAGCCCCGACCGGCGCGGCGTGCGCACGCCGATCGGCGTCCTGGCCTGTGATGTCGGCGGACATGCGGCCGATGCGCCGGTGACGGTGCTGATTCGTCCGGAGGCCATCCTGCCTGGCGATCTTGCGCTGGCGGCTACCAATGTTCTGAATGGGCAGGTGCGGACCGATCGCTTCCTGGGCGCCGCCCGCCGCGTCGATCTGGCCGTGGGCGAGGGTCTGGTGCGCATCGATACTCATTCCAGGGCGCCTTTCGACACCATCATGGTGCCTCCCCAATCGATTCGTTTGCTGCCCCCCGAGCGATCCTCGGATTCCATCACCGCCACCTAGGAGAACGAACGTGAAAACCTTCAGAATTGCCGGCGCCGCCACCGCGGCCGCATTATGCCTGGCCGCGGGTGTGGCCCATGCTTTCGATGGTCCCGAGCTTTACCAGGGTGAAAGGGCCCTGTATGAAGCCGCGCAGAAGGAAGGGATGGTTGTCTCTTTCGATACCGGTCCGACCTGGGCCAACTGGAATGCGCAGTTCAACGCCTTCAAGAAACGTTATCCTGGCGTCGAGCTGGTCTACAACGATCTGGGGTCGGCGGCCACTGTCGTTGCATTGGACAAGGCGCGCAACCGGCCGCAGGCCGACACGGCGTATTACTTTGCCGCTTCAGCACTGGATGCGGTGTCCAAGGGGCTGGTCGAGGGTTTCAAGCCAGTCAATTTCGACCGGCTGCCCGAGACTCTGCGGGATCCGGAGGGTAAATGGTTTACCATCCACACGCTGAATGTCGCGTTCCTGGTGAATAAGAAGCTGGTCAAGGATGTGCCGCAGTCGTGGCAGGACCTGCTCAAGCCCGAGTACAAGGGTTCGATCGTCTATCTCGACCCGCGTTCGACCGGGCAGGGGCAGGTCATCGTCCTGGCGGCGAACTTCGCCAATCAGGGCTCGATGGATGATGTCGAGCCCGGCATCGACTATCTGGGCAAGCTGCAGGCAACGGGCAATGTGCTGCGTGTGGTGGGCACCACGCCGTATGCGCAATTTCTCAAGGGCGAGATTCCCATCTGGATCGGCTACGAGAATGACGGCCTCAAGGCCAAGTATCTCGATGGCATGGGCGACGATGTTGCCGTGGTCATTCCCAAGGATGGCTCGGCGGCCGCGCCCTACGCGATCAGTCTCGTCAAGAACGGCCCCAACCCGAGCGCCGGCAGGCTGTGGCTGAATTACATCATGACCACGCCGGGTCAGGTGACGTTCGCGGAAGGCTTCGTGCGGCCGTCCGTGCCGGGCATCGAACTGCCCAAGGAGGTGGCCGAGAAGCTGCCCGATGCGCCCCAGATCAAGCCCATCGATATCGCCAAGGCGACCGCGCAGAAAACGGCTATCGACCAGGGCTGGGCGCGCGCCGTGCTGAATCAGTAAATCCGGACGAAACCGCCATGCAGCTCTCGCGACGACGCTTCGCCTTGTTCACCTTGCCGGCGCTGGCGATGTTCTGCCTGTTCTTTGTGCTGCCGGTCATCCTGATTCTGGGCGAGGCCTTGTCGGACGGGAGCGCTTTTCCGAGAGCGTTGTCCGATCCACTGTTTCAGCGGGGTTTGTGGGGGACGGTGATTCTCGGGACGCTGACGCCGCTGTTCTCGGTGGCCGTCGGGTTCTGCGCGACCATGGGGCTGAACCGGATGCGGCCGGGGGCGCGCACCGCGACGCTGTTCGCCATTTCCCTGCCGCTGACGTTCTCCGGCCTGATCGTCGCCTATGGCTTTATTCTCGGATTCGGGCGCGCGGGTTTCGTCACTCAACTGCTGGCGTTGGCGGGCTTCGATCCCGCCGTGGTCGGGGCGCTGATCTATACCCCCGCGGGACTGGGCTTCGCCTATTCCTATTATCTGATTCCACGCGTGATCATGATCCTGCTGCCCGCTGTGCGCAATTTCGATATGGTGCAGCTTTCCGTGGCGCGGTCCCTGGGCGCGGGACGCTTGCGTACCATCCTGGGCATCATGCTGCCGCAGATTTTCCCCAGCCTGGTGGCGGCCTTTTGCCTGACTGCGGCGGTGGCGATGGGTGCCTATGGCACCGCGTTGGCGCTGGTGGGCACCCAGCTCAATATTCTGCCGCTGTTGCTCTATAGCAAGATCTCGGAAGCTGGCTCGGATTTGCCGGCGGCCGCGGCGATTTCCGTGGTGCTCATGGCCCTGTGCTGCATCGTGATCACGCTGGGCGAGTGGTTCGTGTCCTCGCGGGAAAAGCACGCGGCCAGGTGATGCGGATCGATGCGCCAGGCGCAGGCCGAACTGCGCGGCGGCCCTGAGTACCGCCTTGGCCAGGGAGGGTCTCAGAAATTACGCAACAGGACGTAGACCGCGGTGCCTGCTGCGATGCTCAGCAGGGTCTGGCGGGTGCGCCATTGCAGCGCCACGACGAGCGCCACGGCCAGGAGTTCCTGCCAGATCCCGCCGGGGTTTGCGCGCGCCGAGCCGACCACGGCATGCAATAGCAACAGGACCATGATGGACAGGGGCAGGGCATTGCCCAGTTTCCGCACCAGGGCATGCCGGCGCAGCCAGCGTCCAGCCACGAAAGGCAGCGCCCGCAGGGCGATCGTCACCATTGCCATCGCCAGGATTGCCGAGAGTGTGTAGCCCGAATCGATCATGGCGCCTCCTTGCGGGCGCGTTCGGCCGGATCGGGACGCAGGGCGCAGGCAAGCAGGCTGAAGGCGATAGCCAGAACCAGGGCCTGGGTGGGGGCGATCACGTAGCCGACGGCGTAGGCCGCGAGCGCCAGCCAGATGGGCACGGCGTCGGCGCGCACGCGCCACTGCTCGACGGCGAGGACTGCAAACAGTGAGGCCAGCACGAAATCCAGCCCCGCGAGCGTGATTTGCGCCTGGGCGCCGATCAAGGCGCCCAGCACAGTGCCCAGCACCCACCAGCCTTGATTCAGGGCGGTCACCAGGGCCATCCGCTGAGGGACTGTATCCGGGGGGAGGGCGGTCAATACGGAATAGGTTTCGTCGGTGAGGCCAAAGACCGCGTACCAGCGCCGCCAGTGGCCGGGCGGCAGGCTGTTGAGCAGCGACAGGCCATAGAAGGCATGGCGCAGGTTGAGCACGAACGTGGCCAGCGCGATGGCGCCGATCGAGGCGCCGGCTGCCAGCATCGGAATCATCATGAACTGCGCAGCGCCGGCATAGATCAGCAGGCTGGACAGAATGGCGAGCCAGGCGCTGCCGCCGGCCTGCACGAACAGAAAGCCGAATACCGCCCCTAGCGGGATGTAGCCCATAGCCACCGGCAGGGTCAGGCTGGTGATGGTGTGGCGGGCGGAGGTGTCTCGGGCCATGGCGGGGAAAGCGCGCGGTGTGGCGGAATCGCTGGTTGTAAAAGTCCAGATTGTATGTCACGGCCCGGCCGGTATGCGGCAGGGATGGTCGCCGCCGCGCCCTTGCGAATCACCCCGATCGCAAGGGCGGTCGCCGCGCTCAGGGCCGGGTACAGGATGGCGCGCGCATCATTTCCAATAGCCGTTGGCCGCCGCGACCGTCTGGAAGTTCGTGGCGACGACTTGCGATGAGGCGATCAGGGCGTTGGCGTCCTCGCCGTACACGGGCCGCAGCTTGTCGCGGACCTCGGCCGACGGCTGGGTGTATTTGACGCCCATGCGGGCGAGCTTGATCGCCAGTTCGAATCCCTCTTGGGGCGTGGCGGTGATGAGGGAGGTGAGCCAAGTATCGGCCATGTCGGTGTCCTTTTGGTTGGATTGGACTCGCTAGCATGACATGGAAGCCGTCCTGCCCGAAAACAAGACCATATTGCCGGCACGGTTTTGCTGCCGGTTCAGCGTTTCTTTGAATAGGCGAGGGCAACGATGCAGCCCAGGACGATGGCGCCTCCGGCCAGCTGGCGGCCGTTGAAGACCTGGTTCAGGAGCAGCCAGCCCATGATCAGGCTGGCGACGGGTTCGATGTTCATCACCGGCGCGTTGCGCGCCATGTCGAGCCGGGGGACCGAGATGAACAGCACCGAGAATGCCGTGGCGTACAGGAGCGACAGGGCTGCCAGCGCCAGCCATCCCGTGCCGCTGGCCGGCGTGTCCATGCCGCCGGGCACGATCCCTGTGAGGCCGGCCGCCACCATGCCGCAGAACACGATCAGGATGGTGTAGAGGCTGCGCACGGAGCCGGCCAGTGCCGACAGGCGATGTTCGGTGACCCAGATTCCGATGGCGAAGAAGCCGGCGCCGCCGATGCCGAACAGAATGCCCGGAATCCAGTCCGGACCCATGTCCAGGTCCGAGGCGATCCATGCGGGCAGGTCGAGCACCAGGACGAGTCCGATCAGGATGATTCCCATCAGCAGGCTTGCCCGGCGGGTGGGCGGCCTGCCCCCCAGCGCCCAGGTCAGCAGCGCCAGCAGGATCGGGAACAGGTTGGCGATCAGCAGTGCGAGGGCTACGGGAATGCGGGCGACTGCCGAGTACAGGCACAGGCTCTGCAGGGCGATCAGCAAGCCGAGGAGCAGTTGCCACCGGCCCATCCCGGCGGGCAGGCGCAGCGGGCGTCGCTGCCAGAGCACAATGCCTGCCAGGGTCAGCAGGCACAGCCCCGAGCGGCACATGATCGCCAGTAGCAGGCCGGTCTGGTCGTCGAAGGCGATGCGCGCCGCGATATGGTTGGTGGCAAAGGTGCAGCCGATGAACAGCAGCAGCCCGATCGCCAGATGGCGCGGCAGGTGGGCGGGGTGTGCGGATTCGGGCATGGGCGGGGTCGGCGATCCGGCAAAGAGGCAGTGTATCAGCGGACCGTGCGCTATCCCCCGTAGCCTGGAGCAGCGGCGGGCGTCTTGCCCAGCATCCAGTCGATGCCTGTTTCGCCGTGAGCTTGCAGCCACTCGTTGGCCGCCTGGAAATGGCCGCAGCCGATGAACGGCCGCGGCGGGCGCAGGGCCGAGAGGGGCGAGGGGTGATTGGCGCGCAGGATGTGCAGCGGCCCCTGCGCGGGCTGGGTTTCGAGCAGTGCCTGGCGCGCCTGCGCGTGTGAACCCCAGAGCAGCAGCACCTTTGGGCGGGGCTCGCGCAGCACCCGCATGATGAGGGCGTCGGTGATGTGCTCCCAGCCCAGGCGAGCGTGCGAGGCGGGCCGGTGCGCCTCGACGGTCAGCGAAGTGTTCAATAGCAGCACGCCCTGGCGCGCCCAGCGCACCAGACTGTTGCGCTGGGGCGCGGCGGGCTCGCCGTATTCCAGGGCCAGTTCCTTGAACATATTGCGCAGGCTGGGCGGCGCCGGACAGAAATCCGGTACTGAAAAGGCCAGGCCCTGGGCCTGGTTCGGCCCGTGGTAGGGGTCCTGGCCGACGATCACGACCTGGACGTCCTCGGGCGGGATCTCGATCAGGGCGCGGAACGGGCGCAGTGGAAAGATCTGGGCGCCTTGCGCCAGCCGCTGTTCGAGCATGGCATCGAGCTTGCCGAGGATGGGTTGCAGGTGCGGTGCACCGAGAGTTTCGCGCCAGGGGGCAGGCAGTCCGTGGACCTGATCGAGCAGGCCGCCGCGAAAGGCATTCTGGGCCAGGCTGTCGTCTGGCTGGCGTGCTGGATCAGGGGACGGATTCATGGTCGGGTGGCGTGAGCAGTGGTGGAATCGGCATGCGGCGGGGCTTCGGGCATTGTAGCGGCGCGCGTGAGCGCCTGGTCCAGCAGCGCGGGCAGCCGTGGGTCGGACATCTGCGAGACGTTGAATCGCATCATCCGCCCGGCGGACTGCGT
Organism: Castellaniella defragrans; assembly: GCA_040394755.1. GTDB lineage: Bacteria > Pseudomonadota > Gammaproteobacteria > Burkholderiales > Burkholderiaceae_B > Castellaniella > Castellaniella defragrans_A. The sequence goes on along the minus strand of JBEBRQ010000031.1, from coordinate 19,980 downwards.
CAGGCTGAAGACATTGCCTGGCGCCAGCACCAATCCCTTGTCCAGCGCCTGACGGGCCATGGTGGTGGCGTCCACGCCGTCCGGCAGCTGGCACCACAGGAACATGCCGTCGCGCGGCAGCAACCAGGGAGAGATGCCCAGGCGGCCCAGTATTTCGGCCGCCTGGTGCATGGATTGCGCCAGGCGCAGGCGCAGGGACTCGGTCTGGCGGCGGTAGGTGCCGTCGCCCAGCATGGACAGGACCAGGGCTTGCGACAGCCCCGATCCCGAGAATGCCGTGGCGATGCGCAGGTCCGCCAGGGCATCGATCCAGTCCGGCCGGGCGGCGATATAGCCGCAGCGCGCCGAGGCCGAAAGCGTCTTTGAGAAACTGCCCACCTGGATCACGCGGTCGAGGCCATCGAAAGCCGCCAGCCGGGCGGTCGGGGTGGTTTCGAAATCGGCGAAGATATCGTCCTCCACAATCACCAGATCATGCGCCTGGGCCAGCTTCAGCAGGCGGTGGGTCGTGATCGGCGACAGAGTGGCGCCGGTTGGATTGTGCGGGCCCGAATTGGTCAGGTAGAGGCGCGGCGAGTGTTCGGCCAGGGCCTGAGCGAATTGCGCCAGATCGGGGCCGTCGGGCGTATGGGGGACGCTGACCACCCGGACCTGATGCGCGCGCAACAGGGCGAGGAAATTGAAATAGCAGGGATCATCCACGAGGATGGTGTCGCCCGGTTTGATGAGGAACCGGCACAGCAGGTCCACGGCCTGGGTGCCTGAGTCGGTCAGCAGGATCTGTTGCGGACGGGTGTCGGTGCCGCGTTCCCGCAGGCGCTGGGCCAGCCGTTGGCGCAGGCCCGGCAGGCCCAGTGGGGACGCATAGTCGCTCAACGCGGTTCCGGGCGCCCGGGCCGCGGCCCGCAGGGCGCGGCGCACCGCGTCCTGAGGCATCCATTCGGCGGGTAGCCAGCCGCAGCCGGGTTTGAGCGATCGGGTGCCAGTTTCGAGGGATTGCCGCGAAACCCATAGCGGATCGACTTCGCGGTCCAGTCTGGGGCCGATGTCCGCCAGCGTCAGGGGGGCGAGATGGCCGGTGACATAGAATCCCGATCCGGGGCGCGGGCGGATCGTGCCGTCGGCCGCCAGCCGGTCGTAGGCCTCGACGACCGTGGATTTCGAAACCTGCAGGTTGCTGGCCATGGCACGCAGTGATGGCAGGCGGGCGCCCGGGACCAGTTCGCGCGCGGCGATCCCTTGGCGGATCGCCTGGATGACGCGCTCAGTCTGCCCGGGCGATGTGCGGGTATTGGCAGTGACCATCCGTATGGTTTTTTATATCGGTACAGTTTTATGAAATTGTACCGACTGTATCTGGAAGCAGGACTCTTGTCGAGCGATGATGATTTCGCGGCCATCCGGCCGCGCCCAGGATTGAAGGGATCGATGATGGATGAAACGACCAAGGGCTGGCTCAACGGATTCGTGGGCATGGCGATTTTCAGCGGATCACTGCCGGCCACTCGGGTGGCGGTACTCGGCTTTGATCCGTTCTTCGTGACGGTGGCGCGGGCCGCCATCGCCGGGCTGCTGGCGCTGGCGGTTCTGCTGGCGCTGCGGGTCCCGCGTCCCAGCGGCGGCGATCTGCGATCGCTGTTTTTCGTGGCCCTGGGCGTGGTCGTGGGCTTTCCGCTGTTTTCCGCCATGGCTCTGCAGACCATCACCTCGGCGCATTCGCTGGTGTTCATCGGCATGCTGCCCCTGGCGACCGCGGCGTTCGGCGCCCTGCGCGGCGGCGAGCGCCCCTCGCCCGCCTTCTGGGGCTTCGCGATCCTGGGCGCAATGGGGGTAGCCGGGTTCGCGCTCAGCCGGGATCTGTCGGCATCCCTCGGCGCCGACCTGTTGATGCTGGCCGCCATCGTCACCTGTGCCTTTGGCTACGCCGAGGGCGCCCGCCTTTCGCGGCGTCTGGGCGGCTGGCAGGTGATCTGCTGGGTGCTGGTGATTTCGCTGCCTTTCAGTGTGCCGCTGTGCATCGTCCTGCGGCCGGCGTTGTGGTCGGGGATCGCCTGGCCCGCGTGGCTCGGCCTGGCATACGTCGCCGTGTTCAGCATGTTGGTGGGCTTTGTGTTCTGGTATCGCGGCCTGGCGCAGGGGGGGATTGCCGCCGTGGGCCAACTCCAGCTGCTCCAGCCTTTTCTGGGCCTGCTGCTGGCGGCTGCGCTGCTGGGCGAGGCGGTCACCTGGCCGATGCTGGCGGTGACGGTGCTGGTCGTGGCTTGCGTGGCGGGGGCGAGGCGTTGCGCCGTGCGCGCGCCGGCCAGACTTCATCACTGATGCCCGGCGGATGTGTTCGATGGTTCCCGGGCGATGCCGCCTTGTGTTGATGGCCGTCAAACAGACTGGCCGTGGTGGCAGGTAGAATGGCCGCCATGAAAACGGGCTGGCGTTCGCTGGGTATTCATTGGTTGCTGATTCTGGGCATCTGGCTCCAGAGCGTCGGGCCCGTATTCGCGCGTCCCGTGCCCGTCAGCGGGTTCGAGGGCCTGCAGATCATCGCCTGCACACCAGCCGGCATGGTGGTCATGGATTTGTCGTCTGACGAATCCGATTCCGGGCAGACGCGCGTCCATCAGACCGGACACTGCCTGTTGTGCGCGACGACCCCGGCCTTGCCGACCGCCGCGATTCCCGGCGCGGCGCAGCCTGCGGCGCTTTGGGCGCAGCCCTTGCTGCCGGCCATCACTGTGGCGGACGGCGGGCCGCAGGTGGTGGCCTGGATCCGCCCGCCCGTCCGCAGTCCCCCAGCGTATCGCTGATACGGATTTGCCCTCGACCGTCTCGCGTCGTGGGTTCGCCGTGGCGCGCGTACTGCGCAGTCCCCGGCTGCCCGCCTGGCGATATGGCAGGACGCAAATCCGTCTGACACCCCGACCCTTTCGCTTCGCAAGCGCTCCGGCATGGCCCTGGGCGGCTTGTGGAGGCTGTTCAGACATTTTGCAATGAGACGCGTATGAAAAAGAAAACCCGATGGGCAGCTGCGATTCCGGGCGCCCTGGTCCTGGCTGGCGTACCGGCGGTTTCGCAGGCCCAGGAAATCCGGACCCTGCAACCCGTTGTCGTGACCGCCCCGGTATCGGATGCGCCACTGGAGGTCGTCACCGACCCCAAGGCGCCGCGGCAGCCCGTGCCCGCGCATGACGGGGCCGATTTTCTCAAGAGCATTCCCGGGTTCTCGGTGATCCGCAAGGGCGGCACCGATGGCGATCCGGTGTTTCGCGGCTTTTCCGGCTCGCGGCTCGGAATCCTGCTCGATGGCCAGGAAATCTATGGCGGCTGCGGCGGCCGGATGGACCCGCCCACCGCCTACGTCTATCCGGAATCCTATGACCGCGTGACGGTGCTGAAAGGGCCGCAAAGCGTGCGCTATGGCGCGGGCCAATCCGCCGGCGTGGTGCTGTTCGAGCGCGATACCAAACGCATGCAGGAATTCGGCTGGCGCGCCGATGCCAGCCTGACGCTGGGCAGTTTCGGGCGCAACGACCAGATGGCCGATGTGCTCGTCGGCAATCCGCTGGGGTATGTCCGGGCTGGCGGCACCCGGGCCCAGGCCGACGATTATGAGGATGGCGATGGCAACCGCATCCACTCGGAATATCTGCGCTGGAGCAGCCATGCCGCCGTGGGCCTGACGCCGGACGACAAGACGCGCATCGAGTTGTCCGCAGCCGTCAGCGACGGCCGTGCGGCGTATGCTGATCGCAGCATGGATGGTTCCAAGTTCAAGCGCGAGAATGTTTCGCTGATGTTCGAGCGCAAGCGCATGGGTGGTCTGGTCGATGAGGTCGAAGGGCGCATCTACTACAACTACGTGGATCACGTGATGGACAACTACAGTCTGCGTGATGTATCGGCGGGTACGATGAAACCTTACATGGCCAACAATCCGGACCGCCGCACCACGGGCGGACGCTTGAGCACTACTTTGCGTCCGACCGAATCGTGGGAGGTGGTTCTGGGGGCCGACGCCAAGCAGGACGTGCATCGAGGGCGCGGCAGTGGCATGCAGGCCAGCGCGGACGACGCCGACGCCGCCTATCGCGCAGCGGATCGGGTCGAGGATATGCGTTTCGAGCAGCAGGGCGTCTTCGGCGAGAGCACCTGGTCCGTCACCGATGTCGACCGCGTGGTCGGCGGCCTGCGCGTCGACCGGGTCAAGGCGCATGACAAGCGCCTGCCTTCCAAGTCAGTGACATCCGGCCGCACGAACGACCGCACCCTGACCAGCGGCTTTCTTCGCTACGAGCGTGATTACGGCGCCCACAGCACCTGGTATGCCGGCATCGGCCGTTCGGAACGTTTCCCCGATTTCTGGGAGCTGATGAAGGGCAGTCCGGATGGCACCAACAGCGCCTTTCTGAGCACCAAATCGGAAAAACTCAACCAGCTCGACATCGGGACGAACTGGCGCAGCGGACCCTATGCGCTGTCCGTGTCGGCCTTCTATAGCAGGGTGGACGACTATATCCTCATCGACTGGGACAGCAGCCAGACCCGCAACATCGACGCCACAGTCTTTGGCGGCGAACTGGATGCTTCCTGGCAGTTCCATCCCTCCTGGCAAGCGGTGGCGAGTCTGGCTTATGTATACGGCAAGAATCGCACGGATGGTGTTGCCCTGGCCCAGCAGCCGCCTCTGGAGGGACACCTGGGGCTGAACTACGCGCAGGGCGACTATTCCGCAGGCATCCTCTGGCGCCTGGTGGCGGCGCAAAATCGCTATGACACGGGCATGGGCGGTATTGCCGGCAAGGATCTGGGCCGTACCGGCGGCTTCGGCGTGCTGTCGCTCAATGCGGGCTGGCGCCCGAACAAGACGGTGCTGCTGACCGCCGGCGTGGACAACGTCCTGAACAAGACCTACGCCGAGCATTTGTCCAAGTCCGGCACGGAGATTCCCGGGGTTGCGTCTTTCGTGGGCTCCCGGATCAACGAGCCGGGCCGGGTCTTTTGGTTGAAGGCGCAGGTTTCGTTCAAGTAACCGCGTGCCGCCGGGCCTTGCCCCTTTTGGGTGAGGCCTGGCGCGTTGCTCAGGGCAGGCGTTCCCAGAGCGTGACCTCCGAGAGCGTGTGCTGGAACTTGCGCCGCGTCTCGCGGATCACAAAGGGCACCTCGAGCGGCCCGGCGATCAGGCGGAAATGCCGGCCCAGGTGGTCCTTCAGGCCGTCCAGGGTGGTGTAGTTCTCGGCGTCCTTTTTGAAACCGCCGATCCACGCCGCGCGCGGCGTGTGCTCCTCGAGCCAGGTGTAGGGCGATGCGATCAGCAGCAGGCCGCCGGGCACGATGCGCGTATGGATCTGGTCGAGGAAGCGCGCCGGATCGTAGAGGCGGTCGATCAGATTGGCCGCCAGCACCAGATCGTAGTCCGTGAACTGGGTCTTGAGATTGCAGGCGTCGCCTTGATAGAACGCCACCCGGTCCACCGTATCCCCGAGTCCGAGTTCAGCGAGCGAACGCGATTTGTACGACACCAGCTCGCCCTCATCGGCCAGCGTGTAGCGCAACTGCCCGGTCTGGATCAGCTGCACGCCCTGGCTGATGAAGCGCGCCGAGAAATCGACGCCGGTCACCGCATCGAAGGCGCGCGCCAGCTCGAAGGTCGCGCGGCCCGAGGCGCAGCCGAGGTCCAGGGCGCGGCGGCGGGGCCGCTCGCCCATGGCCTCGACCGCCAGGGCCGCCAGCGTGCGCGGGAAATTCGCCACCCCGAAATACGCGTCGCCGTAGTGGAATTCCGCGTATTCGGACATCAGCCTGTCCGTTTCATAATAGCCGCCGGGCGCCACCGCCGGGGTCCGCGACACCACGTAGCGAAAGCCCGCATGTTGGAAGAAATGCCGCCGGAACGCATAGCGCGAGGCGCGCACCGCCTCATTGCCGCACGAGATCCAGGAACCGCCCTTGATCAGGTTGTGGCGGCCGTCGAAAGTCGGCGTCGTGAAATCATCGTAGACCGGGTGGACGTCGAAGCCATCGAAGGGATAGGTGGGCGTCTCGGTCCATTGCCATACATTGCCCACCACGTCGTACCAATCGCCGTGCCGCCAGACATCCACCGGACACGACGAGGCGCCGTGATCCAGGTGGATATTCGCCCCGGCCGGCGCCTCGCCGATCTCCCGCAGGCCGGCGGCATCATACAGGCGATACCACTCGTCCTCGGTCGGCAGGCGCACGGGTTGCCCGGTTTCCGAGGCCTTCCAGTTGCAGAACGCCTTGGCCTCGTGATAGTTGACCTCCACCGGCCAGGCCCAGGGCATCGGGATTTCGCTGGTCATCAGCCGCAGCGCCCAGCCCTGCGTTTTCTTGATCCAGAATGTGGGCTGCCGCGCCTGACTGAATGCCAGCCACTCGCGCCCCTCCTCATTCCAATGGTGGTGGTTCAGATAGCCGCCGGCCTCCACGAACGTCAGGAACTCGGCATTGCTGACCAGATAACGGCTGGCCTGGAAATCCTCGACCTGCGCCTCGTGGCGGCCATATTCATTGTCCCAGCCATATTGCGGTGAATCATAGGGCTTGCCCACCGAGACCAGGCCGCCGGCGACGGGCACCAGCGCATTGGCCGGGGCCGGCGCGGCAGTGTCGCCTCGCGGCGCCCAGGCCGCCGAGGGGCGCACGAGGTGCAGCGCCTGCTGGCGGATCAGCACCGACGAGGTCTCCAGGTGAATGCGCTCGTGTTCGATCCCCATGATGATGGCCCACCAGGGATTGGCCCAGTCGATCGGCGATTGCAGGGGCGCGTGATCGATCAGGTCCAGGACCAGGGCGCGCACCCGGTCGCGATAGGCCTGGACCTCGGCCACCGACGGCCAGTCATAGTGCGCCTCGTCCAGGTCATCCCAGCTCATCTCGTCGACGCCGACGGCGAACATCGACTCCAGCCTGTGATCCAGGCGCTGGTCGATCATGCGCGTGAGCAATAGCTTGTTGACGAAAAAGGTTGCGGTATGACCGAAATAAAAGATCAGCGGGTGGCGCAGCGCGATCGGTTTGATCGTATAGGCCTCCTCGCAGGCCAGGCATTCGAACAGCGATTCGTAGCGCTCGAAGGTATCCAGGAAATAATGCCGGATCGTGGCCCGCAGCCTCGGGATGTCGGGGTCGGCGAGCGGCGGTGTGCGCGAGAAAAGCGCCGGGCCGGCGGTCGTGGGGGTGGCGGAGGCATCGATGGGGGTGGGATGAGCGGTCGAAGGCATGGGTGTGAGCGTATTCGTGGAGGGCAGCCATTTCGTGGATGGCGGTGATGTTCAGGGTACACCTGTTGGGGGTAGGGGCGCCATGTACCGCCCCCCCCTTGACCCCAGCCGCATCAGGGCCGCCCCTGCTCACCAAACCGAAATGCGTCACAATACCTGTTCTGCCACCAGTCCCCGATAGGAACGCGTCATGACCCGCATCGTCTTGTTCGAAAATATTCACCCCAGCGCCAAAGAGGTTTTTGTGGCCTCGGGTTTCGACGAGGTGGTCACCTATCCCGGCGCGCTGACGGGGGCCGAGTTGCACGAGGCTTTGCGTGGCGCCCACGTGGCCGGAATCCGTTCGCGGACGCACCTGGACCAGGCGGTCTTCGCCGAGGCGCCGGACCTTCAGGCCGTCGGCTGTTTCTGCATCGGAACCAATCAGGTCGATCTCGAAAGCGCCGCCCTGAAAGGTATCCCGGTGTTCAATGCGCCGTTCTCCAACACTCGCTCGGTGGCCGAGCTGGTGCTGGGCGAGGCCATCCTGCTGCTGCGTCGCATCCCCGAAAAGAACGCCCGGGTTCACGAGGGCTTCTGGGACAAGACCGCCGACGGCGCGTACGAAGCGCGCGGCAAGACGCTCGGGATCATCGGCTATGGCAATATCGGCTCTCAGGTCGGTATCCTGGCGGAGTCCGCCGGTATGCGGGTGCTCTATCACGATATCGAGGCCAAGCTGCCCCTGGGCAACGCGCATGCCACTTCGTCGCTGAAGAAATTCCTCGCCCAGGCCGACGTCGTGACCTTGCACGTGCCCGGCGGCAAGGACACGGTCAACTTGATCGATGCCGAGGCGATTGCCGCCATGAAGCCTGGCGCCATCCTCATCAATGCGTCCCGCGGGACGGTGGTGGATATCCCCGCGCTGCATCGGGCGCTGAAATCCGGCCATCTGTCGGGCGCGGCCATCGATGTGTTCCCGGTCGAGCCCAAGAGCCGCGACGAGGCCCTGGACAGTCCCCTGCGCGGCATGCGCAATGTGATCCTGACCCCGCACATTGGCGGCAGCACGCAGGAATCCCAGGAAAATATCGGCCGCGAAGTCGCGGAGAAACTCAAGCGCTTCATCTCCAGCGGCACCACCAAGGGGGCGGTGAATTTCCCCGAGATTCCCTACCATGAGCAGGCCGGCGCCGTGCGCATCATCCATATTCACCAGAACGTGCCGGGCGCCATGGGCGCGCTCAGTAATCTGATGGGCGAATATGGTCTGAACATTGTCAGCCAGCAGCTTCAGACCCGGGGCAAGATTGGCTATGCGATCACCGATGTCGATGGCGATGTCACCGACCAGGTGATCGAGGGTTTGCGCGCCCACCCCATCACGATTCGTTGCAATTTAGTCTGAAATAGCGCGGCTGGCGGCTCCCGCCAGCGCTCCCCGGCGAGGTCCTCGCCGGTTCGATGGCATGCCGGGCTCGCTCGGTAAGCGGTATGCCAATCCCTCTTTCGCGTTCTTCCGGCCGGTCTGAAATCTGGGGATACAGGTTTGCCGGACAGGATACAACTCACGCGTACGCCCTTGCAGACTAGGAGGATTCCGGTCTGCAAGGGCATGCATTTCCCGGGTGCCAGTCCTATACTTGGCCTCATCAACTACCTGGTTTCACAAGTCCGTAGCTCATGTTGCAGGCATGAGTCAGCTCTCGGGCGGATTGACTTAGGTCAGTACCTTGGTCGGTTGTAGGGGTTATGGTTACGCGTCATTTAACAAGGAGCTTGGCATGAGCCAGTCCACCCCCCCCAAGGCCGCTCGTCGTAATAAGCGGCTGCTGACTGTCTGGACACCAGAGGATCGGGATTTCTGGGTTCGCGAAGGCAGTGCGATCGCGAACGTCAACCTTTGGATTTCCGTTCCCTCGCTATTCCTCGCCTTCGCAGTCTGGCAGATGTGGAGCGTCGTCACAGTCAATTTACCCAACCTCGGCTTCCAATACACCGGGAATCAATTGTTCTGGCTCGCGGCCCTGCCGGCGTTGTCGGGGGCCACGCTGCGAATCTTCTATTCCTTCATGGTGCCGGTGTTCGGCGGGCGGCGCTGGACGGCGCTGACCACGGCCAGCCTGCTGTTGCCCACGATCGGCGCGGGCCTTGCAGTCCAGAACCCGAACACGCCTTATTCGACGATGCTGCTCCTGGCGCTGCTGTGCGGGCTGGGCGGCGGGAATTTCTCCTCCTCGATGGCGAATATCAGCTTCTTTTTTCCCAAGGAACGCAAGGGTTCGGCCCTGGGGCTGAACGCCGGCCTGGGGAATCTCGGCGTGTCTTCGGTCCAGTTCCTGGCGCCCCTCGTGATTACCATGGGCATCCTGGGGCCGTGGGCCGGCGGTCCGCAGCATGCCGAGCTCTCGGGTATGCAAGGCGGCCCGGTCGATGTCTGGGCCCAGAACGCGGCTTTCATCTGGGTTCCCTTCATCATCATCTGTTCCATGCTGGCCTGGGTCGCCATGCATGACATTGCCGACGCCAAGGCCTCGTTTTCCGAGCAGGCGGTGATTTTCCGGCGCAAGCACAACTGGATCATGTGCTTCCTGTACCTGGGGACCTTCGGTTCGTTCATCGGCTTTTCGGCCGGTTTTCCGTTGTTGATCAAGCTCCTCTATCCCGAGGTCCGGCCGTTGCAGTATGCCTGGCTCGGCCCGCTGGTGGGGGCCGTGGTGCGGCCTTTCGGCGGCTGGCTCTCGGACCGCATCGGCGGCGCGCGCGTGACGCTCTGGACCTTCGCGCTGATGGCCCTCGGGGTCGTGGGCGTGATGATCTTCCTGCCCAGTGGCCAGTCCGCAGGCAACTTCAACGGCTTCCTGGCGTCTTTCCTGTTTCTGTTCTTCCTCTCGGGGATCGGCAACGGCTCGACTTTCGCCATGATTCCGTCGATCTTCAATACGCTGGCTGGCCGCCGCTTGTCCGGCGAGCAGGCCGCGACCGAGGGCGCGCGTGAATCGGCGGCTGTGTTGGGATTCAGCGGCGCGATAGGCGCCTACGGCGGATTTCTCATCCCCAAGAGCTTCGGCACGTCCATGGAACTGACGGGTTCGCCCTATGCGGCCCTGGTGCTCTTCGTGGTGTTCTACGTGGTCTCCGTCCTGGTGACCTGGTGGTACTATGCGCGCCGGAAAGCCGAGGTGCCGTGCTGAGTTATCCAATGATTTGTATCGTGATTAAATTAGGAACGGAGCGAATGTCGTGAGTCATTTCATCGATCGTCTCAAATATTTCACCCGAACCACCGAGCCGTTTTCTGGTGGTCACGGCAGTGTGGTCCATGAGGACCGGACCTGGGAAGACGGTTATCGCAACCGCTGGCAGCACGACAAGATCGTTCGCTCCACTCACGGGGTGAACTGTACAGGATCCTGTTCCTGGAAGATCTACGTCAAGGGCGGGATCGTCACCTGGGAAACGCAGCAGACCGATTACCCCCGGACCCGGCCCGGTATGCCCAACCACGAGCCCCGGGGCTGTCCGCGCGGCGCGTCGTTCTCCTGGTACCTGTACAGCGCCAACCGGGTCAAGTACCCCATGCTGCGCGGCCGGCTCGCCAGGCTCTGGCGCGAACAGCGCAAGACCCTCGATCCCGTCCGGGCCTGGGAGTCCATCGCCTCGGATCCCAAGCGCATGGCGCAGTACAAGTCGATGCGCGGGCTCGGTGGTTTCGTGCGTTCCAATTGGGATGAGGTCAACGAGCTCATCGCTGCCGCCAATATCTATACGATCAAGCGCTACGGGCCGGATCGTATCGCTGGTTTTTCGCCGATTCCCGCCATGTCGATGGTGTCCTACGCCTCCGGCAGCCGCTATTTGTCGTTGCTGGGCGGCACGGTCCTGAGCTTCTACGACTGGTACTGCGATTTGCCGCCGTCCAGCCCGCAGACCTGGGGCGAGCAGACCGATGTCAGCGAGTCGGCCGACTGGTACAACTCCAGCTTCATCATGTTGTGGGGCTCGAACGTGCCCCAGACCCGCACGCCGGACGCGCACTTCATGGTCGAGGCGCGCTATCGCGGCGCCAAGGTCGTCTCGGTGTTTCCGGACTATGCCGAGGGGGCCAAGTTCGGCGATATCTGGCTGCACCCCAAGCAAGGCACGGATGCGGCGCTGGCGCTGGCCATGGGCCACGTCATCCTCAAGGAATTCCATCTGGCGGGCCGCAGCGCGTACTTCGACAGCTATTGCCGCCAGTACACCGACATGCCGTTCCTGGTGCGTCTGGTGCGCCAGGGCGACCGCTATGTGCCCGAGCGCATGGTGCGCGCCTCGGATTTCTCCGATCGCCTGGGCCAGGACAACAACCCCGAATGGAAGACCGTCGCCTACGACGAGAACACCAACGAAATCATCGTGCCGCAGGGCTCGATCGGCTTTCGCTGGGGGCAGACGGAGGGTGGGGATGCCGGTAAATGGAATCTCGAGCTCAAGGACGCGCGCGGCCATGAGGTCCAGCCGCGCCTGACGCTGGTCGGCGCCCAGGACGAGGTGGTGCCGGTGGCCTTCCCGTATTTCGGCGGCCAGCATCACGATTATTTCCAGGGCACCGATCACGACGAGGTGCTGGTGCGCAATCTGCCGGCCCGGCGCATCCAGACCACCGAAGGCGAGGTCCTGGTGGCGACGGTATTCGATTTGTTCGTCGCCAACTACGGCATCGACCGTGGTCTGGGCGGCGAAAATGTCGCCACGTCGTTCGATGACGATGTGCCTTATACGCCCGCCTGGCAAGAGCGCATCACCGGCGTCAAGCGCGCCGATGTCATCACGGTGGCCCGCCAGTTCGCCGAGAACGCCGACAAGACCCAGGGCAAGTCCATGGTCATCCTGGGCGCGGGCTTGAACCACTGGTACCACATGGACATGGCCTATCGCGGCATCATCAACCTGGTGTCCATGTGCGGCTGTGTGGGTCAGTCCGGCGGTGGATGGTGTCACTATGTGGGCCAGGAAAAACTGCGTCCGCAGACCGGCTGGACGATGCTGGCCTTTGGTCTGGACTGGCTGCGTCCGCCGCGCCATATGAACGGCACATCGTTCTTCTATGCGCACACCGACCAGTGGCGCTACGAGCAGTTGCAGGTTTCCGAGCTGCTGTCGCCGCTGGCCGATCCGTCCCGCTACAAGGGCAGTCTGATCGATATGAACGTGCGCGCCGAGCGCATGGGCTGGCTGCCGACCGCTCCCCAGTTGCAGACCAATCCGTTGCAGGTCGTGCGCGAGGCGCGTGCCGCTGGCGTGGACCCCCGGGAATACGCAGTGCAGGGCCTGCGCGAGGGGCGCCTCAAATTTGCCTGTGAGGATCCCGATCATCCAGACAACTTCCCGCGCAACATGTTCGTCTGGCGCTCCAACATCCTGGGCTCCTCGGGCAAGGGCCACGAGTATTTCCTCAAGCATCTGCTGGGGACTCAGCATGGCGTGCAGGGCAAGGACCTGGGCGAGGACGGCGGGGTCAAACCCATCGAGGTGGCCTGGCACGACGAGGCGCCGCAGGGCAAGCTCGACCTGCTGGTGACGCTCGATTTCCGCATGTCCACGACCTGCCTGTACTCCGATGTGGTGCTGCCGACCGCGACCTGGTACGAGAAGAACGACCTCAACACCTCGGACATGCACCCGTTCATCCATCCGCTGTCGGCGGCCGTCGAGCCGATCTGGGAATCGCGCAGCGACTGGGAAATCTACAAGGATCTGGCACGGAAATTCTCCGAACTGGCCGTTGGTGCCGGGCTCGACAACGAAGACCTGGTGATGCAGCCCATGCAGCACGATTCTCCGGGTGAAATCACCGATCCGTTCGAGGTGCGCGATTGGCGCAAGGGCGAATGCGAGCCGATCCCCGGCAAGACCATGCCCAACCTGATGGTCGTGGATCGGGACTACACGAATGTGTACAAGCGCTATACCGCGCTGGGTCCGCTCGCTGAAAAGCTGGGCAATGGCGGCAAGGGCATCGCCTGGGATACCAAGGAGGAGGTCGAGTTCCTGCGCAACCTGAACTATCGTGAACGCGATGAGGGCGTCAGCCAGGGCCAGCCGCGCATCAATTCGGACATCGATGCCTGCGAGGTCATTCTGGCGCTTGCGCCCGAGACCAACGGCCACGTTGCGGTCAAGGCCTGGGCGGCGCTTTCCAAGAGTACCGGCCGCGACCATACGCATCTGGCGCGATCCAGCGAGCATGAAAAGCTGCGCTATCGCGATCTGGTCGCTCAGCCGCGCAAGATCCTGTCCTCGCCCACCTGGTCGGGTCTGGAATCCGAAAAGGTCAGCTACAGCGCGGGCTATACCAACGTGCACGAGCTCATCCCCTGGCGCACGCTCACCGGCCGCCAGGAGCTCTACCAGGATCACCCCTGGATGCGCGACTTCGGCGAGGCTTTGTGCGTCTACCGCCCGCCGGTCGACACCAAGACCATCCGTCCCATGCTCGAGCAAAAGTTCAGCAACGGCAATCCGCATGTGGTGCTGAATTTCATCACGCCGCACCAGAAATGGGGGATCCACTCGACGTATTCCGACAATCTGATCATGCTGACGCTCTCGCGCGGCGGCCCGATCGTCTGGATGTCCGAAATCGACGCCGCCAAGGCGGGCATCGTCGACAACGACTGGATCGAGGTTTTCAACACCAATGGCGCATTGGTTGCCCGCGCGGTGGTCAGCCAGCGCGTTCCCGAAGGCATGACCATGATGTATCACGCACAGGAAAAACTCGTGCACATTCCAGGATCCGAGATCACCAAGGGTCGCGGCGGCATTCACAACTCCGTGACGCGCGCGGTGCTCAAGCCCACGCACATGATCGGCGGCTATGCGCAGTTGTCCTACGGCTTCAACTACTACGGCACCGTGGGTTCGAACCGCGATGAGTTCGTCGTGGTGCGCAAGGTCCGCCAGGTCGACTGGATGGATGAGTCGCACGAGTTGCCCGCGCAGTCGCAGGCTTGAGGGAGAATCGCATGAAAATTCGCGCACAAGTCGCCATGGTCCTGAACCTGGACAAATGCATCGGCTGCCATACCTGTTCGATCACCTGCAAGAACGTCTGGACCTCTCGCGAGGGCATGGAATACGCATGGTTCAATAACGTCGAGACGAAACCGGGCATCGGCTACCCCAAGGACTGGGAAAACCAGGATCGCTGGAACGGCGGCTGGCACCGCCGCGCCAACGGCAAGATCGAGCCTCGTCAGGGCGGCCGGCTCAAGCTGCTCTCGCGGATCTTTTCCAATCCCAACCTGCCGCAGGTGGACGACTACTACGAGCCGTTCACTTTCGACTACGGCTATCTGCAAAGCGCGCCCGAGCGCAAGACGCCGCCCACGGCGCAGCCGCGCTCGCTGATCAGCGGGCAGCGCATGGAAAAGATCGAGTGGGGTCCCAACTGGGAGGAAATCCTCGGCGGGGAATTCTCCAAGCGTTCGAAGGACTATAACTTCGAGGCCGTCCAAAAGGACATTTACGGCCAGTTCGAAAACACCTTCATGATGTACCTGCCGCGTCTGTGCGAGCACTGCCTCAATCCGGCCTGTGTGGCGAGCTGTCCCTCGGGCTCGATCTACAAGCGAGCCGAGGATGGGATCGTGCTGATCGACCAGGACAAGTGCCGCGGTTGGCGCATGTGCATCTCCGGGTGCCCCTACAAAAAGATCTACTACAACTGGAAATCCGGCAAGGCCGAGAAGTGCATCTTCTGCTATCCCCGGATCGAGGCCGGCATGCCGACCGTGTGCTCCGAGACCTGCGTGGGCCGCATCCGCTACCTGGGCGTGCTGCTGTACGATGCCGACCAGATCGAGGCCGCCGCCAGCGTCCAGGATGAAAAGGATCTCTACCAGGCCCAGCTCGACCTGTTCCTGGACCCGAACGATCCCGAGGTCGTGCGTCAGGCGCAGGCCGACGGCATCCCCGAAAACTGGTTGATTGCCGCTCGCAATTCACCGGTCTACAAGATGGCCGTCGACTGGCGGATCGCCTTCCCGCTGCACCCCGAATACCGGACCCTGCCGATGGTCTGGTACGTGCCGCCGCTCTCGCCGATCCAGTCAGCCGCCAACAGCGGCCAGATCGGCTCCTTCGGCCAGATTCCCGATGTGCAGTCGCTGCGCATCCCCTTGCGCTATCTGGCCAACCTGCTGACCGCGGGGGACGAGACGCCGGTCGCCCAGGCGCTCGAGCGGCTGCTGGGTATGCGCGCCTTCATGCGCGCGCGCACCGTCGATGGCCAGGAACGTGCCGACATCCTCGAACAGGTGGGTCTGTCGATCGCGCAGGTCGAGGACATGCACCGCTACCTCGCCATCGCCGACTACGAGGATCGTTTCGTGGTGCCCACGGCGCACCGCGAATCGGCCGAGAATGCGTTCGACCTGCGCGGCGGCTGCGGCTTCACGTTCGGCAATGGCTGCTCGGGCGGGACCTCCGGCGGATCGTTGTTCGGCGCCAAG
Organism: Castellaniella defragrans; assembly: GCA_040394755.1. Lineage (GTDB taxonomy): Bacteria > Pseudomonadota > Gammaproteobacteria > Burkholderiales > Burkholderiaceae_B > Castellaniella > Castellaniella defragrans_A. The sequence goes on along the minus strand of JBEBRQ010000031.1, from coordinate 4,262 downwards.
CCGCGCAAGGATCGCAAGCCCACGGTCGTGTTCCTCGACCCGGCGCGCACGGCATGAGGAGGGGCGCATGACGACTACCGCAACCGCGGCCTCCGGGACGTCGGTGTTTTCGGTCCTTTCAGCTCTGCTGGCCTATCCGGGGCAGGAGCTGATCGACGCGCTGCCGGCGTTTTCGGCGGCGCTGCCGCCCGATGCGCGCGCGCGCCTGGCGCCAGTGTTCGATTTTCTCGCGAGCGCCGACGATCTGATCGATTTGCAGGAGCAATACGTGGCGACCTTCGACCGGCGCGCCATGCATTCGCTGCACCTGTTCGAGCATATCCACGGCGAGTCGCGCGATCGCGGCCAGGCCATGGTGGACCTGCGCGCCGAGTATCTGCGCCACGGGCTCGAGCCGTCGACGACCGAACTGCCGGATTATGTGCCGCTGTTTCTCGAGTTCCTCGGCCAGATCGATCCTGACGAGGCGCAGGCGCTGCTGGGCGATGCCATTCATGTCCTTGCCCGCCTGGGCGACAAGCTGGCCGAGTCCCGCAGCCCCTACGCCTGCATCTTTGCCGAGCTGCGCCGCCATACCGACGTCGAGCCCGAGGCCCTGCCCGACCCGCCCGAGGGAGACATGGAGGAAACCATGATCACGTTCGGCCCCGAGGCCGACGGCACCGAGCCGCCGATCATGCGCGGCAGCGGCAATTCCGGCGGCGCGCAGCCCGTCGTGTTCCATCCGCCGCGCTCACGCGCGCCCCGAAGCCCCGCGGATGGCAAGCACTAGGAGACCACCCATGAAAGCCTATTTCGAATTGTTCTTTTTTGGTATCTACCCCTACATCGCCCTGAGCATCTTTCTCTTGGGCAGCCTGGTGCGCTTCGAGCGCGAGCAGTACACCTGGAAAAGCGATTCCAGCGAACTCTTGCGCCGGGGATCGCTGCGCTGGGGCAACAACCTGTTCCATATCGGCATCATTTCCCTGTTTTTCACCCATCTGGTCGGCCTGCTCACGCCGCCGGCGGTCTATCACGCCTTTGGTGTGAGCACCCAGTTCAAGCAGATCATGGCCATCGTGGTCGGTGCCATCCTCGGCCTGGTCTGCCTGGTCGGGCTGCTCCTGCTGATCCATCGCCGCTGGACCGAAATCCGCGTGGCGCACAATACCCGCGTGTCGGACTGGGTGACCTTGCTGTGGATCCTGCTGGTGCTGGTGATCGGCCTGTTGTCGATTTTCACCTCCATCCATCACTCGGATGGGGCGGTGATGATCCAGTTGGGTGACTGGGCGCAGCGTATCGTGACCTTCCGCGCGGGTGCGGTGGGCGCCCTGGAAGGTGTGCCCGGCGTCTACCGCCTGCACATGGTGCTGGGCATGACCCTGTTCGTGATCTTCCCGTTCACGCGCCTGGTTCACGTCTGGAGCGGCTTTGCCTCTGTCACCTATCTCGCACGGCCCCGTCAGCTCGTCCGTCCCCGATAACATGGGACGCTGGAGCCACGCATCATGATCACCGTCAATGGCGTCACGATCACGGAGGCCGACATCCTGGCTGAGGAGTCCAGGCATGCGGCCGACCCCAATCCCAGGCTTGCGGCGGGACATGAACTGGTTCTGCGCGAGCTGGTGCGCCAGCGCGCGCAGGACCTGGGCCTGTCGGCGGACGGCGATGAGTCCATTCTTGAAACCGTTCTCGCGCATGATGTGCGCACTCCTCAGGCGGATGAGGCGAGTTGCCGGCGCTATTACGATCAGCACCCGGATGAGTTCCGCGAGGGTGATCTGATCGAGGTCCGGCACATCCTGTTCCAGGCAACCTCCGGGATCGACGTTCAGCGCTTGCGGGGCAGGGCCAATCTGGTCCTGGCCGAGCTGCATCGGGATGGCGCCGCGCATTTCGCCCGTTATGCCAAGGAATATTCCAACTGCCCGTCGGGGCGCGAGGGCGGCGATCTCGGTATGCTCACGCGCGGCGAAGCGGTCCCTGAATTCGAGCGGGCCGTGTTCGCCATGCCGGCAGATACTCTTGCGGGCGAATTGGTCGAGACCCGTTTCGGGTTTCATATCGTGTTGACCGGCCGCAAGGTCGAGGGCCATGCCCTGCCGTTCGAGGCGGTGCATGAACGGCTGGCGGCCTGGCTCGAGGACTCCAGCCATCGTCGCGCGCTGCATCAGTACCTGAGGCAGCTGGTGGGTGGTGCCCGCATCGAGGGGATTCCCATCGAGGGTGCCGAATCCCCGCTGGTCCAGTAGCTGACCGGCCCGGCGGCTTCAACCGGGCGGTTGCAGGATATCGGCCAGCGTGTGCCGGTTCAAATGATCCATGAAGGCTTGCAGGGCGCCCGCGACGATGGGTGTCAGGCCGCAGCGGCCACTGAGTACGCAGGTATTTTGCGGGCCCATGCATTCGACCAGCGCCAGATCGTTCTCCGTGTCGCGGATGACCTCGCCCAGCCGGATATCGACAGGCTCGTGGGCGAGCTGCATGCCGCCGTTCTTGCCGCGTACCGTGTGAATCCAGCCTCGCTGTGCGAGCCGGTGGGTGATTTTCATCAGATGCGGCTCCGAGATGCCGTAGGTCCGCGCGACTTCCGAGATCGTGCACAGGCGATCCGGATGTTCGCCCAGGTGCATCAACAGGCGGATCGCGTAGTCGCTCATGTTGGTCAGGCGCATTGGCGGGTGTCCTGGGCGACGGGTTTCAACGGGTCGTGGCGGCGGCCGTCGCGGGCGCTTTGACGGCTGGTTGCTGCTTGTCGGGGCGCGGGCGGATCAGCAGCGGAACGAAGCGCCAGAGGTACAGGCCCAGCGACAGAATCCAGGCCGCCGCCGCCATGTGCAGCAGGGGTTGCGTGGCCGCCGAGGGCCATAGCGCCGCCAGGCGCAGGACTGCCGCCAGCACCATCAGGCAATGGTTGGCCAGCATACTGCGATCCAGCGCCAGTGGCCGCCCGAGATGCCCCAGGGCGGTGCGGTTGAGCATGCCGATGATCAGGATACAGAAACCCGCCATGCCGATCAGGTGGACATGGGTGGCGCTGCGCGCGAGCAGCCCGCGGGCGGTGGCTGGATCGAACAGGCCGCTGGCCTGGACGGCGGCGGCGAGCAGGCCGATGCCGATGAAGGCGTAGCCCAGGTACAGAATCCACAGCATCGGCTTGCGCGTCACGGCCAGTGGCTTCCAGTAGATGATCTGTGCCAGGCCGATCAGTCCCGTCACCGCGAGAGCCGCAGCCATGAGGCGGGGCAGGTCCAGCACCCCGGCGGCCAGGGCCAGCGCCCCGAGCGCCATCTGGGCGTGGCCCGAGCGAGTCAGCATTGGAATCTGCAGGCCTGGCACCATGCGCATGGCAAAGAAGGGAATCACGCGCCGCGCGATCAACAGGGCGACGACGGCCATGCCGATCAGACCGAGGTCGAAACGGCGCATCAGCAGCGTGTAGTCGCCATCGAGGGCGGCCAGCAGATACAGCAGGTCGGCGGCTCCCAACCCCAGGATCAGCACCGGCAGACCGTAATTGCGGCGGCTGCGGCCCTTGACCATGACGCGCATCAGGCTGATTGCGGCGCCCAGGAAGAACAGCATCTCGGCGGCGGTCGCGACCCAGAATCCCGGCGTGCCGCCCGCCAGGAAGCCGATGCGCGCGATGAGCCACAGGAGACAGAGCACGCCCAGCGGACGCCCTTTGAGTGGGTTGAAGCCGGTCCAGGTGGCGCTGGCGGTCAGCAGGAAACCCACCGCGATGGTGATGATGAAGCCCCACAGCATTTCATGCGCGTGCCAGATCACGCCCGAGAGCGGGGCGCCGATGAGTTGGGGGGCATAGATCCACAGGGCGATCGAGACCAGCGCCCAGGCCGTTCCGGCCATGTACAGCGGCCGGAATCCCAGTCCCAGGAAAGCGTCCATCGATGGCCGGTTGGCAGAGGCCGTCGGCGCTTCTTCTATTTGCATCAGTCGGGACATGGTGTGGAGCTCCGTGGCAATCCGGTCCGGCGCATGGTCTGGTGGTCGGACCAGATGCTGTGTACGCCGCGAGGGGGGAACCGGTTGGTCTGTTCGGGGGAGGGGGGATTAAAGGTTCATATTATAGTTATCTTTACGGGGCATGCAAAATGGCGGGGGGCGTATCAGGGCGAACGTCTGGAAGGGGGGCAAAGGGTGATCGGGGCATTGTTTTGCTTTTGGTCTTTTTTTGTGGTGTTTGGTTCTTGTGGGAGAGCTCGCGGCCGGCGCCCAGGGGGGCGCGGCGCAGCTCACCCGGTCCCGGCTTT
>JBEBRQ010000030.1:0-34020 GCA_040394755.1 Castellaniella defragrans | reverse complement strand
GACGACTGGGAAAACCCCACGCTGGGCGCCTGGGGCCTGGGCTGGGAGGTCTGGCTCAACGGCATGGAGGTCACGCAGTTCACCTATTTCCAGCAGGTCGGCGGCCTGGACTGCAATCCGGCGACCGGCGAAATCACCTACGGCCTCGAACGCCTGGCCATGTACCTGCAAGGCGTCGAGTCGATCTACGACCTGGTCTGGACCGAAAACGGGCGCGGCGGCAAGGTCCTGTATCGCGACGTCTTTCACCAGAACGAGGTCGAGCAATCCACCTACAACTTCGAGCACGCCTCCACCAAGATGCTGTTTGCCCATTTCAACGACTACGAGGCCGAAGCCAAGCGCCTCATCGAAGTGCCCCTGGCCCTGCCCGCCTACGAGGCCACGCTCAAGGCCGCGCACACCTTCAATCTGCTGGATGCGCGCGGCGCCATCAGCGTCACCGAACGCGCCACCTACATCGGCCGCATCCGCAATCTTTCGCGCGCAGTCGCACAGGCCTACTACGATTCCCGCGAACGCCTGGGCTTCCCCATGCTGCGCGAGGAGGCCACGGCATGAGCACGTCCTCCCCCGCCCGCGAACTGATCATCGAACTCGTCACCGAGGAACTGCCGCCCAAAGCCCTGCATGCCATCGGCCAGGCATTCGCCCACGGCATCGGCGACGTCCTGCGCGAGCGCGGCCTGTTGGCGGCGGACTGCGCCTGCGCGGATTTCGCCACGCCGCGCCGCATCGCGGCGCACTTCAGCCAGGTTCTGGGCCAGGCGCCCGACCGCAGCTATTCCGAGAAACTGATGCCGGCCGCGATCGGCCTGGACGCCTCGGGCGCGGCCACGCCGGCGCTGCTCAAGAAACTCGCGGCCAAGGGCCTGGATCACATCGACCCCGCGACACTGGCGCGGCGCAGCGACGGCAAGCAGGACATTCTCTACGCCGAGGGCACGGCGCCGGGCGCCACCCTCGCTGACGGCCTGCAACAGGCGCTGGACCACGCGCTGGCACGCCTGCCCATCCCCAAGGTCATGCAGTACCAGCTGGCCGACGGCCACAGCTCGGTCAAATTCGTGCGGCCCGCGCACCGGCTCGTCGCCCTCTGGGGCGCCGACGTGGTGCCGGTGCGCGCGCTGGGGCTGGACGCTGGGCGACTGAGCATGGGCCACCGCTTCATGGGCCGCACCGAACTTGCAATCGCCGATGCCGGACAATGGGCGCGGCAACTACGCGACGAGGGCATGGTGCTGCCCTCCTTCACCGAACGGCGTGCGGAAATCGCCCGTCAGCTCGCCCACGAATCCGCGGCGCTGGGCGCCACGATCGACCCCTCCCCCGACGGCACGCCCGAGGTGACCGATCTGCTCGACGAGGTCACCTCGCTGGTCGAGTACCCGACGGTCTACGTCGGCGCCTTCGATCCGGCATTCCTGGCGGTCCCGCCCGAATGCCTGATCCTCACGATGCGGCTCAACCAAAAGTATTTCCCGCTGTTCGACCCGGCCAGCGGCCGCCTGACACACCGGTTCCTGATCGTCAGCAACATGCGCCCGGCCAATCCGCACAACATCATCGAAGGCAACGAGCGCGTCGTGCGCCCGCGCCTGGCCGATGCCCAGTTCTTCTACCAGACCGATCTCAAGACCCGCCTGGCCGACCGCGTCAACGATCTGGCGCAGAGCGTCTACCACAACAAGCTCGGCTCGCTGCTGGAACGCACGCAGCGCGTGCGCGCGCTGGCCCGCTGGCTGGCGCCCTTGGTGGGCGGGGATGCCGAGCGCGCCGAACGCGCGGCCCTGCTTGCGCGCGCCGACCTGAACACCAACATGGTGGGCGAATTCCCGGAACTGCAAGGTGTCATGGGCGCCTACTACGCGGCGGCCGACGGCGAGGTCGCCGATGTGGCGCAGGCCCTGCGCGACCAATACCGCATCCGCCTGGACGCGCCCGTGACCGACGCCACGCTGACCTCGACCATCCTGTTCATGGCCGAACGCGCCGAAACGCTGGTCGGCATCTGGGGCATCGGTCTGGCGCCCACGGGCGAGCGCGATCCCTACGGCCTGCGGCGCGCGGCGCTGGGCCTGATCAGCGCCTACGAACAACTGACCGCTGGCGGGCGGCTGTCGGCCAGCCAGGACTCGCCAGCGCGGCTCTCGGCGCTGCTGGACCAGGCCTGGGCGGGCTTCGAGCCAGGACGCCTGGCGGCGGGCACCGTGACCGAGGCCCGCGACTTCGTCTATGAGCGCTACCGCAATCAACTCGCGCAATCCTTCGATCGCGCGGCGGTGGATGCAGTCCTGGCGCTGCGCCCGCCGCTGCACCAGGTGCAGGCCCGCGTTCAGGCCTGCGCCGATTTCGCCGGACGGCCCGAGGCCGCCGATCTCGCCGCAGCCAACAAACGCATCGCGAATCTGCTCAAGAAAGCCGAGGGCGAACTGCCCATGTTCGATCCGGCCCTGGCCACCGAGCCGGCCGAGCGCCGCCTGGCCGACACCATCGCCGCGCTCGCACCCGAGGCCAGCGCCCGCATCCAGGCAGGCGACTTCACGGCCGGCCTGGCGGTGTTGGCCAGCGCGCGCGACGCGGTCGACGGATTCTTCAACGACGTCATGGTCATGGCCGAGGACGCCCGCATCCGTGCCAACCGGCTGGCCCTGCTGCGCGCGCTGCACGAATTGATGAACCAGGTCGCGGACCTCTCGAGGCTGGCGCGGTGAAACTCATCATCCTCGATCGCGACGGCGTCATCAACCACGACAGCGACGCCTTCATCAAGACGCCGGACGAATGGATCCCGATCGACGGCAGCCTGGACGCGATCGCCCGCCTGTCGCGCGGCGGCTGGCATATCGTCGTCGCCAGCAATCAGTCGGGCATCGCCCGGGGCCTGTTCACCATGGACACCCTGACCGCCATCCACACCAGGATGCACCAGGCCGTCGCCAGTGCGGGCGGGCGGATCGACGCGATCTTCATCTGTCCGCACGGCCCCGAGGACGGCTGCGCCTGCCGCAAACCGGCGCCCGGCATGCTGCTGGACATCGCGCGGCGCCTGGACGTGCAGCTCGAAGACGTTCCAGTCGTGGGCGACAGCCTGCGCGACCTGCAGGCCGCCGCCCAATGCGGCTGCGCGCCCTGGCTGGTCTTGACCGGCAAAGGCCGCAAGACCTGGACGGAATCTGGCCACCTGGACGCGCTGCCCGCCGGCACCAAGGTCCGCGAAAACCTCTCGGCCGTCGCCGACTCCCTGCTGAAAGCCTGACATGAACGTCCTGCGATCCGGCCTCTACATGGCATTCATGATCATCACGGTGATCCCCTACGCCCTGGCCTGTGTGCTGTGGGCCCCCCTGCCCCTGCACTGGCGTTACGTGCTGACCACGGGCTGGCCCAGGATGTGCCTCTGGGCGGCCCGTTGGATTCTCGGCATCCGCTACCAGGCCACCGGCATGGAGAACCTCCCCGACGGCCCGCTGATCATCCTCTCCAAGCACCAATCTGCCTGGGAAACGCTGTTCTTCGCCACGCGACTGCCACGCGATGTGGTCTTCGTCTACAAAAAAGAACTGCACCGCATCCCGTTCTTCGGCTGGAGCCTGGCCCTGCTCAGAATGATCCCGATCGACCGCCGCAAGGGCCGCGAATCCTTCGACCAGGTCGTGAGCATCGGCGGGCGCCGCCTGCGCGAAGGCCGCTGGCCAGTCCTGTTCCCGGAAGGCACCCGGGTCAAGCCGGGCGAAACCGGTCGCTACAAACTGGGCGGCACTTTGCTGGCCTGCCGCACCAATACCCCGGTGATTCCCGTCGCCCACAACGCCGGCGAATGCTGGCCGCGCAATGCCTTCATCAAGACCCCGGGCCTGGTCACGGTTTCGTTCGGTCCCCTCCTCCACCCCGAAGGCAAGACGCCCGCCGACCTGAATGCCGAGGTCCAGGCCTGGATCGAAACGGAAATGCGACGCCTGAACCCCGAACGCTATGCCGGGACGACAGCTTGAGCTGTTCCCGCCCCTCCCGCCAGAGGGCCTCTGGGACCAGGCACGCGCCCCGGACATCCCCGCGCCGCCAAAGCCGCCGGCGGACACATTGCCGGCGCGGCCGGACATCCTGCCCGACGATACCCGCTGGCGTGAAGTCGCGCTGGGCGCCCGGACACTGGGATTCCTCCTGCGCCGCTCGCGGCGCCGGTCCATCGGCCTGGTGATCCGCGACGACGGGCTGCTGGTGCAGGCGCCGACCTGGAGCACCCTCTCGCAGATCGACCAAGTGGTGTGCGAAAAGGCGGAATGGATCCTGCGCAAACTCGAAGAACGCGCCCAACGCCTGCGGCTGCTGGCCATACAGGCCACGCAATGGCGGGCGGGCGGCGCCATTCCCTACCTCGGCGTACGCATCGGGCTGGTCCTCGACAGCGCCCGCGCCGCCGGCTACACGGGCGATGCCGACATGCCGCGCCCGGGAGACACCCTCAGCCTGCCGCTGCCCGAGGACGCGGCCCCGGACCGCATCCGCGACAGCGCGGGCGCCTGGCTGCAGCAACAGGCCAGAGTCGACTTCGAGCGCCGTCTCGATCGCTTCCTCGCCGTCGCGGGGCAGTCCCTCGAAGGCTGGGGCCTGTCCTCGGCCACCGGCCGATGGGGGTCATGCACCAGCGACCGGCGCATCCTGCTGAACTGGCGCCTGATCCATTTCGAGCCCCACCTGATCGATTACGTGGTCGCGCACGAGGTCGCGCACCTGCGCGTCATGAACCACGGCCCCGCATTCTGGCGCGAACTGGAGCGGCTCTATCCTGCATTCAAGCCAGCGCGCGACACACTCGCGCAACACCGCCCCGACAGCTTGCCGTTGATCTAGTGTGGTGTTCGACGCTAGGGCCTGTTCACACACAAGTCCGCATTTGCGTATGATGGAAGCATTCCCCATTCATCACCCGGCAGGAGAACCCCATCATGCGTCTGCTACACACCATGCTGCGCGTGGGCAACCTCGACCGCTCCCTGATGTTCTATACCGACATCCTGGGCATGCGGCTGTTGCGCCAGAAAGACTACCCTGAAGGACGATTCACACTGGCCTTCGTCGGCTTCCAGGACGAGGCCGACGGGGCGGTGATCGAGCTGACCCACAACTGGGACACCGACACCTACACGCTGGGCGACGGCTATGGTCATATCGCCATCGAGGTCGAGGATGCGTATGACACCTGCGCGCGCATCAAGGCCAAGGGCGGCCACGTAGTCCGCGAGGCCGGGCCGATGAAACATGGCAGCACCGTGATCGCCTTCGTCGAGGACCCCGACGGCTACAAAGTCGAACTCATCCAGCGTGAAGGGCGCGCGGATTAGCGCTCAGCGCCGGCGTCCCGCAAACGGCACGGATAGCGGCGCGGGTTTCGACCCAGCGCAATATTACGATTACGCGGTCGGCTCGGCCCCGGCTGCCGCCAGGGCATCGGCCATATCCATGAACTGATCGACCGACAGCTCCTGGGGACGCGCTGTGGGGGCGATCCCCAGGGCATCCCAATCCAGCGCATCGGCCCAGACACCCAGGCTGCCGCGCACCATCTTGCGGCGCTGCTCGAACGCGCGCGCCACCACGCGCTCGAACGCGCGCGGACTGAGCGGACTGCGCAACGCATCCGCGGCCAGCGGCCGCATGCGAACCACGGCCGAGACCACGCGCGGCGGCGGCTCGAAGGCCTCGGGCGGCACATCGAACAAACTGGACATGCGGTAGCGGGCCTGCAACATGACCGACAGGCGCCCATACTGAGTGTCCCCGGGCCTGGCGACCATCCGTTCGATCACCTCGCGCTGCAACATGAAATGCTGGTCCCGGACCTGTCCCGCCCACTGCATCAGGTGGAACAGCAGCGGCGTCGAGATGTTGTAGGGCAGATTGCCGACGATCCGCAAGCCGGGGCCCATCGCGCCAAAATCCACATCGAGGGCATCGCCCTCGTGGACCTCGAGGCGCTCGCGCGGCCATTCGCGACGCAGGCGCGCGGCCAGGTCCCGATCCAGCTCGACCACCATGAGGCGGTCGAGCCGATCGAGCAGGGGGCGGGTCAGCGCCGAAAGCCCCGGCCCGATCTCGACCATGCGATCCGTCCGTTGCGGATCAATGGCGCGCATGATGGCGGCAATCACCGCCTCATCGCGCAGGAAGTGCTGGCCGAACCGCTTGCGCGCCTGGTGGGCCATGTTCAATGCGTCGCCGGCGAGTTGCCCTCGAGGCGATTGTCGATATAGGCCTGGGCGCGCAACTGCTCCAGCCAGTCCTCGTACGCGGGTCCGATCCGGCGCTGCATCAGCTCGCGGCGCGCCTGCATACGGCGGAATTCGTTTTCCATGTTTTTGTTGCGGCGTTCCTCGACCTGGATCAGGTGCCAGCCGAAGGGGGACTTCACCGGCTGGCTCACCTGGCCGTCGCTCAGGGCGTTCATCGCCTCCTCGAAAGCCGGCACGGTATCGCCCGGCAACAGCCATCCCAAGTCGCCGCCCTGCGGCGTCGTGGCATCCTCCGAGTATCGCTTGGCCAGTTCCGCGAAGGACTCGCCGTGCTCGATGCGCGTGCGCAGGTTCTCGAGCAGGGCGCTGGCCTTGGCGTCGGTCATGACCTGGTTCGTCTTGATCAGGATATGCCGCGCATGGGTCTGCGTGACCATCATCGGACCGGATGCCGGCTGACGCTGCGCAGGCTGGGCCGACGACACGGCGGGCTGTTGAGCCGCCGGACGCTGTCCGGCCGAGGGCGCCTGGGCATAGCCCCGGCGCAGCACTTTCAGGATGTGGAACCCGCGCCCGCTTTGCACGATGTCCGAAACCTGGTCCGGCCCGAGGTTCCTGACCGCCTGCGCAAACAGATCGGGCCAGTCCGCCAGCGGACGCACCCCCATATTGCCGCCGTCGAGGGCCTGCGGGCCATCCGAGGACGCGGCCGCGATCCCCGCGAAATCGGCGCCGCTGCGCAGCTGGCGCAGAAGCGCCTCGGCTTCGCGGTGCTTGGCCGCGATCACATCGGCGGGGGCGCGGTCGGGGACCTCGATCAGGATCTGCGCCAACTCGAGAAGCTCGGGACCCTGCGGGGCCGACGGCTGCTCGGATTGCGGCTCGGCCTGCGGCATGACCGCCATCTGGCCGCCCACCCCTGCGGTGCTCAGGAAGGCATCGACGTCGCTGTCGCTGATGTTGATGTGGTCCGCCACGAGACGCTGGCGCAGCATGTCGTCGCGGATTTGCTGACGCAACTCCTCGCGATAGGCCGACCAGGACAGGCCGCTGCGCTCGATTTCGTGGCGCAGTTGATCGACCGTCAGGCGATTGCGCTCGGCGACGGTCTGCGCGGCATGATCCACCTGCGCGTCACCGACCACCAGCCCGACCCGCTGGGCCTCCTGGCGCTGCAACTCATCATTGATCATCTGCTGGAGAACCTGACGGCGCAGCGTCGCGTCATCGGGCACAGGCACATTCTGCTGCTGCATCTGCTGGCGGATCTGCCCGGTCTTGGCCGCGAGCTGGCTCAAGGTGATCACCTGCTTGTTGACCACCGCGGCGATGCCGTCGACGAACTGCTCGCTCGGCGCGGGGGCCTGCTGGGGCTGCGCCGCCTTTGCGGCCCGGGTAGCCGCCAGGGCCGTACCATTGGCGGCAAGGCCCGACAGCGCCCCCAGAAGCAGCGTGACACGGACCAGATCATACGGACGAGACATCATTCATACCTCTCGAAGGCAGTTTTTTCGGGTATGGGCGCGGCGACGGACTCGTAGCCGACGACCCGTTCGGACAGCAGCCTCATGGGATCGGTTCCCAGAGAACCCAGTCCGGAGAGTTCGAGCTGCAGAAAGAAAGCCGTGTTGACCTTTTCGGCCGACACCGCATAGCGCTGCATGACCGCGCGAGCCGTCCAGCAGCAGTCGCCACGATACTCCAGCCCCAGGATCGACTGGGTGCTGCGCTTTTCCTGCAAAGAATAATCATAACGGCCCACGCCGTACCAGCGGCGGCTGATGGGCCACTGGCCGCTCAGGCTGACCTGCTCGCGCGAGTCGAGCAAGGTATCGTCGGTATAGACCCGGTAGGGATCGGAATAGGCATTGGGATCGCGTTCGTAGCGGTAGGCGAGCGACACCGTCGCCAGACGCTTGGGACTCCAGCGCACCCCCGTGCTCACGCGCTCGCGCTCGCGGGTCTCGGCCCTGAACTGGCCATCGAAATACACCGAGAATTTGTCGGTGAGCGCGGCATTGGCGCCCAGCAGATAGTCGGATTTGTTGTCCACCCGCGCCGTCTGGTTCGGCAGGGTGACCTTCAGGTCGGTGAAATAGAACCGCTGGGCCATCGAAAGAGACAGGCGCTCGAAACCAGTATCCGCATCCAGCCAGCGCGTGGTCACCCCCAGCGTGAGCTGGTTGGCATTGGCGATGCGGTCCCAGCCGCCGCTGAAAAGATTTTCGTCAAAGGCCTGAATATAGTTGAAAGTCGCCACCCCGGTATCGAAAACCGGCAGTTGCGACTGATCGTGATACGGGACATACAGATAATAGGCGCGCGGCTCGACGGTCTGGATGGAGTCGTTGCCGAACAGCGTCGTCGAGCGCTCGAAAGTCAGCCCGCTGTCGATCGAGGCGATCGGCAGGATCCGCGACTGGTTGCGAGGCCGCCCCGTATAAGTGGGCAGCTCGGCCGGAAACCATTCGGTATCGTACTGGCTCAGATGCAGCCCGACCTTGGGAGTCAGGTAGGCGCCCGGCCGGACAAAGGGCCGGGAGATCGTGGTGTAGGAGGTGATGCGCGTCCCGTTGGGCGCCAGGCGTCTGCCGGAGTACTGGGGAAAGGCGTCCCCGTGATAAATGGGCAAGACGAACCGCGTCGCATAATTGTCGGACACGACATCCAGGCCGTTCCAGTTGAAACGCTGCGCCCGCAGGTGCAGTTCGGGCAGCTTGTCGTAGGGCGGCCTGATGAACGAGCCGGTGCTGTCCTGCAGGGTCTGGTAGCGGTAGAACTGCAGCGAACCGCTGAGGTAGCGGTTGCCCGACCACGACAGCAGGGCCTGGCTGGGCATGTAGGTCACGGCCGCATCATTGATCCCGAACGTCGAGAAATCACGGAAATAATCGTCATCGGACACCTTGCGCGCATCCAGGTAGGCCGTGAACCCATGACCGAGTTGATGCGCGTGCTGCCAGGAATACATCCAACGCTTTTCGCGGGTTTGCTGGTCGCGCATGAGATAGGTGCCGTAAACCTGGCCGCTATAGTCCTCTTTCAGATAGCGCCCCTCGACGCCCAACTGCAGGCCGCGCTTGCTCATGTAGCGTGGAAACAGGGTGGCATCGTAATTGGGCGCGAGGTTCAGATAATAGGGCGTCGTGAGCTCGAAGCCGCTGTTCGAGGACGTGCCATAGGTCGGCACCAGAAACCCGGACTTGCGCTCGTTGCTGAGGGGGAACGTCAGGTACGGGGAATACAGGATGGGGACACCCTTGAAGTACAGGACGCCGTTGCGCGCCACGCCTTCGTTCTGATCCATATAGAGATCGACGCGGCTGGACTCGATGACCCAGGCGGGATCGGGGCACGGGCAGCCGCTATAGCTGACATCGTACAGACGCATCCTGTCGCGGCTGAGGATATCGGCGGCAGAGGCGGTGCCCGAGCCGGCGCGCGCGCCCAGGTGGAACGAGGGCTGCTCGATATGGCCGAGGGACGAATCGACGTTGTAGCGCAGATGCGGGCCGGTGACGATGCTGCCATCGCGCATCAACAGCCCGTTGCCGCGCACGTCCATATCACCCGTGGCGCGGTCGTATTCGATCCGATCGCCCTTGACCACCCCGTCGATGCGGCGGACCTGCGCGGCGCCCTCGAGGATGATCCGATCGTTCGCCCCCTGACGCACCTCGTCGCCGATCAGGAAAGCGGACTGGTCATTGCCTCCGGCCAGCCGATGCGAACCCAGGCTGCCCACCATCCGCATCCCGGAAACCCCGTCCGCAGGCGCCTGCGCCCACGCCTGCGCTGCTGCCGCCAGGCATACTCCCGAAACGATGATGCGCCAGATCCAATGCACGAAGACCCATTTCCCAAGGATGATGTTTGTACCGCGACTGATCCCCGCGCCCAAAACGACCAGCAACCCAGTATTATAGAGAACCCGCCGCAGCCGTGCGCATGCGCGCCCCCCAGACCAACCCGCAGTTTCCCGATGCAGAACCCGACCTCCCCCGATCCCCGACTGGACAGCCTGACGCAATGGCTGCGCGCACTCCCGGCCGACCTGGGCCTCGAACCCGACAGCCTGGCCCCGGTTTCGGGGGATGCGAGTTTCCGTCGATATTTCAGGGTCGACAGCCGCGACGGCACCCGCATTGTCATGGACGCACCGCCGCCGCACGAGGACTGCGGCCCCTTTGTACGCATCGCCCGGCAACTCGCCGCAGCCGGGCTGACCGTCCCGACCATTTTCGCACACGATCGGGCCCAGGGTTTCCTGCTCCTGTCGGACCTCGGGCGGCAAACCTATTACGAGGCCGTCCAGGCGGGCATGGACCCCGCCATCCTGCAGCGGCGCTATCGCGCAGTTCTGCGCGACCTGGCCCGGATGCAAGGGATCGCCTGCGACGGCCTGCCGGTCTACGATGAGGCGCGCCTGCTCGACGAACTCGCCCTGTTTCCACAATGGTACCTGGAAACCCACCAGGGGCTGGCGCCTGACGCCGGACGGCAGGCGATCCTGCAAAGCGTATTCGCCACCCTGGCCGAAAACCTGGCCCGCCAGCCCCGGGTATTCGTCCACCGGGATTTCCATTCGCCCAACCTGATGATCAACGAGACGGACCCCGACGCCGCGCCCGGCATCATCGACTTCCAGGATGCGGTGTGCGGGCCGATCAGCTACGACATCGCCTCATTGGTCATGGACGCCCGCACGACCTGGGATGAGCCCCAGCAACTGGACTGGGCGATCCGCTACTGGGAGGCCGCGCGCGCCGCGAGTCTGCCCGTGCCCGCCGATTTCGCCGAATTCCATCAGCAATACGAATGGATGAGCCTGCAGCGCAATCTGCGCATCCTGGGCGTATTCGCGCGCCTGTCGCACCGCGACGGCAAGCACTGGTATCTCGACCACATGCCGCGCGTGCGCGCCTACGTGCGCCAGGTGGCGGGCCGCTACGGGGTCTTCCACCCCCTGCTGCGCATACTGGACCAGGCCGAGCAAGTCCAGGCCGCCGACGGCTATTCATTCTGATGCGGGCCATGGTCCTGGCCGCGGGGCGCGGCGAACGAATGCGCCCGCTGACAGACACCCGCCCCAAGCCGCTGCTGCCTGCGGGCGGCCAGGCGCTCATCGTCTGGCACATCCGCCGCCTGGTCGAAGCCGGTATCCGCGACATCATCATCAATCACGCCTGGCTCGGCGAGCAGATCGAGGCCGAACTGGGCGACGGGCGGGCCCTCGGCGCCCGCATCGCCTACTCCCCGGAGCCCCACGCGCTCGAAACCGCCGCCGGGATCGCCCGCGCCCTGCCGTTCTTCGGTGGCGAACCCTTTCTCGCCATCAACGGCGACATCTGGTGCGACTGGGATTTCAGCCAGGCGCCCCGACTCGCCGCGGCACTGGACGGCCGGACATTGGCGCGGCTCGTGCTGGTGGACAACCCCGCGCACCATCCAGAGGGCGACTTCGTCCTGGCCCCTGACGGACGCATCGCCCCCGAAGGCCGGGACACCCTGACCTTCGCGGGCATCGGTCTCTATCGCCCCGCGTTGTTTGCCAACGTGCCGACCGACAGGCCGGCGCGACTCGGTCCGCTGCTGCGGGCGGCCATCAGCCAAGGACAGGTGACCGGCGAACACTACCGCGGCCACTGGATCGATGTCGGCACCCCGGAGCGCCTGCGGGCGCTCGACGACTGGCTGCGCCAAACGGACAGGCTGCCAATCTAAGGCCGAAGCAACTGGCCGGAAGACCGCTCACAATCCGATGTCCAGATCGAACATTCCCGCCGCCTCATCGCCAACCGCCGAGGCGGTGGTGGCCTCGGCGGCCACAAAGTCGTCGAGGCTGCCGGTGCTCACCAATGCCATGAACATGGCGCGATAGCGGGCCATGCGCACATGGGCCCAGGGGATGAACAGGCCGGCGGTGACGAGGATGCCCAGCCGGTTCATCCATGTCAGCCAAATATAGCCGCCGATCGGCAGGCGGCTGACGAACGCATGCGGACCCAGGCTGGTGCTATCCCATACGGTGTTCATCCCACGGGCCTGGATATAGGGCACGATCAGGACCTGGGTCACCAGCAGCAACAGAAGCAGCAGCAGGATGGTGACGGAAGCACCGCCATCGTATACGAGCATGAACCATAGATCACTCGGCCCTTGCAGGAGGATAAAGACGACGATGCCAAGCAGGCAGGCCAGCAGCAAGGCAATCAGCAGTGCCGGCAGCAGGAAAATCCGGTAGATCTGACTGACGCCGACCGCGCACACGAGCGGCGTGGTGCCGAAACGGGTGTTGTCGAGCACGAGCTTGCGCAGTTGCCGGTAATACAGCGGAAAAGCCAGCCCGAGCGTCACCAGGGCCAGCAGGCCATACCCGAGCAGGACCTTGGCCGCCTGACCATAGGTGCTGTGGAAAGAAAAGCGCAGGCCGCGATAACTGGTGTTGTGGGCGCGAAAGCGAAAGGCCTTGACCGCCAGCCAGGGCATGATCAGCATCAGAGTCAGCAGGGCCAGGCCGTAGACCGCCAGGCCGGCCCTCTCGGCCAGCGACAGGCCGATCAGCAGCAGCAAGGCGATGATCCGTCCCTTGAGAATGGTCAGCGGCCGGCCGTGGTAGTCGAACCCCGAACCATCGAGCAGCAGGTTGCGGTGAAAGTACTGCTCGCGCCGCACCTTGGCCCAGGCCGAATAGATCCCGAGGGTAACGATGCTCAACAGCAGATTGACGATCCAGATACGGAAATATTCACTGCCATCGCCAGTGAAGCTGAAATTCACCATGCGCCTGCGGTCGGCATCGGCGCCCGCTACGGCGGGCATCTGCGGCATGGCCGGCGGCGCATCGCCGGCCGCCTGCGATTTCAACTGCGCATCATAAGCGGCGCGGGCCTGCGGATCGCCAAGCGTGTCGATGGCTTGGCGCAACGCGTCCAATTGCGCTTCTTCCGACGGGAGCAGGCGCTGGCGAAAAGCCACGACCCGCTCTTGGTAGGCCGCCTTGATTTCGGCCAGCGTGGCTTCCGGGTCGACCCCGAGCATGTCGTAATGCGTCACCGCCAATGCGCCCATACATTCCCTTATTTGATTGGCCTTCCGATATCGAAAAAGGGGACTGTCCCTGAGAATCCCGCACGAGCCGTCACACGCTGCTAAACTTTCGGCTCTGGTGCCTGATGCGGGCCAGCATACCGTCAGACCACAGGCCCGCTTCATTTCTTTGCAATATTTATCAAATCGAAACGGTCTGTTTGCACAGAACCGATCGAGTCCCGCTACCGTTTAACCTTATAGGTTTCATGAGGCCCAGAGGCTCCCCGCAACCTCAGCCACACCGCAGTACAGGAATATGCCCATGTCTTTCGGCTCTTCGAAACGCCCCGCATTCAAACCCACTCCCTACGGTTATACGCGTCAGCGCCGGGGCATCCCGCGCTGGCTGGTGCTGCTGATCAGCGGCATCGTCCTCGGCGCCGGCGGTGTGGTGTTCCTGCAGCGCAGCTACGGCCCGCCCCGACTCACGGCCGAGCAGTCCGAACAATTACGCATGGACCTCAATTCCGCCAGCATGGAAAACCAGCAGTTGCAAACCCAGGTCAAGCAATTGCGAACCGACATCGAGCAGGCGCGTCAATCCCTGGCGGATCAGACCCGCACATTGGATGAGCTGCGCAAGGACCACGCCGCCATGGAATCGGGCGTGGCCGGACTGATCGCGGCCATCCCTCCCGACCCGCGCGGCAGCTCGCCCGGCATCCGCGCCGCCGACATGGTGGCGCGCGATAACCGATTGGCATACAGCGCCCTGCTGATCCAGGAACTGCCAAAGGGTGCCGACGAGGTTCCCGCCTTCGAGGGCGAGATCAAACTCGTGGCGACCGGCCAATACAGCAGCGGCCAGACCGCCTACGTCGACATCGCCACCCTGCCCCTGCGCATGAAGCGCTACACCCAGGTCCAGGGCGAAGCCGAACTGCCCAAAGGTTTTCGCGCCCGCCAGGTCACCATCCAGATCACCCCGGCCGGCGCCAACAAGATCTCCGCCACGCGCACCATCCACGTCACGGCGGGCAGATAAGACCCCCGGGCCGTTTCATCCGGACTTCACTGCGGTTGTCCATGCGGTTCAACGACACCCGCGCCAGATGGCAATAGATGCGGCCTGTTCAGGCCACGTGCTGCAGGAAATCCTTCAGGCGCTGACTGGGCGGGTTGTTCAGCAAGACCTCGGGGTCGCCATCCTCGGCGATCTTGCCCTGGTCCATGAAGATCAAACGGCTGCCGACCTTGCGGGCGAACTCCATCTCGTGCGTGACCACGATCATGGTCATGCCCTCCTCGGCCACATCCTGCATCACCCGCAGGACCTCATGGCGCAATTCGGGGTCCAGCGCCGATGTGGGCTCGTCGAACAGCATCAGCAGCGGCTTGATCGCCAGGGCGCGCGCAATGGCCACCCGCTGCTGCTGGCCGCCGGACAATTGCCCGGGATAGTGCCCCTCGCGATCGGCCAGGCCGACTTTCACGAGCAGATCACGCGCAAGCGCGACCGCGCGGGCGCGCGACATGCCGCGCGTATGGATCGGGCCGAACATGACGTTCTCGAGCGCGGTGAGCTGGGGAAACAGATTGAACTGCTGGAACACCATGCCCGCCTCGCGGCGCAGCTCGCGCACCTGGCTCGCGCTGCCGCGCACGCTCAAGCCGTTGACAACGATATCGCCGCCCTGGATCGTCTCGAGCGCGTTGATGCAGCGCAGGAAGGTCGATTTGCCCGAGCCCGAAGGCCCCACGACCACCACGACCTCGCCCGGCTCGATCGTCAGGTCGATCCCATCGAGGACCACATTGTCGCCGAAGCGCTTGGTGACGTTCCTGAATTCGACGATGCTCATACCATCCGCGTCCTGTGTTCGATGAATTTGAGGACCAGGGCGATGAACCCCGTCAGGATCAGGTAGATCACGGCAACCGCGCCCCAGATCTCGACCGCCCGGAAATTGCCGGCAATGATCTCCTGCCCCTGACGGGTCAGCTCGGCGACCCCGATCACGATGAACAGCGACGAATCCTTCAGGCTGATGATGCACTGGTTGCCCATGGTGGGAATCATGCGGCGCAAGGCCACCGGGCCGATGATGTGCATCAGGATCTTGTGGAACGGCAGCCCCATGGCCTGGCCCGCCTCGTGCAGTCCCTTGGGCACGGATTGCAGCCCGCCACGGACGATCTCGGCGATATAGGCCCCGGAATTGATCATCAGCGTGAAGACCGCCGCCGAAAACCCATCGATGCGCAACCCCACGATCAGCGGCAGCGCGAAATAAATGAACATCACCTGCACCACGATGGGCGTGCCCCGGATCACCAGGATATAGACCTGAGCGATCATGGACAGCGCCAGCGGAATCCAGATGTAGAAGCGCCAGACCAGCAGGATCAGGATGGCCAGCCGGACGGCCCACCAGGCCCAGTCCGGCACCGCGCCCAGCATATCGCCGCCCAGCCAGAACGCCAGCCGCAGCACCCAGTAGACCGCCACCACGCCGATCACCGACAGGAGCACCGCGCGCCAGGAAAGCGGAACCCTGACATAAGTCGTGACCACGCCGGCCAGAGCGCCGATCACCGTGCCGCCGATGAGGCCGAGCAACGTGATCTGGATCGTCATGAGAGTGCCGTCGAGCAGGTCGGGCATCGCAGCCCAGATGGCAGACCATTCAAAAGTCACGTTCGTCACCTCCAGGGAAATAATCTTCCCGCAAACAAACGGCGATCGGGTGAAGCCACCCGATCGCCGCGCATGTACGGCAAACGCGCCTTACTTGACCGCCTCGGCCTTCTGGCCGAACCAGGTTTCGTAGAGCTTGTCGTAAGTGCCATCCGCCTGCAGCTCGGCCAGCGCCTTGTTCACGACCGGAACGAGTTCACTGCCCTTGGGAAAGGCGATGCCATAGAAATCGCCGCTCTTGAGCGCGCCGACGACCTTGACCTTACCCTGGCCTGCGTGCCGGGCATAGTACTGGACATTGGGCGTGTCATGGACCACCGCGTCGACGCGACCGGTGGCCAGTTCGAGGAAGGCGTTATCAATATTGGGAAAGAGTTTGAGCCGGGCCGAGGGGACGTTCGCCTTCAGATAGTCCACGGTCGCCGTGCCGATCTTGACCGCGACGGTCTTGCCCTCGAGGTCGGCAGCGGTCTTGATCGAACTGTCGGCGGAAACCAGGATGGCCAAACCGCTCTCGTAATAGGGATTCGAGAAATCGATGACTTGCGTGCGATCGTCCCGGATGGTGATGCCGGCGAGCGCCACATCGAGGTTGCGCGTCTGCAGACCCGGGATGATGCCGTTGAAGTCCATTGGCTGCAAGCGGTATTTCAGACCGGCCTGCTTGGCGATGGCATCCCAGAGCTGAATATCGAAGCCGGTATATTTTCCGTCCTGCTTGAACTCGAAGGGAACAAAGGCGGTATCGGTCGCCACGACCAATTCCTTGTCCGCCGCCTGGGCGGCGGGCAGCGCCAGCGCCAGGGTCAGGCCGAGCAGCATGGCTTTGAATGTCTTGGGCAGCATGGAGTTCTCCTTGTCAGATGATGCCTGCGGCACAGGTTCCAAGGGACCATGTTAACTGAAAACCGAAACAGCCCCCCGGCGTGAGGCCCCGAGCAGGCAGGGCAATCGCACGAGCATGCGTTTGCCCTGCCCACGGCAACCACACATCATCAGAACGCGGGAACGATGGCGCCCTTGTAGTGCTCGAGAATGTACTGGCGCACTTTCTCGGTATGCAAGGCATCGACCAGCTTGCGGATCGCGGGATCATCCTTGCGCTCGGCGGTGGTCACCACGATATTCGCATAAGGCGAATCCGAACCCTCGATGAACAGCGCGTCCTTGACCGGATTCAGACCCGCTTCCAGCGCGTAATTGGTGTTGATCAGGGCCAGATCCACATCGGGCAGCACGCGCGGCAGCGTGGCGGCCTCGAGTTCATGGAATGCGAGGTGCTTGGGATTCTCGACCACATCGCGCGCCGTGGCGAGGATATTGCTCGGATCCTTGAGCTTGATCAGGCCTTGCTTCTGCAACAGCAGCAGCGCGCGCGCGCCGTTGGACGGATCGTTCGGAATGGCGACCTTGGCGCCATCCTTCAGATCCTTGATGTCCTTGATCTTTTGCGAATACGCGCCGAAAGGCTCGACGTGGACCAGGCCGACCGTCACGAGGTGCGTGCCGTGCTCCTTGTTGAATGAATCCAGATAGGGCTGATGCTGAAAGAAATTCGCATCGATCTGCTTGTCGGCAACCTGCAGATTGGGCTGCACATAATCCGTGAACACCTTGATGTCCAGATCGATGCCTTCCTTGGCCAGATCGGGTTTGACGAATTCCAGCAGCTCGGCATGCGGCACGGGCGTCGCGGCGACCGAGAGTTTCGCGGCCTGCGCCGGAACGGCGAAAGCCAGGGGGAGTACCAGCGCCAGCGCGGGCGCGAATTTCTTCAACAACATAGGAAATCTCCTGTAAGTTACTTCCTGTTCATCTTGGTGACCCAACGGTCGCCAAAAACCTGTAAAACCTGGACCATCACCACCAGAATCAGCACGGTGACGACCATGACGTCGGTCTGGTAGCGCTGATAGCCGAACCGCAGGGCGAGGTCGCCCAACCCGCCGCCACCGATCACGCCGGACATGGCGGAATAACCGACCAGGGTGATGGCGGTGACGATGATCGCCGCCAGAATCCCGGTCGTGGCCTCGGGAATCAAGGCCCACAGCACAGTCTGCCGGGAATTGGCCCCCATCGCGCGGCAGGCCTCGCTCACGCCCGGATCGAGTTCGCGCAGGACGTTCTCGACCAGGCGCGCGAAAAACGGCGCCGCGCTCGCCACCAGCGGCGGAATCGAACCTTGCACCCCCAAGGCCGTTCCCGCCAGCACCCGCGTGAGCGGAATCATCACGATCAGCAGAATCAGGAACGGCACCGAGCGCAGCACATTCACAATGAAAGCGACGGTCTGGTAGACGATCCGGTTGCCCAGGATCTGGCCCGGCTGGGTGAGGAACAGCAACACGCCCACAGGCAGGCCGATCAGCACTGTGAACAACAGCGAAAAACCCGTCATCAACAAAGTGTCGACCGAGGCCTCGCCAATCAGCCACCAATCGATGTTCGCAAGCATCATGGCCGCAGCACCTCATGATCGACGCCGGCCTCGGAAAGCATCGCGCCCAGACGCTCCAGACCCTCGTCCGGCCCCTGAGCGGCGACCACCAGTTGCCCGAATGGCGTATCCTTGATCCGGCCCACCGCGCCCTGCAGGATGCTCAGATCCAGCGACAGCTCGCGGCTGATCCGGCTGAGCAGAGGGCGCGCCGTATTGTCCCCGCGAAAACTCAGGCGCAGCAGGCGGCCGTCCAGCCCGTCGGCCATGGCACGCCAACCCTCGGCATCGACCCCGCTCTCGGACAGCAGCGATCGCGTCGCATCATGCCGCGGATGCAGAAAGACCTCCAGCACCTCGCCAGACTCCACGATGCGGCCCGCCTCGATCACCGCGACCCGGTCGCAGACCGCGCGGATCACATCCATGCCATGCGTGATCAGGACGATCGTCAGGCCCAGGCGCCGGTTGATATCGCCCAGCAGGCGCAGGATCGACTGCGTGGTTTCCGGATCGAGCGCCGAAGTCGCCTCGTCGCACAGCAGCAGCCGCGGCCGGTTGGCCAAGGCACGGGCAATACCCACGCGCTGCTGCTGGCCGCCCGACAACTGCCCCGGATATTTGTGCATATGCTCCGACAGCCCGACCAGCGCCAGCACCTCGCGCGCCCGGGCCAGCCGCGCATCCCGGGACATGCCCGCAAGCCGCAGGGGAAAACAGACATTATCCAGGACGGTGCGCGAGCGCAGCAGATTGAAGTGCTGGAATACCATGCCGACGCTGCGGCGATACTCGCACAACTGCGCGTCGCTGAACGCGGTGATGTCATGCCCGTCGACCCGTACCACGCCCTCGGTGGGACGCTCGAGCAGGTTCAACATGCGAATCAGCGTGCTCTTGCCCGCGCCCGAACGGCCAATGATGCCAAACACCTCGCCCTGGCGGATCGCCAGGCTCACATCGATCAGGGCGTGCACCGCACGCCCTCCGGAATGATAGGTTTTACGGATGTTCTCGAGGTCGATCAAGATACATAATCACTCATAGAGAGCCACCCGCCGGATCGGCGGGTGGCGAGGCACAATTTAACATAGCCATTTCAATGAAAAATACACTAGTTTATTCCATTTGGCTATATAGAAAGCGGTATGCCCTGACCCCGGCCCCCAATGCAAAAGCGCCAGCCCTTTCGGGGCTGGCGCCTGGGATCCTGGTGGGTCGTGCGCGGCTCGAACGCGCGACCAACGGATTAAAAGTCCGGTGCTCTACCGACTGAGCTAACGACCCAACATAAGCCTTAAATTATCGCTTTCACTGGAAATTCTGTCAAATCAACGGAGCCCGCGCCACCATGAATGATTCCGATCTGTGCCTGCATATCCTGTCAGACCTGCATCTGGGCGTCCATGATATGCCGGCACCCCAGGTTCGCGCCGACCTCACCATCCTCGCCGGCGACATCGCGCGCCCCCAGACCGCGATGCAGTGGGCCGGATCGCTGGGCCGCCCCGTGATCTACGTGCCCGGCAACCACGAATTCTATGGCGGCGACATCGCAGGCACACGCCGCCGGCTCGCCGCACTGGCCGCCGAGCACGGTGTGCATCTGCTCGACCAGAACAGCCTGGTGTTCGGCGGCGTGCGATTCCTCGGCACCACCCTATGGACGGATTTCCTGCTGTTCGGACCCGAACTGCGCGCCCTGGCCCAGGAAAAGACCGAGGCGGTCATGCGCGATTTCCAGGTGATCCGCAATGCCGATGGCAGCCGCTACACGCCGGCCGATGCCTGCGCGCTATTCGCAGCCCAGTACGATTGGCTCGACAAGACCCTGGACGAGCCTTTCGAGGGCCCCACGGTCGTCGTCACCCACCACGCCCCCAGCATGCGCAGCGTCCACAATCGCTTCGCCGACTCACTGATCAGCGCCGGCTTCGCCTCGGACTGCACCGCATTGATGGGACGCGCGGTCCTGTGGGTCCACGGACACACGCATGACAGCTTCGACTATTCCGTGCGTGGCACCCGCGTGATCTGCAACCCGCGCGGCTACATCCGCAATGAAATACCCGAAAACCCCGCATTCGACCCGACCTTGCGGATCAACATTCCCTTACGTCCCTAACGCGCCCGCGAAATCCGCACCTCGGCCCCCCGGCGCTTGACCTCCAGCCCCTCGGAGGGCAGGATGCGCAGGCCCTCGAGCCCCTTGATGTAGCTGGAACCCTGCATCTGCATGACGCGGATCTTGTTGCGCATGACCACCGGACTGTGCTCGGGCATCCCGAACATCCAGACCTCATCCAGGATACGGGCGGAGTTGATCTCGCCGGTGTGCTGGGCGGCGGGCCCGAGGCACAGCATGTGGCCCTCCCGGCCGAACACGGGCATCGTGTCCAGGCCGGGGGCCATCGCCAGACGGGTCCCTCCGTCGTAGCGCCAGCCCGTATTCAAGTCCCACCAGGCGCTGCCCTGCGGCAGGTAGACCTCGAGGCGGCCGCCGGGCGCCATCGCCGGCGCAACCAGCAGGGCCGGCCCCAGAAGGTATTGGGTGTCCCAGAGATGCGCCTGGGCATCGTCGGGAAAAGCCTGCGCCATGGAGCGCTGCACCGGCAGGCCGGTACGCACCGCATCCTCGATGATGCCCGCCACATACGGCACCAGCCGGTAGCGCCACCGCAGCCAATGGGTCACGAGCTCGCGCGTCGCCGCATCAAAGGCCTGCGGCATCAAGGCCGGGAGTCCCTGAAAGCCGAAATTGGCCGAAAACACGCACATCGCCAGCCAGCGCAAATAAAGCTCGGCATCCATGCCATCCAGCGGGCGCCCCGCACAGCCCAGGCCATGCGTCTGCACCGCGATGCCACTGTTGCCCGTGGCCAGGGCGGCGCGCAGCGTACGCGCATACCCGTCCCAATCATTGCCAACCTCGGGGCCCTGCTGCCAGGCATAACGCTGGGCACCGGGAAACAGGTCACGGCTGGGCAGCACGCCTTCCTGAGGTGTCTTTTGGCCGGCCACGGCATCGAACAGCGCCCGGCGGGCCAGCTGCGGATAAAGCGTGCGCAATACCGCGCCGGATTCCCCGCCGCGTGCCTCGACCGCATCCGGGATATCGAACTGCGCATGGCACACTGGCGCCGCGAGCCCCTCCTCGGCGGCCTGCGCATGGCGCTCGGACCAGAGCCGGTAGACGTCCTTGTGGGTCAGGTCCAGCAAGGCGAACTCGCGCCCGTCCGTGACCGGCTCGCCGGGAAAGATCCACGCCGCGCCATCCTCGCCGCACAGCAGCCAGCCGCGATCCTCCCACTCGGCAAACAACGGCGTATCACGCAGCACGCCCGGAAAACACGTCCCCGCCACGTGCACGTCGAGCGCACCGCACGCGGCGGAAAACTCGCGCCAGTCCGGCAGGCGTCCCGCCCATTCAAAGACCGGCTTGTCGGCCTGAAACCCGAGTACGGCCGGCTGCGCCAGGCTCAGCGCATCCAGGGCGAAGCCCTGTTCCCGCATCTCGCGGATCTGTTCCAGAGAAGCGGCCGCGCTCTGCGCGGGCGCCTGTTCGAGCCAGACGCCCATCGGCCAGAGGCCGGGCTGCCCAGCACGGCCGGTGAGGGCAGTGTACTGATTGAGGATTTCCGACGGATCGCCGACGAACAGAAAAACATCGAACAGGGCACCGGTGATCTGGATGCGGTAGACATCCGCCTCGGCCGCCACATCGTGCTCGACATGGTCCAGGGTGTTTATATAGAGGCCCCAGCCGCGCGGGCTCCAGGCGAGCGGCAGCACCCGGGCAGCCGGATCGTCGGACACCAGCCGCAGGCCGCGCCGATCGAGGTCGCCCTGGGTCTCGCCCAGCCCGTACACCCCCTCATCCTCGCCCAGGGCGAGGCCGAAGCGCCAGACCCGCGCATCGCCCTCCCCCTCGACGCCGAAAGCCTCGGGGGCGCTTTCAGCCACGAGCCGGTCGGCGCGCAGGACCTGTATATCGAAAGCACCGGCCGCGAGCCGCAAGGCGGCATCCCCCTGGACGATCCGCCAGCCGGCGCCGTCCTCGAGCGCCTCGCAACTGAGTTCACCCACCGCCTCCTGACGCGCCAGCAGCAATTCAGCATGCCGCTGCGCGCGCAATGTCGGCTTTTCGGGGTCCAGCAACCGCGCCTCACCGCAACGCAGCCGGAAAACCCCCGGCGCATGCGCCTCGATCCTGAGGCATCGTTCGCCGCCATCGAGCGTGAAATCCACGCAGGATGAATGCGCACGGACAAACTCCAGACCTGCTTCGAGCAATTGACCAGCCAGTTCCGATTTAGGTGACACAGCGTGATCCTCTGGGGATGAACCCATATAAGTCATACAAAAGCCACTATTTTGACGGATTTATGCCATAAAATAAAATCTTGTGCGCCCGGCGAGGCTCAAACCGCCGCGGACGCCGCGCAGCCGGCCGGATCAACGCGGCCGCACTCGGCGCGCCAGCTCGCGCTCGATGGGTGCGGGTTCCGTATCCAATTCAGCCCCCAACATATCACCCGCCAGCGCCGACCAGCTCAGGCCGCGCGAACCATACGCGCAAGCCAGCCACAGTCCGGGCGCATCGGGCACTGCGCCGATGACAGGCAAATGGTCGGCGGTCGCGGCGCGCCACCCTGCCCAGCCCTCGGGGTCCGGGCCCTCCAGCCAGGGCACCGCCCCCTCGGGCAGCCAGCCGGCCAGTTGCGCACGGATGTCCCGATGCCCCTCGGCGTCGGCCACGCTCTCGGCGGCCCCCGGCCGGTAGGTGCTGCCGGCGATCCCCCAGCCCATGCGCGGCGGCAGACAATATCCTTTGCCCGAGAGAATGCAGCGCGGCACGTCCGCGCCCGCCGACCCGGGCGGCACCTCGAACACGCTGACCTGTCCGGCCAGGCGCTGCACGGCCGCCAGTTTCGGCAGGAGCGCCGCAACCCGGCTGCGGGCGAGCAGGACACCCGCCTCGGCGGCATTGGCCAGCACTACCCGATCAGCCTCCCAGGACACGCGGCCCTCGGGGTCCAGCAGATGCCACGCGCCAGCGCCGCCCGCCCGCAGCCCATCGATACGCGCCGCAACGGTGTGCACGCCCGGCAGACCCAGCAGGGCCGGCAACAGGGCGCCGGGCCGTACCAGCAAGGCCTGCTCGAACCATAAACCGCCCTCGCGCAAGGCCGTCCCGGCCCGCGCACCGGCCTCGGCCGCATCGAGCCAGCGGACCCAACCACGCGGAAACGCCAACGCCGCCAGCGCAGCGCGCTGCGTCGCCGCCTCGTCCGGCGTGCGCGCGCATACCAAGGCACCGCTGGTTTCGGGACGCGCCGGCTCGGGCAATCCCAGCCAGCGCCGGCGCGCGCACGCCAGCCCCACGCGGCTCAACCGCGACCGGGTATCGTCATCAGAGGTCAGGGCCGGCACCAGGGCGGCGGCGCCGCGCAGGCGCAATGCCTCCTCGGGCATCTGCGCAAAGACCGGATCGTAGACGCGCACCTCATGGCCGCGCAGGGCCAGCGACTGGGCGATCCCCGCGCCTGCCACACCGCCGCCGACCACGGCCACCCGTTGAGCGCCGCGCGCCGCATCCTGCGCGCCCAGGCCAGGACGCAGGACGGCCACCGTCATCTCGCGCTTGCCGCCAAAGCCGGGCGCCTTCTCGACCAGAAAGCCCGCATCGCGCAAATCGCGCCGCACCTGTCCGGCGCAGCACCAGGTGGCCGCCGTGGCCCCGGCCGCGGCCAGGCGGCGCAACTGTCCAAAAAGGGCCGGCGTCCACATCTCGGGATTCGTCCGGGGCGAAAAACCATCGAGAAAGAAGGCATCCACACAGGCATGCGCCTGGGGAGCCATCCGGCGCACCGGGCCGAAAACCAGGGTCAAGGTCAGGGCGCCCGCCTCGAATTCAAGACGGTGCAGCCCTGGCGTCAGCGCCGGCCAATCGGCGGCCAGCGCTTCGGCCAACGCCGCCAGCTCTGGCGGCAAATGCGGCAACAGGGCGCGCCGCAGATCGCCGGCCTCGAAAGGATGGGCCTCGAAGGCCAGGTAATGCAGGCGGCGGCTGCGCCGCGGATCATCACGCCACGCCTGCCATGCCGCCAGGAAATTCTGGCCCAGGCCGAAACCCGTTTCACAGAGAGTGAAGGACGGCCGATCCCGCCAGCGCCCAGGCAGGCGATTGCCGTCCAGGAAAACATGCCGGGCCTGCGCCAGCGCGCCTGATGCGCTGTGATAGACATCGCCGTATTCCGTGCTGCAAGGCACGCCTTGCGCATTGAAATGCAGACGCGCCGCGCGCACCGCCTCGTAACTTCCAGACATGCCACCACTCTCAGGGATTCATACGGATTCGCCCGCAATCGCGCAGGGCCCTTGCGCGGCAACGCAAACCCGCGATGCGATATGGCTGAAGGCAAATCCGTATCACGTACAATTGCAGGAAATGCCGTGGGCCGCCCGGGCCCGTCGGCGCCGCACAGGGGGCACCACGCCATGCAAGCTTCGCATTTCCTGTCCGCCGACTGCATGGACGCCGCCGTCACCGCGGCGCACGCCGCAGCCGCCATTCTACAGGCCCATGCCTTGCACCGGGCGGACTTGGTCATCGACTTCAAGATGCGCAATGATCTCGTCTCGCAGGCCGACCGCGAGGCGGAACGCGCCATCACCGACATCCTGTCCGAGCGCACGCCCGACGTCGGCATCATCGCCGAGGAAAGCGGCGGCCAGCGGGGCGCCCAGGCAACCTGGTACGTCGACCCCCTGGACGGCACGACAAATTTCCTCAGCGGCATCCCGCACTACGCGGTTTCGATCGCCCTGATCGGACATGCGGGCGCCGACATCGGCGCGCGCGCTCCGCTCGCGCAGGACACCCCGCTGATCGGCGTGATCTACGACCCCAACCGCGAGGAGCTATTCTCTGCCATGCACGGCATCGGCGCCTGGTCCAACAGCCGGCGCATCCACTGCTCCAGCACGCACGACATCCGCGAATCGGTCCTGGCCACCGGCTTGCCCTTCCGGGATTTTTCGTTCGAACACCAATACATGCCCATGCTGCGCGAGGCGATCGGCACCACGCGCGGCATCCGCCGCTTCGGCTCGGCGGCCCTGGATCTGGCCTGGACCGCCTGCGGACGCTACGACGGCTACTGGGAAATGGGCCTGTCCTCATGGGATGTGGCCGCTGGCGTCGCACTGGTGCGTGCCGCCGGCGGCGTCTGTGAGGACATCCACCACCGCGAGCCCTGGCCCGAGGGCGGCTGTGTCTACGCCGCCAACCCGCACATCGCCACCGCCCTCGACACCATGATCGCCAGGCATCTATGAAAAAAGACGATGTCCTCGAAACCCTGGGGGCCTGGCGCGAGGAATTCACCGCCATCCGCCGGGCCATCCACGCCTGGCCGGAACTCGCCTTCGAGGAGGTCCGCACGGCCGACACCGTGGCGCGCCTGCTGGAATCCTGGGGGATCGAGACGCATCGCGGCCTGGGCATCACCGGCGTGGTTGGCCGGATCACCGGCCGTGCGCCCGGCGGCTCGATCGGACTGCGCGCCGACATGGATGCCCTGCCCATGGGGGAATCCAACACATTCGCACATGCCAGCCGCAATCCAGGCGTCATGCACGCCTGCGGCCACGACGGGCACACCGCCATGCTGCTGGCCGCCGCCCGCCATCTGGCGCTCGATCGAGGCTTCGAGGGCACGGTCCACGTGATCTTCCAGCCCGCCGAGGAGGGCCAGGGCGGCGCACGGCAGATGATCGAGGACGGGCTGTTCGAGCGCTTTCCCATGGACGCGGTGTTCGGCATGCATAACTGGCCCGGCATCCCGGCCGGCGCCTTCGCCCTGACCGCAGGCCCCATCATGGCCTCGAGCAACTCTTTCGAGGTCATCATCACCGGCCGCGGCGCCCATGGCGCCATGCCCCATCTGGGCGCCGACCCGGTCATCGCCGCCGCCCAGCTCACCCTGGCCTACCAGGGCATCCTCACGCGCGACCTGGATCCGCTCGAACCTGCTGTCATCAGTGTGACGCAGATCCACACCGGCACGGCCGACAATGTGATCCCCGACCAGGCGATCCTGCGCGGCACCGTGCGTACCCTCTCGGATGGCGCGCTCGACCTGATCGAGGCGCGCATGGGCGACATCACGCGCGGCGTCGGAGACGCCCTGCGCTGTGCCACTGACTTCCGCTTCGACCGCAGCTATCCCGCCACCGTCAACCACCCGGCCGAGGCCGCGTTCTGCGCCGGGGTGCTGCGCGAACTCGTCGGCGCACAGCACGTCCAGACCGATGTCCGGCCGTCCATGGGGGCCGAGGATTTCGCCTTCATGCTCCAGGCCCGCCCGGGCTGCTACGTCTGGATCGGCAACGGCGGCGGCGACCACCGCGACGCCGGCCACGGCCTGGGGCCCTGCACCCTGCACAACGGCAGCTACGATTTCAACGATGACCTGATCGCACTGGGCGCCGCATACTGGGTGATGCTCGCGCACCGCTGGCCAGGACGCCGCCAGCCGCAGCCCCCCAGCTGACACGAGCCATTCGAAAGCTTGCCGTAAAATACGGCGACTTCCAGGAGTCCCGCCTCGGCGACCCCGCACCGCCCCGCGACCGCATTGCGAAAGTCCATCCCATGACCACAAACACCTTCGACACCCTGCCTTCTCCCGAGCGTCATGCCATCCTGCGCGTCATGCCGATGCCCGCCGACGCCAACATCCACGGCGACGTCTTTGGCGGCTGGATCATGGCCCAGGTCGATATCGCAGGCGCGATCCCGGCGGCCCGGCGCGCCGGCGGACGGGTAGCCACCGTCGCCGTCAACGCCTTCACCTTCAAACAGCCCGTGTTCGTCGGCGACCTGCTCAGCTTCTACGCCGACATCGTCCGCACGGGGCGCTCCTCGATCACCGTCGAGGTGGAGGTCTATGCCGAACGCCAGCGCCTGTCGACCGAAGTCGTCAAGGTCACCGAGGCCACGCTGACCTACGTCGCCACTGACGAACAGCGCCGCAGCCGCTCCCTGCCGCCGATCTGATGCCGGAACGACCATGTCGGACATCCAGCACACCCCGGAAAGCACGCCGCTGATCATCCCGCGCCGGCTCGACCCGGAGGACGCCCAACTGGCGCTGCAGGAACTCCAGACCATCCTCAAGCGCCAGGAGGTCGTGGACGCGATCGCCCAACGCCAGCGCGAGGATGAGGACGAGGACGCCTCGAACCTGCTCGAAGGCTTGCTGCAGCGCCAGCACGAGGACGAGATCCGCCAGATCGTCAATGTCCTGCACCCGGCCGACATCGCGTTCATCCTGGAATCGCTGCCCGTCCAGCAGCGCCAGATCGTCTGGCAGCTCGTCAGCCAGGAACACGACGCCGACGTGCTGCTGGAGGTCGAGGACTGGGTCCGCGAATCGCTGATCGAGTCCATGGACCACGAGGACCTGATCGCCGCAACCGAAACGATGGACGCGGACGAGCTCGCGGACATCGCCCCGGACCTGCCGCCGGATGTCATCGCCGAGGTCCAGAAGGGCCTGACCGACGCCGAGCGCGCGCAGCTGATCGAGGCCATGGGCTATCCCGAGGACACCGTCGGCGCCATCATGGATTTCGAGATGGTGCGGGTGCGCGAGGATGTGACGCTGGAGGTGGTGCTGCGCTACCTGCGCCGCCTGCACGAGCTGCCCGACCACACCGACCAGGTGTTCGTGGTCGATCGCCTCGACCGCCTGCGCGGCACGCTCTACCTGTCCAAGCTGCTGGTGAGCGAGCCCGACGCCCTGGTCGCCGACGTCATGAAGTCCGATTTCCTCAGCCTCAATCCGCTGGACTCGGACGCGGACGCGGCCAGCGCCTTCGAGCGCTACGACCTGGTGTCCGCGCCGGTGGTCGACGATCAGGGCCGCCTGATCGGCCGGGTGACCATCGCCGAGGTGGTGGATGTGCTGCAGGAGGACTCGCACGAGCAGGAACTGTCGCGCGCCGGCTTGCAAGAGGAGGACATCTTCGCCCCCGTGCTGAGCGCATTGCGCAACCGTGCGCCCTGGCTGCTGATCAATCTGTGCACGGCCTCGATCGCATCGCTGGTGGCCTCGCGCTTCGAGGATACCGTCAGCCACATCGTCATCCTGGCCTTCCTGATGTCGATCGTCGCCGGGATCGGCGGCAATTCGGGCAACCAGACCATGACCATGATCATCCGCGCCATGGCGATGGGGCGCGTGACGGGCGCCAACTTCTGGCAACTGGTCAAGCGCGAACTGCAGGTGACGTTCCTGGTAGGCGCCTGCGGCAGCCTGGTGGCGGCGACCTTCGCCTGGATGATCTCGGGTTCCTATGCGGTAGCCGGGGTGATGATGGCGGCGATGGTGGGCAACATGCTGATCGGCGCGACGCTGGGGGTCATGATCCCCCTGCTGCGCAACCGTTTCGGCAAGGACCCGGCAGTCGGGTCCTCGGTGCTGCTGACCTTCGCGACGGACTCGCTGGGCTTTTTTCTGTTCCTGGGACTGGCGACAGTGTTTCTGCTGTAAGCCTTGCTCAGAACGCGTAATTCACCCGCAGCAGACCGCCCACGCCTTCGCGTTTGCCGACATACCCTTGCCCGCGCAGGTCCACGCTCAGGCGCCGGTTGCTGGCGGGCGTGAGGGTCGCGCCCAGCGACAGGATGCCGGTCGAACCCTTCAGGCTGGGCGCATCGATCGCATAGCCATAAGTAGTGCCATCGGCCCGGGCGTCGAACTCGTACTCATAGCCCAATCCTGCCAGCAGCGTCAGGCTGTCGCTGTAGCGGTGGCGGAATTCACCATTCAAGCGCACGCGCTGCGAATCGAGGCTGTCGAAGTGCAGCGGGTCGCCAGCGACAATGGCGTCCTTGCCCTGGATATGCGTCCATAAATACTTGACCGAGACATCCAGCAGGCTGCTGTCGTTGAACACCCACGGATAACCCGCCCCCACGTGCGCGCTGGTGTAGCGTGAATTCAGCTTGTAGCGGGCGGCTTCGCCGCTGCCGATATTGACGAGATCGCCGGTGTCGAAACTGGTGCGCGTATTGCCCAGGCGCACCGAGGCCTCGGCATACGGCCCACTGGCAAAGTCGTAGCGCCCGAACACCCCGCCGCCGGCGTAGCGGGTATTGCCGTCGCCATGCACGCTGGCGGCATGGGCAAAACTGTTATAGCTGTCGTAGTTGCCCCAGCCGCCTTCGGCGAACACCGCCGCGGTCAAGCCCGCGCGCCGGTAGCTCAGGCCGCCAGTCAGCAGGAAATCATCGGCATCGATGTGCGAGCCGCTGTCGTAGCGGCTGCGCCCGCCGGCGGCCAGGATGAAGGGCACCAGACCATCCCGGTTTTCCATCTGGATGGTGTGGTACAGATCATCAGCCACGGCATCCGCGCCGCGCGTGGCCAGCATCAGGCCGGCCAGCCGGCCCTCGGAGAGTGCCTTGAGCTGGGGGTTGATGCCTGGCTCATAGGCGCTCAGGATTTCAGCGGTGATCCGCTTCCCTTCAACATCGACCTTGGTCTCTACGTCATAGAGCAGCGAGACGCCCTGCTGCGCAACCTCTCGCTGAACACCGCCCCTCCCGTTACCTGACATTTCCCCGGTGGCCGTCACGAGCAGGAATTTGTCACCGCCGGAAAGAACATTGCCGCTGCGAATACCCACCACCCTGACTTCCGAAGGCGTGCCGTCGCTGGCTCCCAGATCGACCTGATTGGCAGTGATCAACGCCGTATTCACATCATTGGCAAGACTCGGATCGAGGGTGAAGTCGTAATACTGGAAATTCGCAACCGCGCCGACGACGATCGGTCTGGCGGAAAAACTCAGGGTATTGCCTGTAAAGAGATCACCGGTACTTTTGGCATTTCCCGTATGCCCCCCAAACAGGGCGGTATCGGTGGCACTGAACTGCGGGGCTCCGGAGATGACGACAGTATTGCCGGTGGCATCGCCAGAATGGCTATAGCCGCCAACGACACCATTGCGCAAGTCTCCGCCCGAGATGACGACCCTGTTGCCGATGGCGGCGCCACGGATGGTCTGACCACCAAGGACCGCCGTGTTCACCGATCCGCCAGAGATCTCAACCGTATTGCCGATGGCATTACCGCGATTGGCACCATAACCGCCAACAACCATTTGGGCCATCTCTCCGCCAGATATGACAACCGTATTGCCGGTGGCCGCGCCGAAACCGCTATAACCGCCATAGACGACCCAGCCCACCCTGCCACCAGAAATCACGACTCTGTTGTCAGCAGCATCTTTCTCATGACTCAGGCCGCCTTGGACATAACGCCCCACATTGGCACTGAAGATCTCAACCGTATTCCCGATGGCACTGCCGGTGTCGCTATAGCCGCCCACGACGTTCTCGCCCACCGATCCCTCTGGGATCACAACGGAGTTGCCGGTGACGTCGCCGGAATTGCTTTCACCCCCGTAGGCGCTCACACCCACCGATCCATCAGTGATCACAATGGAATTACCGGTGACGCCGCCGGAATTGCTATAGCCACCATGAATACTCCTGCTCACATTCCCACCGCCAGACAGGAAAACCTGATTGCCGGAAACCTCACCGGAGCCATCCGTCACGCCGCCAAAAACATAGCCGGAAAGGGGAATATCGATCAAAACCTTCACCGTATTGCCGGTGAGGCTGGCGGAGGGAAAGAGCCCCTTGCTTTTCTTGATGATGGTGGAAGGTATCGGCTGCAACTGGTCGGCACTTCCGCTCCAGGTGAGCACCTCCCCAAACGCCGAAGCGGGAAACAGCGACTGTCCGACCGACAGGGTAACAATCAGCAGCGCCAGACGGCGCGGGACCAGGGACGCAATCCCGGCCATCAGTGACGCAACAGATCTCGTTTCTAGTTCATGATTTTTCATTTTGATGCAAACCCCGATAATGATTTTCCGGCGAAAAGACAAGCCTGGATCAGAACGCGTAATTCACCCGCACCGAGCCGCCTGCGCCTTGGCGCTTGCCCGCGTAGCCCTGCCCGCGCAGGTCCACGCTCAGGCGCCGGTTGCTGGTCGGCGTGATGGTCGCGCCCAGCGACAGAATGCCGGTCGAGCCCTTCAGGCTGGGCGCCTCGATCGCATAGCCATAGGCGGTGCCATCGGCCTGGGCGTCGAACTCATGCTCATAACCCAGCCCCGCCAACAGCGTCAGGCTATCGCTGTGGCGATGACGCCATTCACCGCTCAGGCGCAAGCGCTGCGACTGAAC
This sequence comes from Castellaniella defragrans, assembly GCA_040394755.1. Taxonomy (GTDB): domain Bacteria; phylum Pseudomonadota; class Gammaproteobacteria; order Burkholderiales; family Burkholderiaceae_B; genus Castellaniella; species Castellaniella defragrans_A. Next base: position 2,344 of record JBEBRQ010000030.1, on the reverse strand, counting down.
GCCGTCGAAATGCAGCGGGTCGCCGGTCACCATGGCGTCCTTGCCTTGAACATGCGTCCACAGATATTTGAGCGAAACATCCAGCAGGTTGCGTTCATCGAACACCCATGGATAACCCACCCCGACATGTGCGCTGGTGTAGCGCGAATTCAGCTTGTAGCGGGCCGATTCGCCACTGGCGGCATTGACCAGATCGCCGGTACCAAAGCTGGTGCGCGTATTGCCCAGGCGCACCGAGGCTTCGGCGTACGGCCCGCTGGCAAAGTCGTAGCGCCCGAACACCCCGCCGCCGGTATAGCGGGTATCGCCGTCGCCGCGCACACTGGCCGCATGAGCAAAGCTGTTGGTGGTGTCGTAATTGCCCCAGCCGCTTTCGGCGAACACCGCCGCGGTCAGGCCCGCGCGCCGGTAGCTCAGGCCGCCAGTCAGCAGGAAATCGTCGGAATCGATGTGCGAGCCGCTGTCATAGCGGCTGCGCCCGCCGGCGGCCAGAATGAAGGGCGTGAGGCCGCCCCGGTTGTCCGCCTGGATGGTGTGATACAGGTCATCGGCCACGGCATCCGCGCCACGCGTGGCCAGCATCAGGCCGGCCAGCCGGCCCTCGGAAAGCGCCTTGAGCCGTGGCGATGCCCGGACACCCAGGATTCGGGCTGTGACGGTTCCTTGATCGGCATTGACCAGGGTCTGGACATCATAGAGCAGCGACATACCCTGCGGGGCTTGTGTGTTCTGACCACTGCCGCTACCGTTCATTCTATCGGCCTTTGTGAGCAGGAACTCGTCACCGGCGGACAGGCGCTTGCCGTCCTGAATACCGACCACCCTGACTTCCGAGGACGTGCCGTTGCCATTCCCGAAATCAACCCTATCGGCGGTAATCAATGCCGTGTCCATATCATTGGCCCGGCCTGGATCAAGGGTAAAGTTGTAGTGCTGGAAATTGGCGATCGTATCGACGCCAATGGGCCTGGCGGAAAAATCCAGGGTATTGCCAGTAAAGACATCGCCGACACTGCCGCTATTCGTGCCTCCACCGAACAGAAAGGTATTGGCGGCGTTGAACTGCGGCGCGCCAAGGACAATGACCGTATTACCAATGGCGGCGCCGGATTCGCTCCAGCCGCCGTAGACATGCGCGCCCACATCCCCACCGGAGATCTCAACCGTGTTGCCCGTGGCAGTGCCGGATTTGCTCCAGCCACCATAAGCATTCTTGCTGAGCGTTCCCCCAGAGACAGCAAGCGTGTTGCCAATGGCATCACCCGTCGAACTCCTGCCGCCGATGACATACCAGTTCAGAAACCCTCCGGAAATCCTGGCCGTATTGCCGGTGACGGCACTGGCAGTGCTCTCGCCGCCGATGACCGACCAAGTCACAACCCCGCCAGAAACCGTGACCGTATTGCCGGTGACGGCACCCTCCCTCCAGTTGAGGCCACCTCTGACGAGCCCCCCGATCCAGCCATCGGAAATCTCAACCGTATTGCCAATGACGTCGCCGGAATAGCTATAACCGCCGTACACGCTCCCCTTTACCGATCCGCTGGAGATCACCACCGCATTGCCAGTAACCGCACCGAATTTGCTATAACCGCCAGAAATATTCCGGCTCACGCTGCCATTTCCGGACAGGAATGCCTTGTTGCCGGAAACCCCACGAGAGCCAAAATCAGCGCCGCCAAAAGCATAACCATCCAGTGGCGTTTCGATGGAAATTTCCACTATGTTGCCAGTCCGACTGGTAGACGAAAAAAGGCCTTTGCTATCAAAGACAGGTTCGCGGGAAGGGGGAATCTCCTGCAACTGCCCAGCATCCCCCGTCCAGACAATCACCTCCCCAAACGCCGAAGCGCACAATAGCGGCTGTCCGGCCAGCAAGGCCGCGATCAATAGTCCTTGCCGGCGCAAGCCAGGGCGACAAGTACAGGGCGCATGTATTTTTTTCATGACGTTTTCCTTGATGATCGTGTTTTTCAAACCCAACAGATTGCCCGCCCCGGCATGCAGTCATGCCTTGACCATCCGCCTCCTGTAAGAAGGCGGGCGTTTTTGAAATTACGAAAACCGGATTGATTTCCGCCGATGAAAGACCGGGTTCGACGGATTATGGATAGCGGTCGGAACCACCGAATGAGCAGCCTTGGGCATGCGTGACACCGGGCATCTTGTTCTTCATATCATCCCCTTTTTATATACGAATATATTAGTAATACCCTCCTGATATGGGATTGATGAAAATCAAACCTTCGATCTGGGATTTCACCGGGATGGCTGATGACAGCCCCGCCTGCCCCCACGCTGCGCCTTCGGCTTGCTGCCCCCCGAGGGGGCGCTTTTTGCCTTG
>JBEBRQ010000029.1:0-34273 GCA_040394755.1 Castellaniella defragrans | reverse complement strand
TCCCAGCCCAGGCCCCAGGCGCCCAGCGTGGGGTTTTCCCAGTCGTCCTCGACGAAGCGGATGTCGTGTTCCAGCGGATCGATGCCGAGGGCGCGCAGCGAGCCGATATAGAGGTCGAGGATTTCGGGGGGCGCGGGTTTGAGCACGACCTGGAACTGGTAGTAGTGTTGCAGGCGGTTGGGGTTTTCGCCGTAGCGGCCGTCTTTGGGACGGCGCGAGGGCTGGACGTAGGCGGCGCGCCAGGGCTCGGGGCCGATCGCGCGCAGGAAGGTCGCGGTGTGTGAGGTCCCGGCGCCGACTTCCATGTCGTAGGGTTGGAGCAGGGTGCAGCCTTGGCGGTCCCAGTATTGCTGGAGCGATAGGATCAATTGTTGGAATGTGAGCATGGGCTGGTGGGCGGCGGCGGGAGTCGCGGTCAATGGGGTCGGGTTCGTGTCGGGGGCCGGTTCGCGGGTCTGGCGCTCGGGGGCTGTCCCGATGGGTGGGCCAGGGCGCTGCGCTTCATTTTATCTGTTTCGTTCTTTTGTGGTGGATGAGGGATTTTTTGGGGAGCGGGTGGTTGGTGCGTTGTTTTTTTATTGGAGTATGTTGTTTGTGTTTGTTTGTGAGAACTCGCGGCCGGCGCCCAGGGGGGCGCGGCGCACCTCACCCGGTCCCGGCTTTGCCGGGACTACCCGCCAGACGCGGCTCAAGAACCCCCCCGCTTTCCCCCTCTATCCAAAAATGGCTCTACGCTTGTGGCGGACAGGGCCTCGGCGCCGCGCCGCCGGAGACGCAATACAATCGGGTGAATCAGCTACATTCACCGAGCAAGGACAAACAGGGGGGAACCATGAGTGAGATTCTGGAGCTGCGGGTCGTGGACCGTATTCAGGTCATGACCATCAACCGGCCGCAGGCCCGCAACGCCGTCAGTTTCGAGGTCGCCGAGGCGCTTGCCGCCGCCCTGGATACGCTGGATAGTGATCCGGGGATCGACCTGGGCATCCTGACTGGCGCGGGCGGCAATTTCTGCTCTGGAATGGATCTCAAGGCCTTTGCCCAGACCGGTCAGCGCCCCTATGTGGGGGATCGCGGGTTCGCCGGTCTGTGCGAGCGTCCGCCGGCCAAGCCTCTGATCGCCGCCATCGAGGGTTATGCTCTGGCGGGGGGTTGCGAGCTGGCGCTGGCATGTGATTTGATCGTGGCCTCGCGCGAGGCCCGTTTCGGCTTGCCCGAGACCAAGCGCGGTCTGGTGCCTGGCTCGGGCGGCATGTTGCGGCTGCCGGCGCGCATTCCGTATCACGTGGCGATGGAGGCGGTGCTGACGGGCGATATGATGGGCGCCGAGCGCCTGCACCAGCTTGGTCTGGTCAACCGCTTGACCGAACCCGGCGCCGCATTGGACGAGGCCCTGGCATTGGGCCGCGCCATCGCGGCCAACGGCCCGCTGGCGGTACGCGCCGCCAAGAGCATCATTGCGCAGGCGCGCAACTGGCGCCAGGACGAGATGTTCGATTTGCAGCGCCCGCGCATTGCTCATATTTTTGCCTCGGAGGATGCGCGCGAGGGCGCCACTGCGTTTGCCGAGAAACGTCCGCCGGTCTGGAAGGGCCGCTGATGGCTGCGTCTGTCCGGGTCGATCGGTCTGTCCGCCGCCGGGGGCGGGTGCCTCTGGTTGCTGTTTCAAGGAGTCAGCAAAATGCATGACAAGCTGCTGCGCACTGCATTGTTCGTGCCGGCGATCCGTCCCGATCGCCTGCCCAAGGCCTTGGCCAGCGGCGCCGACGCGGTCATCGTCGATCTCGAGGATTCGGTGCCTGCCGGGGAAAAGGCCACCGCGCGCCGCCACCTGGCCGAGTTTGCGGCGGCGCATCCGGGCGACCGCTTCATGGTGCGCATCAATGACGGTACGACGCCCTGGTTTGACGAGGACCTGGCACTGTGCCGCGAGCTGCCCAGTGTCGTCGGGATCGTGTTGCCCAAGGCCGAGGCCGCGCGTCATGTCCATATCGTGTCCGGGGCGGGCAAGCCCCTGGTGCCGGTCATCGAGAGCTCGCGCGGCTTGCGCAACCTGGACGGCATCGCCAGCGCGGCCGGGGTCTGGCGCCTGTCCTTCGGGATTCTGGACCTGATGCTCGAATTCGGGACGCGCCCGGAAACGGAAGGGGCCGCGCGCATTCTCGATCAGGTGCGCTATCAGATTTTGCTGCATAGCAGCATGAATGGCCTGCCGCCGCCGCTGGATACGGTCTATGCCGATTTCTCCGATCTGGAGGGATTGGCGCGCCGGATCGCGGTGGCGCGCGACATGGGGTTCGGGGGTATGCTGTGCATCCATCCGCGCCAGATTCCTGTCGTGCACGAGGCGTTCCTGCCCTCGGCCGATGAACTCGACTGGGCGCGCCGTGTCGTCGCCGAGGCCGAGCGCGGCGGCGCACTGGCCTTCCGGGTGGACGGGCGCATGGTGGATCTGCCGGTGATCGAGCGGGCGCGGCGCCTGCTGGCGCGAGGCGGCCGATGAAGGCCTATCTCGATCTCGTCCAGAGCATTTTCGATCAGGGGTCCTGGCAGGACAACCGCACGGGTGTGCGCACGCTCAGCCTGCCGGGCGCCTTTCTGCGCTTTGATTTGCGTGAGGGCTTTCCCGCTGTCACCACCAAGCGGCTCGCTTTCAAGTCCGCGATGGGTGAGCTGGTCGGCTTCCTGCGCGGGGCGGACAGCGCGGCGCAGTTCCGGGCGCTGGGCTGCAGGGTCTGGGACCAGAATGCCAACGAGAACGCCCATTGGCTGGCCAACCCGCACCGCTCGGGGCCGGATGATCTGGGGCCGGTCTATGGTGTGCAGTGGCGCCGCTGGCCGGCCTACAAGCTGCTGCCCGCGTGCGCGCCGGCTCGTATTGCCGATGCCGAGCGCCTGGGCTATCGCCGGGTGGCCGAACTCGACGAGGACGGCACGCCCAGCGTGCTGCTGTACAAGGCGGTCGATCAATTGCGCGCCTGCCTCGATACCCTGATCCATGATCCGGGCAGCCGGCGCATTCTGTTTCACGGCTGGAACTGGGCGCAGCTCGACGAGATGGCCCTGCCGCCCTGCCACCTGCTCTATCAGTTCCTCGCCAATCCCGCCACGCGGGAACTCTCGCTGTGCCTGTACATCCGCAGCAACGATGTGGGGCTGGGGACGCCATTCAATCTGGCCGAGGGCGCCGCGCTGACGCATCTGGTGGCCCGCCTGACGGGCTATGAGCCGCGCTGGTTCAGCTATTTCATCGGCGATGCGCACATCTACGAAACGCATGCGGACATGCTGCGCGAGCAACTGCGCCGCGAGCCCTATCCGTTGCCGCGCCTGGCCTTGTCTGCGCGGATTCCGGACTATGCCCGGACCGGACGCTACGAGCCCGACTGGCTCGAGCGCATCGAGCCCGGGGATTTCGCGCTGGAGGATTACCGGCACCATGCGCCGCTGACGGCGCCGATGGCGGTGTAGGGGGGCGCTCGGGCGCGTCCCGGGAGCCTGTCCGGGCAGCGGCCCGGAATGCCTGCCGCGCGGCGGGCTCATGTCATCCTTCGAGGACCTCGACCGAGTGCGTGATGCGGGCGGTTTTTTCCAGCATCGCGATGGCCGAACAGTATTTGGTGTGCGAGAGCTCGACCGCGCGCTCGACGGCGGCCGCCGGCAGGCCGCGGCCGCTGACCGTGAAGGCGTAGTGGATGGCGGTGAAGACCTTGGGCTCGGTGTCGGCGCGCTCGGCGGTGAGCTTGACCCGGCAGCCGGTGACCGCGTGCCGGCCACGCTTGAGGATCAGCACGACGTCATATGCGGCGCAGCCGCCCGCCCCCGACAGCACAGTTTCCATCGGCCGCGCGGCCAGATTCTGGCCGCCGCCGTCGGGCGCGCCGTCCATGGCGATCACGTGGCCGCTGCCCGTGCGTGAAATGAACAGCATGCCCTCGGGGCCCTGCCAGTCGATCGTGCATTCCATGTGAGTGAGTCCTGTTGGAGAGCCTGCCGGAAATCCCGTAGACGGGATAGGGAAATCCGGGGTTGGTCAGGCCAATAGATTTATCATATGTCAATTCTGTAAAATAATAACAGCCTGTCGAGGGCCGAATTTCCGGCCTTTTGCTTCCGTCAATCACCAATCAAAGGCCTCGTGGATACTGTCACCATACTCCTGCTCACGTTCATTTTATCCGTCACGGGTCTGGGCATCTTCATCTGGTCGCTGCGGCGCAACATGTTCGATGAGAACCCCGAGGCGGCGAGCGTCATTTTCTCGACGGGCGAGATCGGCTACGTCGAGGACCCTTCGGCGACGGCCGAACAGAAAGCCGGTCTGCAAAAGACCGTTGCCGACAGCGGCCGGGCGGTCGTCGACCCCTCGCTCGCGGGCCGTCTCGAAACCGAGCTCGCCGAGCGCCTGGAAGCCGATCGCTCCACGGCCTTCGTCGTGTTCACTTTTCTGTGCTGTGCCATCGTCTGGCTGGTCCTGGCTTCGATCTTCGGCCTGATCAGTTCGCTGAAGCTGCACGATCCGGAGTTCCTCACCCAGTACGCCTGGCTGACTTTTGGCCGCACCCGCACGCTGCACCTGAACATGGTGGCCTATGGCTGGGCGCCGATGGCGGCTTTCGGCGTGGCTCTCTGGACGCTGCCGCGTCTGCTCAAGACCCACCTGTATGGCGGCCGCTTCGCCATCCTCGGCTGCATGCTGTGGAACGCCGGCCTGATCGCCGGCCTGGGCAGTATCGCGGTCGGCATCAACGATGGCCTGGAATGGCTGGAGATCCCCTGGCAGATCAGCATTCTGGTCGTGCTGGGCGGGGCGCTGATCGCGCTGCCCCTGGTGTTCACGCTGCAGAACCGCAAGGTCGGCCATCTGTATGTGTCGATCTGGTACATGGGCGCCGCCCTGTTCTGGTTCCCCGTGCTGTATCTGGTCGGCAAGCTCCCCGGCGTGCATTTCGGGATCGAGCAGGCGACGATGAACTGGTGGTTCGGGCATAACGTGCTCGGCCTGTACTACACGCCGATCGCCCTGGCCTCGGTCTACTATTTCCTGCCCAAGATCATCGGCCGTCCGATCCAGTCCTACAACCTGTCGCTGATCGGTTTCTGGGCGCTGGCGTTCTTTTATGGACAGGTCGGCGGCCATCACCTGGTGGGCGGGCCGGTGCCGCATTGGCTGATCACCTTGTCCATCGTGCAGAGCATGATGATGATCGTGCCGGTCCTGGCGTTTTCGGTGAACCAGCACCTGACCATGCGCGGCAATTTCCGCACCATGTACTATTCGCCCACGCTGCGCTTCATCGTGCTGGGCGCCATGATGTATACCCTGAGTTCGGTGCAGGGGTCGTTCGAGGCCTTGCGCACCATCAGCACCGTTGCGCACTTCACGCATTTCACCGTGGCCCACGCCCACTTGGGGCTGTACGGGTTCTTTTCGCTGGTGATGTTCGGCGCCATATATTTCGTCATGCCGCGCGTCATGTCCTGGGAATGGCCGCATCCGAAACTCATCCTCCTGCATTTCTGGCTGGTGGTGGCCGGTTTCGGGGTGTATTTCGTGTCGCTCTCGATCGGCGGCTGGCTGCAGGGCCTGGCGATGCTCGATGCCAGCCGGCCGTTCATGGACTCCGTGCGCGTCACGATTCCGTATCTCGAAGGCCGCTCGCTGGGCGGCGCCATCATGACCCTGGGCCATCTGGTCTTTGCCGCGCATTTCGCCCTCATGGCGTTGCGCTATGGTCCGCGCCGGGTGGGTCCCGCCCTGTTGCATGGCAAACGCGGGTCCGCAACGCCGGTGATGGTGGGGGCTTGAGATGGAAAGTGAATACAAACTCCTGAGCGGCGCGATGGTGACCCTCGCGCTGGCGACCGCCACGCTTGTCGTGGTGCCCTATATGCAGTTGTCCGATGTGCAGCCGTCCGAGGGGCTCAAGCCCTATACCGAGGCTCAGCTGCGCGGGCGCGCGGTCTACATTTCGAACGGCTGTGTCTACTGTCATTCGCAGCAGCCCCGCAGCCAGTCCCAGGCGCCGGATTTCCAGCGCGGCTGGGGGCGCGCGCCGGTGGCCGGCGACTATTACTACGATCATCCGCACCTGCTGGGCACGATGCGCACGGGGCCGGACCTGTTCAACATCGGCGCGCGCCAGCCCAGCGTGGACTGGAACCTCGGCCACCTCTATGAGCCGCGCGCCTACGTGCCGGGCAGCACCATGCCCGCATTCCCGTTCCTGTTCACTATCAAGGACAAGGCCGATCCGGGCGACAAGGTGGTCAATGTGCCGCCGGGGTACGCGCCGGTCGGCCGGGTCGTCGTGGCGACGCCGCAGGCGCTCGATCTGGTCGAGTACCTCATCGGGTTGGATCACACCTACCCGATCGAGCCCCACGCCGCTTTGCGCTGAACAGGAGAATACGAATGACGGATCACAAGGCCACGGACAGCCAGCAGCGGCGCGAGCAGCCCGAACCCTACGAGGGCAGCCGCCCGGTACCCAAGGTGGTGCTCATCATCATTGGCTCTCTGCTCGTCTGGGCGGCGTACTACATCTGGTCGACCTTCAGTCCCATGCCGGCGAGTCTGGGTGACAATCGGGTGGCCGCCGACTTTGCCGTGCCTGCCGCCGCGGATGGGGGCATGCTCTACACCGCGAATTGCGTCGCCTGTCATCAGGCGACGGGCACGGGTGTACCGGGTGTGTTCCCGCCGCTGGCCGGGTCCGAGTGGGTCGTCGGCGATCCGGCGGTCACGGTGCGTATCGTCCTGCATGGCATCAAAGGGCCGTTGACGGTACGAGGCGCCAAGTACGACGGCGAGATGCCGCATTTCAAGGAAAAATTCTCGGATGCGGAGCTGGCGGCGGTGATCAGCCATATCCGGGCGAGTTTCGGCAATAGCGCCGGCGCGATCGACGCCAAGCTGGTCCAGGTCGAGCGCGAGGCCACCAAGGATCATCCGGACCCCTGGGCCGGCGACAAGGATCTGTTGCCGATGCTCGGGAAGTAGCAGAGCCCGTCGATGCGCTGGACCCTGGCCCTGTTGCTGTCCCTGTTTGCCGGGGTGGGGGCGTTGTATTGGGGAACGGCGGGCTTTACCGCCCTGACGGCCGAGGATGCCCGCCGTCAGGACGTCGCTCTCGATCCGCCATCCTTGCCCGATGCGTGGGTGCTTGGGGCCGATGGCCGGACAGTCTCGCTGCGGGAGGCCCTGTCGGCGGATGGCCGCGTGGCGATCGTCAATTTCTTTTATTCCCGTTGCGCGTCTCTGTGCCTGTCCCAGGGTGTGCAGACCGAACGCCTGCAGCAGGCCATCGACGAGCGGGGCCTGACCGCGCGCGTGCGTCTGCTGAGCATCAGTTTCGATCCGCGTGACCAGGGGCGCGAACTTGCCGGATATGCGGGCCGCATGAGTGCGCATCCGGAGATCTGGCGGTTTCTGTCGTTTGCCGACCCGGGAGGACGCGATCGGCTGCTGCGTCTGTTCGGCATCGTGGTCGTCCCCGCGCCCCTGGGCCAGTTCGAGCACAACGCCGCGTTCCATGTGGTGACGCCTGATGGGCGCTTGGCGCGCATCGTCGATCTGGATGATCCGGGGGAAGCGCTGCGAGTCGCCGAGGGGCTGGCCGCGAGGGCGTCGCGATGATCATGCGCCGATGCGCAAGCCGTTTCACCGTGCACGGTTCCTGGTTTCCCGCAGGCGTCGCGCTGGTGTGCTATGCCGTGGCGCTGATCTGGCGCGTGCCGCTCACCGCCTCGATGAGCCTGCACATGCTGGTGCAGATTCCCCTCCTGGTCCTGACTGGCGTCTGCGCCGAACAGGCCTGGCGCGCTTGGCGCGACCGCGCGCGCCAGGCGGGCGTCAACGGGCGGCCGCCCGCCTGGTCCTATAATGAATACGGTATTCCCGGGCTGTTGCTCGTCAGCCTGATCGGCGCCTACTGGATGGTGCCCAAGGTTCTGGACGACGCGCTGGTCGATTGGCGCGTGGCCGTGTTCAAGATGCTTGGCCTGCCGCTCGCGGGGTGGATCCTGGGTGCGTCGCTGCGACGCGCCAATACGGTGATCAAGCTGTTCTTTCTGGGTAATTTCAGCTGGATGCTGGCGATCGTCGGACTGATCTATCAGGACCAGCCGGCGCGTTTGTGCAATGCCTATCTGTGGGATGACCAGGCCTGGACCGGCATGGGCCTGGTCGCATGGTCGATCGTGCTGCCCACTGTGTGGCTGCTGGCCCGGATCGGGCTGGTCTGGCGGTATCTGAATCGTTGAGGAGTCGTGTCATGATGCAGGCGGTACAGGAAACGGGATGGCGTCGTCGCGGCCTATTGGATACGCTGCTGGCCGAGGCGGGTCAGGCGTTGCGGGTGCTCGATGGCTCGGTGACGGCGGGACGCCCCTATCCCGCGGGGCCGCGGCCGGCGGACATGGCCGATCTCGAGGGCGCTCAGGCCCGCCATGCGGCCGGGCTGATGCGTGTGAACCATGTCGGTGAGATCTGCGCGCAGGCCCTGTATCGCGGCCAGGCGCTTTTTTGCCGCGATGCATCAATCCGTGAGGTCCTGTACCAGGCAGCCACGGAGGAGGTCGATCATCTGGTCTGGTGCCGCCGACGTCTCGACGAGCTGGGCAGCCGCCCGAGCCTGTTCAATCCTTTGTGGTACCTGGGCGCATTTTCCCTCGGTGTCGTGGCCAGCCGCGCCGGTATTCCCTACAACCTGGGATTCATGGCTGAAACCGAACGTCAGGTCGAGGAACACCTGGAGAGCCATCTAGAGTCCCTGCCGCCGGGCGACGAGCGTTCGCGGCGCATCGTGACGCAGATGCGTGATGATGAGATCGGCCATTGCGCCACCGCCGAGAGCCACGGGGCGCATGCGCTACCGCTGCCCATCCGCATCGCCATGCGGGGTATGTCGCGTGTCATGACGACCACTGCCTACCGCCTGTAAGCGGCGGAATGCTCCAGCGGATATGTAAACAGTTGCAACACTAGGGTTTATCCTGAATGACAAATCCGGTATTCCCATAGGGAATCTGTGAAAAAAATACCACGATCTGTGGGTGTCCGCTTGGGCACAAAATTTTTTCTTGCATTGCACAATTTTCGTCTATATAATTTGCTTATCGGATGTCGGAACGTGATTGCAGCGGGAAAACCCCTAAATCATGTGAGGCTCGGACCCAGGTCCTCGTAGCCGCGACTTGCCAAGGTTGTCTCCTCCACCCTCCTCCTTTGGTGGATTTAGCCCAGGATCCTCGGATCTTGGGCTTTTTTTTGCGTTGGGGCGGCCCGGCGGCAAAAAATGTCCCCACGCTGGCGATGTGCTTGAGTTATTCGTGGTGCGGCGTAAGATAGTATCGAGTCGCCTAGGAGGCGCGCGTCGATTTCGTTGCATTTGTATCTTTTATTCGAGGACATGGCCGGCCGCCTCGGCCGATAATGCCACTGCCTTTTTTTTCTGGTTTGACCGTGAATGTTCCCTACCTGTCCGAGTCGCTGACCTGGCCGGTCATCTGTATCGTGGCTTTCCTGGTCGGCGGGCTGATCGTGGTGTCGGAGCGTTGGCACGGTCGGTTGACTGGCGATACCGACATGCACAAGCCGCAGGCCATGCATGCGCGCGCCGCGCCGCGCGTGGGTGGCCTGGCGGTGCTGGCAGGCAGTCTGGCGGGCCTGTTGGTCCTGGGGCCCAGCAATATGACGCTGACCTGGCTGTGGCCGGTCCTGTTCATCGCTGCCATGCCGGTCTTCGTGGCGGGCTTGCTCGAGGACATCACCAAGGACGTGGGTTCGGGAAAGCGTCTGGTTGCCGCCTTTCTGTCGGCCGCCATCGCCTGGTGGCTGCTGGGCGGGGTTTCGCGCGTGGGCTGGTCCTGGGCGGATGCGGCGCTGGCATTCTGGCCCGTGTCGCTGATCTTCACGATGGTGGCGGTGGGCGGCTGTACGCATGCGCTCAATATCGTGGATGGCATGAATGGCCTGGCCGGCATGATCGCGACCCTGATGGCGGTTTCCCTCGCCCTGGTGGCATTGCAGGTCCAGGACGTCCCGATCTTTCTCATCGCCACGGCCCTGGCGTCGGCCACTCTGGGCTTTCTGGTCTGGAATTTCCCCTTCGGGCGGGTATTCCTCGGGGATGGCGGCGCTTATTTCCTGGGTTTCATGCTCGCCGAGTTGGCTGTCCAGCTCGTGGTGCGCAATCCTGGCGTGTCGCCCTTCTATGCGTTGGCGGTGCTGTTCTATCCGGTGTTCGAAACCCTGTTTTCGATTTGGCGCCGCCGTTTCAAGCGCGGCGTCCCTGTCGATCAGCCCGATGCGCTGCATTTGCATCAACTGGTCTTTCGGCGGCTGGTGCGCGCCACTTTCAGCCGGGATCGCCGCCATGCGGTGCCCGCCTTGTGCAACGCCATGACCTCGCCGTACCTGTGGGCCCTGGCCTTGATCGGCCTGGTGCCAGCCACGATCTGGTGGGACGACCCCTGGATTCTGTGCGCCAGCATGCTGGTCTTTGCCAGCGCCTATATCTGGCTGTATTCGCGCCTGGTGTCCTGGCGACGCCCGCGTTGGCTGCTGTTGCCCTCGTTGGGGCGCGGCGGTCGTCATAAGTAAAATACAAAGTTAACCCCTCTCGTCACGGAGAATATGTTGGATATTCATGATGTAAAGCTGGCGGTCGTGGGCCTGGGCTATGTGGGCCTGCCCCTGGCTGTCGAGTTCGGCAAGCGGCGCAATGTGCTGGGCTTCGACATCAACGCGCGCCGCATCGAGGAACTGCGCGCTGGGACTGACCATACTCTCGAGGTTTCCAGTGCCGAGCTCGCCGAGGCCGGGCACCTGCGCTTCAGCCATGATCCGGCCGAGCTCGCCGATGCCAATGTTTTCATTGTGACGGTGCCGACGCCGATTGATCAGTACAAGCAGCCGGACCTGACCCCGCTGGAGCGCGCGAGCGAAACCATCGGCCGGGTACTCAAGCGTGGCGATATCGTGATCTATGAGTCCACCGTCTATCCAGGCGCGACCGAGGAGGTCTGCGTGCCGGTGCTCGAACAGACTTCGGGCCTGAAGTTCAACCAGGATTTCTATGCCGGCTACAGCCCCGAGCGCATCAATCCAGGCGACAAGACGCACCGGGTGTCCTCGATCCGCAAGGTCACCTCGGGTTCGACCCCCGAGGTCGCGGAGCTGGTCGATACGCTCTATCGGCAGATCATCCTCGCCGGCACCCATAAAGCCTCGTCGATCAAGGTGGCCGAGGCGGCCAAGGTCATCGAGAATACCCAGCGCGATGTGAACATCGCGCTGGTCAACGAGCTGGCGCTGATCTTCAACCGCCTGGGGATCGACACCCTGGACGTGCTGGAGGCGGCCGGCACGAAATGGAATTTCCTGCCGTTTCGGCCCGGCCTGGTCGGTGGCCATTGCATCGGGGTTGATCCGTACTACCTCACGCACAAGGCCCAGTCGATTGGCTATCACCCCGAGATCATCCTGGCCGGGCGCCGCCTCAATGACTCGATGGGTGGCTACGTGGTCGCCCAACTGGTCAAGGCGATGACCAAGCGGCGCATCCAGGTCCAGGGCTCACGGGTGCTGGTGATGGGCCTGACGTTCAAGGAAAACTGCCCGGACCTGCGCAATACGCGGGTGGTGGACATCGTGCGCGAGCTCGCCGAGTACAGCATCGAGGTGGATGTCTACGATCCTTGGGTCAATGCCGAGGAGGCGGTTCACGAATACGGCATCCGGCCGGTTGCGCAGCCGACGGTGGGTGCCTACGACGGCATCATTCTCGCCGTCGCCCACCATCAGTTCACCGAGATGGGGGCCGCCGCCCTGCACGCCCTGGGCAAGCCCGAGCACGTGCTCTATGACCTGAAGTACATCCTGCGGGCCGACGAATCCGACCTGCGCCTGTAAGGAGCCCGCCATGAGTCCTCGCTACCAGGAAGTCTGCGCGGCTTTGCGTTCTCGGCCCGGCACCTGGCTGGTCACCGGCTGCGCCGGGTTCATCGGGTCGAATCTGCTGGAAGCCCTGCTGAACCTCGACCAGACGGTCGTGGGGCTGGATAATTTCGCCACCGGTTATCAGCGCAATCTCGACGAGGTCGAGCGTCTGGTGACGCCCGCGCGCTGGGCGCGGTTTCGTTTCATCGAGGGCGACATCCGCGACCTGGACACTTGCCGTGCGGCGCTGCGCGGTGTCGAGCACGTGCTGCACCAGGCGGCGCTCGGCTCGGTGCCGCGTTCGATCAAGGACCCGATCACCAGCAATGCGGTCAATATCGGCGGGCAATTGAACATGCTGGTCGCCGCGCGCGACGAGGGCGTCAAGACCTTTGTCTATGCGGCTTCCAGCTCGACCTATGGCGATCACCCGGGCCTGCCCAAGGTCGAGGATCGCATCGGCAAGCCGCTGTCGCCCTATGCGGTCACCAAGTACGTCAATGAATTGTATGCGGATGTATTTGCCCGGGCCTATGGCTTCGGCACCGTCGGCCTGCGCTATTTCAATGTCTTTGGCCGCCGCCAGGACCCGGACGGCGCCTATGCTGCGGTCATTCCCAAGTGGGTGTCGGCCATGATCCGCCAAGAGGACGTGACCATCAACGGGGATGGTGAAACCAGCCGCGATTTTTGTTTCATCGACAACGTCGTGCAGGCCAATCTGCTGGCTTCGTTCGCTCCGCCCGAGGGGGTGAACCAGGTCTACAACGTGGCGTACAACGCGCGTACCACGCTCAACCAGCTCTTTGAACATCTGCGCGAAACGTTGGGCCGCAATGGTGTGAGTTATGCGCGCGCGCCGAGTCATCGCGACTTCCGGCCGGGTGACGTTCGTCATTCGCAGGCGGATATCACCAAGGCCCGCACACTGCTGGGCTATGAGCCCAGCCACGATATTCTCCAGGGGCTCGAGGTTGCGATGCCCTGGTATACCCAGTTCCTGCGTTGAGCGGGCCGCGCGTCGTCGGGGTGTGGGTCGGCATGGGGCGCGTGTGGCGGCGGGGCTGAAGCGCCTGTTCGTGGGCCTGCATGCGGATCACCGGCGCATCGCTCTGGGGGCGGCGCGTGTGGCGTTCTTCCTGCTCCTGGGTAAGGTGGTGGGCGCGTTCAAGGAAATGGCGGTGGCTTACCGCTATGGGGTGAGCGATGTCGTCGATGCCTACCAGTTCACGCTCACGCTGGCCAACTGGCTGCCGGTCACCCTGGTGGGCGCCTGCTCGGTCGTCCTGATCCCGGCGCTGGTGCGCAGCCGCCGGCAGCCGGAGGCCGAGCACTTTCGTTTTCTGCGCGAGCTTCAGGGCGTCGCGCTGCTGCTGGGCGCGGTGGTTGCCGTCGTGCTGCTGGTCGTCTGGCCGCTGGTGGTGCCCTGGGTAGGGCGGGGCTTGAGCGGGCACGTGCGCGAGATGAGCGCGCTGCTGATTCTGGGTTTCGCGCCCGCCGCATTGTTCACGATCTGGACGGGATTGAGCGCCGCCCGCCTGCGCGCCCACGAGCGCCACATCAACACGCTGCTCGACAGCATGCCGGCGCTGGTGATCCTGGTCTGGGTCCTGGCCTCGCCTGCGGGCGGCCTCTGGCCGCTGCTCTGGGGGACGCTGGCGGGCTATGCCTTGCAGTCGATCCTGCTGGCGGCGGTCGCCGCCTGGGCGGACGGCCGCCCAGGCGGGGCGCTGCTGGGCCGCCGTTCGCCGCAGTGGTCGACCCTGGCCGCCGCCGCGGGCATCATGCTGGTGGGGCAACTGGCCATGAGTCTCGTCGGGCCGATCGATCAGTACACCGCGGCCCGGCTGGGCGAGAACGCCAACGCGGTCCTGGGTTATGCTGCGCGCCTGCTGTCGCTGGCCCTGGGCATCGGGGCGGCTTCGGTGGGACGGGCCGCGCTGCCGGTCCTGGCGGATATTCAGGGGCGGGGCGATCCACTGCATGCGCGCCGCATGGCCTTGAAGTGGTCGGCGGGGATGCTGGCCGTGGGCGCGCTGGTGGTGCTGGTGGGCTGGCTGCTCGCGCCCTGGGGCGTGGCCCTGCTGTTCGAGCGCGGCGCCTTCACGGCGCGGGATACCCTGGTGGTGGCCGAGGTGCTGCGCTGGGGCCTGCTGCAATTGCCTTTCTATTTCGGTGTGCTGATTCTCGTCCAGTTGCTCGCCAGCCAGAACCGCTATGGCCTGATGGCGTTGATCGCAGTATTGAATTTCTTGGTGAAGGCTGTCATGAATCATGTGCTGGCGCCGGTCATGGGGCCTTCGGGCATCATGCTGGCCACCGCCCTCATGTACGCCTCGTCCTATGTGTGCTATCTGTGCCTGGCGCTGCGGCGTCCAGCGGAATCCTCTGAGGAAAGAGCCTGAATGACCGGCGGCCTGACGCATTTGATGATCGTGATCCACTCCTTGCGCGGGGGCGGCGCCGAGCGTGTCGCCGCCGATCTGGCGGGTTACTGGCTGGGCCGCGGGTGGCGCGTCACCGTCGTGACGCAGACCTCGGATGCCGAGGATGCCTATGCGCTGCCGGCGGGTGTGCGCCGCCATGCGCTCGGCCTGGATGCGCACGGCGGCGGCGGTCTGCGAGCCGTGTGGGGCAATTGCCGCCGCCTGTGGGCGTTGCGCCGCCTGATCCGGCGCGAGCGCCCCGATATCGTGCTGGGCATGATGACCAAGGCCTCGGTATTGTCCGTGCTGGCTGCCCGGCGCCTGCCGTGCCGCGTGATCGCCACCGAGCATACGCATCCGCCGATCCAGAGCCTGCCCCCGGTCTGGCAACGCTTGCGCCGCTGGGCTTATCCGCGCGCCGCTGCGGTCGTGGCCCTGACGCAGGGCACGGCCCGCTGGCTGGATGAGAACCTGCCCGGGGTGCGGACCCGGGTCATTCCCAATTCGGTGCGCTGGCCCCTGGAGGATGGCGAGCCAGCGGTCGAACCGCCCGCGCGCTTGCATCGCTGCCGCGTGCTGGCCGCCGGCCGGCTGCATCCGGTCAAGGGATTCGACATTCTGCTGGCCGCCTTCGCCCGCATCGCGCCGCTGTTTCCGGACTGGGATCTGGTGATTCTGGGCGAGGGGGCGCAGCGCGAGGCATTGCAGCACGCGGTGGACGAGGCGGGCCTGGGCGCGCGCGTCTCCATGCCCGGCCGGGTGGGCAATATGATGCAATGGTACGAGTCCGCGGATCTGTATGTCCTCAGTTCGCGCGCCGAGGGCCTGTCCAATACGCTGATCGAGGCCATGGCCTGCGGCCTGCCGTGCGTGGCCTTCGATTGCGACACGGGTCCGCGCGAGATCATCCGCGATGGGATCGACGGTGTGCTGGTACGTCCCGCCGGCGATCCCGAGGCCCTGGCGGCCTGGATGTCGGAGCTGATGGCGCGTCCCGAGGAGGGCCGGCGCTACGCGAGCCGTGCCGTGGACGTCCGCGACCGTTTCGGCGTGCCGCGCGTGATGGCCATGTGGGATCTGGTTTTCCAGGCGCGCCGGACGGGCGCCGCCAATGGCGTCGATGGGGCAAGGCGCCCCGGGCATCTATAGGCCGCCGGGCGATGCGTATCCTGTTCCTGGTCAGTTCGATGCATGGCGGCGGCGCCGAGCGTGTGGCGGCGACCCTGGCCAATGCCTGGGCGCGCCGGGGGGATGAGGTCACGCTGGTGTGCTGCTATTCGGGGAGGGGAACCTGCGCCTACTCGCTGGACGAGGGGGTGCGCCTGTTGTGGCTGGCTGATCGGCTCCGGGGACCGCGCTGGTTGCGGCCGGTGCGCAAATTGTTCGCTCTGCGCGCCCTGGCTCGCGAGACGGCGCCCGACCGGGTGCTGTCGTTCCTGACCAATGTGAACGTCACCGCCTTGCTCGCCCTGCGGGGGCTGGGCCTGCCGCTGGTGGTGTCCGAGCGCACTGATCCGGCCCACAGCGTCAATCTGGAACCCATGCTGCGCCGCTTGCGGCGCTGGACCTATCCCTGGGCGCGCCGTGTGGTGGTCCAGACGCGCCAGAGTATGCCGCACCTGATGCAGGCGGCGCCTGGGACGCGCCGTTTGTCCGCCATCCCCAATCCTTTGCCTGATGGCTTGCCGGCGCCGCGCGCCCGCGAGCCCGGCGCGGTGGATCGGCGGCGTCTGGCGGCCCTGGGCCGCTTCAATCCGGTCAAGCGATTCGAGGCCTTGATCGAGGTCTTTGCCAGCCTGGCGGCGCGCCATCCGGATTGGGATCTGGTGATCTGGGGCGACGGGCCGCGCCGCGAGTCCTGCCTGCGCCGCGTGGCCGAACTCGGCCTGGAGACCCGTATTCTGCTGCCGGGTCGCACCGAGGCGCCGTGGCGCGAGCTGCTCGGCGCGCATGCCTTTGTGCTGTCTTCCGCGGTCGAGGGATTTCCCAACGCCATGCTCGAGGCGATGGCCCTGGGGCTGCCGTGCGCGGCGGTCGATTGTCCCAGCGGCCCGCGCGAACTCAGCCGCGCCGGCCGCGATGCCTTGCTGGTTGCGGCGGGTGACGATGCGGCGCTGGCTGCCGCGCTGGACCAGCTCATGTCGGCCACGCCACAATGGCGGGAGGATTTGGGCCGTCGCGCCGCCGAGTCGGTGCGCGCACGCTACGGCCTGGACTGTATTCTGCGGCAATGGGATGCCGCATGGTCGCTAGAGGACTTAGGGAACGAACATGAACCCGACTGAGCCGGAAACGGCGCCGCCGCTGTATGTGGCGCATATCATTTCAGGGCTGCTGCATGGCGGCGCCGAGACGGTCCTGCATCGTCTCGTGACGGCGTCGCAGCCGGGCATCCGCCATACCGTGATCTCGATGAGCGACGAGGGGGTGTTCGGCCCGCGCCTGCGCGCGGCGGGCATCGAGGTGATCACGCTCGATATGCGGGGGTGGGCGGGTACCGCGCGCGGCCTGTGGCGCTTGTTCCGTTTGTTGCGGGAACGGCGTCCCGATGTCGTGCAGACCTGGATGTACCATGCCGATCTTGTCGGCGGGCTGGCCGCGCGCCTGGCCGGGATTCGTGCAGTGGCCTGGGGCATCCGCAATTCCGGCGTGGACCTGGGCCGCAGCAGCCGCTCGTCGCGGGTGACGGCCTGGCTGTGCGCGCGCGTCTCGGGCTGGATTCCCGCTGTGATCGTGGCTTGCGCCCAGAAGGCGGTCGAGGTGCATGCGAGTTGGGGTTACCGCGCCGACCGGATGCTGGTCGCGCCCAATGGGTATGACCTCGATGTCTGGCATCCCGATGCCGGGGATCGTGCCCGCCTGCGCGCCGAATGGGGGCTGGCGCAGGGCGCTGTGCTGTTGGGCAGCATGGCCCGCTGGAATCCCCTGAAGGACCACGCCAATCTGTTCGCGGCGCTCGCCCTGTGCGTCCGGCGTCATCCGGATCTGCGTTGTGTGCTGGCCGGCCTGGGGATGTCGCGCGACAATGCGCCGATGATGGCTCTGGCGCGGCATTACGGCCTGCTCGATCATTTGATTTTTCTGGGGCGGCGTGACGATGTGCCGGCCCTGATGCGTGCCCTGGATGTGCACGTGCTCTCGAGCCTGGCCGAGGGTTTTCCCAATGTAGTGTGCGAGGCGATGGCCAGCGGCGCGGCCTGCGCCGTGACGGATGTGGGTGATGCGGCCCTGATCGTGGGTGAGCACGGCTGGGTCGCGCCGCCCCATGACCCGGTTGCCCTGGCCGGCGCCATCGAACGCGCCATCGAGGCCGTGCATGCGCCCGATGCGGCGCAGCGTTTGCAGGCGGCGCGCGAGTCGGTGGCGGCCCGCTACAGCCTCCTGGCCATGACGCAGCGCTACGCGACGATCTGGCGCCGTCTGGCCGAGGATTTTCCGACGCGCGGTATACGGCGTCCGACGCTCGCGGCCCCCTCCGGCGGCGAGCAGCCCCGGCGCCTGCTGTTTTTCGTGAACAACCCGGCCTTTCTGATTTCGCACCGGCTGCCGCTGGCGCTGGCCGCGCGCGATGCGGGCATGGAGGTCCACGTGGCGACGCCGGATGGTCCCGCGGTTGCCGAGATTCTCGCGCACGGTCTGCACCACCATGTCGTCCCGCTTTCGCGCAGCGGCACGAATCCGTGGGCGGAGGCGCGCAGCCTGTTCGTGTTCTGGCGATTGCTGCGCCGTGTGCGCCCGGATCTGGTGCATGCCGTCACCATCAAGGCGGTTCTCTACGGCGGCATCGCCTGCCGCCTGGCCCGGGTACCCGCCTATGTGGCCGCCGTTTCCGGCCTGGGCTATGTGTTCATGCGCCGTCCGGGGCGCGGTTTCGACCCGCTGCGCCAGGGCGCCCTGTGGCTTTACCGCCTGGCCCTGGGCCATCGCAACAGCCGGGTGATCTTCCAGAATGCCGCCGACCGCGACCTGTTGGTCGAGGCGGGGGCCGTGCGGCCGGGCCGGGCGGTCATGATCCGCGGTTCAGGCGTGGACCTGGAACACTACGCGCCGCAACCCCTGCCGCCCGGCCCCGTCACCGTGGTCATGGCATCGCGTCTGCTGCGCGACAAAGGGGTGGTGGAATTCGTCGGGGCGGCCGGCCTGGCCGCCGCCCGGAATGCGGACTTGCGCTGGGTGCTGGCGGGCAGTCCGGACCCCGGCAATCCGGCCTCGGTCACTCGCGACGAGCTGGATGCCTGGGCGCGCGCGGGGACGGTCGAATACGTGGGCGAATGCGCCGACGTCGCCGCGCTGTATGCGGCGGCGCATCTCGTGGCGCTGCCGTCTTACCGCGAAGGTTTGCCCAAATCCCTGGTCGAGGCTGCCGCCTGCGGCCGGCCGGTGGTCACCACGGATGTGCCGGGTTGCCGCGATGCGATCGATCCAGGCGTCAGCGGCGTGCTCGTGCCGCCGCGTGATGCGCAGGCGCTGGCCGATGCGGTGATCGCGCTGGCCGCCGACGAGGCCGCGCGTCTGCGCATGGGCGCGGCGGGGCGAGCCCTGGCCGAGCGCGATTTCGGCATCCAGTCGATCGTCCAGGCGCATCTGGATATTTACCGGACCCTGCTGGACGATTAAAGAGCGCCGGCCTTGCGGCCGGCGTTCTTCACCTTGCCGGGGCGCGGGTCAGAAGGGCAGGGCGAGACTGGGTTCCAGCGCGCCGAAGGCGGCGCGGAATTCGTCCTGGATGCGGGCGAGCGCCGCGGGCGTATCGCCCTCGAAACGCAGCACCACCACCGGCGTGGTGTTCGAGGCGCGCGCCAGGCCGAAGCCATCCGCGTATTCGGCGCGCACACCGTCGATGGTCACCAGGCGTTGGGCGGCGGGGAAGCGGCCCTCGTCACGCAGGCGCTCGATGAAACGGTGCGGCTCGCCCTCGCGCATCGGCAGCTTGAGTTCAGGGGTGGACAGGCCCTGCGGCAGGGCTTCGAGCACCCGGCTGGGGTCGGGGTCGCGCGAGAGGATTTCCAGCAGGCGCGCACCCGCGTACAGGCCATCATCGAAGCCGTACCAGCGTTCCTTGAAGAATATGTGTCCGCTCATCTCGCCGGCGAGCGGCGCGCCGGTTTCGGCCAGCTTTGCCTTGATCAGCGAGTGCCCGGTCTGCGCCATCACGGGCTGGCCGCCCGCCTGGGCGATGGCCTGGCCGAGGTGGCGGCTGCATTTGACGTCGAACAGGATGGGGGCCCCCGGCATGCGGCGCAATACGTCGCGGGCGAACAGGATCATCTGCCGGTCCGGCCAGATGATCTGGCCGGATTTGGTGACCACGCCCAGCCGGTCCGCGTCGCCGTCGAATGCCAGACCGAGCTCGCAGGCCGAGTTCTTGACGTGTTCGATGAGGTCCTGGAGGTTGGCGGGGTCGGCGGGGTCGGGGTGGTGGTTGGGGAAACGCCCGTCGACGCTGCAGTACAGTTCGTCGACTTCGCAGCCGAGCGCGCGGTACAGGCGCGCCGCGGCGACGGCGCCCACGCCATTGCCGCAATCGATCGCCACGCGCATGCCGCGGGCCAGGCGGATGTGTCCGGTGACGTGGCGGACATAGGTGTCGACGAGGTCCTGGCGGCTATCTGTGCCGCGTGTATCCGCGTCCTGTTGCGGCGCGCGCATGGCTGCGGCCAGCGCCTGGATGTCCTCGCCGTGCAGGGTGCGGCCTGCCATCATCAGTTTGAAGCCGTTGTAGTCCGGCGGGTTGTGGCTGCCGGTGATCGCCACGCCGGAGCCTGTGCCTTGCAGGTGCGCGGCGAAATAGACGAGGGGGGTATGCACGAGGCCCAGGTCGATTGTGTCGATGCCTCCGGCGCGCAGGCCGTCGCGCAGGGCTTCGGCCAGGGCCGGGCTGCTCAGGCGTCCGTCGTAGCCGACCACCAGGGCGGACACGCCCTCGGCGCGCGCCTGGGCCGCGAGAGCTTGCCCCAGGCGCCGGGCGAAGTCGTCGTTGATCTGGTCGGGCACGGTACCCCGGATGTCGTAGGCTTTGAAGACGGCGTCGGGGAGTTCTGGGAGGTCTTTGGGGAGTTCGGACACGGTTTGGTCTCTGTCGGAATGGGTCATAACACCTGGAATTATCGCGCATGGCATTGCCGGGTGTGTGCGGATGCCGGAAACCCGGTTCGCATCGGGGATGCGAGTGTCCGCGGTCGCGACGATGTTTACAATGGTTGGGTTCCCCTCGTTGGGGAGGAATATGGGAATCACAGCGCCATGAGTTTTTTGGATGCCTTGCGTGCCGCCGTAGGCGGGCAGCATGTGTTGACGGACGCCGATGCGGCCGCGTATCTGTTGGACTGGCGGGAGCGCTACAGCGGCAGGGCCCTGGCTGTGGTGCGTCCGGGTTCGACCGACGAGGTTGCCGCCGTGGTGCGGCTTTGTGCCGACGGCGGTGTGCCGATCGTGCCCCAGGGCGGCAATACCGGCCTGTGCGGCGGCGCCACCCCCGATCAGTCGGGTCGGGCCGTGGTGCTGTCCCTGCTGCGCCTGAACCGCATCCGCGCCATCGATCCGGACAATGACACGATGGAGGCCGAGGCCGGTTGCGTCCTGCAGGCCGTGCAGGAAGCCGCGCGCGCGGCCGGCCGGCTGTTTCCCCTGAGCCTGGCGGCCGAGGGCAGCTGCACGATCGGCGGGAATCTCTCGACCAATGCGGGCGGCACGCAGGTGCTGCGCTACGGCAATATGCGCGAGCTCGCGCTCGGTCTCGAGGTCGTGACCGCCGAGGGCGAGATCTGGCATGGCCTGCGCGGGCTGCGCAAGGACAATACCGGCTACGATTTGCGCGACCTGTACATCGGCAGCGAAGGGACGCTGGGTATCATCACTGCCGCGACGCTCAAGCTCTATCCCCGTCCGGTGGCGCATTGCACGGCGTTGCTTGCGCTGGGGTCGATCGAGGACGGCATCGCCATGCTGGCCGTGGCGCGGCGCGGTCTGGGCTCGACGCTGACGGGTTTTGAACTGATGGCGGGCAATTGTCTGCAGGATGTCGTGCGCTGTTTTCCGCAGCAGCGCTTGCCCTTCGAGGGCGCTTCGGCCGATTTGCCGTGGTATGCGCTGCTCGAACTTTCGGATAGCGAGAGCGAGGCCCATGCGCGCGAACGTTTCGAGGCCGTCGTGGGCGAGGCGATCGAGTCCGGCATCGTGCGCGACGCGGTGATCGCCGAGTCCATGGCCCAGAGCAAAGCCCTGTGGCACTTGCGCGAGAGCATCCCGCTGGCCGAGAAGGAATCCGGCAAGAGCATCAAGCACGACGTCTCGATCCCGGTATCGCGCATGGCGGCGTTCGTGCGGGACACCAATCTCGCGCTGCAGCAGGCCTTTCCCGGCATTCGTCATGTGATCTTCGGTCACCTGGGCGACGGCAATCTGCACTACAACGTCGCTCGCGGGGCCGATTGGTCCGAGGACGATCTGCTGTCGCGCCAGGCGGCGATCTACGAACTGGTGCATGACAGCGTCCATGCCGTCCACGGTTCGATCAGCGCCGAGCACGGCGTCGGCCAGCTCAAGCGCGATATTTTGCCCCGCTACAAGGACCCGGTCGAGATTGCGCTGATGCGCCGGATCAAGCAGGCCCTGGACCCCAAGGGCATCATGAATCCCGGCAAGGTTCTGGGCTGATGAGGCGAGGCCGGGAGGCTCAGCGTTTCTGGCACCCGGGGCAGAAATACGTCGCGCGCTGGCCCTGGACGATGCGCCGGATCGGTGTGGCGCAGCGCGGGCAAGGCTGGCCAGCGCGCTCGTAGACGGCGGCATGCAGGGTGAAGTAAGCCCCCGGCGCGCCTTGCGCGTTCACGTAGTCGCGCAGCGTGCTGCCGCCCGAGTCGAGGGCTTGCGCGAGTGTGCGCAGGATGGCGTCATGCAGGCGGACGCTGCGCGGCCGGGATATCCGGTGGCCCGGCGTGCGCGGGTCGATTCCTGCCAGGAACAGGGATTCCGAGGCGTAGATATTGCCTACGCCCACGACGATGCGTCCGCCCAGCAGCAGGGCCTTGATCGCCTGGGTGCGCGATCGCAGGGCCTCGTACAGGTAGTCCGGGGTAAAACCCGGATCGAAAGGCTCGATCCCCAGTCCCGCGAGCAGCGGATGCTCGAGCACGGGGCCAGCCTCGACTGGGTGCCACAGCACCGCTCCGAAGCGGCGCGGGTCGTGCAGCAGGAAGCGCGCATCATCGAAACGCCATTCAATGTGATCGTGCTTACGCCGTTCCTCGTCCAGCGGCGCGCGGCGCAGCGACCCCGACATGCCCAGGTGGACGATCTGGGTGCCGTGCTCGAAGCGGATCAGCAGATATTTTCCCCGGCGCTCGCAGGCCAGTACCCGCCGCCCCTCCAGGAGGGACGGCAGCGTGGCGGGCACGGGCCAGCGCAGGCGTGTTTCATGCACCAGCAGGCGGCGCAGCGCGCGGCCCGGCATGATCGTGGCAATTCCACGACGCGTTGTTTCAACTTCTGGCAGTTCGGGCATGGTAGGGTGATAACATCCTCATTCGATTGAGCAATTTTGCCACTTGATGCGTTGTTTTCGCGTATCGGCTATGGTTACCGCAAATGAGATTTTTTGTATCCGTGTTCCCCGTAGTGCTGGCGCTGGGCGCCGCACACGGGTCGGCCCTGGCTGCCCCGTCGGCCGCCACGCCCGCCGAGCCGGTCGAAACCATTCATTTGCGTAGCGGCGAACCGCCAGCCGTCAACCTGACTCCCGACATCCTGTATCGCATCCTCGTCGCCGAACTTGCCGCCCAGCGGGATATGTTCGACGATGCCGGACAGACGCTGCTGGGCGTCGCGCACGATACCCTGGATCCCAGGTTGGCCCGGCGGGCCTTCCAGATGGCGATGACGGCTCGCAATATTCCGCTGGCGCTCAGCGCTGCCAAGGAATGGGCCTTGCTCGACCCCCAGAATCCCGAGGCGGTCGCCGCATCGCTGGCGCTTGCGGCCTCCAACGGGCAGACGCAGGGGCTGGCCCGGACGCTGGCGCGGCGCATCCAGCATGCCGAGGATCAGGATCAGGCCATCGTGCAGACTGCGGGTATCGTGTCCAAGATGGCGGACAAGCATCTGGCGCTGGATGTCCTGGAAAAGGCGCTGGCGGGGGTGGCCGACACGTCGATTTTTGCGCGTCTGGCGCTTGCGGACGCAGCCTGGGCCGCGGGTGATGCCCGGCGCGCCCTCGATGAGGCGCAGCGTGCCCAGGCGCTCGATGCCGACTCCCGGGACGCTGCCCAGCGTGTGCTGGAGTACGGTCTACGCGTCGACCCCGATGCGGCCGTCACCCAGACGCTGACTTATCTCCACGCTCATCCCGATCAGCGCGCGCTGCACCTGCTATTGGTCAGCCGGCTGACTTCCAGGGGCCAGTTCGATCAGGCGCTACAGATTCTCGAGGATATGCGCCGCCGCGCTCCCGAGGATTTCGACCTGCTCTATACCGAGGCCGAGGTCAATGCCCGGGCGAGCCGCTATGATGTGGCCATTGGCCTGCTCAACGACTATATTTCGGTCCAGAGCCAGCGCCGCCAGTCCATCGCGGATGGTGCGAGCAATGCCCAGTCCGATGCCTCGGATGCGCGTCTGCTGCTGGTGCAGATCGCCGAGCGCCGCGGGGACTACAAAGAAGCCATCCGTCAGTTGCGGTTGATCGACGAGCCTTCCTTGCACTTCCAGGCGCGCATTCATGAGGCGGTGCTCGAGGGCAAGCTGGGCAACCTCATTCAGGCGCGCGCGGTCATTGACGCCATCCGCCCGGCCGATCGCCGCGAGCGCGTCGTGCGCCAGCTCACCCTGGCCGCCATCTACCGCGACGCGGGCCGCAGCGACGAGGCGGTTCAGATCCTGCGTACTGCCGATCGCGACATGCCGGACTCCTCCGAGGTCAAGTACGACCTGGCGATGCTGCTGGAGCGCCAGGGTCAGGTGGCCGAGTTCGAGGCCCTGATGCGGCGTGTGATCGAGCTGGATCCAGAGAACGCCAATGCCTACAATTCGCTGGGCTACACCTATGTCGACCAGGGGCGCAATCTGGACGAGGCCCAGAACCTGCTCGAACATGCGCTGGATCTCGAGCCGGACAATCCCTATATTCTCGACAGCGTGGGCTGGTATCTGTTCCGTGTCGAGGACTACGAGGCGGCGCTCGAATACCTGCGGCGCTCCTATGACCGGCTGCCTGCGGCCGATGTGGCCGCCCACCTGGGCGAGGTCTTGTGGACCCTGGGCCGCAAACAAGAGGCCCGCGGGATCTGGGCCGAGGGCCTGCGCCAGGACGCCAGGAATGAAACCCTGCTCGAGACTCTCAAACGGCTCAAGGTGGAGCTGCCCAAGTGAGGCTGCTGCTGCGCCGTATCCTGGCCCTGGCGGCCGTGGCCTTGCTGCTGGCGTCCTGCGCGACGCCGACGCGCATCGGGGGCGCAGGCCCGGCGTTCGAACGGACCGGGCGCTTTGCGGTTCTGCTGCGCCAGCCCGAGGGCTCCGACCAGGCGATGCAGGGAAATTTTGCGTGGCGGGATACCGGCGCCGCTTTGCGGCTCGATCTGCTCAGTCCCATGGGCAGTATCCTTGCCCGTATCCTCGTCGAACCCGGCCAGGCCATTCTCGAGCGCGCCAACGGTCAGCGCGAGCGCGCCGCGGACCCCGATGCCTTGCTCGCCGAGGTCTGGGGCGAGGCCGTGCCGGTGGCGGGCCTGCGCGCCTGGATCCAGGGGCGGGTATGGGCGGGCAGCCCGGTCGGTTCGATCCAGCATGACGGTCAGGGCCGTGTCACCCGTCTGGTCCAGGACGGCTGGACCGTGCAACTGTCGGACTACGACGCGCAGGGGCCCGGACGCCTGCGGCTGGTGCGCGAGCAGGCGGGCCGCCGGTTGAGTCTGCAACTGGCCATCAATCTGGACTAGGGCCCATGCAGTCCTTGCACGATGTGCCGGCCCCGGCAAAGCTCAACCTGTTCCTGCACGTCGTGGGGCGCCGGGCCGATGGCTATCACTTGCTGCAGACCGTCTTTCGTTTCATCGACCTGGCCGATACCTTCGATTTCGAGCGGGTCGAGGGCGGCGAGCTGTCGCGCGCGGGCGATGTGCCGCCTGGCCTGCCAGCGGCGGACGACTTGGTGCTGCGTGCGGCGCACGCCCTGCGGCGGGCGACGGGCGCCACCTATGGCGCGCGGATCCATTATCGCAAACGCATTCCCGCCGGCGGCGGCCTGGGCGGCGGGTCGAGCGATGCGGCGACCACGCTGATCGCTCTCAATCGCCTCTGGGGCACAGGTCTGGATCGTGTCGCCTTGATGCGCCTGGCCTCCCGGCTGGGTGCCGATGTGCCGGTGTTCGTCTTTGGCCGCCCCGCCTTCGCGCAGGGGATCGGCGATGATCTGGCGACGGTGGCGCTGCCCGACCGGGCCTATCTGGTGGTCCGGCCGCCGTTGCACGTGTCCACTGCCGAGGTTTTTGCTGCAGAGGATTTGACAAGAAACACGCCTTCAGTCAAAATTTCTGTCTTTGCTGATTGGCAGTCCAGGCATCGAGGCCTTTATGGCCGCAATGACCTGGCCGAGGTCGTCTGTCGGCGCCACCCTCAGGTCCTCGAGGTGATCGAGGTGATGCGGGATGCGGGGCTGGATGCCCGCATGACGGGGTCTGGTTCGTGCGTATTCGCACAGCTCGATGATCTTGCCCAGGCGCGGATGCACCAAGGTCTGATTATCAGTAAAATATCCTCCTTCAAGGATGGCTCGATCCCGCAGTCCTGGGCGTGTTCCGGTCTGCACGATCATCCTTTGAGGCACTGGATCAGTGATTAGTATTGGGGAATCGCCAAGCTGGTTAAGGCACCGGATTTTGATTCCGGCATGCGAAGGTTCGAATCCTTCTTCCCCAGCCACTTGCCTGTTGCATCAGGCGCAGCAAAGGCTGTTGAGTCGGCCCTCGGGGTCGCTATTCAACAGCCTTGTTGTTTGACAACCCGGCTGGGATACCATGGCACAAGATCGATTCATGATTTTCACTGGGACAGCCAATCCCCGGCTGGCCGTAGACGTCGTGAATCACCTCGACATGTCGCTTGGCAAGATGACCGTGGGCCGCTTCTCGGACGGCGAGGTCATGGTCGAGATCAATCAAAACGTGCGCGGCAAGGACGTCTTCGTGCTGCAGCCCACCTGCGCGCCGACCAATGACAACCTGATGGAAATCATGGTGATGGTCGATGCCCTGCGCCGCGCATCCGCCGGCCGGATCACCGCCGCCATCCCGTATTTCGGCTATGCGCGCCAGGATCGCCGCCCGCGATCGGCGCGCGTCTCGATTTCGGCCAAGGTCGTCGCCAACATGCTGCAGGTCGTCGGTGTCGACCGGGTCATGACGATGGACCTGCATGCCGATCAGATCCAGGGGTTTTTCGACATCCCCGTGGACAACATCTATGCCGGCCCCATCCTGCTGGGGGATATCTGGCGCCGTAATTTCCAGAACCTCGTGGTTGTGTCCCCGGACATCGGCGGCGTGGTCCGCGCCCGCGCGCTGGCCAAGCAGCTCGAATCCGACCTGGCCATCATCGACAAGCGCCGGCCGCGCGCCAACGTCTCCGAGGTCATGAACATCATCGGCGAGGTCGATGGGCGCACCTGCCTCATCATGGACGACATGGTCGATACGGCGGGCACGCTGTGCAAGGCGGCGCAGGCCCTCAAGGAACGCGGCGCCGGCTCCGTCTACGCCTATTGCACGCATCCCGTGCTCTCGGGCGAGGCGGTCAAGCGCATCCGCGAATCCGCCCTCGACGAACTGGTGGTGACCGATACCATCCCCTTGTCCGAGGAGGCGCGCGCATGTTCCAAGATCCGCCAGCTCTCGTGCGCCGCGCTGCTGGGCGAAACCATCCTGCGCATTTCGAACGCCGAGTCGGTCAGCTCGCTGTTCGCCGATTGATCCGTTTTCCCCTCCCGGCTGGTCGCGGCCGGGAGGATTCGTAGCCCAGGCTACTTTTTTGTACTGTGGGGCCCGGTCATGGCCCCTGTTTTTGGAGTCTTCAATGAAATTCACCGCCACTTCGCGTAGCGTCCAGGGTTCGAGTGCGAGCCGCCGCCTGCGCCGCGCCGGTCGGGTGCCCGCCATCGTTTACGGCGGCAAGTCCGCGCCTGCCAACATCGAACTCGATCACAACGAGATCTACCATGCTCTGAACAAAGAGGAATTCCACGCCTCCATCCTCGACATGGTGCTCGACGGCAAGACCGAGCCGGTGCTGGTACGCGCCGTGCAATGGCACCCCTATCGTCCGCTGGTCCTGCACGTGGACTTTCAGCGCGTCGACGCCTCGCAGGCCGTCACCACCAAGGTGCCCGTGCACTACCTGAACGCCGCCGCCAGCCCGGCCGTCAAACTCGCCGGTCAGATCGTCACTCACGGTCCCAGCGAACTGGACATCACCTGCCTGCCTGCCAACCTGCCACCCTTCATTGAAGTCGATCTGGGCAGCCTGATCGGTGGCGGCCGCCTGCACCTGTCGGACATCACCCTGCCGATCGGCGTCAAGTTCGTGCCGCATGGCGACGACACCAACCCGCTGCTGGGCCAGGCCAACCCGCCCAAGGGCGCCGGCTCCGACGACGCAGCTCCGGCCGCGGAACCCGCCGCCGAATAAGCCCGGTCCGGCTTTCGCCGGGTTCGACACGGCGCAGTCCTTGCGGGCTGCGCCGTGTGCTTTATGATGAAGCCTTTTCCGGATACCCCATGACCGAGTCCATCCGCCTGATCGTGGGGCTGGGCAACCCTGGCCCCGAGTATGAAGCCACGCGCCACAACGCCGGGTTCTGGCTGGCCGATCACTTTGCCGACGACCTGGGCGCGACCTTCACATTGGAGAAGGCCTTCTTCGCCTGGGTGGCGCGCGCGCGGCACGCGGGCGAGGCTGTGGTGTTGGCCAAGCCCGCCACTTTCATGAACAAATCCGGGCAGGCGGTGGGCGCGCTGGCGCGCTTCTACAAATTGCGGCCCGAGCAGATTCTGGTGCTGCACGACGAGCTCGACCTGTTGCCGGGCGCCGTCAAGCTCAAGCAGGGCGGCGGCCATGCGGGCCACAACGGCTTGCGCGACATCCAGTCTGTCCTGGGTTCGCCGGCTTTCTGGCGGCTGCGCATCGGCATCGGCCATCCGCGCAGCCTGGGGCTGGCCCAGCAGGTCGTGAACTTCGTCCTGCATCCGCCGCGCCGCGACGAGCTGACGGAGATCGAGGCCGTGATCGACCGCTGCCGTGTGGTGCTGCCTATGTTGCTGGACGGCGGCTTCGAGCGCGCCGTCGAGCGCCTCCACCAGGCCAACGCCTGAGCCGGCGAGAGGACCGCATGTCTGGCGACCCGAGCATGATCCAGCCTGTTTCCCCGAGCCTGCGCGCCGAACTCAAAGATTTCCTGCGCTTCGTGCGCCGTCCGCGGCCCGGCCGGCGTTTGCCGGGTCGTGCCGCCGGCCACGGGGCCTGGGTGGATTTCCTCCCGAACGTGCGCATCGTTCGGCTGCTGCAGTGGGCCTTGCTGCTGTGGCTGATCAATCTGTTCATTTTCGGGCCGCTGGCCATGGGCGCGTCCGAGATGGGCGGGGCGCAGCACCGCCTGGCCCTCACGGATCTGCCGTGGATGCAGATCCTGATCTGGGCTCCCATCGTCGAGGAACTCACCTTTCGCCACGCCTTGCGGCGGCCCGCCATGCTGTGGTGGTTCGTGCCATTGATGGCGGTCATCATCGTCCAGGGCGCGGGCGTGGCTTCCGGGATCATGGCGGCTGTCGCATTGCTGCTTTGCCTCGTGCCTTTACAGGGAGGGGCGGGTGGGCGCCTGGCCGGCGCCTGGCGCCTGTCCTGGGCGCGCCGCCGCCAGGTGCTGCGCTGGTATCCGTGGCTCTATCATCTGTCGGCGCTCGCCTTCGGCGCCGTGCACCTGTACAACTTTCAATTGCACGCAACGCCCGCCGCCTTGATGCCCCTGCTGGTGTTGCCGCAATGGTTCACCGGCCTGGTGCTCGGCTGGATGCGCGTGCGCCGGGGCATCGGCGCCTCCATGCTGCTGCATGCCGTGTTCAATGCCGGGCCGCTGCTGCTGGTGCTGCTGATCCTGCGTTTCGCGTCCGAGGCGGTGACCTGAGCGCGGCTGGACGGCGGCCCCCTGCGGGTACAATGGCTGATTAGTGTCTTGATTTCATCGACCTCTTTTCCCCCGGAATTCACATGGCTCTGCAATGCGGCATCGTTGGCTTGCCCAACGTCGGCAAATCCACCCTGTTCAACGCGCTGACCAAGGCGGGCATTCCCGCGGAAAACTATCCCTTCTGCACTATCGAGCCCAACGTCGGCGTGGTCGAGGTGCCCGATGCGCGCCTGGCCGCCCTGGCGCAGATCGTCAAGCCCGAACGGATCCTGCCGGCCGTGGTCGAGTTCGTCGACATCGCCGGTCTGGTGGCCGGCGCCTCCAAGGGCGAAGGCCTGGGCAACCAGTTCCTCGCCAACATCCGCGAAACCGACGCCATCGTCCATGTAGTGCGCTGTTTCGAGGACGAGAACGTCGTCCACGTAGCCGGGCGCATCGATCCCACCTCGGACATCGAGGTGATCAACACCGAACTCGCCCTGGCCGATCTCGCCACTGCCGACAAGATCCTGCAAAAGAACCGCAAGCTCGCCAATTCGGGCGACAAGGACGCCATCCGCCTGGTGGCCCTGCTCGAACGCATCGTGGCGGCGCTGGACACGGGCCGGCCGGTGCGCGGCCTGGGACTCGACGACGAGGAGCTCGCCACGATCAAGGGCTTCTGCTTCATTACCGCCAAGCGCGCGATGTACGTGGCCAACGTCAAGGAGGACGGCTTCGAGGGCAATCCTTACCTCGATGCCGTGCGCGACTACGCCGCCGCCGAGGGCGCCCCGGTGGTGGCCGTCTGCGCCGCCATCGAGGCCGAGATCGCCGACATGGACGAGGACGACAAGGCGGTATTCCTCGCCGACATGGGCATGGACGAACCCGGCCTGAACCGCGTGATCCGTGCGGGCTACAGCCTGCTCGGCCTGCAGACTTACTTCACCGCGGGCGTCAAAGAGGTCCGCGCCTGGACCATCCGCATCGGCGACACAGCACCCCAGGCCGCCGGCGTCATCCACACGGATTTCGAACGCGGCTTCATCCGCGCCCAGACCATTGCCTACGAGGACTTCATCGCCTGCAAGGGCGAGCAGGGCGCCAAGGAGGCGGGCAAGATGCGGGCAGAGGGCAAGGAGTACGTGGTCCGGGATGGGGATGTGATGAATTTCTTGTTCAACGTCTGATTGGCCAGGACGCTTGCTCCAGCAGGGACAATGATTCCGCGTCCAGGCGTAGCTCAGTCGCGCGGACCAGGCTTTGCAATTGCTCCAGGCTCGTGGCGCTGGCGATCGGTGCGGTGATGCCGTCCTGGGCGATGATCCAGGCCAGGGCGACCTCAGCGGGTCGGGCGTCCAGCATGGCTGCGACATGGTCCAAGGCGTCCAGGATGCGCAGGCCGCGGTCGTTCAGATAATTCGCCGCCTTTTCGCCGCGCGGACTTTGGCCGAGATCGGCTTGCGTGCGGTACTTGCCCGATAAAAAGCCGGAGGCCAGGCTGTAGTAGGTGATGACACCCAGGCCCTCACGGCGCGTCAGCTCGCGCAGGGGGCCGTCGAACTTGCCGCGATCGTACAGGTTGTATTCGGGCTGCAGGACCTCGTAGCGGGGCAGCGCGTGCGTATCGGCGGCGGCCAGGGCGTGCCCGAGCTGATCGGCATCCAGGTTCGAGGCGCCGCAGGCGCGGATCTTGCCGGCTTGGATCAGCCGTTGGTAGGCGCCGAGGGTTTCCTCGTAGGGGGTTGCCGGGTCTGGCCAGTGGGACAGGTACAGGTCGATGTGATCGGTCCCCAGGCGGCGCAGCGAGTCTTCGACCGCCGCGACGATGTGAGTGGCGGACAGGCCGCCGCGCTGATCGCCGAATTTCGAACCGACCTTGGTGATCAGGGTGATCCGTTCGCGTTTCCCGGGGTTGTGCCGCAGCCAGCGGCCAATGATGGTTTCGGATTCCCCGCCCCGGTTGCCGGGAGCCCAGGCCGAGTAGCTATTGGCGGTGTCCACCGCGTTCAGGCCGGCATCGGTGAAAGCGTCCAGCAGGCGGAAAGAGGTTTGCTCGTCAGCGGTCCAGCCAAAGACGTTGCCCCCGAATACCAGGGGAGCGATATGCAGGCCTGTGTGGCCCAGCGGGCGCATCTGCATTGCGAGGTCCTCCGTGCGAATCGATCGATGCATGACGATATCACCTCTTTGGTTCGTCTGAAAACCAGAGCATTCCCCTTCTGGTTTCTTGTTGGCATAGCGCTGCTTGGGTTTGGCGCCGCTCGCGTATCGGGGTATCCAGATTGGCACAGACATTCTTTTGATCCGGCTGTTTTATTTTCAGATGGAAAAAAATCAGAGGTATTGGTCCTGGTCGCTGGCCACGGGTTGATTGTCAAAGAACATAAATTTCCCGTTGGTTCTTCTATTTATTGTGTTGTGTCAAGGATTGGCCCCGGAGACGGTTGTTAGCATGACAGTGACAAAATATTTTGTTTGTTTTTGTTCGTTTTTTGCTATAGAACAAGTTAATCGTCAAGGAATGTCAACTTTATTCGATTCCGTTATTTCATAGTCATGGATCAATGAGGGTGGCGGAAAACCCCTCTTGGTGAAATACCCAGTATTTACAGTCAATTAGAGTCTGCGCCGAGTTGTGCTTGATGCGGATCGGAGTTCTATTGCTGTCGTTTTTAATGCCGATGCCCGGCGGGTATGGAATTGGATGGCGATAGTATTGGACGCATTCGTTCACCGCTGGAATCATTGACATGCTAGCGAGATGTATAGGCATGAGGATCTGGAGGTCTCGGATCGCGGGTGAATCTGTGTTGCGTGGTATGGAAAGAAAGCAAAGTAGATTCTGATGGTTTCATTTGTTCCGGGTGTTGCGCATTGCGGATGCGGGTGAAATAGGCTGGATTGTTCATGGTTCCTGGCGGGGGTTGTCCTTGCTGATCGTTCTCTGAATCTAATTTGATCCTTTATTGGTCATGATTTTCCCTTCCCATTTTTTGGGACGGGGGGGCGGCTTGCGTCTTTTTCAAAACAAATCGCGATATATCGAATATGCCGAGCTTGAGTAAGCATGTGCTTTGTGTTGGAAAACACTCTGATCAGAGGGGTCTTGTTGATCGTGTTTTTCAGTGATTTGAATTCTGGTGGGGTCGAGGAACCTGCTCAGAGGGTTTTTGAATTTTCCTCAATTTTTCTCTTATGGAGTTTCAAAATGAAATTGTCTCGTATTGCTGGCCTGCTGGCGGGTGTTGGAATCATGGCTGGTGCGCAAGTGGCGCTTGCCAGCAACGGCACCATCTATTTCGATGGTGAAATCACGGCCGCGACCTGCACCATCACCAACAGTACTACTGGGGACTACAACATTACCCTGCCGACTCTCAGCAACACTGTGTTTCACGCTGCTGGTGATACGGCCGGCTGGACGGCCGTCAACATCGAACTGGCAAACTGCAGCCCGGCCTCTGGCAGCGTTCAAGCCTACTTCGAGGCGGGTCCCACCGTCGATGCCGCGTCGGGTCGGTTGAAGAATCTGACCACGGGTGGTGCGGATGTTCAGATCCAGTTGCGCGATATCGATGGCACCACGCCCATCAAAGTGGGGGCGACCGGCGCTCAGTTCGAGCCCATCAGCACCAGCGGTACCGCTTCGCTGAACTATATCGCCGGCTATTACGCACTGGCTGCCTCCGTCACTGCAGGCCTTGTCACCGGCTCGGTGACCTATACCCTCGCCTATAACTAAGCCCATCAGGCTTACGGTGCCAACGGGCGCCCGATCGGCGCCCTCTCGAGCGGTCGTCCATGCTGCGGCATGGCGGCCGACCGTCCGGGCCTGTTGTATTCAGGCCTTGGGCATGCACTACCGGAAATCGTCATGCGCTTTCATCACGTCCTGTCCTCCATTCTTTCAGTGTTCGTGTTGGCTTCGGTCGCGGCACCCGCGATTACACAGGCTTCGGTCATCGTTGATATGACGCGCGTCATCTACAACGCAGCAAAAGGCGAAAAAACCGTCAAGCTGACCAACAATGGGCAGTCGCCCAGCCTGGTGCAGTCCTGGCTGGATACCGGCGCCTTGCAGGCCGAGCGCGACACGCTGGAGGTCCCCTTCGTCGTTTCGCCGCCCATGGCGCGCATCGATCCGGGCAAGAGTCAGACCCTGCGCATCCTGTATTCGGGCGAACCCCTGCCCCAGGACCGCGAAAGCCTGTTCTGGCTCAATGTGCTGGACATCCCCCCAAAGGCCGATGCCAGTCGGGGCGATAACCTGCTGCAATTGTCGTTTCGCACGCGTATCAAGTTCTTCTTCCGGCCTGCCGACCTCGCAGGCACAGCGATCGATGCGCCCGCCCAATTGACCTGGCAACTGGCAGCATCAGGCGCCCGTCCAGTGCTGCGGGTGTCCAACCCCACGCCTTACCACATCAGCTTCTCCACGGTCGAGCTCGTCACTGGCGGGCAGACCCTGGCGGTGAAAGAGCCCGGCATGGTCGCCCCGTTCGAGACGCGCGATCTGGCGCTGCCGCAACCGGCCGCCAAGTCCGCCGGCGCCCAAGTCCGCTACCAATTCATCAATGACTACGGCGGTGTTGGCAAGGGCGAAGCCGCGCTCTAAGTGACTGTGTGCCAGCGCTGCCGCATCAATCCATTGTGGGCAAGAAACCATCATGCGACCTTCTCAGAATCATTTGCCACCTCCGCGATATCTCTGTCGGTTGATCCCGGCATTGTTTGTCGGTAGCGCCTGGA
>JBEBRQ010000028.1:0-36925 GCA_040394755.1 Castellaniella defragrans | reverse complement strand
CTTGAACAGGCGCACGTTCTGGAACGTGCGCACCAGCCCGTGGCGCGCCACCTTGTGGCTGGGCTCGCCGGTGATCGGCCGGCCGTCCATGACGATATCGCCAGTGGTCGGCTTATAGAAGCCGCCCACGCAATTGAACACCGTGGTCTTCCCGGCCCCGTTGGGGCCGATAATGGCGAACACCTCGTCCCGGCGCACATCGAATTCCACCTGATCGACGGCCAGCAGGCCGCCAAAGCGCATGGTCAGTCCGCTGACCTTCAGTAATGCTTGACTCATGATTCCAATTCCACATGCGGACGTTTGACCGGCAGCAGGCCCTGGGGACGCCAGGCCATCATCACCACCATCACCAGGCCGAAGATCAGCATCCGGTATTCCGCGAATTCGCGGGCGAGTTCGGGGATCACGGTCAGCAGGATGGCCGCCAGGATGACGCCGACCTGCGAACCCATGCCGCCCAGCACGACGATGGCCAGGATCAGCGCCGATTCGATGAAGGTGAAGGACTCGGGATTGACCAGCCCCTGACGCGCAGCGAAGAACGCGCCGCCGAACCCGGCGAACATCGCCCCCATGGTGAAGGCCGACAGCTTGATCGTGGTGGGATTCAGACCCAGTGAGCGGCAGGCGATCTCGTCCTCGCGCAAGGCCTCCCAGGCGCGGCCGATCGGCATGCGGATCACCCGGCTGGAAACATATAGTGTGATCAGCGCCAGGCACAAGGCCATCAGGTACAGGTAGATCACGACATCCTGGCTATCGAAAGTCCAACCCATCATCTCGTGGAAGGTCGGATGCCCATCCGTGGAGCGGCGCACGAGCTGATAGCCGAAGAACGACGGCTTGGGAATGCCCGAGATGCCGTCCGGACCGCCAGTCAGGCTATAGAGGTTGATGAGCATCAGGCGGATGATCTCGCCGAACCCCAGCGTGACGATGGCCAGATAGTCGCCGCGCAGCCGCAGCACCGGGAACCCCAGGATGAAGCCGAAGAACGCCGACATCATCCCCGCCAGCGGCAGGGCCTGCCAGAATCCCCAGCCCGCCCAGTGATAGAGCAAGGCGTAGGTATAGGCGCCCACCGCGTAGAAGCCGACAAAGCCCAGGTCGAGCAGCCCCGCGAAGCCGACGACGATGTTCAGCCCCAGGCCGAGCATGACGTAGATCAGCACCAGAGTGGCGATGTCCACCTGGGCGCGGCCCGTGAAGAAAGGCCAGACCAGGGCGAACAGCACCAGCACCAGGATGACGTGCTGACGTCCCTTGTCGGAGATCGCCGGCAGGCGCCAGGAGAGGGGTTTGCGGCCCTTGAGGGAGAACAGCGGCCGCAGCAGCTGGAACACGAAGACGATCGCCATCCCGGCGGCGATGTAGTTCCATTGCGGCTCGAGATAGGTTTCCATCCCGCGGCGCAGGATCTGCAGGCCGAACACCGGGGCGATGATGATCCCGGCCATGATGGCCGCGATCACCGCGTTTTTCAGATTATGCAACATTAGACTTTTTCCACTTCGGGTTTACCCAGCAGGCCCGTCGGACGGAACAGCAGGATGAACACCAGCAACAGGAAGGCGACGATGTCCTTGTATTGAGAGGAAATGAAGGCGGCTGCGAAAGTCTCGGCCAGACCCAGCAGGACTCCGCCGAGCATGGCCCCCGGGATGCTGCCGATGCCGCCGAGCACGGCCGCCGTGAAGGCCTTGATGCCGGCGATGAAGCCGATGAAGGGATTGAGTTTGCCGATGGCCAGAGCGATCAGCACGCCGCCCACGGCGGCCAGCATCGCGCCGATCACGAAAGTGAAGGAAATGATGCGGTTGGTGTCGATGCCCAGCAGATTGGCCATGTGCAGGTCCTGCGAGCAGGCACGCGAGGCCTGGCCCGTGCGCGAATACTTGATGAACAGGGACAGGCCAATCATCAGCAGTACCGTCACCACGATGATCATGATGCGCGAATACGGTGCGGTCACCGTGAAATCACCAGCCCCAAGGGTGAATTCCAGGGAGCCGGTGATCAGCGAAGGGACGGCCATGTCGCGGGCGCCCTGCCCCGTAGCCACCCAGTTCTGCAGGAAGATCGACATCCCGATCGCCGAGATCAGCGGCACCAGCCGGGGGCTGCCGCGCAGAGGCGCATAGGCGACTTTCTCGACTGCAAAACCGTAGACCGCGGTCACCAGGATCGCCACCAGCAGCATCGACAGAATGATGACCGGCAACGGCAAGCCGCTGTTGACGCCGATGGCCGAGAGAGTCACCAGGCCGACATAGGCGCCGATCATGTAGATTTCGCCGTGTGCGAAATTGATCATACCGATGATGCCATAGACCATGGTGTAGCCAATGGCGATCAGCGCATAGATTGCGCCGAGCGACAGCCCGTTAAAGAGCTGTTGCATGAGAATGGGGAGCAGATCAGACATAAGACTTCCGGGGGAAAAACCGGCCACGGGCGGTGGGCGCCCGCGGCACTGCTAGGTGTCCCGCCAGGCTGATCCATGCGTTCGGACTCGCCAGGCAGGACCCGGACCGGCCCGGGCGATCACCCGGAGCCGGACCCGATCAGGGCTGGATCTGGGTCATGTTGCCTTGGCCATCCCAACGGAACACGGCAAACTCGAAATGGTTCAGGTCGCCCTTGGCGTCGTAATCCACCTTGCCGATGGCGGTGTCGAAGCTATGGCTGTGCATGTAATCGGCGACCTTGGCGGGATCGTCACCCACGGCGTTGATGCTGTCGGCCAGAATCTGAACGGCGGCATAGGCGGGCATGGTGAAGGCGCCATCCGGGCTGCGCTGGTACTTTTTGAAGTTTTCCAGAACCTGCTCGTTGCCCTTCATTTTCGTGAAGTCCGCCGGCAGCGTGACCAGGAGCTTGTCGACGGCGGTGCCGGCAATGGCGACCAGATCCTTGTTGGCGACGCCCTCGGGCCCCATGAACTGGGTATCGAGGCCTTGTTCGCGCGCCTGGCGCAGCAGCAGGCCGAGCTCGGCGTGATAGCCGCCGAAATAAATCAGGTCGGGGCCCAGCGCCTTGAGCTTGGAGATGACGGCGGAATAATCGCTGTCGCCGACGTTGATCCCCTCGTACATGGCGATGTTGACACCGCTTTTTTGCAGCGCGGCCTGGACCTGGGAAGCAACGCCCGAGCCGTAGGTCTGCTTGTCATGCAGGATGGCGACCTTGGTGGGCTTGAGTTGCTGGGCAATGTAACTGGCAGCGAATGGGCCTTGCTGGTCATCGCGGCCGATGGTGCGGAAGAAGAAATGCGGCTTGATCGTGTCGGTGACCAGAGGGGACGTCGCGCCCGGAGTGATCGCGACGATGCCTTCCTGCTCGTAGACATTGACGGCCGGGACGGTGGTGCCCGAGCAGGCGTGCGCCACGGCGAATTTGGCGCCGGAATTGATCACGCGGTTGGCGGCGGGGACGGCCTGCTTGGGCTCGCAGCCGTCGTCGATCAGCAGCGGCTCGATCTTCATGCCCTTGATGCCGCCAGCGGCATTGATCGCATCGATCGCAGTCAGCGCGCCGGACTGGATCTGGTCGCCATATTGCGTGGACGGCCCCGTCATGGGCTGTGGAATTCCGATCTTGAGAGTGTCCGCCTGGGCGCCGATGGCCAGTGTCATGGCGCCGATTGCCAGCATGAGGGGGACAGCACGTTTCTTGAGATTCATTCGAATAGTCTCCGGTAGAGTCTGCCGCAAAATAACTGTGCCCTGATTGGGGCGGCAGCCATTCAACGGCAAGCCTGGGTTTTCAGCTTTCCGCCCTGAGCGGCAGGCGTATTCTGACGAGTTGCCAAAAGAGTGTCACTACGGTTAATCCCTTACGTTCATGCGCTCCGCGACCTCATGGGCCCCGGCCGCGAACCATGCGAAATCCCGCAGCATGTTGCGGGGTCCGAATTTCATTGCGCCGCGCCCGAGAGTTCGCGCGCCAGCACCGCCGCGCGCTCGGCCGCGGCCTCGACGGCCTTGCCTACGATCCCGCGAAAATCCGCCGCCTCGAAAACCGCCAGCGCCGCGGCAGTGGTGCCGCCCTTGGAGGTCACCCGTTCGCGCAGGACCGCCGGGGAATCCGGCGACAGCGCCGCGAGTTGTGTCGCGCCATGAAAAGTCGCCAGCGCCAGTTGACGCGCCTGCTCTGGTGAGAGGCCCTGGTCGATGCCGGCCTGGATCAGTGATTCGAGGAACAGAAAGACATAGG
Source organism: Castellaniella defragrans (assembly GCA_040394755.1). Lineage (GTDB taxonomy): Bacteria > Pseudomonadota > Gammaproteobacteria > Burkholderiales > Burkholderiaceae_B > Castellaniella > Castellaniella defragrans_A. The sequence goes on along the minus strand of JBEBRQ010000028.1, from coordinate 32,707 downwards.
CCGGCCCGCTGCCCGAGACCGCGGTCACGGCATCGATCGTCGCGTCCCGCTCGACCCACATGACCTCGCCGACCGCGCGCAGCAGGTTTTCGGCCAGGGCGCGGTCGTCCTCCCCGACCCCCTGCATGGGGTACATGCCGGTGATGCCGCTGGCGATCAGGGCAGGCGTGTTGGGCATGCAGCGCACGAGCCGGGTGTGCGCGGCGCCCTCGCCGCCCAGCCAGCCGCTGATCGCCGCGCCGGGGATTCCGGCGGCGATGCTGATCACCAGCGTATCGGGCCGCAGAAAGGGGCGGCATTGCTGCACGACCTCGCGCATGGCCTGGGGCTTGACCGCAAAGAACCAGACGCGACAGGCGGACAGGCGCTCGTCGGGCGTCGCCGCGGCGGTGGTGCCCTGCTCGATCCAGCGCGCGCGCAGCGCCTCGTTCGGATCGACGACATGAATATCGGCCGCGGCGCAGCGCCGTCCGATGAGTCCGGTCGCCAGGGCGTTGGCCATGTTACCGCCACCGATCAATGCAAGTGTGAGGTCTTGTGTCATAGGAGGGATTGTACGACGAAGGGCGCGGAACATGCCGCGCCCTTGAGTTTGCCCGCTGGACCGGATCGCCTCGCAAGAGGCGCCGGCGCGATGCGGTTACTTGAAGACGGTTTTGCTGCCGTCGGCGTGCCAGGTGAAGATGTCGAACTTGAAGTCCTTGAGGTCGCCCTGCTGGTTCCAGGCGATCTCGCCGATCGGGGTATTGACCGAGTTGGCATGCAGCCAGGCGGCCACCTTGACCGGATCGTCGGCGCCGACACCCTGGATACCGGCAACGATGGACTGCAGCGCCGAGTAGGCCGTGAGCTGGAATGCGCCGCCCGGGTTGCGGTTTTTGTCGCGGAAGGCCTTGACGATCGCAGCGTTGTCCGGATTCTGGGTGAAATCGGCCGGCAGGGTGACAAGCATCCCTTCGACGGCGGGGCCGGCAATGGCATTGATGTCGGGGTTGCCGACGCCCTCGGGGCCCATGAACTTGGCGGTCAAGCCTTGTTCGGCGCCCTGGCGCAGCAGCAGGCCCATTTCCGGATGGTAGCCGCCGTAGTACACGAAATCGGCGCCCGAGGACTTGAGCTTGGTGATGACCGCCGAGTAGTCGCTGTCACCGGCGTTGATGCCCTCGAACAGGACGACCTTGATGCCGGCCTTTTCGAGGTCGGTCTTGACGGCGGTGGCGATACCCTGGCCGTAGGACTGCTTGTCATGCAGGACGGCGACTGCGGCGGGCTTGATCCTTTCGGCGATGAAGCGCGCGGCGGCGGGGCCTTGCTGATCGTCGCGCCCGATGGTGCGGAAGATCATGTCGAAGTTCTTGCCATCGGTGACCAGCGGCGAGGTCGCCGAGGGCGAAACCATGACCACACCCTCGGTGTTGTAGACCGGCGCGGCGGCAATGGTGGCGCCTGAACACACGTGGCCGACGACGTAGTGGATCTTTTCATTGACGACGCGATTGGCGACCACGGGGCCTTGCTTGGGCTCGCAGGCATCGTCCATGACGACGGCCTCGAGCTGGTTGCCGAGCACGCCGCCCGCTGCGTTGATGGTTTCGATCGCGGTATCGACCCCCTCCTTGACCATATCGCCATACTGGGTAAGGGCGCCGGTGAAGGGGCCCGCAATAGCGATCTTGATGGTAGCGGCGCTGGCAACCGAGGATATCAGCATGCCAGCGGCAAGGCCCAATGCCGCCGCCACCGGAGTTACACGGATTTTCATAACTGCCTCCTTTGAAAATACCGAAAGAGAATACAACGAAAGTTATTGAACGAGGGCCGCGTTTGCGTGAGGGTTTACGCGCATGTCTTCGACGATCGCCTGATCCAGTCTGCTACCGCAGGCACGGCGGATGGTCCGCCGCGCCTGGCCTGTTTTCAGGGGGAGCCTCAGGCGAGGAGGCTGCGCAGCATCCAGGCGTTCTTTTCGTGGATGTCCAGGCGCTGAGTCAGCAGGTCGGCGGTGGGCTGGTCATTGGCCTTGTCGGCGCGCTGGAAGGCGACCCGGGCGGTCTTGGCGACGGCCTCATTGCCCGCCACCAGCATGCGGATCATGTCCTCGGCCGCGGGCACCGCCACGGGCTCGGCGATCGAGGACAGGCGCGCGTATTCAGCATACGTGCCCGGCGCATAGTGCCCCAGCGCGCGGATGCGCTCGGCGATGGCATCGAGCGCATTCCAGGCCTCGGTGTACTGGGTCATGAACAATTCATGCAGCGTGCTGAACATCGGGCCGGTGACGTTCCAATGGAAATTGTGCGTCATGAGATAGAGGGTGTACGTATCGGCGAGGGTCTTGGAAAGCTCATCCACGACCGCCGCGCGGTCCTTTGCCGAAATACCGATGTCGATCGCCACAGCGGTGCTGGAAACACTGGAGGCGCGCTTTGAAACCTTTGCCATTTCAGACTCCTTGGGGAAACAAACCGATTCAGAATAGCATGTTTCCATATGCCCATAAGTGTTACGCACATCGTATCGAGCCAATGCGCCGGGGCGGTCTAGCCTGCCTCGCCCGCCAACGCTGCCGCATCCTCGAGCATGGTGACGCCGGGCATTCCACAGTGGCGCACGGCCTGCGCCAGCGCCTCGATGGCCATGAGCCGCGGAAAGCTCTTGCGCCAGACCAGGACGACCCGGCGGTCAGGAACGGGAGGCTTGAAAGGCACAAAGCGCAGGAACTGGCTTTCCTCGCCGCGCACGCCCAGGGCGCTGGCTGGCATCACGGTGATGCCGATGCCGGCAGCCACCATGTGGCGGATGGTTTCGAGGGACGAGCCCTCGAAGGTCCGCTGGATGCCCTCACTGGCGGCCGAGTAGCGGGAAAGCTCGGGGCAGACCTCGAGCACCTGGTCGCGGAAGCAATGTCCGGCGCCCAGCAGCAGCATGGTTTCCTCTTTGAGCCGCGCCGAGTCGATCTGCGGGTCGGCAGCCCAGGGATGGCTGTGCGGCAGCGCGACATAGAACGGCTCATCGTACAGGGCGCACTGGGCGAATCCGGTATCCGGCAGGGGCAACGCGAGAATGGCGCAGTCGATCTCGCCCTGACGCAACAATTCGAGCAGGCGCGTCGTGTAGTTCTCCTGAAGCAGCAAGGGCATCTGCGGCGTGGCGCGGATCTGGGCCGGGACCAGATGCGGCAGCAGGTAGGGGCCGACGGTATAGATCACGCCCACGCGCAGGGGGCCCTCCAGGGGATCGTGGCCCTGGCGGGCAATCTCGCGCAGATTGGCGCCTTCTTCGAGGACGCGCTGGGCCTGGGCCACGACCCGCAGGCCGATCGGGGTGATGCCGACTTCGGTGCCGCCGCGTTCGAACAGCACCACGCCCAGCTCCTCCTCGAGTTTGCGGATGGCGACGGACAGCGTGGGCTGGCTGACGAAACATGCCTCGGCGGCGCGTCCGAAATGGCGCTCCCGCGCCACGGCCACGATGTACTTCAGTTCGGTCAACGTCATGATGATTGCCTGCCTCTCACGATGAACGGATAGTGTTCAAAGAATTCAACTGCGCAGATACTGCGCCCTGCCCTGCATCCAGCGCCGCTGGTGCGCCAGGGCATGTTCGGGGAAATCGGCGGCGAGCCGGGCCGCCGCCGCGCGCGCCTGCGCGAGCAGGTCCTCGTCGGCCGAGAGATCGGCGAACCGCAGCAGCGCCTGCCCGGACTGGCGGATGCCCAGCAGTTCGCCGGGCCCGCGCTGGGCGAGGTCGCGGCGGGCGATCTCGAAACCGTCACTGGTTTCGTACATGGCCCGCAACCGTTCGCGCGCCACACCGGACAATGGCGGCTGGTAGAGCAGCACGCAGGCAGACTGGTGCGAGCCGCGCCCGATGCGGCCACGCAGCTGATGCAGTTGCGCCAGGCCGAAGCGCTCGGCATGTTCGATCACCATCAGCGTGGCATTGGGCACATCGACGCCGACCTCGATCACGGTCGTGCTCACCAGCAGATCGATGCGGCCCTCGCGAAACGCCCCCATGACCTCGGCCTTGTCCTGCGCCGGCAGGCGCCCGTGCATCAGCCCCACCCGCAAGTCCGGCAGCAGGCCGCACAGGCGTTCCCAAGTATCCACAGCGGTCTGCAACTGCAAGGCCTCGCTTTCCTCGACCAGCGGACAGACCCAGTACGCCTGCCGCCCCGCCCTCACCGCCTCACCGATCCGGACCAGGATCTCGTCGCGGCGGGTGTCGGCGAACAACTTGGTCAGCACCGGCACACGCCCGGGAGGCAGTTCGTCGATGACTGAAACCTCCATGTCGGCAAAAAACGCCATCGCCAGGGTGCGCGGAATCGGGGTCGCGCTCATGCTGAGCTGATGCGGCAGGATGCCCCGGGCCTCGCCCTTGCGGTTGAGCTCCAGGCGCTGCCCGACCCCGAAGCGGTGCTGCTCGTCGGTAATCACCAGGTCCAGGTCCTGGAATACGACCTTGTCCTGGATCAGGGCCTGAGTGCCGACCACCAGCCGCGCCTCGCCAGAAGCAATCGCGGCCAGTGCGGCGCGGCGCGGCGCCGCCGCAAGCGCCCCCGTGAGCCATGCGATCTTCACCCCCAGGGGTTCGAGCCATTCCGAGAATTTGCGCAGATGCTGTTCGGCAAGGATTTCGGTCGGCGCCATGATCGCCACCTGCGATCCCGCCGAGACAGCCTGCGCGGCAGCGAAAGCGGCCACGATGGTCTTGCCGCTGCCCACATCGCCCTGCAGCAGACGGTGCATGGGATACCCTTGGGCCAGATCGGCCGCGATCTGGCCGATCGCGTGTTGCTGGGCGCGCGTCAGGGCGAACGGCAGACGCGCGCGCAAGCGCTCGAGCAGATCGTCGCGCGGCGCCAGCGACCTGGCGCGCTGGGCCAGCCGGGCGGCGCGAGCGGCAGCCAGGGCCAGTTGCTGGGCCAGGAGTTCATCGAATTTGATCCGCCGCCACGCGGGATGGCGGTGTCCGGCCAGATCGTCGAGCGATACGTCCGGCGCGGGATGATGCAGCATCCGCAGGGAGGCCTCGAACGGCGCGAGGTCGTAGGCTTCGAGAATCGGCGGCGGCAAAGTGTCGCCCAGGTCGGCGCGCGCCAGCGCATCGTCGATCGCCTTGCGCAGGCTGGCCTGGCTCAGGCCCTGGGTGGTCGGATAGATCGGCGTGAGGGTGCGCGGCAGCTCGGCGCCAGCCTCGGATATCAGGGGATGCACGATCTCGGGGCCGCCAAAGCCCGCGCGCACTTCGCCGCGCACCCGCAGCCGCCGCCCGGCGCGCAGCCGTTCCTGTTGTCCCGGATAAAGGTGCAGCCAGCGCAGGGTGATGCGCCCGCTGCCGTCCTCGAGCATAGCCTGCAACTGGCGCCGGGGCCGGTATTGGACCTCGCTGTGGATGATTTCGCCCTCCAGGACCGCATGTTGCCCCGCCCGTGCCTGCGCAATGGGCGTGATGCGGGTTTCGTCCTCGTAGCGCAGCGGCAGATGGACGATGAAGTCCGCCGGTGCGCTCAGGCCGAGCCGGCGGAACTTGCGCTCCAGAGAGGAGGATTCCCGCGCCGATGCCGGGCCGCGAACGGCACCGGCCTTCCGGGGTGGGGCGGCAGCGTTCAACAGACCAGCGGGACGCTAGAGGACGAGGACGGCCTCGACCTCGAACTGCGCGCCCTTGGGCAGGCTGGCCACGCCGACCGTCGAGCGCGCGGGATAGGGCTCGGGAATGATTTCGGCCATGATGGCATTGGCGCTGGCGAACTTGCTGAGATCGGTGAGGAACAGGGTGAGCTTGACGATGTTGTCCAGGGTGCCGCCGGCGGCGGCGATGACCGCCTGCATGTTGGTGAAGGACTGGCGCACCTGGCCCTCGAAGTTCTCGGAAACCAGCTCGCCGGTGCCCGGCTCGAGGCCGATCTGCCCCGACAGGAAGACGAGCTTTCCGGCGGGAGTGCTGACTGCCTGAGAGTACGGACCCACCGCGGCCGGTGCGGTATCGGTATGGATGATTGTCTTGCTCATGATGACGTTCCGTGGATAGTGTGTTTGATGACTATCAAAGTTTACAGGTCAATAGACAAAAGTAAAGCCCTCGGGCAGACGCCGGAGGGCTTGGAGGGTCGCGCAACGAACGGCTATTTCTCGGCGAAGGCGCGCTCGTAGACATAGTCGCCCGGCTCGCCCTGCCCGGGCGAAACGACGAATCCCCGGTCATCGAGCATCTGGCGCACATCGGTGAGCATCGCGGGACTGCCGCAGATCATGGCGCGGTCGACCGCCGGGTCGAGCGGAGGCAGACCCAGGTCGGCGAACAACTGGCCGTTTTCCACCAGCGTGGTGATGCGGCCCTCGTGTTTGAAAGGCTCGCGAGTGACCGTCGGATAGTAGATGAGTTTGTCACGCACCATTTCGCCCAGGTATTCATCCTGGGGCAGCTCATGCTGGATGTAGTCGGAATAGGCGAGCTCGCTGACGAAACGCACCCCGTGCACCAGAATGACTTTTTCAAAGCGGTCGTAGACCTCGGGGTCCTTGATGATGCTCAGGAACGGCGCGAGGCCGGTGCCGGTGGCGAACAGGTACAGGCGCTTGCCGGGCTTGAGGTCGTCGGCCACCAGGGTGCCGACCGGCTTGCTGCTGATCAGGATCGAGTCGCCCACCTTCAGGTGCTGCAGGCGCGAAGTCAGCGGGCCGTTGGGAACCTTGATGCTGAAAAACTCGAGGTTATCCTCATGATTGGCGCTGGCAATGCTGTAGGCGCGCATCAGCGGCTTGCCGTCGACCTCGAGACCCAGCATGACGAAGTGACCATTGTGAAAGCGCAGTCCCGGGTCACGCGTGGTTTTGAAAGAAAACAACGTGTCGTTCCAGTGGCGCACACTGAGAACCTGCTCGGAATTGAAAGCTGCCATGATGACGAATAAACCTGTCTTATAGGAATAACCCTATCTTATAAGAATAGTAAGGCCGGGGCGGCGAATTACTGGCCGCGGAGGGGCTGGGCGAATGGATTTCTTGATATAGAGCAAATTCAAATGGGTTTGCGCGGAGCCAGATCCACAAAAAAAAGCGAAGTATCGCATTTTCCAGGGACGTTCAGTTTACTTTCAGGTTGCGCTCGGGTAATCTTTGGCCTGCGGTAATTTTGATAATCATTATCATTCTCTACATACCCTCCCCCCGACAACCGATCCAGAGCCCTTTGCCACGGGAGCCATACGCATGACATCGCCTCTTTCGCCATCCCTCCGACTCGCGCGCCGTCTGGCCGTGCTGACACTCGGCCTGCCGCTGCTGGCCAGCCCAGCCGCCATGGCCGCCGAAGTCAATCTGTACACGACCCGCGAACCCAAGCTGATCGAACCGCTGCTGGAGGCCTACACCCGGCAATCGGGCGTCAAGGTCAACACCGTGTTCGTCAAGGACGGCCTGCTCGAACGCGTCAAGGCCGAAGGGGCGCAATCCCCGGCCGACGTGCTGATGACCGTGGACATCGGCAACCTCCTCGATCTGGTCGACGGCGGAGTCACCCAACCGATCCGCTCAGAGGCGCTGGAGTCCGTGATCCCGGCGAATCTGCGCGGCGCCGACGGCCATTGGTACGCCTTGTCGCTGCGCGACCGCGTCGCCTACGTCGCCAAGGACCTGGACATCCAGGCGCTGAACTACGAGGATTTCGCCGACCCGAAATGGAAAGGCAAAGTCTGCATCCGCTCGGGACAGCACCCCTACAATACCGCGCTGATCGCGGCGCTGATCGCCCATGACGGCGCCGAGGCGGCCGAGCAATGGCTGCGCGGCGTCAAGGCCAATCTCGGCCGCCCCGCGACCGGCGGCGACCGCGACGTGGCCCGCGACATCCTGGGCGGCATCTGCGACATCGGCATCGCCAATGCCTATTACGTGGGCCGGATGAAGAACTCCCCGCCGGATTCCGACGGCTACAAGTGGGGCGAGGCCATCAAGGTGATCCGCCCGACCTTCAAGGATTCCAAGGGAACGCACGTGAACATCTCGGGCGCCTCGGTCGCCCGCCATGCGCCCAATCAGGCCCAGGCGGTCCAATTGCTGGAATACCTGGTTTCCGATGAGGCCCAGAGCCTGTACGCCAAGGCCAACTATGAGTACCCCGTCAAGTCCGGCGTGGAACTCGATCCGGTGGTCGCGAGTTTCGGCGTGCTGCAGGTGGACGACCTGCCGCTGACCGAAATCGCCCGGCACCGCAAGCAGGCCAGCGAATTGGTGGACAAGGTTGGCCTGAATCAATAGCGGGCGCGACCCATTCAGTGTCCTGCCGGGTGAATTCGTATACTGAGAAACTTTCGTATTACGGATTCGCCTGACAGAACGGCGGTATTGATTTGATCGGATTTCCCACAGGATCGCGTGCCCAGGCGCGCATCTGGCATGTCGGCATGATCCTCGCGGGGATCGGCGTGCTGGCGCCCATCGTTTCCCTGCTGGCGCTGGCTGCCCAGGGCTCGGTGGGGCACTGGGCGCATCTGCTCGATTACGTGCTGCCCGCTGCCTTCGCCCGGACGCTGTGGCTGCTGGCGGGCGTCGGGGCGCTCAGCGCCGCGCTCGGCGTGGGCGGCGCCTGGCTCGTCACCGCCTATGATTTTCCATTGCGGCGCACCCTGTCCTGGGCCATGCTGCTGCCGCTGGCGGTGCCCACCTACATCGTCGCCTACGCCTATCTCGACATTCTGCACCCCATCGGCCCGGTCCAGAGCGCGCTGCGCGCGCTGCTGGGCTACGACAGCCCGCGCGAATTCCGCCTGCCCGACCTGCGCAACCTGCCCGGCGCGATCGGCCTTCTGGGATTCGTGCTCTATCCCTACGTCTATCTGACCACTCGCAGCATGTTCGCCACCCAGGCGGCCAACCTGCTCGAAGCCGCCCGCCTGCTCGGCCACGGCCCCTGGAGCACGTTCTTTCGCGTCGCCCTGCCCCTGGCGCGGCCCGCGATCGCCGTCGGCCTGAGCCTGGCCCTGCTGGAAACCCTGAATGACATCGGCGCGTCCGAATTCCTGGGCATCCAGACGCTTACCGTGTCGGTCTATTCGACCTGGGTGAGCCGCTCCGATCTGGGCGGCGCCGCGCAGATCGCCCTGGTGATGCTGTTGCTGGCGATACTGTTGATTGCGACGGAACGTCACGGGCGGCGCCGGCTGCGCTATGCGGGCGCACGCCGCGCGCACCCCGTCCAGCCGCGGCGCCTGCGTGGCGCCGCCGCCTGGACGGCCACCGCCCTGGCCGCCTGCCCGGTGCTCATCGGGTTCGGCGCGCCCGCGGCCTATCTGCTGATCCAGACCGGCGAATGGCTGTCGATCAGCGGGGCGCCCTCGCCGCGCCTGCTGCGCGCGGGCTTGAACACCGTCTCGGTATCGCTGGCGGCCACCGCGCTCACGGTATGCCTGGGCCTGATCGTCGCCTGGAGCGCCCGCATCATGCAGCGCCGCGCGCGCCGGCTGCGCGCCCTGCCGCGTCTGGCGACCCTCGGCTACGCCCTGCCCGGCACGGTGCTGGCGATCGGACTGCTGTTTCCCGTCATGGGCCTGGAGCGCGGCCTGGCACTGGCGCGCGAGGCGCTGGGCATGGCGCCGGGCGCATTGGTCCTGATGGGCACGCCGGTCGCCCTGGTGGCGGCCTATGCCATCCGCTTTCTGGCAATCTCGGTGGGCAGCATCGAGGCCGGCCTCGCCCGAGTCCCGCCGTCGATGGAGCAAGCCGCGCGCCTGCTGGGCGAAAACATCAACGGCGCCCTGCGCCGCATCCACCTGCCCCTGCTGCGGCCGGCGCTGGCCACGGCCGCGCTGCTGGTGTTCGTCGACAGCATGAAGGAACTGCCAGCCACGCTGCTGCTGCGGCCCATGAATTTCGATACGCTGGCGACCTGGCTGTATGGCGAGGCCGCCCGCGGGTCTTACGAGGAAGGCGCCATCGCCGCGCTGGGCATCGTGCTCGCGGGCCTGATCCCCGTCATCGTGCTGGCCCGCATGCAAAACCAAAAGACCTGCTGAGACCCCGATGCTGGAACTGGATCACATCTCCCTGAGCTATCCCGCGGCCAACGGCCGTCTGCGGGCCGTCGACGATCTTAGCCTGTTTTTGGAGAGCGGCCAGATCGCCTGCCTGCTGGGCGCCTCGGGCTGCGGCAAGACCACCGTGCTGCGAGCCATCGCGGGTTTCGAACCCCTGGACGCGGGCGAGATCCGCCTGGCCGGACGCGTGCTCTCGACGGCCCGCGGCCAGATCGAGCCCGAGCACCGGCGGGTCGGCATGATGTTCCAGGACTATGCCCTCTTTCCACATCTGACGGTTGCCCAGAACGTGGCTTTCGGCCTGCGCCGCCTGCCGGCCGCGGCGCGCGCGCGCAAGGTGCGCGACATGCTGGCCCTCGCCGATCTCGGCGGCCTGGACGAGCGCTACCCGCACCAGCTCTCGGGCGGCCAGCAGCAGCGGGTGGCGCTGGCGCGCGCGCTCGCGCCCGACCCCGACCTGCTCCTACTCGACGAGCCCTTTTCGAACCTCGACATCGACGCCCGCGAACGGCTGGCCTTCGAATTGCGCGACATCCTCAAAGCCTCGGGCCGCACCGCCCTGCTGGTCACCCACAATCAGGCCGAAGCTTTTGCCATCGCCGACCGGATCGGCGTGATGCAATCCCACACCCTGGCGCAGTGGGACACCCCCTACGGCCTGCACCACCATCCGGCCACCCCCGAAATCGCCGCCTTCATCCGCCGCGAGGCTCTGCTCGCCCAGCGCGCCCAGGCCTGCCTGCGTGGCGGCCCAGATGAGATGAACAATCAGAAAGCACCATCATTGGCCGAGGATCAAGCGGGCGCATGACAAAACCTGTTCACACCAAAAGGCGTCGCGGCTTCTTGACGTGAAAGGGCTCTAATCCCCCGAGTCCATGCCCAGTTCCCGGCATTTGCGCGCAATAGTGTTGCGGCCGATGCCCAGGCGCTTCGCTGCCTCGCCGCGCCGGCCGCCGCTATAGGCCAGGGCGGCGCCGATCACCGCGCGCTCGAAATCCCTGGTCAGCGTATCCATCACGCAAGGCTCCTGGCGGCCCAGGCGCTGGGCCGCATCCTCGGTGAGTCCTGCCACCCATCCGGCCCCGGGCGGACCGGCCGCCAGGTCTGGGGCTGGGGCGTTTTCCGCTATGCCCGCCGTCGTCCGGGCGGCAGCGGCGTCCAGGACCTCGGGCGGCAGATCGCGCCGCTCGACCGTCTGGCTGGGCGCCATGACGGTCAGCCACTGGCAGATATTCTCAAGCTGCCGGACATTGCCTGGATAGTCGAAATGTTCGAGCGCCCTGAGGGCGTCCGGACTGAGGCTGCGCACCGGCACGCCGAGTTCGGCGGCGCTCGTGTGCAGAAAATGCCCGGCGAGCGCGGCGATATCCTCACGGCGCTCGCGCAGGGGCGGCAGGCGCAGGCGTATCACGTTGAGCCGGTGGAACAGATCCTCGCGAAAGGTTCCCTGGGCCACGCGCTGCTCCAGCGGCTGGTGGGTGGCGGCCACCACGCGCACATCCACCGTCAGCGCCTGTGTGCCGCCGACCCGGTAGAAACTGCCTTCGGCCAGGACACGCAACAGCCGGGTCTGGAGTTCGGCCGGCATGTCGCCGATCTCGTCCAGGAACAGGGTGCCGCCGCGCGCCTCCTCGAAGCGGCCGCGGCGGGTCTGGACCGCGCCGGTGAAAGCCCCGCGTTCATGCCCGAAAAGCTCGGCCTCGAGCAGATCGCGCGGAATGGCCGCCGCATTGACCGCGATGAACGGCCCCGCCGCGCGCTGGCTGTGCTGGTGCAGGGCGCGCGCGATGAGTTCCTTGCCGGTGCCCGACTCGCCCGTGATCAGCACGGTTGCCTTCGACGCCGCCAGGCGGCCCATGGCGCGAAAGACCTCCTGCATCGCGGGCGCGAGCGAAGGCATCAACACGCCGCGCGGGGCCTCCCCGGCCAGGGGCTGGGCATCGACCTGCTCGCGCGCGGCGCGGCGAATGGTGAGAATCGCGGCTTCGACGTCAAAAGGTTTGGCCAGATAATCGAATGCACCGCGCTGAAAGGCCGCGACCGTCGTGTCCAGATCCGTGAATGCGGTCATGACGATCACGGGTATGCCCGGCGCGCGCGTCTTGATCTCAGTCATCAGAGACAGGCCATCGCGGCCCGGCATGCGCACGTCGGTGAGCACCACCGAGGGCCGTTCACCCGCGTCGAACGCATCCAGCGCGACAACACCGTCCGAGAAACCCCGCACGGCCAGGCCTTCTTTTTCGAGGGCTTTTTCCAGGACCCAGCGCATGGTTTTCTCGTCATCGACGATCCACACGGGGTTCATAGGGGCTCCATCGGCAGGATCAGGCGAAACTCGGTGTCCCCCGGCTTTGAATTGAATTCCACCAGGCCGCCGTGCTGCAGCATGAATTCCTGGGCCAGGCTCAGGCCCAGCCCCGTGCCTTGGGCGCGCCCCGTCAGCAGGGGATGAAAGATCTTGTCGCGCAGCCCGTCGGGCACGCCGGGACCATTATCGAGGACGGACAGCACCAGCCCCATGCGCACCTGGCGGCGCGGCAGCACCAGTTGATGGCCGACGCGCGTGCGCAGGATCAGCCTGGGGGCCAGGGTTTCCGGGCTCTCGGTCAGGGCCTGGCCCGCATTGCGGGCCACATTGAGCAGAGCCTGAAGGACGCGCGCAAAATCGGCCCGGACCTCGGGCGCCGAGGCATCGTAGTCGCGCATGATCTCGATCCGGCGACCATACTCGGCAGACAGCAAGGTATGGACCCTTTCGCAGATCTCATGGATGTTGAAACATCGGATCTCCAGCCCCTGACGCTGGGAGGATACCAGGCGTTCGACCAGATCCACCAGACGGTCGGCCTCGGCGATGATGACGCTGGTATAGTCGCGCAGCCCCGGATCCTCGAGCTCGCCCTCGAGCAGTTGCGCGGCGGCGCGCAGGCCGCTCAAGGGGTTGCGGATTTCATGCGCAAGATTGCGCAGCGACTCACGCTGAGCGGACTGATCGGCATGGACTTGCTGACGATTGTCCAGCAGGACTGCGCGCACGGGGATTTCGTACAGCCAGTCCCATGGCGCGCCGCGCAGCGGCACCTTGATGACGCTTTGGGCGCCGTTGATGATCTGATCGGCCGCCGTTCCCTCGAGCTGGCGGCGCGACAGACCGAAATATTCCTCCGCCGCCGTATTGGCATGGCGGATCAGCAAGTCCCCATCCAGCAGCAGCACCGCTGTTTTCAGCAGATCGTAGCCGGAAGGGTCCATAGCCAAAAACCTCGCCTCGCCTACAGGCTGTAGTACATATCGAATTCGACGGGATGCGGGGTCACGCGCAGACGATCGAGTTCATTGGCCTTGAGGCCGAGATAAGCGTCGATCAGGTCGTTGCTGAACACCCCGCCGCGTGTCAGGAACTCGCGGTCCCGGTCCAGAGCTTCCAGGGCCTGCTCCAGCGACGCGCAGACCGTCGGGATCTTGGCATCCTCCTCCGGCGGCAGGTCGTAGAGGTTTTTGTCAGCCGGGTCGCCCGGATGGATCTTGTTCTGGACGCCGTCGAGTCCGGCCATCATCAGGGCCGAAAACGCCAGATACGGATTGGCCAGGGGATCGGGGAAGCGCGCCTCGATGCGGCGGGCCTTGGGGTTGCCGACGTAAGGGATGCGGATGGAGGCCGAACGGTTGCGCGCCGAATAGGCGAGCTTGACCGGCGCCTCGTAGTGCGGCACCAGGCGCTTATAGGAGTTCGTCGAAGGATTGGTGATCGCGTTCAGGGCGCGCGCATGTTTGATGATGCCGCCGATGTAATACAGGGCGAACTCCGACAGGCCGCCGTAGCCGTTGCCGGCGAACAGGTTCTGGCCGTCTTTCCAGATCGACTGGTGCACGTGCATCCCCGAACCATTGTCACCCACGATGGGCTTGGGCATGAAGGTCGCGGTCTTGCCATAGACGTGGGCCACGTTGTGGATCACGTACTTCATGATCTGGTTCCAGTCGGCGCGCTGCACCAGGGTGGCAAAGCGCGTGCCGATTTCGAGCTGCCCGGCCGTCGCGACCTCGTGGTGGTGGACCTCGACCGGCACGCCGAGCTGTTCGAGCAGCAGGCACATTTCCGAGCGCATGTCCTGGAAGGAATCGACCGGCGGCACGGGCACGTAGCCGCCCTTGATGCCGGGCCGATGCCCCTGGTTGGTGCCATTGGCGTCGTCCGCGCTGGACCACGCGCCTTCCTCGGAGCGAATCTTGACGAAACAGCCGGACATATCGGCATTCCAACTGATGCTGTCGAACACGAAAAACTCAGGTTCGGGGCCGAAATACGCGGTATCGCCCAGGCCGCTGGACTTGAGATAGGCTTCGGCGCGGCGGGCGAGCGAACGCGGATCGCGGTCATAGCCCTTGAGATCGGACGGCTCGACCACATCGCAAGTCAGAATCAGCGTGGCCTCCTCGCGGAACGGGTCCATGTGCGCCGTCGAAGGGTCCGGGATCAGCAGCATGTCCGAGGCCTCGATCCCCTTCCAGCCGGGCAGCGACGAACCATCGAAGGCAACGCCAGCCTCCATCCTGTCCTCGTCGACGGTGTGCGCCGGCGCGGTCAGATGGTGTTCGCGGCCCAGGGTGTCGGTATAGCGAAAATCCACGAACGCGATTTCGCGTTCGGCGATCATCTTCACGACTTCTTCGTTGGTGGACATGAGAGCTCCTGTTTAACACAGATCAAGATTAAGGGACAAGCAAGCCAATACTTACAAAAAGGAGTTAGCAACGAGCGTGCCAACTTTTGAAATGCACAAAAGCCAGGGAGAAACCATTTCGCGGGCAGATTTATGAAAATAACGCACCATAACAGTGCAAATTATAGGGCGTAACGCTCTATTTTGGTGCAAAAAGGGGTGTGGAAGGATCATTCCGCGAGAAATTCCATCTGGAGATCATTTAGAAAACGCCAGCCCAGCGCAGTCGCGCAGATCCGCTCGAAGCCGGGTTCCAGCAGGCCACGTTCGGCGGCGCGGCGCAGCGCCGGCTGGATCGACAACAGCGACAATCCGGTGCGCTCGATGAACAGGCCCCCCTCGACACCCTCCTTGAGGCGCAAGGCATTGAGCATGAATTCGAACCCCAGATCGCCCACCCCAAGCGCCCTTTCCTCGGCGATGTGGCTGCCGTTGCGCGCTACTGCCTGGCGCATCCAGGCCTCAGGCATGCGCGTGCGCGCCTGGCGCAGGATGCGGTCCTGGAACGACAACTTGGAATGCGCGCCCGGACCGATGCCCAGGTAATCCCCGAAACGCCAATAATTCAGATTATGCTGACAGGTCTGCCCGGAGCGCGCATAGGCCGAGACCTCATAACGGTCCCAGCCGGCATGCGCCAGCTGTTCGACGATCTGGTCCTGCATGGCGGCGCTGGCATCGTCGTCAGGCACCTTGGGCGGATATTTGGCAAAAACGGTATTCGGCTCCATCGTCAGGTGATAGAACGACAGATGGCCCGCGCCATGGGAGATCGCCTCGCGCAGATCGCGCTCGCACGCCTCGAGGGTCTGCCCAGGCAGTGCATACATCAGGTCGAGGTTCACGCGCTCGACCGCGCGCAAGGCCATGCCGATGGCACGCCGCGCCTGCGCGCCGTCATGGATGCGGCCCAGGGCCCGCAGTGCCCGGTCGTCGAAACTCTGGATTCCCAGGGAAATCCGGTTGACGCCAGCCTGCGCATAACCCTCGAAGCGGTCGGCCTCGGCGGTCCCCGGATTGGCCTCCAGGGTCACCTCCGCATCCGGCGCCAGGTTCAGGCAGGCGCGGAACAGGGTCATCATCCGATCCACCGCGCGATCGGACAGCAGACTGGGCGTGCCGCCGCCGATGAATACCGTGGAGACGGTCCGGCCCCAGACCGACGGGACCGCCTGCTCGAGATCGGCCGCCAGGGCGGCGAGATAGTCCTCCTCGGGCGGCCCTCCAGCGAGCGCATGCGAATTGAAATCGCAATACGGGCACTTGCGCACGCACCAGGGCACGTGGACATACAGCGACAGCGGCGGCAACGCAACGAGGCCGGGCTTGCCGCGCACGCCCGGGCGGCCGTCATCGCGCTCGGGCATCGGAACTGGAACAAGCTTTTTCAAAGGATTCGATCGCCTGTATTCAACAGGCCGCGTCTTGCAGCGCCTGGAACAGGCTGCGCAAGGCGCGGGCACGGTGACTGAGAGTGTTCTTGCGGTCAGGCGGCAGTTCAGCCGCCGTCAGGCCCAGATCGGGCAAATAGAAGTACGGATCATAGCCAAAGCCGTGGGCGCCGCGCGGCTGGTCCAGCACCTCGCCCTCCCAGACACCCTCAGTGACGATCGGGCGCGGGTCCTCGGCCGAACGCAGGTAGGCGAGCACCGCCACATAGCAGCCCCGGCGGTCCTCGCGCCCCGCCATGTCGGCCACGAGCTGGGCGTTGTTGGCCGCGTCACT
This sequence comes from Castellaniella defragrans, assembly GCA_040394755.1. Classification (GTDB taxonomy): domain Bacteria; phylum Pseudomonadota; class Gammaproteobacteria; order Burkholderiales; family Burkholderiaceae_B; genus Castellaniella; species Castellaniella defragrans_A. The sequence goes on along the minus strand of JBEBRQ010000028.1, from coordinate 16,210 downwards.
GCGTGGCCCGCCCCGCAAGCTGGCGTAGCGCGCCGAATAGACCCCGGGCGCGCCGCCCAGCGCGCGCACGCACAGCCCCGAATCATCGGCCAGCGCCGGCAGGCCGGTCAGGCGGCTGGCGTGACGCGCCTTGGCGAGCGCATTTTCGATGAAGGTGCCGTGGGGCTCGTCCGCCTCGGGCACGCCCAGGGCCCCTTGAGGCACCATTTCGATACCTGCCGCGCCAAGAATGGCGGAAAATTCCTTGAGTTTGCCTGGATTGTTGGAGGCCAGCACGACGCGTTTGCTCATACCCCCGCCTCCTCGACAGCCTGGGCCTGCAAGGCAGCCAGGCGCGTGGTTCCAGCAGCCGCCAGATCCAGCATCAGGCCCAGTTCGTCGCGCCCGAAGCTGCCGCCCTCGGCCGTGCCCTGCACCTCGACATACCGGCCCGCATCGGTCATGACCACATTCATATCGGTATCGCAGGCCGAATCCTCGGCATAGTCCAGGTCCAGCACCGGGCGACCGCCGACGATGCCCACCGAGACAGCGGCCACCTGCCCGATCAGGGGATCGCCCGCCAGAACGCCCCGGGAGCGCAGGCGGCGCACAGCCAGGGCCGCGGCGACCCAGGCGCCGGTGATGCTGGCGCAACGCGTGCCGCCGTCGGCCTGCAGCACATCGCAGTCCAGATGAATGGTGCGTTCACCCAAGGCGCGCAGATCGAACACGGCGCGCAGGCTGCGGCCGATCAGGCGTTGGATCTCCTGGGTGCGGCCGCTCTGCTTGCCGCGCGCCGCCTCGCGGTCGCCGCGCGTATGCGTGGCCCGCGGCAGCATTCCGTACTCCGCTGTCACCCAGCCACGCCCCTCCCCCTTGAGAAAAGGAGGTACTTTGTCGAGCACGCTGGCATTGCACAGGACCTGAGTGTCGCCCATGCAGGCCAGCACCGAACCCTCGGCATAACGGGTGTATCCGGTCAGGAGCCGCACAGTGCGCAGCTCGTCGGGCGTGCGCCCGGAGGGACGCGCATCGGGAGATGAATGTTCAGGCATGAAGTATTCCGTGAATGGCAAGGAGGGGGGGGTGCCGGTGTTCGAGGCTACAATACCCCTCCATTGTAGAGAAACATGGAACCCCCATGATCCGCAGCATGACGGCTTTCGGCGCGGCGCGCCTGGAATCGGAGTCCGGCGCCATCGGCATCGAGATCCGCAGCGTCAACAACCGCTACCTGGACCTCAATCTGCGCCTGCCCGAGGACCTGCGCTTCGCCGAGTCCCGCATCCGCGAAATCCTCGGCCGGCAGGTGCAGCGCGGCAAGGTCGAGGTCCGCGTCACCTATACGACCGCCACCGGCAATGCGCCGCGCAGCATCGATCCCGATGCGCTGCACGCCCTGGCTGCCCAACTGCAGGCCGCGCGCGCCGTCATTCCGGACGTCCCGGCGCCAACGCTGACCGATCTCCTGGGCGGCAACGAGCGCTCCACGCTCGACCCCGAGACCTGGCAGCCGCTGTGCGAGCGCGCGCTCGAGCAGGCGCTCGGCGAGTTCACAGCCGCGCGCGAGCGCGAGGGCGAGCGCCTGGCGCGCGCCATGCTCGAAACTGCCGGCGCGATCGGCGCCATCACGGATCGGGTCGAGGCCGAGCTGCCCGGCCTGGTCGAGGGGCAGCAGGCCCGCGTGGCCCAGCGCCTGCGCGAGGCGCTCGAGGCCGTCAGTCCGGAGGGCTTCGCCCAGATCAGCGGCGCCGAACTCTCGGCGCGAATCGCCCAGGAGGCAGGGCTGTTCGGCCTGCGCGTGGACGTGGCCGAGGAAATCGCCCGCCTGCGTTCGCACCAGGACGAACTGCGGCACATCCTGGGTGATCCCGGCAGCAGGACACAGACTCTCCTCAAGGGCAGCCGCGGCAAGCGGCTGGATTTCCTGTTCCAGGAAATGAACCGCGAGGCCAACACCCTGGGCTCCAAATCGGCGGCCCTGTCCATCACCCAGGCGGCGATCGATCTCAAGCTCCTCATCGAACAAATGCGCGAACAGGCGCAGAATATCGAGTAATCATGAAAGAATCCCTCGCCACCAGTCCCGCCGGGGCCCTGCCGAGTGCATCCGGCGTCCGGGTTGCCTACCCAGTGCTGGGCGCCATCAGCATCACGCACATGCTCAACGACATGATGCAGTCAGTGCTGCTGGCGATCTATCCCATTCTCCAGGGCAAGTTCGATCTGAGCTTCGCTCAGGTCGGGCTGATCACCCTGACCTTCCAGTTTTCCGCGTCCCTGCTGCAACCCTTCGTCGGCCTGTTCACCGACAGGCGGCCCATGCCCTATTCCCTGCCGGTCGGCATGGGATTCACGTTCTGCGGCCTGATCCTGCTGGCGAACGCCGGCAGCTTCCCCATCGTGATCGCCGCCGCCATGCTGGTCGGCATGGGGTCCTCGGTGTTCCACCCCGAGTCCTCCCGCGTCGCGCGCATGGCTTCGGCGGGCCGCCACGGTCTGGCGCAATCGATCTTTCAGGTCGGCGGCAATATCGGCTCGTCGATCGGGCCGCTGCTGGCGGCGCTGCTCATCGTGCCGCACGGCCAGCGCAGCATCGCCTGGGTTTCGCTGGCCGCGCTGGCCGCTATCCTGATCCTGGTCGCGGTCGGCCGCTGGTATGCCGCCAACCTCAGCGGCGTTCGCGGACGCGGCGGCAGCCTGCGCAAGACCGAAACCGCCTTGTCCAGACGCCAGGTGGGTTCTGCGATCTCGATCCTGCTGCTGCTGATCTTCTCGAAATACTTCTATCTAGCCGGCATCACCAGCTATTTCACTTTTTATTTGATGGACCGCTTCGACCTGCCGATCCAGCATGCGCAGGTCAGCCTGTTCGTGTTCCTGGTCGGCGTGGCCACGGGCACCATGATCGGCGGCCCGATCGGCGATCGCATCGGCCGCAAGCAGGTCATCTGGGGATCGATCCTGGGCGCGGCGCCGTTCACCCTGCTGTTGCCCTATGCCAATCTCGAATGGACCCTGATCCTGGTATTTTGCGCCGGCCTCATGATTGCCTCGGCCTTCCCCGCCATCCTGGTCTATGCCCAGGAACTCATGCCCGGCAAGACCGGCACGGTCTCGGGCCTGTTCTTTGGATTTGCCTTTGGGATGGGTGGCATTGGCGCCGCCCTGCTGGGCAAGCTCGCCGACAGGACCAGCATCGAGTTCGTCTACCACGTCTGCGCGTATCTGCCCCTGCTGGGGCTGGCGGCATTCCTGCTGCCCGACATGCGCCGCCGCGCGCGGCCCTGAGCCGGATCCGGCCCCATCGCCGCGCGCAGGGCCGGAGTCCGGATCGAATGCCGGCTACAGCCCGGCCCTGGAGAACACCAGGGTGGCGTTGGTGCCGCCGAAACCGAAACTGTTGGACAAGGCCGTCTGGATGTCGGCCTTGGGCAGGGTTTCGCGCAGGATATTGGCGCCTTCGATGGCGGGATCCAGAGTGTCGATATTGGCTGAGGCAGCGACGAAACCATGCTGCATCATCAGCAGGGTATAGATGGCCTCGTTGACGCCGGCCGCGCCCAGGGCATGTCCCGAGAGCGACTTGGTCGAGGCGATCAAGGGCTGGCGTTGGCCAAAGACCTCGCGGATGGCCTCGATTTCCTTGACGTCGCCCACCGGCGTGCTGGTGCCGTGCGTGTTGATGTAATCGACGGGCACCGAAACGTCTTGCAGCGCCAGCCGCATACAGCGCACCGCACCCTCGCCCGAGGGCGCGACCATGTCATAGCCGTCGGAAGTGGCGCCATAGCCGACGAGTTCGGCGATGATGCGCGCGCCACGCGCGCGCGCGTGCTCGTATTCCTCGAGCACGATGATACCGCCGCCGCCCGAGATCACGAAACCATCGCGATCCGCGTCATACGTGCGCGAGGCGCGTTCAGGGGTGTCGTTGTAGCGCGTGGACAGAGCGCCCATGGCGTCGAACATGAACGACAGCGACCAGTGCTCCTCCTCGGCGCCGCCGGCAAAGACGATATCCTGCTTGCCCATCTGGATCTGCTCCATGGCATTGCCGATGCAATGCGCGCTGGTCGAGCAGGCCGAGCTGATGGCATAGTTGATGCCCTTGATCTGGGCGCCCGTGGCCAGGCAGGCCGACACGCCGCTGGCCATGGCCTTGGTCACCATGTAGGGGCCGACCCGGCGCACGCCTTTTTCCTGCAAGGTCTGGATCCCCTCGTAAATACTGGCGTGCGAAGCGCCGCCGGCGCCAACGATCAGGCCCGTGCGGACATTGGAAACCAGTTCGGGCGGCAGGCCCGCGTCGGCGATGGCCTCCTGCATGGCGATCCAGGCATAGGCATGGCCGTCGGCCATGAACCGTCCGAGCTTGCGATCGATCAGCGCCTGGGCGTCCAGGCGGACGGACCCCGCAACGTGCGAACGCAGGCCCTGCTCGACATAGCTGGGCTGGAAGGAAATACCCGAACGGCCCATGCGCAGGCTTTCGAGGACCTCGGACTGTTTGTTGCCCAGGCTGGACACGATGCCCATGCCGGTGACGACCACACGACGCATGATCCTATCCTCCTAGAAATTGTTGGTGCCGGTGAACAGGCCGACGCGCAGGTCATGGGCGACGTAGATCTCGCGGCCATCGACCTCCATGCGCGCATCGGCGATACCCATGACCAGCTTGCGCATCATGACACGCTTCATATCAATGTGATAGCGCACGAGCTTGCCCTGCGGCAGAACCTGTCCGGTGAACTTGACCTCGCCCACGCCCAGCGCGCGCCCGCGCCCGGGACCGCCGCACCAACCCAGGAAAAAACCCACCAGTTGCCACATGGCGTCCAGCCCGAGACAGCCCGGCATCACCGGATCGCCCTGGAAATGACAATCAAAGAACCACATGTCGGGACGAATATCGAGCTCGGCAATGATCTCGCCCTTTTCGTGCGGACCGCCCTTGTCGCTGATGTGGACGATCCGATCGAACATCAACATGGGCGGCAGGGGCAATTGCGCATTGCCCTCGCCAAACAGTTCGCCGCGTCCGCACGCGAGCAAGTCCTCGTAACTGAAACTGTTCTTTTGCATATTATCCGAAAGATTCCCGTCTGGCCCGCGCGGCATACCGGATCCCCGGACCCTATACCACGGTATTGTAAATAGCCCGTTAGTATAACCTGTGACCGGCCATCTCCCCGCCGAGGACTGCATCGGGCTGGCGCGGATTCCAAGTCCCGGATGCATGAAAACCGCGGCCCGGGCCCGCGCGGCGCGTGCAGGCCTGAATCTATCGTATCCTGTCACGTCAAAACACGATCGAGGCTGACCCCATGTGCATCGCCTATCTGGCCCTGGGAGACCCGGACTGGCCGCTGTTCATCGCCGCCAACCGGGACGAATACCATGCGCGTCCGACCGCGGCGGCGGCCCCCTGGGCCGGCCGGCCCGACATCATCAGCGGCCTGGACCTGCTCGCCGGCGGCACCTGGCTCGGCTGGACCCGCGCCGGTCGTTTCGCCCTGCTCACCAATTATCGCGAGCCCGCTCATCACCAACCCGACGCCCCCTCGCGCGGCGCCCTGGTCCGGGATTTCCTGCTGGACACCGGGTCCGCGGCGGCATACGCCGACGAGATCATGGCCCGGTGCGCCGACTACAACGGCTTCAACCTGATCGTCGGCGATGGGAACGAGATCCGCTACCTGAGCAACCGCGACCCCCAGGGCCGGGCCAGGCTGCTCGCGCCGGGCCGCTATGTTTTGTCCAACCATTTGCTGGATACGCCCTGGCCCAAAGCAGCGCGGTTGCGCGCGGCGCTCGATGCCCGGCCCGTCAGCGCCCTGGCGACGGATCCGGACGGCGTCTTCGCCATCCTGCGCGATGCCGAACCAGCCAACGACACGGCCTTGCCGGCCACCGGGATCCCGCTCGAACTCGAACGCCTGCTCAGCAGCCCCTTCATTCTCAGCCCCGAATACGGAACCCGCTGCACGACGGTAATCGCCGCCGCAGCCGACAGCCACACCCTGTTCAGCGAACAGTGCTACGATCCCGCCGGCCGCGCCTGCGAGCGCCACGATTGGCGGATTGCGCCCACCGGGTGCGTCAGACCTGCGCGTTAAAATACGGCAATCGAAATCTTCCCCAAAGGACCCAGCCATGAGCAATGCGCTCGCCAGCCAGATCACAGAGGCCGTCAAGGCCGCCATGCGCGCCCACGACAGCACGCGCCTGGGTACGCTCCGACTGCTGCAGGCGGCCATCAAGCAAAAGGCCGTGGATCAGCGGGTGGAGCCCGACGAGGCGGCGATCATCGCCATCATCGAAAAACAGGCCAAGCAGCGGCGTGAATCCATCGCTGCCTTCGAGTCGGCGGGCCGCACCGAAAGCGCTGCCCAGGAACGGGCAGAGCTCGATATTCTGCTGGAATTCCTGCCCAAGGGCGCCGACCCCGAGGAAATTTCGGCGGCCATCGAGGCGGCGCTCGCCGCAGTCCAGGCCCAGGGCCTGCAAGGCGGCGCCGCGATGGGCAAGATCATGGGCCTACTCAAGACCGCCCTGGCCGGGCGCGCCGACATGGCGGCGGTCTCGGCTCAGGTCAAGGCCCGTCTGGCGGGCTGAATCCGCTCAGACCGGCAGGGCCTGCGGATCGTCGCAGGCAGTCATGCACGGATAATCGGTGTAACCGTGGACGCCCGCCCCATAAAAGGTCGATCCGTCCCAGGGGCTGAACGGCCCGCCCGCGCGCAGGCGAGCCACCAGGTCCGGATTTGAAATGAATGCCTTGCCGAACGCCACAGCGTCGGCCCGGCCTTCGCGAATCACCTGCTCGGCCAACGCCAGATCGTAGCCCTCGTTGGCGATCACCGGGCCGCCGAATGCCTGACGGATGTCCGGCATCAAGCTGTCCCCCCCAAGCGACTCACGCAGGCACACGAATGCCAGGCGTCGTTGGCCGAGCTCCCTGGCCACATGCAGGAACAAGGCGCGCGGGTCGGTATCGCGCATGTCGTGCGCATCGCCGCGCGGCGACAGATGCACCCCCACCCGTCCGGCACCCCAGATACCGACACAAGCATCGACGATTTCGAGCAGAAAACGGCTGCGGTTGGGGATCGAGCCGCCGTACTCGTCCGTGCGCAGATTCGAACCGTCATGCAGGAACTGGTCGATGAGGTAGCCATTGGCCCCGTGAACCTCGACCCCGTCGAAGCCGGCGCTCTGGGCATTGCGCGCGGCGAGGCTGAAATCGGCGATGATGCGGCGGATCTCGTCGGTGTGCAACGCGCGCGGCACGACGTAGTCGCGCTTGGGCTGCAGCAGGCTGACCTGCCCGGCGCACGCCACCGCGCTGGGAGCCACGGGAATTTCCCCGGACAGGTATTCCGGATCGGAAACCCGGCCCACGTGCCAGAGTTGCAGGAAGATCTTGCCGCCCTTGTCGTGCACCGCACGGGTGATCGACTGCCAGCCCTGGATCTGCGCCTTGCACCAGATCCCCGGCGTATCCGGATATCCGACCCCCAGCGGCGACACCGAGGTGGCCTCGCTGATGATCAGCCCTGCCGTAGCGCGCTGCGCGTAATAAAGACGCATCATGTCGTTGGGAATCCGGCCCGGCGCGGCGCGCGTGCGGGTCATCGGGGCCATCACAATGCGATTGGCGAGAGAAACCTCGCCCAGCCGTACCGGGTCGAACAAACTTGTCATATGATCATAAGGATAGAGGCGGCAGCGGCATTAATTGATGCGCCGCAACATTTTCAGCCATGAATTCGAAAAAAACACCATAAGGGTTTTTACCAGAATTTGGACTTCGTTACCATTAAAATCCAGCCACCTCACCGGGCGCACTAGCCGCTGGCGCCACGAACACGACAGGATACAGGACGACACATGGGGCAATTCGCAGTCATCGGCCTCGGGCGTTTCGGCTCGGCCGCCTCGCTGGAACTCATGCGCCAGGGCCACTCGGTCCTGGGCGTCGACGCCGACGACAAAGAGGTCGACCGGTACGCGGACCAGCTCACACGCGCCGCCATTGCCGATGTGACAGACCAGAATGCGCTCGCCGAGCTGGGGCTGGACGGCTACGACGTGGTGCTGGTGGCCATCGGCGAAGAACTGCAAGCCAGCCTCGTCTGCGTAGTCCACCTCAAGGCCCTGGGCGTGCGGAACATCTGGGTCAAGGCCACCTCGCGCGCGCACCACCTGATCCTCGGCAAACTGGGCGTCGATCGCATCATCCATCCCGAGGAGGAAATGGGCATCCGCATCGCGCAGATCCTCAGTTACCCGATGGTGACGGACTACATCCCGCTGGGCAATGGCGAATTCGTGGTCGAGATCGAGGTCAGTGAACGGCTCGAAGGCCGCACCCTCGGAGGCGCCCTGGGATCCGGCAACACCACGATCCGCACGCTGGCCATCAAGCGCCGCGCCGAAACCACGGTGCATCCTCCCGAGGAATTCGTCCTCCATGCGAAAGACTCACTGATTCTTTTCGGCCAATTGAACGACCTCAAGATGGCCGCCCCCAAGCTGAGCTGAGACTGCCGCCACACCATGCCGCGCCTGTTCTCCACTACCCCCTATCAGGCTCTGCGCAAAGCCCGGCGCACCGGCCAGTTGCAAGCCAGCCCGCCCGCCGTGCTGGCCGGCAGCTTCATCATCCTGATCCTGGCCGGCACCCTTCTGCTCGCCCTGCCCTTCGCCCAACGGCACCCTTTCGGTTGGTTCGAGGCGTTTTTCACAGCCACATCCTCGGTCACCGTCACCGGCATGATGCTGATCGACCCCGCCCGCGACCTCACGCATTTCGGGCAATTCGTCGTCCTCGCACTGGTCCAGATCGGCGGACTGGGCTTCGTGACTTTCGCCATCATCGCGGCCATGACCCTGGGCAAGCGCGTCAGCCTGCGCTACCAGGCCCTGGCCCTCGAGGCCTTCAACCAGACCAGCGTCTCGCGCATCCGCCAGACCGCGCTGTCGGTGCTGAAATTCTCGTTGGCGATCGAGCTCTCCGCAGTGCTGATCCTCACGCTCTGGTGGTGGCGCCACACCTCATTGCCGCACGCCGCGTGGATGGCGCTGTTCCATACGATATCCGCCTTCAACAACGCGGGCGTGGCGCTGTCCAACACCAGCCTGGCGCCGTTTTCGCACGATCCGGTGGTGATCTTCATCCTGAGCGCCTGCGTCATCCTGGGCGGCCTCGGGTTCACGGTCCTGGCCGACATCCACCAAAAGCAATCGTGGCGGAAATTCTCGCACTACACCCGCCTGATGCTGCTGGGCACCCTGGTGCTCAATCTCGCGGGCCTGGCCCTGTTCTGGGCCATCGAATCGGGCAATCCCGCCACCCTGGGGCCGCTGCCCATGGCGCAACAAGGCCTCGCCTCGTGGATGCAGGTCGTGAGCGCGCGCACGGCCGGGTTCACCAGCCTCGACATCACTCAATTGCGCGAAAGCTCGATGTTCCTGCTGATCATGCTGATGTTCATCGGCGGCGGCTCCATGAGCACCGCCAGCGGCATCAAGCTGGGCACCTTCATCGTGCTGCTGGCCGTCGTGCGCTCATATATTCTGCAACGCCGCGAGGTCGTGCTCATGCATCGGTCCCTGGGCGCCGAAACCATCCAGAAGGCGCTCGCGCTGTTGATGGTCTCGGGCGCGCTGGTGTGCCTGGGCACTTTCCTGATCAGCCTGATCGAAAGCAAACCGTTCCTGTTCATCCTGTTCACGGTGGTCACCACGTTCAGCACGGCGGGAATGGATCCCGTCCTGGCCGCCGATTTCTCGACCACCAGCCACGTCCTGATGGTGATCCTCATGTTCATCGGCCGCCTCGGCCCCCTGACCCTGATCTACAGCCTGGGCACCCAGCGGCATAGCCGCGTGCGTTACCCGGAGGGGCAGATCCAGGTGGGTTGAGCCGCAGGCCATGATCCGCGCACAGATCGACTAATATTCTATTTTTCGCTCCAACCCAACTCAGGAATCCGATCGTGATGACCTCTATCCTACGCAAGGCTGCGCTGTGCGCCGCCGTCGGGCTGGCCGGTTTTTCCGCAACCGCCTCCGCCGCCACCCTCAAGATCGGCACCGAAGGCGGCTACCCGCCCTGGAGCATGGTGGATGCCTCGGGCAAGGTCACGGGCTTCGATGCGGACATCGGGCACGCACTGTGCGAGCGCCTCGATGCGAAATGCCGCTTCGTGGTCCAGGCCTTCGACAGCCTGATCCCGGCCCTGCAGGCCGAGCGTTTCGACCTGGTGATCTCGGGCATGTCCGTCACCGCCGAGCGCGCCAAGGCCATTGCCTTCAGCATTCCGTATGCCACCGAGGACTCCGCCTTCGTGCTGCCGAAAAACAGCCCGCTCATCGACGCGCCCGATCAGGAAACGATCCTCAAGGGTCTGGCCGGCAAGACCATCGGCGTCCAGGGCGGCACCACGCAAGGCGCATTCCTGCAGAAATTCGCGCCCGACATCGTGCTCAAGACCTATGAAACCCAGGACCAGATGCAGATCGACCTATCCTCCGGGCGCCTGGACGGCACGTTTTCCGAGGTCACGCCGCAGAGCCAGTTCCTGGCCAAGGCCGGCGACCAGCAGTTCGCCATGGCCCATCACGTCGTCAAGAGCAGCGTCGCGCCCGAGGTCCTCGGGCTGGGCATCGGCGCCGGCATCAACCAAAAGAACGTCGACCTGAAAAAACGGGTCGATGCCGCGCTGTGCGCGATGATCGCCGACGGCACCGTCAAGGCCTCCAGCGAGAAATGGTTCGGCGTCGATCTTTCGAACTACCAGGCCTGCCCCTGATCCACCCATCCGCGGCCGCGCCCTCACGGGGGCGGCCGGACACTGAATGAATCCCTCTTTGATCGACATCCTCCAGTCCGGCTGGATCGGCATGCTGTTGCGCGGCGCCGCGATGACGATCTTCATTTCATTGTGCGGCATCGTCCTGGGCATGACCATCGGCATCGCCGGCGCCGCCGCCAAGATCAACGGCGGCCGGCTGACGCGCGGCCTGGTCAGTCTGTACACGCTGATCGTGCGCAGCGTCCCCGAGCTGCTGATCATCTACCTGCTGTTCTTCGGCGCCGCCGGGCCGGCGGCCGACCTGGCCGACGCGCTCGGCTGGGACGATCTGATGAGCAGCGCCTTTCCCATGCTGATCGGCATCCTGGCCATCGGCCTGATCTCGGGTTCCTACAGCGTCGAGGTTTTTCGCGGCGCCTTCAAGGCCATCGATCCTGGCCAGATCGAGGCGGCCCGCGCCTTCGGCATGGGCCGGGCGCAGTGCCTGCTGCGCGTCACCCTGCCGCAATTGCTCTGGTACGCCTTGCCGGGCGCCAACAATGTCTGGCAGAACGCCCTCAAGGACACCGCGCTGATTTCGCTCGTCGGCCTGGTCGAGCTCATGCGCGCGGCGGTGCTGGGCGCCGCGGCCACGCGCGAACCCATGACCCTGTACCTCATGGCCGGCATACTGTATTTCATCATCGGTCTGGCCAGCCAGGGTTTGTTCGTGCTGGCCGAGCTGCGTTTCGGACACGGCATGCGCAGGGCCGAGGCATGATCGAACTGTTCCAACGCGCGATCCCGGTCCTGCTCAAGGGCTTCTGGCTCACGGCCGCCATCGGCCTGAGCGCGATCGTGCTGGCGTCCCTGCTGGGCCTGGGTTCGGCCCTGATGCGCGTCTCGAACAGCCGCCCGCTGCGTGGCTGCGCCTTTGCCTACAGCACCCTCTTTCGCGGCACGCCGCTGCTGATCCAGCTCTTTGTGCTCTACTACGGCGTGGGCACCATCGCCTTCGTCCGAGAGCAGCCCCTCCTGTGGTGGCTGTTCAGCGATGGCGCGCATTGCGCGGTGCTGGCGATCGCGCTCAACAGCGGCGCCTACATGGGCGAGGCCATCCGCGGCGGCCTGCAATCGGTGCCCCGGGGGCAGATCGACGCCGCCTGCGCCTGCGGCATGGGGCCGCTGCTGGCCTTTCGCCGCATCATCTTTCCGCTGGCCGTGCGCCAGGCGTTTCCGGCCTACAGCAACGAGCTCGTGCTGGCCATCAAGGGGACCAGCCTGGCCTCCACCATCGCGGTCATGGAGCTCACCGGCTACGCCCGGCAGCTCATGAGCCAGAGCTTCCTGATCGTCGAGACCTTCATCATCGCCGGCATCCTGTACCTGGCGATGAATATGTTCCTGCTGGGCTGCGCCCATCTGGTGGAACGCGGGCTGCGCATCGATCGCGCCCGCTGATCCAGTCCAACGTTGAAAATCCCCGCGCACACAGTGGCACCCCGAAAGCCTCCGGCTTGCCGGCAGACGCCAGGCCCGGTCACATGGAACCGGACTTGGCGGTTTCCACCATCCGCTTGACCATATCGCGCAAACCCTTGGGGATGCGCTGGCGATCCAGATCCAGAAAGCCCTGGACAATCAGATCGCGCGCCTCATCCTCGGTCATGCCCGAGGCCATCAGATACACGAGCTTGTCCTGACCGACCACGCCGATGGAGGCCTCGTGCGACAGATTGACCTGCGCCGTCCTGGCGGTCACTTGCGGCGTGGAGCTGATCTGGCCATCCTCGCTGAGCATCAGGCCATCGCAGCCCAGGTAACCGTTGACGTTCGGCGCCTCGCCGATCAGCGTGTTGTAATTGTCGATCACGCCGCCATCCGCGACCATGCGGGTAATATTCTCGGCATGGGCGCCGGCCTCGGCCAGCACGCAGGTGCTGTGCATCTCGCGATGGGTGTTCCGGGATGCAAACACCACCGAATTCGACGAAGACACGGCGTTTTCCTTGAGATGGACGGTGCTGTGGGCGTAGTGCTTCTTGATGTCCGCTACCATGATCCCGACCTCTATCTCGCGTGCTCCTTTTTCCAGGCGCGAGGCGGAAAAATTGTATACATCCATGTCCTTGCCCCACGTTTCCACCGAGATGGAACGATAGTTGGCGCCAGCATGGATATAAGTCTCGGTAATCGACACATGCTTGCCCTGACGCAATGATTCAGGCACCACGGCGCCAGACATCACATCCACGCGCGCGCCCTCGCCGATGATCATCAGGTTGTGGATGTACTGGCGCGCCTGCGGCGTTTCCAGCACGGTAAAAAGCTGTAGCGGCAACGTCACCGAGGCGCCCGGTTTGACATGGACGAAATACCCCAGAGGCGGCAGTGTGGTATCGGCCACCTGCCGTATCATTTCATGCGCCTGGGGATCGATCAGCCCGAACATTTCATCCTGCACCCACGGGTACTGCTTGAGCGCCTGTTGCAGCGGCATGATCTCGACCTCGCTGTCATTGACGGCGATGTGGTCAATCCGGTTGTCCACCAGAATGGTGGTTGCGGCGCATTGCTCCTCGGCCTGGTAGCCAATGTCGATCAAGCGTTTCTTGATGCTTTCAGTGGCGGCAATGGCATGCTGATTGGCGGTGGTGAGGTTGCTCATGTCTCTATTCCCGTTCAGATGGCGACATAGCCATGCGCCTTGATGTGCTGGAGCATGGCGCGCGGCTCGGCGCTGCAGACGATCGCGCCATCGACGATCATGTGCGCCTGTCTGGCCTGGACATGGTCCAGGATAAAGCCCGCATGAGTGATCAGCAGGCCGCTGCGGCGCTTGCCGCTGGCCGTGGGCTCCTGCATGAGCTCGTTGATCAAGCCGCCGATTTTCGCGATCAGCGCATAATCGACCCCGCTTTCGGGCTCATCGAACAGGCAGAGATCGGGCTTTTGCAAGAATAGCCGCAGGACCTCCCAGCGCTTGATCTCGCCGCCGGAAAACCCTTCGTTCAGGATGCGCTCGGAAAAATCGCCGAACAGAAAACGATGGGCGTATTCCTTGAGACGGTCGGACTGGCCGATAGACTCGGCGAACATTTCAATGGTGACGCCCCGGATCACGGGCGGGCGCTGAAAACTCATGCCGATCCCAAAGCGGGCGCGCTCGTCAATCGGCATCCCGCTCAGTTCCCGTCCATTGAATTCGATGCTTCCCTTGGTGACCTGATAATCCGGCAGCCCCATGACGGCGCTGATGAGAGAAGATTTGCCGGAAGCATTGGGGCCGAGCAGAACGTGCAGTTCCCCCTCGGGAATTTTCAGGCCGACATTTTTGCAGACCTCTTTACCTGCGACTGTGACATTCAACCCCTGTAAGACCAAATCTGTCATGCGATTATCGTCCTCGAGTAAAGACCGCGTCGGATATGCAGCGCACCGATGTGGGATTGCAAGTCGGGGGGGCGGCCTTGTTCAGCCGGATTCCCCAGCTTGGGGAAGATATGAATCAGGAACAACTAACTGAGAATAGTTCTCATTATACAGTAGTTGTTCCCTGGCGCCATGAATTTATCCACAACGCCGCAGGCCGCCCGTCAGGCGGCAGTTGCTGCGGCGCCGGGCTCATTCGGGGAGCGATTTCCTAGGCCTGCACGCTATCGCTATCGGCGCCGCAGCGGAAGCAGAATCTGGTGAACGCGCTCTTGCGCGCCCCGCAGCCGCCGCACGAAACATAGAGGCCGATCCCGCAATGCGGGCAGAAATCCGTTTCACCATCGCTCAGGCTCACGGCACGTTCGCAGCCTGGGCAAACACCCTTGACCAGGCGGGCCAGCGCCGCATCGTAACCAAGTTCCTTGCGGCGCTCGGTCTCGGGCAGTGATTCGGCCTGTTTCTGGCGTTCCAGATAGCGTTGAAGGCCATGGATGGCCGCGCGGCCCACCAGAACCGTGATGAGAATGCCCACAATGTAGCGCACGTAGCCGCCGTAGCTGGGCAGATAGGGAACAAGTTCGACGAAAAAGGCGAACAGCGCGAAATAGATGAAACCCCAGACAAAGGGCCAGTAGGTGCTCTGGCGTTTTTTCATGAACAGCCAGCCCGCCAGCAACAGCAACGGCAGCGTCAGCGCCAGGCGGTAGAGAAAGACGCGCAGTTCGACCTTCCGGTATTCGGTCTGGAGTTTTTCGCGCGCATCCGTGCGCAGGGTTTCGAGCTGCAAGTTCGCCGCATCGAGCGCCTGGCGGGCATCGAGCCGCGCCTGGCGTTGCGCATCGAGGGCTCGCTGGGCATTGCGTTCGGCCTGCTTGAGGACATCGAGCGTCCGGGTGCGCGCCAGCACCTCAGGATCACTTTCCGCGCGTTGGGTCACACTGCGCGCGGCCAACCAGTTTTCAAAGGTTTCGCGCTCGGCCTGACTGGCGCTGCGCGCCTGCTCCCACTGCAATTGCGCCTGATCCTGGGCTGCCTGCGCGTCCCGTTCGATCTGCTGCGACGTCCTGATCTGCTCACGCAGCCCGTTGGCCTGGGCCCGGTCCATGAAATCGTCCAGTTGCAAGGGTGTTTCCACCTTGGGCAGATCGCCCACGACGACGCTGCCCAGGCCGATGAGAAAAGATGCGAACACCAGCGCCACCAGCCACAGGCCTCGGCGGAACCATTTCTCGGACAGGCGCAGTGCTTTGCTCATCATGGACCCTCTTTATTGTCCCGCGTCACGGATATCGGTCAGGATACGGCAAAATGCGGCCGCTGGCAGCGACATCGGCGTGGATTCCGGCCCTTCGCCGGTCTGGTGCAGGATATCCAGGCCCCGGGTTGCCGACAGGACGCGGCGCAAACCCTCGTTCTGCGCAAAGCGCGCGCGCAGCGCGCGCTCGACCAGCCGGTGGTGATCGGCGCCGCCGAATTCGATCCGCCGATCGTCCCAGTAGACAAATCGCTTGTCCGCCCCCCGGCCGCACTCCTTGGCCTCCCAGGCCCACGAAACGAAAGCCCGAGCGCGCGCCGGATGGTCTGGAGGAAATTTGATGCCCTGGATGAACCCCTCGACCGAAGCCAGCAGTTGTCCATCCAGCTCGAAAGGCGACAGACTGAAATTGGACAGGGCGATCCCCCGCCAGTCATCGGACGTGAATGCGATATTGATGGTGTTGTCCGTCACAACAATCCCCTACGTGATGAATCCATGGATCGAGCCCGCGCTCAACAGCACACCGACACCACCTGCGCCGGCTGGCGGCTGAGACTGACGTAGACATGACCGACGCCTGAATCGAAATAAGCGGCTTCGTGTTTGCCGAGTTCGACCGTTTCGCCGTCCTCGAACAGGATGCGCACACGCCCCGACAGCACCATGACGAACTCCTGGCCCGGATGGCGAATCGTTTCCGAAAAATCGCGCGCCTCGCGCGCATTGATCA
>JBEBRQ010000027.1:0-40069 GCA_040394755.1 Castellaniella defragrans | reverse complement strand
TGGACGGCGTGATCTCGGGCGAACACGGCATCGGCCTGACCAAGTACGAATTCCTCAGCGCCGAGGAACTGGCCCCCTTCCAGGACTACAAACGGCGCATCGACCCCGACGGACGCTTCAATGCGGGCAAACTGATGCCCGGCGCCGACCTGAGCCGGGCCTGGACGCCCAGCTTCAACCTGCTGGGGCACGAATCGCTGATCATGCAGCGCAGCGAGATCGGCGCCATCTCGAACGCGATCAAGGACTGCCTGCGCTGCGGCAAGTGCAAGCCCGTCTGCGCCACGCACGTGCCGCGCGCCAACCTGCTGTACTCGCCACGCAACAAGATCCTGGCCACCTCCCTGCTGATCGAAGCCTTCCTCTACGAGGAGCAGACCCGGCGCGGCGTGAGCATCCGCCACTGGGAGGAATTCGAGGACGTGGGCGATCACTGCACTCTGTGCCACAAGTGCTACAACCCCTGTCCGGTCGACATCGATTTCGGCAACGTGTCGATGGACATGCGCGCGCTGCTGCGCCGCATGGGCAAGAAATCCTTCAATCCGGGGACTGCGGCCTCGATGTTCTTTCTCAACGCCAAGGACCCGCGCGTCATCAAGGCCACCCGCGCCACCATGATCGGCATGGGCTACAAGGCCCAGCGCCTCGCACACGACCTCCTGGCGCCGGTTACAAAAAAACAGGTCGCCCACCCGCCGGCCACCGTGGGCAAGGCGCCGATCCGCGAGCAGGTCATCCACTTCGTCAACAAGAAAATGCCCGGCGGCCTGCCCAAGCAGACCGCGCGCAAGCTCCTGGACATCGAAGACCCCGAGATCATTCCCATCATCCGCAACCCGCAGACCACCTCCCCCGACAGCGAGGCCGTCTTTTATTTCCCAGGCTGCGGGTCCGAGCGCCTGTTCTCGCAGGTCGGCCTGGCAACCCAGGCGATGCTGTGGCACGTCGGCGTGCAGACCGTCCTGCCGCCCGGCTACCTGTGCTGCGGCTACCCGCAGCGCGGCAACGGTCTGGCGGACAAGGCCGACAAGATGGTGACAGACAATCGCGTGCTGTTTCACCGCATGGCGACGACGCTGAACTACCTCGACATCAAGACCGTGGTGGTGAGCTGCGGCACCTGCTACGACCAGCTCGAGAGCTACGAATTCGACCGGATCTTCCCGGGCTGCCGGCTGATCGACATCCACGAATACCTGCTGGAAAAGGGCGTGGACATCGCGGGCCTGCAGGGCGTGCGCTACATCTACCACGACCCCTGTCATACACCGATGAAGCTCCAGGACCCGATGCGCACGGTCAAGGCCCTGCTGGGCGAGGACAAGGCCATCAAGACCGACCGCTGCTGCGGGGAATCCGGCACGCTGGCGGTTTCGCGCCCCGACATCTCGACGCAGGTCCGCTTCCGCAAGCAAGAGGAACTCGCCAGGAACATGGCGACGATCCGCCAGGACGGTTTCGAGGGCGAGGTCAAGATGGTCACCTCATGCCCGTCATGCCTGCAGGGCATGGCGCGCTACGAGCAGGACACGGGCCTGAAGGCCGACTACATCGTCATCGAAATGGCGCGCCGGCTGCTGGGCGAGAACTGGATGCCGGACTATGTGAAAGCGGCCAACACAGGGGGTATCGAGCGGGTGCTGGTGTAGGGCGGGATCTGTGCGAGGGGCGGCGCCACATATGCATCCGCCCGCCTGCCGTCTCAAGCCGCCTCGAACTCACAGACCGTGTAGACCGGCAGCCCCGAATCCCGGACGGCCTTGGACCCGCCCAGTTCGGGCAGATCAATGATCGCCGCCGCCTCGGCCACGTTCGCCCCCAGGCGCTGCAACAGCCTGGAGGCCGCCATCATCGTGCCCCCCGTCGCGATCAGGTCGTCAATCAGCAGGACGCGCTGGCCGGGGCGCACCGAGTCCGTATGCATCTCGACCGTCGCATTGCCGTATTCCAGCGCGTACTGCTCGGCCACCGTGCGAAACGGCAGCTTGCCCTGCTTGCGCACCGGCACGAAACCGAGATTCAGCTCATAGGCGAGTACCGAGCCGACGATGAAGCCGCGCGCATCGATGCCTGCGATCAGATCCAGGCGCTGGCGCATGTAGCGGTACACGAACAGATCGATCAGCACCCGAAACGCGCGCGGGTCCTGCAGCACGGGCGTGATGTCGCGGAACATCACGCCGGGCTTGGGCCAATCCGGCACCGTGCGGATCGTGTCGCGAACAAACTGGGCCGGGTCGGTTTTCATGAAACATTCCAGAAGGCAGATGAAGGCGGCCACAGTTTATAACAAGCCCGCGCAGCTCAGCGTAAAATCGACAGATGCACACGAACCCGCAGCCCACCGCCCAGGCCTTTCGCGCCAGCGCCGAACGTTGTTTCGACATCCAGATCGCCGCCCTGCAGGCATTGCGCGGCCGGATCGACGACACGTTCGCGGACGCCGCCGCCATGCTCCTGGCCTGTCAGGGGCGCGTCGTGGTGACCGGCATCGGCAAATCCGGCCACATCGCCCGCAAGATCGCGGCCACGCTGGCCTCGACCGGCACACCGGCTTTCTTCATGCATGCCGCCGAGGCCATCCACGGCGACCTGGGGATGCTCACCGGCCAGGACATCCTGCTGGCGATCTCGTATTCGGGCTCGGCCCAGGAACTCATCACCATCATCTCCGTCGCCAAACGCATGGGCACGCGCATCATCGCCCTGACTGGCCACATGGATTCAGAACTCGCACGCAGCGCCGACCTCGTGCTCGATGCGGCCGTCACCCAGGAAGCCTGCCCGCTGAATCTCGCGCCCACCGCCAGCACGACCGCTGCGCTGGTGATGGGCGATGCCCTGGCGGTCACCTGCCTCGAGGCGCGCGGCTTCAGCCGCGATGACTTCGCGCGCTCGCACCCGGGCGGCGCGCTGGGCCGGCGCCTGCTCACCTCGGTGGCCGACATCATGCGCACAGGCACCGCGCTGCCGATCGTGGACGAGCGCACCCTGATTCCAGACGCCCTCACGGAAATGTCCTCCAAGGGCATGGGCATGGCGATCGTGCTCGATGCCTCGCACCGGCCGGTGGGGATTTTCACCGACGGCGACCTGCGCCGCATGATCGCCCAGCACGGCGACATCCGCGCGATGGCCGTATCGGCCGGCATGGGCCGCCATCCCAAGGCCGTCAGCCCAGAAACCCCGGCCATCGAGGCCGCCACCATCATGGACGCCCACAAACTCAATCAGATCCTGGTTCAGGACGGGGACGGGCTATTATTGGGGGCTTTACACATGCATGACCTCCTCGCCGCAAAGGTGATCTGATGACCGAGCAGCCCACTTTCTCGCATCCCGCCGAGGCCCAGATCCTGGCCCGCGTGAGCACGACCGTCCAGGACCGCGCGCGCGCGGTGCGCATGATGGTCTTCGACGTGGACGGCATCCTGACCGACGGCGGGCTCTGGTATGGCGAACACGGCGAGGCCCTCAAGGCCTTCAACGCCCTGGACGGCCACGGCATGCGCCTGCTCAACGAGCAAGGGGTGGCCGTCGCCTGGCTCAGCGGCCGGCAGAGCGCAATCACCGCTCGGCGCGGCGCCGAACTGGGCATCTCCCCCATCATCCAGGGCGTGCGCGACAAGGCCCAGGCCATCGAGGCCCTGGCGCGCGAGGCCGGCCTGGATCTCAGCAGGCTCGGCTACATGGGCGACGACATCATCGACCTGCCGGCCATGCAGCGCGTCGGCTTCGCCGCCAGCGTGCCTGATGCGCCCGCCTACGTCAGCCAGGCCGCGCATTGGGTTTCCAGCCGCAGCGGCGGCGCCGGCGCCGTGCGCGAATGCTGCGACCTGATCCTCGCCGCCCAGGGACGCATGCTCGCCTGCTTCTCCGCCAGCCTGTCGCCACTGGGCGGCAGCATCCAATGAGAGAGCGTTTCCCCAGTCTGGTGGCCATGCTGCTGCTGGGGCTGCTCGTGGTCGGCACCTGGTGGGCTTCGGACTATGCCCTACGCTCGATCCAGATCGACCCGCCACGCCGCATCACGCACGAGCGCGACTCCTGGTCCGACCGTTTCGTGATGGTGCGGACCGATCCGCAAGGAATCGCCATCAACCGCCTCGAAGGCACGGCCATGGAGCATTTCCCGGACACCGACGCCTACGAGGTCACGCAGCCGCAGGCCGTCAGCCACCATCCGGGATCCCCGGTCATGATCGGCACCTCGGACCTCGCCACCATGGACCAGGACGGCGCGCGCATCGTGATGATCGGCAATGCCCACCTGCAGCGCCTGCCCGATGCCGAGCACAAGCTCCTGGACATCCGCAGCGAGCGCCTGACTATCATGCCCGACGAGGACCTGGTCTACACCGACCAGCCCGCGGTCGTGATCAACGGCCAATCCACCATGCGCGGCACCGGCATGCGCTACGATAACCGCAGTCGCCAACTGGTGGTCCATGCCTCCACCGACGTCAAGATCTCCGGCGAGGAGCAAGGCGCAAAGAGGACCACACCCCAAAAGACACCCCAGCCATGAACAAAAAGCACATCGCGATCCTGGCCATGCTGGCCTGCCTGCATTCACCGGCCCTCTGGGCGCAGGCCGCGGGGGCCGCCGCCCCGGCAACGCCGTCAGACACCGCCGCCGCACAGCCCGCCGAGCCCGACACCCTGATCCTCTCGGATACCCTGCATTACGACGACATCCGCAGGGAAAGCACCTTCACCGGCAACGTCGTCCTGACCCGGGGCAACATGACCCTGAACGCGGACAAGCTCGTCACCCGCGAGGATGCGGACGGCCATCAATTCGGCACGGCAACCGCCGAAAAGACCGGCCTGGTGCACATCCGCCAGGAAAACCCCGAAAACTTCGAAACCATCCGGGCCCGCGGCGTCCGGGCGGAATATGACGGCAAGGTCGAAACGATCACCCTGATCGGCCAGGCGGTCATCACCCGCTACATCTGCGGCAAAACCTTCGACAACCTGCGCGGCGAGCGCATCATCTACCACCAGAAAACCGGCGTCTACGAGGCCTTCGGCGGCGCGAATTCCGCCGGTGAAGGCGGCCGGGTACGCTCATTGATCCAGCCCCGTTCGCGGGTGGACCAGGCGATCGCCGAATGCCGGAAGGCCGCGGGACAAAAGGCTGCCGGACAATGACATCGACGCGCAGCAGCACCTCCCGGGGCGTCCCCGGCACACCCCATGAAGCCATGCCGACAACCGGCCTGCGGGCGATCGGCCTGGGCAAGACCTATGGCCGGCGCACCGTCGTCCAGGACGTCACCCTGTCGGTCCAGAGCGGCGAGGTGGTCGGCCTGCTGGGCCCCAACGGCGCCGGCAAGACCACCAGCTTTTACATGATCGTCGGCCTGATCCCCACCGACACCGGGCGCATCCTGATCGACGACCACGACATCACGGCAATCCCCATGCACCGGCGCGCGCGCCTGGGGCTGTCCTACCTCCCCCAGGACGCCTCGGTGTTCCGGCGGCTGACAGTCGAGGAAAACATCCGCGCCGTGCTCGAGCTGGTGCGCACACCCGAAGGCCGTCCGCTGACCAGCGCCATGCTCAACGAACGACTGGAGTCGCTGATCGACGAACTACAGATCGAACACATCCGCCGCAACATGGCGATCTCGCTGTCGGGCGGCGAGCGCCGCCGGGTGGAAATCGCCCGGGCGCTGGCCACGCAGCCGCGCTTCATCCTGCTCGACGAGCCCTTCGCCGGCGTCGATCCCATCGCCGTGATCGAAATCCAGCGCATCGTGCAGTTCCTCAAGGGCCGCAACATCGGCGTGCTGATCACCGACCACAATGTGCGCGAAACCCTGGGCATCTGCGACCGCGCCTACATCATCAGCGAAGGCAAGGTCCTCACCAACGGCCACCCCAACGAAATCATCGACAACGAGGCGGTGCGTCAGGTCTACCTGGGCAAGAACTTCCGCATGTAGGCGGGATTGACGCCAGTGGGGGACACCCCCCCGACTTTCGTAGGCGGCCGGCGCCCCCCTGGGCGCCGGCCGCGAGCTCACACAAAAAACAAACACCCCCTCTCATCCCTGCCCCCCTTGATTTAACCAGGGCAAACGGTACACTGACCCTATCAGCATCCGTTCAGCAACACACATTCGACAGGAGGCCAGCCAACCATAAAAACCCGTGCCACGCGCACACCCGTTTTCCTTGCAAGGAGTCAAAATATGAGCTTGAGCATCAGCGGTCGTCACTTGGAAGTCACCCCTGCCATCCGTGAATACGTCCTGAACAAAATCTCCAGGATCACGCGGCATTTCGACAGTGTCATCGACACCCAGGTCATGCTCTCGATCGAGCGGCTGAAACACACAGCGGAGGTCACCGTGCACATGCGCGGCAAAGACATCCACTGCACGGCCAGCGATGAAAACCTCTACGCAGCCATCGACCTGCTGGCCGACAAGATCGACCGTCAGGTTTTGAAACACAAGACCAAGACGCAAACCTATGCGCATGAGCCCCCGAAACGCCAGGCGATCATCACCGAATAGGTGGTATATCCAAGCGCTTTCAGGCGTCTGGAATTGTGGCCTCGATACAGGAAATCGGGGCCATAATCACATCTGGCTCCCCGCGCGCACACGGGCCGGATGCCTCCTATAATGACACCATGAACCTGACGCCACGCATTCTGTCGCCGTCCGACATCATCCTGGACCTCGCCGCCACGAGTAAAAAACGGGCGTTCGAGCAGGCCGGGCTCCTGTTCGAAAACAATCACGGGGTTTCCCGTGTCGCGGTATTCCATAGCCTGATCGCCCGCGAGCGCCTGGGCTCGACCGCGCTCGGCCACGACGTCGCCATTCCGCACGGCCGCCTCAAGGATTTGCGCGAACCCCACGCCGCCTTCATCCGGCTGGCCGAGCCGGTCCGTTTCGACGCCAACGACGGCCGGACCGCCCGGCTGCTGTTTTTCCTGCTGATCCCGGAAACCGCCACCCAGACCCACCTGGACCTGCTGGCCGAGATCGCAAGACTGATGTCCGACGCGTCCATCCGCCACGCGCTGACCCATTCGCAGGACGTTGCCGAAATCCACCAGATCCTGCTGGCGCAGCAACCCGCGCACACACTCGAACATGCTGACCATTCAAGACCTGATTCGTGACAACGCCGAAAAGATCTCTTTCGCGTGGATCGCGGGCCAGGATCTCTCGGCCCAGCGCGCCATCCCCGACACGGGCTGTTCCGCCGCCGATCTGGTCGGCCACCTCAACCTGATCCATCCCGGCCGCATCCAGGTGTTCGGCGCCGAGGAGCTGGCCTATTACCTGCGCTTCGAATCGCGGCGGCGCCTCCATCATCTCGAGGATCTGGTGGCTGGCGGGGTCCCCGCCATCGTCCTGGCGTCCGGCATCGAGGTCCCTGACGACCTGCGGCAGTTCTGTATCGAGCATGAGGTGCCCTTGCTCAGCACCCCGGCCGACGCCTCCCACCTGATCGACATGCTGCGCATCTACCTGGGCAAGCGCATGGCGCCCCGGACCACAGTCCACGGCGTTTTCATGGATGTCCTGGGGCTGGGCGTCCTGATCACCGGGGAATCCGGCCTGGGCAAGAGCGAACTCGCCCTCGAACTGATCTCGCGCGGGCACGGATTGGTCGCCGACGATGCGGTCGAACTCTCGCGCACCGCGCCCAATTTCGTCGAGGGGCAGTGCCCGGCGCTGCTGCAAAACCTCCTCGAGGTCCGTGGCCTGGGCCTGCTGGACATCCGCACGATCTTTGGCGAAACCTCGGTGCGCCGCAAGATGAAGATCAAACTCATCGTCCACCTGGTCCGCATGACGCCCGACACCTTCGAACGGCTGCCGATGAAGGACGAATACGAGGACATCCTGGGCATCCCCATCCGCCGCGTCATGCTGCAAGTGGCGGCCGGTCGCAACCTCGCCGTGCTGGTCGAGGCGGCGGTGCGCAACACCATCCTGAGCCTGCGCGGCATCGACACCCTGGGCGACTTCATCGAACGCCAAGCCCTGGCCATCATGGAAAGCAGCCGCGAGGCCAGGCCATGACCCGCGCATTGCCGCCGACAGCCAGCCGGACCGACGCATGCTGAACATCGTTCTCATCACTGGCATCTCGGGTTCGGGCAAATCCGTGGCCTTGCGTATGCTCGAGGACACCGGCTACACCTGCGTCGACAACCTGCCCGTGCGCTTTCTGCATGAATTCATCGCCAATACGCGCGACGGCGGCCTCGAGCGCATCGCGGTGGCGATCGACGTGCGCACGCCCGGCGACCTGGACGAACTGCCCGGCGTGCTGACCAGCCTGCGCGCAATGGGCATCGCCCTGCACGTGATCTTCCTCGACGCCGACGACCAGACCCTGATGCAGCGTTATTCCGAGTCCAGGCGCCGCCACCCGCTGACCGACCGGCTGCGCCGCGAGGGGCGCGACGCCTCGCTCGAGGAATGCATCGCCACAGAGCGCGACATGCTGGCCTCGCTGCGCAACCAGGAACACATCATCGACACCTCGGACCTGACGCCGGGACAATTGCGCACCTGGGTGCGCGACCTCGTGCAGGCCGATCGCGCCTCGGTGATCCTCACGTTCGAATCCTTTGCCTATAAACGGGGCGCCCCCCACGACGCGGACCTGGTGTTCGATGTCCGCTGCCTGCCCAATCCCTATTACGATCAGCGTCTGCGCCCGCTGACCGGCCGCGACGAGCCGGTCGCGGCCTGGCTGGCCCAGTTCGGCAGCGTCGAGTCCATGATCGATGACATCTCGGGATTCATCCGCAAATGGCTGCCCTTGTATATACAGGACACCCGCAACTACCTGACCGTGGCCATCGGCTGCACCGGCGGCCAGCACCGGTCCGTCTATGTCACCGAACAGCTCGCCCTGCGGTTCGCCGATCACTCACCACTGCTGATTCGCCACCGCAATCACCTGCTGCACATCCCGACCCCATGAATCGCGCACGCCTGCTCCTCACCCTGCCGATCTGCGCCGCGGCGCTGGTACTGGCCGGATGCGCATCACGATCGGGCGGCGGCTACTATAAAGACGACGGGCCAGGCAGCGATATTCCCGCCGACATTCTGTCGATTCCAGACGCCGTGCCCCGGGTCGAAACCCATTCCCCGGCCAATTTCAAGCCCTACGTGGTGTTCGGCCAACGCTACGTGCCCATCGGCGAGAACCAGCCCTACCGCCAGACCGGCATCGCCTCTTGGTACGGTCGCAAATTCCACGGCCAGAAAACAGCCAATGGCGAAACCTACGATATGTACGCCATGACAGCCGCCCACCCGACCCTGCCGTTGCCCAGCTACGCGCGCGTCACCCGGGCCAGCACAGGCCGTTCAGTCATCGTGCGCATCAACGATCGCGGCCCATTCCACAGCGCCCGGATCACCGATCTATCGTACGCCGCGGCGGCCAAGCTCGGCCTGATCGGGCCCGGTAGCGGCCAGGTCATCGTCGAGGCCATCACCAACAACGACATCCTCAGCGGACGCTATCCCCGGACGGCCACCGCCCAAGCCGCTGTGCCCGTGCAGGCGGCCGCCATCCCGGTCGCCGCCCCGGCTGCGGTACAGGCCCCCGCCCCGATTCCACGCCAGACCGTCGCCTATGTGCCGGATGGCGGCGGCATCTATCTGCAATTCGGCGCGTTTTCGTCGGAGTCCAATGCGCACGCCCTGGCGCAACAGCTCAACCAGGAATCCGGCGGCCTGCAAGGCACGGCCGAGGTAGTCTATCAACCACCGCTGTACAAGGTCCGTACAGGGCCCTACGACTCGCGCACGGCCGCGGTCAACGCCGCCCATGAGCTTTCCCTGACGACTGGCCGGGAAGCCTCGATCGCCCTGGACTGATGCCGCCCGCGCCCGGATGAGGCTCGAGTACGAGCGCAGTTCAGCGCCGCAACGCCCAGGCATACAGGGTTTCGCGCGCCAGTCCGGTGACCCTGGCGCCGATCCGTGCCGCATCGCGCACCGAGAGATCTTCGAGCAAAGCCTCCATCAGGCGCACATGCTCGGGCGCGAGCGCCGCCTCCCGATCCTCAGCCGGCGCCTGGGCCGGATGCAGGATCAGCACGAATTCGCCCTGAGCGTGATGCGGGTCCTGCGCCAGCCAGCCCAACGCCTCGCCCAGCGGCAAGGTATGGATCTGCTCGAACCGCTTGCTCAACTCGCGCGCAAAGGTCAGGCGCCGATCCGCGCCGCAGACTGCAACCAGATCGCCAACGCTGTCTCGCAGGCGATGCGGCGACTCGAACATCACCACGGGGACATCCAGCTGCGCCCAGGTCTGCAACCACTTGCGGCGGGCCACGGCCTTGGCCGGCACAAAACCGGCAAAGGCATAGCCCGGCGCCTCATCGGTGGTGGCGCCACTGGCCATCAGGGCCGCGATCACGGCGCTGGGGCCGGGAATGGGCGTCACCCGGTAGCCCGCCTCCCGGACCCTGCGCACGATGCGCGCGCCGGGATCGCTGACCGCCGGCGCCCCGGCGTCCGAGATCAGGGCGACACGCTCGCCGCGCGCCAGACGCTGGACGATGGCCTCGGCCGCCTGGTTTTCATTGTGGCGATGCGCGGCCATCAGCGGCGTGCGCACCCCCCAGGCGTCGAGCAGCGCGCGGCTGCTGCGGGTATCCTCCGCGGCAATCGCATCGCAGCGCAGCAGCGCCTGCCAGGCGCGCAGCCCCAGATCGCCCAGATTGCCAATGGGCGTGGCCACCACGTACAGGCAGCTCTCGGGCCAGGACTGCCCGGCCATCCGTTCGGCGAGACGTTTCCATGTCTCCTGCAACCCCTCGAATTCGCCTTCATCCGTCATACTCGATCTCCACTCTTTCGCCACGGCGGGTCCGCCATGCATGACGACACCCCAAGGTGCGACACAACGCCCGACGATCCCTTCGAACGCGCCCGGCAAGCCCAGGCGCGCGCCATCGACCGCCGGCACCGGCGCGCCAAGGCGTCTTCCCGATCCAGACCGGCCGATTCCTGGCGCGGCTCGCCGGCCCAGCGCCGGGGACGTGCCGCGGAGGCGCGCGCAGGCCGTTACCTGGAGGCGCGGGGCCTGCGCCTGGTGGCCCGCAACCTGGGCTGCAAAATGGGCGAAATCGATCTGGTGGCGCTGGACGGCCCGGTCCTGGTATTCATCGAGGTGCGCACGCGCCGCGATACGGCATTCGGTGGCGCCGCCGCCAGTGTAAACCGAGGCAAACAGGTGCGCCTGATCAAGACTGCGCGCTATTTCCTGCCTATGCTCGCCCGGCGGCACTTCGGGGGCCAGACCCCAGCCTGCCGGTTCGACGTGGTGAGCCTCGAATCAGATGCGATCGATTGGCTGCGGGATGCGTTCATGGAATGAACTTGCGGTCCACGGACCACCGGACGCTGCGCCAGGGCCTGCGGAAATTGTTACCGTCGCTCCGGCCGAGGTCATGGACTCATGCGATAATCGGCATTTATGGACATGACCTCCCGGATGTCGTCGCATTTCGACGACGCAATCGATACGTTCAAGGCCAGTGCCCGTGAGCTCGCGCCCGCCCTGGCGGTCGGCGTGGATTTGCTGTTCGGGGCGCTCACCAACAACGCCCGCGTCCTGGCCTGCGGCAACGGCGGCTCCGCCGCCGACGCCCAGCATTTCATCGCCGAGCTGGTCGGCCGCTTCGAGCGCGACCGCCTGCCCCTGGCCGGCATCGCGCTCAACACCGACACCTCGATCATGACGGCGGTGGGCAACGACTACGGCTTCAATACGATCTTCGAGCGCCAGGTCAACGCCTTGGGCCAGCCCGGCGACGTCCTGGTCGCCATCACCACCAGCGGCAACTCGCCCAATATCGTGCGCGCCATCGAGGCGGCGCACGAGCGCGAGATGCAGATCATCGCCCTGACGGGCAAGGGTGGCGGCCAGATCAATCCACTGCTCTACGAAACCGATATCCATCTCTGCGTACCCCACGATCGAACGATGCGCATCCAGGAGGTCCATATCATGCTCCTGCACGCCTTATGCGACGGCATCGACGCCTTGCTCCTAGGAGACACTCTCTGATGACCCCCGCCTACGCCATCCCCGCCCGCAAAATCGCCCGCTGGACCCTGTCGATCGCCGCCCTGGCAACCCTTCCGGGCTGCGGGCTGCTGGTGGTCGGCGGCACCGCCGCGACCACCGCGGTCGTCGCCACCGACCGCCGCACAGCTGGCGAGCAGGTCGACGACCAGACGATCGAACTGCGCGTTTCCAGCGAAATGAACAACGCCTTCGGCGACAAGGCCCGGGTGCTGGGCACTTCCTACGCGGGCCGCCTGCTGCTGGTCGGCGACGTCCCGACCGAGGCGGACCGCGCGCGCGCGCAATCTCTGGCCAGCGCCATCCCCAAAGTCACTCATGTCGACAATTACATCCGCGTGGGCGACATCACCCCGCTGTCCGTGCGCACGAACGACACCTGGCTGACCTCCAAGGTCAAGACCCAGCTCGTAAGCACCAAGGACGTCCCTTCGCGCACCATCAAGATCACGACAGAGCGTGGCGTGGTCTATCTGATGGGCAAGGTCACCGAGGCCGAGGGCCAGCGCGCCGCCCTGGTGGCCTCGGGTGTCGAAGGGGTCAACAAAGTCGTAAAATTGTTCGAGATCGTCACTGCTGAAAGCCTCGCAGCCAAGTCCAGCAGCCAGCCGGCGACGATCAACGACGCATCCTCGACCTCCGGTTCGGCGCAACCCGACACCGGCTCGGATGTGCAAACCATGCCTGTGAAATGAAAAAGCTCCTCATCACCCTGGTCGCCATCGCCGCCCTCGCGGGCACCCTCGTCTGGCAATTCAAGACCGCAACCCTGGCCGCGCCCCAGGTCACCTTCACCGACCTGCACGGAAAATCCGTCACGACCCAGGATCTGCGTGGCAAAGTCGTCCTGGTCAAGTTCTGGGCCACGAGTTGCACCTCCTGCGTCGCCCAGATGCCCGACACCATCCGCCACTACGAGGAACTCTCGGCGCGCGGCTTCGACACCATCGCGGTGGCCATGCAGTACGATCCGCCCAACTACGTCGTCAATTTCACCGAAACCCGCAAGCTGCCCTTTCCGGTCGTGATCGACGCAAATGGCGAGATCGCGAAGGCCTTCGGCGACATCAAGCTCACCCCCACCGCGATCCTGATCGACAAGCAGGGCAACATCATCAAGCGCTACCTGGGCAACTACAACGAGCAGGCCTTCATGGCCACCGTCGAAAAGGCCCTCGCATCATGAGCGACACGCCTGATTCGAGCCTCCTCTCGGCGGCGGTCAAGGCCGAGGTGCTGTCCGAGGCCCTCCCCTACATCCGCCGCTTCCACGGCAAGACCGTCGTCATCAAATACGGCGGCAATGCCATGACCGAGGAACACCTGCAGCGCAGCTTCGCTCACGACGTGGTGCTGCTCAAGCTCGTCGGCCTCAACCCCATCGTGGTCCACGGCGGCGGCCCGCAGATCAACAGCGCCCTCAAGCGCATCGGCAAAGAAGGCACCTTCATCCAGGGCATGCGCGTCACCGACGCCGAAACCATGGAGGTCGTCGAATGGGTGCTGGGCGGGCAAGTCCAGCAGGACATCGTCATGATGATCAACGAGGCCGGCGGCAAGGCAGTGGGCCTGACCGGCAAGGACGGCTGTCTGATCGAGGCCCGCAAGAAACTCATGCCCGATCCCGAGCATCCCGGTCAATGGCTGGACATCGGCTTCGTGGGCGACATCCAACGCATCGAGCCCGCCGTGGTCAAGGCTTTACAGGACGACCAGTTCATTCCCGTGATCTCGTCCATCGGCTACGGCGAGGACGGCCAGGCCTACAACATCAACGCCGATGTGGTCGCCGGCAAGATGGCCGAGGTGCTGGGCGCGGAAAAACTCGTGATGCTGACCAATACCCCGGGCGTGCTCGACAAAAACGGCCAATTGCTGCGCAGCCTGTCGGCGCAGACCATCGACGAGCTTTTCGAGGACGGCACCCTCTCGGGCGGCATGCTGCCCAAGATCTCCTCCGCGCTCGATGCCGCGCGCTTCGGCGTCAATTCCGTGCATATCATCGATGGCCGCGTGCCGCACTGCCTGCTGCTGGAAATCCTCACCGACCGCGGCGTCGGCACCATGATCAGCTCGCACTGACATGCGACCGGCGCGCGCGCCCCACGCCTCGCGGCGACGGGCGGCCGGTCGGCATGACGATCCGGTCTGGCTGTTCGATCTCGACAATACACTGCACGACGCCTCGCGGTCGATCTTTCGCCTCATCGACCAGCACATGAGCGCGGCGGTGGCGACGACCCTGGGCGTCGATTCCGCGCAGGCCGATGCGCTGCGGCGGCGGTACTGGGCGCGCTACGGCGCGACCGCCATCGGCATGGCCCGCCATCATGGCGTGGACATCAACCATTTCCTGGCCCTGAGCCACAATTTCGAAGTCGCCCCCCTGGTCCACGGCGAAACGGGACTCGCGCAGCGCCTGCGCCGGCTGCCGGGCCGCAAGATCCTGCTGACCAATGCGCCCGCGCACTACGCGCGCCAGGTCCTGAAAACCCTGGACATCCTGCGCGAATTCGACGGTCTGTGGAGCATCGAGCAGATGAACCTGCAGGGCCGCCACAGGCCCAAACCCTCGCGCGCGCTGATGCGCCAGATTCTCGCGCGCCTGCGGGTGCCGGCAAACCGCGTGATCCTGATCGAGGACACCCTCGCCAACCTGAAAAGCGCGCACCAGATCGGCATGCGCACCGTCCATGTCTACCACCCCGGCACGCCGTTCGCGACCCCGTGCCGCGGCCGCGACCTCTATATCGGCCGGCGCGTCAACGCCCTGAGTCCACTGCTGACATGGGCGCGCGATGGCCGCATACCGGGCAACCGGGGTCGCGCCTGAAGCGGATCGTGTGCCACTGCATAGTCAAGGCATCGACCGACAGCAGGCGCCCGACCAGGGGCTCGCCCATCCGGGCGAGCAACTTGATCGCCTCGGCCGCCTGGACGCTGCCCACCATCCCCACCAGAGGGCCCAGTACGCCCGTGGTGGCGCAGCGCAGCTCCTGCGCATCGTCGGCCTCGGGAAACAGGCAGTGATAGCAGGGCGCATCGTCGCGCCGCAAATCATAGACGCTGACCTGACCTGAATAGCGGATGGCCGCGCCCGACACCAGCGGGACCCGGCAAGCGACGCAGGCCCGATTGATGGCATGGCGTGTGGCGAAATTATCGCAACAATCCAGCACGAGATCGGACTGGCCGACGAGTTCGAGCAGGCGCGCGGCATCCAGGCGCTCGACCAGCGCCTCGACCTCGATCTCGGGATTGATCGCCAGCAGCGCCGCGCGGCCGGAGTCGGCCTTGGCCTGGCCGATGCGCGCGGTGGTGTGCAGGATCTGGCGCTGCAGGTTGCTGAGCTCGACCAGATCGTCATCGGCCAGCCGCAAATGCCCGACGCCCGCCGCGGCCAGATAGGCCGCCGCCGGCGAACCCAGACCGCCGGCGCCCACGATCAGGACGCGGGCGGCCAGCAAAAGCGCCTGGCCCTCGATCCCCAGCTCATCGAGCAGAATGTGGCGGGCATAGCGCATCAACTGCGCATCACCCATGGGCTGCGGATCACCCATCACTGCACCCGGATCAGCCCCTGCGGCGTGACCCGGTAGCGCTCCACGTTGCCATCGGAATCATTCAGCGTTTTTTTTTCAGCCGGCTGGGCGACCGCATCGTTCGCGGGCTCGGCCTGGACGGCGGCCTGCACCGCCGCCTGGGCCTTGGCCTCGCGAACCAGCACCGGATCGGATTTCAGGATGGGGCGGCCCTGCAGAGCATTGATCGCCTGGCTCAACTGCCAGTCGTCCTTACCGCCGAACTCGAACATCTTGATCTCGCCCTGGACGAAATCATCCTCGGCTGGCTCGTCGCCCTGCCTGGCGTCGGCCTGATTCTCGAGGTGATGCTGGAGATCGACCTCACGCTGCAACTGGAACAGATTGCCCGCCGCGCTGTCGTCGACCGGATAATCCGGCACGACCCCTGTCAGCTGGATCGAGCGCCCGCTGGGAGTGTAGTAGCGCGCCGTGGTGAGCTTGATGCCGGTATCCTCGCTCAGTTGCAGCACCGACTGCACGGACCCTTTGCCGAACGTCCGGTTGCCGAGAATCCGGGCCCGCTTGTGGTCCTGCAGGGCGCCAGCGACGATCTCGGAGGCGGAGGCCGAACCGACGTTGACCAGCACCACCAGCGGCACCGTGCGAGCCCAGGCCGGCGGCTGGCCAGCGTTGTCCTCGAGAACGAATCCGTGCTTGCTGGTCAGATGGCGCGCGTAGAACTCCTCGTTCGAGGATTGGATGCGGCCCTTGGTAGAAACCACGAGGCTGCCGGGATCGAGGAACACCGACGAAACCCCGATGGCGCCGTCGAGCAGGCCGCCCGGATTATTGCGCAGATCGAGGATCATGCCCTTGGGCGCGCGCCCGGACGACAGGCTGTCGAGCATACGCACGAGATCGCCGGTGGTGCGATCCTGGAACTGGCTGATGCGCACGTAGGCGATGTCGCCAGGCAGCATCTTGCCGCGCACGCTGCGCGTCTTGATCATCTCGCGCACGATGTGGAACTTGAGGGGCTTGGGGCTGCCGGCGCGTTCAATGGTCAGCTCGATCGGCGTTCCCGGCTCGCCACGCATTTTCTTGACCGCGTCGTTGAGGCTCATGCCCTTGGTGGGCTCGTCATCGATCCGCGTGATCAAGTCGCCGGTGAGGATTCCGGCGCGCGCGGCGGGTGTGTCCTCGATGGGCGCGATGACCTTGGGCATACCGTCCTCGGCGCCGATCTCGATCCCGAGACCGCCGAAACCGCCACGCGTGATGTCCTGCATCTGCTTGTAGGCATCCTCGTCGAGGTAGGCCGAATGCGGATCCAGATCGGCAAATAAACCACGGATCGCGTCATCGATGAGCTGCTGGTCGGAAACCGGCTCGACGTAGCTGGACTTGATGGCTCCGAATACATTGGCGAACTGCTGCAGGCTCTTGAGCGGCAGGGGCTCGCCGCGCTGGGCGGCGGCGCTGATTCCCAGGCTCACGAGAATACCCCCCAGGAACCCAATGAGGATCCAGCTCAACGACTTGACTTTGCGAGTGCTCATGCACGTTCCCGATGTGATTCAGAATCGCCGGAGATCATACGCTCCGGCAAAAATAGTGTCCTGTTCAATGAACTCATCGAACGGGACACTAGATAGTAACGAAATTACCGTGACGGTGAAATGAACGATGTAACAGGAAATCCACCACCATCCAGTGAAGAACCCAGGCCTTGCGGCCAGCGCGTCGGCGCATGATCAAGGGGCCAGCCACAATTGCGGATTGATCGGCGCGCCATCATGGCGCAGTTCGAAATACAGTCCCGGCTCGACCTGGCCGCCAGTGGCGCCGACCCGGGCCACCACATCACCGCGTCCCACGACATCCCCGACCTGGCGCAACAGGCTCTGGTTGTAGGCATAGACGCTGAGATATTTGCGGCCGTGATCGATGATCAGGATATTGCCGAAACCGCTGAGCCAATGGGCGTAGACCACCCGGCCCGCCGCGACGGCGCGCACATCGGTGCCCTGCGCGGCGCGCAGCACGATGCCGCGCCATACGCCGCCATCGGGCCGCTCGGCGCCGAAACGCCCCTGGACCTCGCCCTTGACCGGATAGGGCAGGCCTTTGCTCAAGCCCGGGAATCCCTCGGCCGGCACCGCGGCGGATTCGCCCCGCGCATCCGCCGCCTCTTGTTGCTGGCGAGCTTGTTCAGCCCGGGCTCGCTGCGCCTCGGCGCGTTCCGCGGCCAGCGCCCGTTCGTGCTCGGCCTCGGCCTGGGCCTGGGCCGCGCGATCCTCGCGTTCTTTGGCCTCGCGCATATGCCGCTCGGCTTGCTCGCGGACCTGCCGCGCCCGTTCGGCGGCTTCCCGCGCCTCGCGGGCCTCGCGGGCCTTGCGTTCAGCCTCGGCGCGCAGCGCGGCCTGGCGCCGCGCCTCGGCCTTGGCGATCTCGGCATCCAGCCCCTTGATCAGATCACCCAGGCGCGCATCGCGCTTTTCGAGCTCGCGGGCCTGGCCGCGCTGCGCCTGCAATTCAGCCTGGATCCGCTGCAGTGTCCGGCGCCGTTCGTCCTGCTGGCCCTCCAATGCCTTTTTCTGCTGCGCAGTTTCGGCAAACAGGGCCTCGAGCTCGGCGCGGCGGGCATCGGTCTGCGTCTGCAGACCGGCAAGCGTGTCGAGACTGTGACGCAACGCGTCCAACGCCTGCGTCCGCGCCTTGGAGACATACGCCAGATAAGCCAGATCACGGCCGATCCGCTGCGGATCCTCGCCCGAAAGCAGGGCCGTCCAGGGCGACAGCCCGCTGGAATACTGCGCCTGGAGCTGCCGCGCCAGCGCATCGCGCTGGTGTTCCAGCTCGGCATTCTGGTTGCCGATGGCGGTTTCGAGTTCGCGCAGGTTCACGACCAGCGCGGCGCGCCGCCGATCGAGCTCATCGAGCCGGCGGCTGATATCGGAAATCGCCTGCTCGGAGTCCTTCAGAGCCTGATCTGCGTCGCGCTGGGAAGATGCGGTGGTTTCGATCCGCTGGCGCAGGACGTCGATCTGCTCGCGCAAGGCGGCGCGATCCTTGCGCGCCGCCGCCTGGCGATCCGTCAGCGAGGTCTGGGCCTGCGCGGTGGCCGCGGCCAGGCACAAGACGGCCCCCAGGCACGCGAAGCGCATATCAGTCCTTGGTGGCCTTGCCCTGGTTGGCGACAGCCTGCATCGCCGCCTCGATCTGGGCAGCATCGCCCAGATAATTGCGGCTCACGGGGCGCAACTCGTCATCCAGCTCATAGACCAGGGGTTGGCCGGTGGGGATATTCAGCCCCACGATCTCCTCGTCCGAGATTCCCTCCAGGTGCTTGATCAGCGCCCGCAGGCTGTTGCCATGCGCGGAAACCAGGACCCGGCGGCCCGAGCGGATCGCCGGCGCGATGGACTCGTCCCAGAACGGCACCACGCGCGCCACGGTATCGCGCAGGCACTCGGTAGCGGGCAACTGCTCGACGGGAATCCGCTGGTAGCGTGCGTCGAAACGGGGATGACGCGGATCGTCGAGCGCCAGGGGATCGGGAGCGATGGCGTAGGCCCGCCGCCACAGCAGCACTTGATCCTCGCCATAGCGCGCTGCGGTCTCGGCCTTGTTCAGCCCTTGCAGGGCGCCGTAATGGCGTTCATTCAAGCGCCAGCTCAGGCCGATGGGCGTGTACATGGCGTCCATCGCATCCAGGGCGATCCAGAGCGTGCGGATCGCGCGCTTGAGGACCGAGGCGAAGGCCAAGTCGAATTCATAGCCGCTGGCGCGCAGCAGCTCGCCCGCCTGGCGCGCCTGCTCGCGGCCGGTGTCGGTCAGGTCCACATCGGTCCAGCCGGTGAAGCGATTTTCGAGATTCCACTGGCTCTCGCCATGACGCATAAGTACAAGTTTGTGCATGTCCGAAGGGCCCCGAACGAGCCAGAAAGTTGAAAACTGCCGTCCATTTTATAATCCCCCGGCATACAATTTGTTTTGACCCCTGTTACAGGATCAACTGTGGATTTTCTACTCAGCCAGAACAACCTCTGGATATTGCTCATCGCCCTCGTATCCGGCGGCCTGCTGCTCTGGCCCAGCCTCTCGCGCGGCCGGCCGGGCGGGCGCATCGCGCTCAACGACGCCATCCAGCAGGTCAACCGGGAACACGGCCTGTTCATCGACATCCGCACGGCCGAGCAGTTCAAGGCCGGCAGCATCCCCCAGTCGCGCAACATCCCCATGGCCGACCTCGAATCGCACATCGGCAGTCTCCCCAAGGACAAGCCGCTGATCCTCGTGTGCGATCGCGGCCACACTGCCCAGCGCGCCCTCGCCAGCCTGCGCAAGCATGGCTTCGATCAGGTATCCTCGCTGGATGGCGGCCTGGATGGCTGGGTCCAGGCCGGCATGCCGCTCAAGAAATCCTGACGCCCGCCCCGAGGATCCCCATGCCCAAAGTCACCATGTACTGCACGGCAGTATGCCCCTATTGCATCCGCGCCGAGGCGCTGCTGCGGCAGCGCGGCGTCGAGGACATCCACAAGATCCACATCGAGCGCGATCCCGCGCAGCGCGCCGTGATGATGGAGCGCACCGGCCGGCGCACCGTGCCCCAGATCTACATCGACGACCGCCATATCGGCGGCTACGACGATCTGGCCGCGCTGGATCGCGCCGATGGCCTGCTGCCCCTGCTGCAGCCCGCATGACACCGCAACCCCACACAGGAAATCACATGTCTGAAAACAACGAAAACCAGGACGGCCAGGCCCCGAGCTTCGGCCTGCAACGCACCTACGTCAAGGATCTGTCGCTGGAAATGCCCAATGCGCCAGGTATTTTCCTCGAACACGAAGGCCCGACCGTCGAGGTTTCGATCCAGGTCGGCGGCCAGCGCCTGGCCGAGACTGTCTTCGAATCGGTGGTCACAGCCACCATCACCACCCGCATCGGCGACAAGGTCCTGTACCTGGTCGAACTGAGCCAGGCCGGGATATTCGAGGCCTCCAACATCCCCGCCGAGCAACTCGAACCGCTGCTGGGCATCGTCTGCCCCACCATGCTGTACCCGTACCTGCGCGCCAATGTCGCCGACGCGATCACGCGCACCTCGCTGCCGCCCCTGCATCTGGCCGAAATGAATTTCCAGGCCCTGTACGAGCAGCGCCTGGCGCAGTCCGCCGGGGAACAGCCGGCCGAGAGTCAGGACTCCGGCCTGATCCTGCCGCCGAACGCGCGCAACTGAGGAACCCGCCATGCCCCAGCTCCACGTCAGCGTACTGGGCGCCGGCGCCTGGGGCACCGCCCTGGCGGCGCTCGCGAGCGCCAGGGCCGACACCCTGCTGTGGGCGCGCGCGCCCGAGGTCGCGGATGCAATCGTCCAGGGACGGCGCAATCCACGCCACCTGTCGGACATCGACCTGCCCGAGACCCTGCGTGCCACCGCCGACCTGGGCAAGGCGCTGGACCATGTCCTCGAGGCCCCCGACCCCGCCCTGATCGTCCTGGGGGTACCCATCGCCGGCCTGGTGGACATCTGCGCCCGCCTGGCATCGGCCCTGCCCATGCGGCGCGACAGGCTGCTGCATCTGCTCTGGACCTGCAAGGGCATCGAACCCGACACGCTGCAACTGCCCCACCAGATCCTCGCCCGGCATCTGCCGCACCGGCCCTGGCTGCGCACCGGCGTGCTGTCGGGTCCATCATTCGCGCGCGAGGTCGCCCAGGGCCTGCCGGTCGCCCTCACCCTGGCCACCGACGATCCAGACACTGGCGCCATCGGCCAGGCGGTGTACCACGGCACCCAGGCGCGCATCTACACCACGCGCGACATCGTCGGGGTCGAGGTCGGCGGCGCCCTGAAAAACGTCATGGCGATCGCCTGCGGAATCTCGGACGGCCTGCGTCTGGGCACCAATGCGCGCGCCGCCCTGATCACGCGCGGGCTGGCCGAAATCCAGCGCCTGGGCATCGCCCTGGGCGGCCAGGCCGATACCTTTTCGGGGCTGGCGGGGCTGGGTGATCTGGTGCTGACGGCCACCGGGGAACTCTCGCGCAACCGGCAGGTGGGCGTCGCCATCGGCGAAGGCCGGCGCCTCGACGACATCCTGGCGGGCGGCATGACGGCCGAGGGCGTGCGCTGCGCGCGCGCCGTGCTGGCCCTGGGCCGCCGCCATGCGGTCGACCTGCCGATCACCGAGGCCGTATGCCGTGTGCTGTTCGACGGCCTGGCGCCGCGCGAGGCCGTGGCAGCCCTGCTCGCGCGCGAACCCCGGTCCGAATAGACCCCGCCAGCCGCATCAAACGCCGCCGGCATAGCCCGCCTGGCGCCACGCCTCGAACACCGTCACGGCCACCGCATTCGACAGATTCAGGCTGCGCTGCCGGGGCATCATCGGCAGGCGAATGCGCTGCCCCTCGGGGAAAAAGGCCATCTGCGCCGCCGACAGCCCGGCGGTTTCACGGCCGAAGACAAAGACATCGCCAGCCTGTAACGACCGGTCGCCGATCAGCGCAGCGCCGCTTGTCGTCAAGGCGAACCGGCGCGCCGGGTCGCCTCCGATGGCCGCAAACGCCGAAGCCAGGTCATCATGCACCCGCATCCGCGCCCACTCGTGGTAATCCAGGCCAGCGCGGCGCATCCGCGCATCATCCAGCGCGAAGCCCAGGGGCCGCACCAGATGGAGGAACGCCCCGGTATTGGCCGCAAGACGGATCACATTGCCCGTATTGGGCGGGATCTCCGGCTCGACCAGCACGATATGAAACATGAACCACACCCCCAGAAAAACAGTCGCGACACCCCATGGCGGGCATCCGATTCGCATCAGGCCGGCGAGCGCGCCGCATCCGGCACGGCGCACGCGAGCACCAGGCCGGTGACGCTCGCCGCACCCGCGGCCTTGAACTCACGCGCGATGCCATCGAGCGTGCTGCCCGTGGTCAGGACATCGTCGACCACCGCCACGTGGCAGCCTTGGGGCACCGACCAGCAACGATACGCCCCCCGGACGGCGGCGCGGCGCGCCGCACGACCCAGCAATGCTTGTTTAGCGCCCTCGCCCGCCCGTCCCAGCAGCCCCGGATCACAGCGCAGGCCCAGGCGCGCGGACAAGGCCCGCGCCGCCTCGGCAGCGGGATTGAATCCCCTGCGCAGGATCGCCTCGCGCCGCGCGGGCACCGGCACCAGGATTGTAGACGCCGGCAAGGGAACCGCCGCGGCGGCCACGGCCTCGGCCAGCAGACCGGCCAGGAATCCAGACAAATCAAAGCGCCGCCGCGCCTTGTACAGCAGGATCAGGTCGCGGCCCGAGGCCTCGTAGTCGAAAGCCGCCACGACCCGATCAAAGGCCGGCGGCCGGCGCGCGCAGTCCAGGCAGACAGCGGCCGCCAGCCGCCGCGCGCACACCGGACAGCGCCGCGCATCGCCAGCCCGGATCGGCGCTGGCCGGCACGCCGCGCAGGTCCAGCCGCCGCAGGCACGGGCACCGCACAACGGACAATCGGTCGGCACCCGCGCCAGCAGCGCACGCGGTCCCATGCCGGCGAGGCGTTCGCGCCAGCGCACCGTATCCAGCATAATGTCACCTCCCCGCGATCGATCCGGCTATCTGAACACAGGAACCCGGGGCGCGGACACTCCCCTTGATCCGACATGTCACAGCTTCCTCGCCTGCCCATCGATCCCGCCGCCGTCACCCGGCAGTTCGCGCGGCGCAGCCCCCTGGACGCGGCCCAGTTCCTGTATGGGGAAATCGCCCAGCGCCTGCTCCAGCGCCTGAGCTACATCCGCATCCAGCCCAAGGACATCCTGGATGCGGGATGCGGCGCCGCCCACGCGCTCGATCCCCTGCGCGCCCGCTATCCGGATCAGCGCTACATCGGGCTGGACACCTGCGGGACTCTGCTGGACGCCGCCCGGGCGCGCTACGCCACCAGGCCCGGCTTCTGGCACAAACTGCGCAACAAACCCACGCCAACACCCGATTTCATCCAGGCAGACCTCGCCGAGACCGGCCTGCCCGACGAAAGCCTGGACCTGATCTGGTCCAATCTCGCCCTGCACTGGCATCCCGAGCCACATCTGGTGCTGCAGGAGTGGCGCCGCATCCTGCGGATCGACGGTCTGGCCATGTACTCATG
Source organism: Castellaniella defragrans (assembly GCA_040394755.1). GTDB lineage: Bacteria > Pseudomonadota > Gammaproteobacteria > Burkholderiales > Burkholderiaceae_B > Castellaniella > Castellaniella defragrans_A. The sequence continues at coordinate 16,298 of JBEBRQ010000027.1, read as the reverse complement.
CCTCGGACCCGGCACCTTCAAAGAGCTGCGCGCGGCCGCCGACGAGGCTGGCCTGGGAACGCACACCATGACGTTCGTGGACATGCATGATTTCGGCGATCTCATGATTCAGGTGGGATTCGCCGATCCAGTGATGGACCAGGAAATCATCACCCTGACCTACCGCAGCGCGGAAAAACTGCTGGAGGACGTCCGCAACCTGGGCGGCAACCCGCACCCCAAACGCCGCGCGGGCATCGCCGGACGCCAATGGCGCGCGCGCCTGATCCGCGCGCTGGAGCGCCAGCGCCATGCGGACGGCACCATCCACCTCAGCCTCGAGGTCGCCTATGGCCACGCCTGGCGCGCCGCGGCCCGGCGCGGCCCCTTCGGCGACCTGCCGGTGCAGACCTTCAAACGCGCCCAGCCCCTGGACCCCTCGAAACCGCCGCCCAGGGTGCGCCCGCGCAAGCCTGGCGAATGACAGGCCGCCTTTTCAGCACCGCAGCGAAAACGCCCGACCGTAAAACATGAACAGCGAGGCCTGTGATCCGCCTCAGGCCGGCACGCCGTACAGATCGTATTCGTCGGCATCCTCGATACGCACCTGCGCCAGATCGCCCGGCCGCAGGCCATCCGCATCGCGCAGCAGCACATTGCCATCGATTTCCGGCGCATCGGCCATGGACCGCGCGGTCGCGCCGCCCTGCCCATCCACCTCATCGACCAGCACGCTCAGGGTACGGCCGATCTTCGCCGCCAGACGCCGCGTGGAGATCGCCTGCTGATGCGCCATGAAGCGCTCCCAACGCTCGGCCTTGACCTCGTCGGGCACAGCGCCCGGCAACTCATTGGCATGCGCCCCCTCGACCGGGGAATACTGGAAACAGCCGACCCGGTCGAGCTGCGCCTCATCCATCCAGTCGAGCAGGTATTGGAAATCCTCCTCGGTCTCGCCCGGGAAACCGACGATGAAGGTCGAGCGCAGCGTCAAGTCCGGACAGGACTCGCGCCACTGGCGAATGCGCGCCAGCGTGCGGTCCTCGAAGGCCGGACGCTTCATGGCCCGCAGGATACGCGGGCTGGCATGTTGGAACGGAATATCGAGATACGGCAGGATGCGACCCTCGGCCATCAGCGGGATCAGTTCATCGACATGGGGATACGGATAGACGTAATGCATCCGCACCCAGACGCCGAAATCGCCCAGCGCGCGCGCCAGCGCGGTGAGCTGAGTCTTGACCGGCCGGCCATCCCAGAAGCCCGTGCGGTACTTGATGTCCACCCCATAGGCGCTGGTGTCCTGGGAAATCACGAGCAGTTCCTTGACCCCTGCATCGACCAGACGGCGGGCCTCGCCCAGCACATCGCCGACCGGTCGGCTGACCAGACGGCCGCGCATCGACGGAATGATGCAGAAGCTGCAACTATGGTTGCAGCCCTCGGAGATCTTCAGATAGGCATAGTGGCGCGGCGTCAGGCGGATGCCCTGCGGCGGCACCAGATCCACATAGGGGTCGTGGTCGATCGCGGGCGGCGCGGCCTCGTGCACCGCGCGCACGACCTGCTCGTACTGCTGGGGGCCGGTGACGGCCAGCACGGCTGGGTGCACACCGCGGATCATGTCGGCCTCGACGCCCAGGCAGCCGGTGACGATGACCTTGCCGTTCTCGACGATGGCCTCGCCGATGGCGTCCAGCGATTCCGCCTTGGCGCTGTCGATGAAGCCGCAGGTATTGACCACCACCACATCGGCGCCCTCGTAGTCCGGGCTGATCTCGTAGCCCTCGGTGCGCAGCTGGGTCAGGATCCGCTCGGAATCCACCAACGCCTTGGGACAGCCCAGGCTGACGAATCCGACTCGGGGGGAAGTGCTCATGGAAACCTCTCCGGGCCTTGCGCCCGCTAAACCCTGTATTTTAACGAATTGGTGCTAAAGTCCCCTGAAAATGCTTCCCCACGCCCCCGTGCCGAATCCCGATACTCCCTCCCTGTCAGACCAGATCCTCGCGGCCGCACATGCCGTTCGCGCCGTACTCGCCGGGCAATCGCTCTCGGACAGTCTCGCGCGCACGCCGGCCGCGCAGCGCGCCGCCGCCCAGGCCCTGTCCTTCCACACCATGCGCCGCCTCGGTCTGGCGCGCGCCCTGCAGCGGCGCCTGGTCGCGCGCGCACCCGCCGATCCGCTGGCGCAGGCCTTGCTGCTGCTGGGCCTGTGCCTGATGGACGCCAGCCTCGACCAGGCCGCCGGACAGGCCCGGGACCAGGCCACGCACATCCCGGTCTATGCGCCGCACACCGTCGTGCACCAGACGGTCGCCGCCGCCGGGCGCGATAGGCGTTGCCGGCCCGTCAAGGGCCTCATCAACGCCGTCCTGCGCCGCTATGCCCGCGAGCGCGCGGCTCTGCTGGCACAGGTGGCGGACGATCCCGAGGCCCGCTGGAACCACCCCGCATGGTGGGTGGACGCCTTGCGCAATGCCTGGCCGGCGCACTGGGAGGCCCTGCTGGCGGCGGCCGACCTCCCCGGCCCGCTGGTCCTGCGCGCCAACGCCCGGCGCACCACGCCGGCGCAACTGCGCGACCGCTTCACCGCCGAAGGCATCGCCAGCCGCCTCGCGGGCGAGGACGGCCTGCTGCTGCCGCGGCCGCGCCCGGTGCACGAGATCCCGGGCTATGCCGAAGGCCTGTGGTCGGTGCAGGACCTGTCCGCACAACGGGCGGCGCGCCTGCTCCCCCTGGCCGACGGCATGCGCGTGCTGGACGCCTGCGCCGCCCCGGGGGGCAAGACCGCCCACATGCTCGAGCGCCATGCGCTGCGCCTGACGGCCATCGACAGCGACGAACAACGGCTCGCGCGGATTGCACAAAACCTCGATCGTCTCGGCCTGTCGGGACCGCAGATCGCGCTGCGCTGCGCCGATGCCGCCGACCCGGCCTCCTGGTGGGATGGACAGGCCTTCGACGCCATCCTCGCCGACGTGCCCTGCACGGCGTCGGGCATCGTCCGCCGCCACCCGGACATCCGCTGGCTGCGGCGCCCCGACGATCTGCCGCGCACGGCCCGGCTACAGGCGCGCATCGCCGACGCCCTCTGGCCGCTGCTGCGCCCGGGCGGCCACCTGTTGTATGCGACCTGCTCGATCTTTCCGCTCGAATGCGAGGACCAGATCCGCGCATTCCTCGAACGCCACCCCGAGGCCCGCCGCCTGCCCGCGCCCGGCCAGATCCTGCCGCTGCCCGGCCCGGATGGCGAGACGGGGGACGGGTTTTTCTATGCCTTGATTGCCAAGCCTGTGTGAGTCGACAACAATATGACCAAGTTCCCGACAGATCGTCATATTCCAAATATTCTGTTCAATTAATACCAGACCCGGACTCCGATTGACCCAACGAGACGCCAGCCGCCACACATGCACCGACTGATCCTGTCCTTCGTTCTATGCCTATCCGCCCTGCTGCCATTCGAGCACGGCCTGGCCCAGCCGCTCGTCGAGCGGGTAGAGCCCATCGCACTGGACGGTCGCCTGCTGATCGACGCGGACATCAATTTCGAGCTGACCGACGAGCTACGCGAAGTCATCGACAAAGGCGTCCCCCTGTACCTGACCGCCGATCTGCTGATCACCCATTCACGCTGGTGGTGGTTCGACGAAACCGTGGTTTCCAGCGAACTGACCTGGCGCATACAGTACAACGCGCTGACACGCCAATGGCGCGTGGGCACCGGCGACCTATCGCTGCCCGCATCCTCGTTGAACGAGGCCCTGGACCTGGTCCGCCACATCCGCGGCTGGGATGTGGCCGCCACCGAGAAATTCGATGCCGACACGCTGTACAAAGGCCAATTACGGCTGCGCCTGGACACCGCCCGCCTGGCCCGACCCTTCCAGGTCGATGCGCTCGGCAGCAAGGCCTGGGCCCTGACGACTCCATGGAAAGATTTCTCTTTTTCAATCTCCGTCGCCACACCCCGGCCCTGATCCGGTGGACGCTGCGCGTGGCGCTGGCGGTTGCCGCCATCAGCGCCCTGGCGCTGCTCGCCCTGCTGGTCTGGTCGACTGGCAATGCTTCACGCTACGCCCAGCAATACGATCTGCTGCTGCTCTTGAACGGTATCCTCGCGGTCGCCCTGATATCCTGGGTATCGCTGCTGACCATCCGGCTGCTGCGCCAGATCCGGCGGCGCCAGTTCGGCGCCCGGCTGACCGCGCGCTTCGCGCTGTTCTTCACGCTGATCGGCATCCTGCCCGGCGCGCTGATCTACCTGCTCTCGGTGCAGTTCATGTCGCGCTCGATCGAGTCCTGGTTCAATGTGCGGGTCGACAGCGCCCTCGAAGCCGGCCTGAACCTCGGGCGCGCGGCGCTGGATTCGCAACTGACCGAACTGAGTGCGCGGGCGCAAAGCATGGCCAGCCGCCTCACCAACGTCAACGATACCGAAATCACCCTGCTCATCACCCCCTTGCGCGAGAACAACAACGTCGCCGAAGCCATGGTATTCACCGGCAACGGCCACCTCATTGCCTTCTCATCCTCGGCCTTCGGCCAATTGATGCCCGACATGCCGCCCAGCAATGTCATGAACCAGTTGCGCATCGCCCAGGGCTACGCCGCGGCCGAGTCCGACAATCCGGACGACGATGCCCTGAGCAGCGGTCTGCATCTGCGCGTGGTGACTCCTCTCACGACCCAGGACCGGTTCGGCACCGCCCCGGGCATGAGCGCCGATTCGCGCTGGCTGCAAGTCATACAGCCCGTGCCCGACCGCATCGCGCACAACGCCAATCTGGTGCAGCAGGGCTTTCGCGACTACCAGGAACTCGCCCTGTCGCGCCTGGGCTTGCGCAAGCTCTACGGCATCACCCTGACGCTGGCCCTGATCCTGGCCGTATTCGCGGCGGTGGTGGCGGCCCTGGCCGTCTCGCGACGGCTGGTGCGCCCCCTCCTGACGCTGGCTTCCGGCACCCAGGCCGTGGGCGTGGGCGACTACCGCCCGCTGCCCGAGCCGCCCGAACGCGACGAGATCGGCCAGCTGACACGCTCGTTCAATGCCATGACGCGCCAGCTCGACGAGGCGCGGCAAATGGTGGACCGCAACCGCCGCCAGCTCGAACAGACCAATCTGTACCTGGAATCCATCCTCAGCAATCTGTCTTCCGGGGTCCTGGTGTTCGATGAAGCCTTTCGGGTGACGCTGTTCAACCAGGGGGCGCAGAATATCCTGCGGCTGGACCTGCGCACCGTGCGCGGCCGGCCGCTGGAAACCGCCGACGGCGCGCTGAATCTGGCCGGGCTGCTGCGCCAGGCCTTCGCCTCCCATACGGCGGTCGAATCGACCCGGCCATACTGGCAGCAGCAATTCGAGCTGGAACTCGAACACGCCGCCGACAACGAGCGCAAAAAGCACGTCATCACGCTGCTCGCCCGAGGCACCCAGCTGCATCTGGACGGTCACGGCAACGGCTACCTGGTCGTGTTCGACGACATCAGCGAGGTGATCTCGGCCAATCGCACCGTCGCCTGGGGCGAGGTCGCCCGCCGGCTGGCGCACGAAATCAAGAATCCGCTCACGCCGATCCAGCTCTCGGCCGAACGCCTGGCGTTCAAACTGGCCGAGCGCCTGGACGAGTCCGACGCCGCCTTCCTCATCCGCTCGACGAACACCATCGTCAACCAGGTCGCCTCGCTCAAGCGAATGGTCGACGACTTCCGCGAATATGCCCGCACGCCGCCGGCGCAAATGCAGGACGTCGACCTCAACGCCCTGGTGACCGAGGTCCTGACCTTGTACGGTTGGGACCCGGTGGAGGGCATGAGCCACGGTACCGATGGCGCGGCCTCGGCGCACATCGAGGTACATCTCGACGACGAACTGCCGCTGCTGCAGGGCGACCCCGCCCAATTGCGCCAGGTCATCCACAACCTGATGGCCAATGCGCGCGACGCGGCCTGCCAGCATCGCGGCGTGGCGGATGCCAGAATCACCATTCAGACCCACTTGATCCAGGCAGAGGACGGCACGCGCAGCATCCGCCTGCGCGTCACCGACAACGGCCCGGGATTCGCGCCCCAAGTGATCGCCCGGGTATTCGAGCCCTACGTCACCACCAAGGCCACGGGTACCGGCCTGGGTCTGGCCATCGTCAAGAAAATCATCGAGGAACACCACGGACGCGTCGACATTTCCAATCAGGCCGACGGCGGAGCGCGTATTTCCATCCTGTTCACGCTCCTGTCGAACCAAGCCCCCACCGAATGAACACAGCATCCACTGATCACCGGAATCATTCAGAATTTCCTGGCATCCCGCCCGGCCGGTCCGGCGTCCGCAGGCGAAATCGGAATTGTCCGAGCAATGCGCCAGATACAGTCATGGCGCGCGGACCGGCGGGCCACCGCGGCCGATCACGCGCCAAGAAAGCTTCTGAATAAGTTTGGCGTCACAGGCACCGGACTTATTCAGAAACTCCCAAGCGGCTGGACGCGATGCGGCAAGCACTGGATAATACGGAAAAAGAAATAGGTGAGGTGTGAATGGCCCGAATTCTGGTTGTCGATGACGAGATTGGCATCCGCGAACTGCTGTCCGAAATTCTCTATGACGAGGGTCATACGGTCGAGCTCGCCGAAAATGCCGCGCAAGCGCGCGAATCCCGTCTGCGCAACCGTCCCGACCTCGTCCTGCTGGATATCTGGATGCCGGACATCGACGGCGTCACCCTGCTCAAGGAATGGAGCAGCCAGGGACTGCTGAACATGCCCGTCATCATGATGAGCGGCCATGCCACCGTCGATACGGCCGTCGAGGCAACCCGCATCGGCGCGGTCGACTTCCTCGAAAAACCCATCACCCTGCAAAAACTGCTCAAGGCGGTCGCTGCGGGCCTGGCGCGCCCGGTCATCCCGGCCTCGATGCGCAGCCGCACCGAGCGCCCCGCCGCCGATCCGGTATACCCCCAAGCGCCACAGCAGGTCGCCCACGAAGCATCGGTCCAGACCGCGACACCGCTCGTGGCGCCGGCCGCCGACGACTCGCATCTGGGCAGTATCTCGCTGAACCAGCCGTTGCGCGAGGCGCGCGACGAATTCGAACGCATCTATTTCGAATACCACCTGGCTCGCGAAAACCACAGCATGACCCGTGTATCCGAGCGCACCGGACTCGAGCGCACACACCTCTACCGCAAGCTCAAGCAACTGGGTATCGATACCTCGCGCAAGAAAAGCGCCGGCTGATCCTATGGAACACCGGCCCCGGTGAATTCACACACAGGCGGCAAACCAAAGACCAGGCGCGGCGCAAGGCTTGCACGGCAGCGTGTGGTCATGCGTTTGAATGCGAACCCGGATCAGCCGGCAAGGCCCAACCCTGCGCGAATTGCGCCACGGTCTGGCGCTTGCCGCCCGCCCGCTGCAACGCGGTGATCCGCAGAACGCCATCGGCGGTCGCCACATCGATGCCCCGCGCGCTGACTGCCAGGATCGTCCCGGGCACGGCCTGCGCCACTCGCGGATCGACCGGCACGGCATGCGCCTCCCAGACTTTCACCGGCTGCGCCAGCCCGGGCAGATCCATCGTGGCGCCCGGAAACGGATCGAATGCGCGGATGCGGCGCGCCAATTGCCCGGCGTCCTGCCGGAAATCCAGCGCCGCCTCGGATTTCAACAGCTTTTCGGCATAGCACACACCCGCCTCGGGCTGTGGCTCCGGGCGCAGCGCCCGGCCAGCGGCGAGCTCGCCGAGAACCTCGACGATCGCATGCGCGCCGGCCTCGGCCAAGGCATCATGCAGGCTCGATGCGGTATCGTCCGGCCCGATGGGGACCTCGACCACCCGCAGCATGTCCCCCGTATCCAGTCCGGCATCCATCTGCATGATGGTCACGCCGGTCACCGCATCGCCAGCCTCGATCGCCCGCTGAATCGGCGCCGCCCCGCGCCAGCGCGGCAGCAGGCTGGCGTGGATATTCAGGCAACCCAGGGGAGGCAGATCCAGCACCCATTGCGGCAGGATCAAGCCGTAGGCAGCCACCACCATCACCTCGGGACGCATGGCCAGCAGCGCCTCGCGCGCGGCCCGGGCCTCGTCGGGAAACTTGCCATCCAGCCGCAGACTGCGCGGCTGCAAGACGGGAATCCCCGCCGCGAGCGCCGCCTGCTTGACGGGACTGGGCAACAGTTTCATGCCGCGCCCCGAGGGACGGTCGGGCTGGCTGAGCACACCGGCCACCTCATGACCGGCATCGATGAGCGCGCGCAGCCCCTGGCGCGCGAATTCCGGGGTGCCGGCAAAAACGAGCCGCATGATCCGCTTCAGACGCCAGCGGCTTCGCGTTCGGCCTCGCGCTGCTGCTTGCGCAGGCGGGTGCGAATCCGGTTCTGCTTGAGCACGGACAGGTATTCGACGAACACCTTGCCCATCAAGTGATCGAGCTCATGCTGAACGCAGACGGCCAGCAGGCCCTGGGCGTCGAACTCGTAGGATTCGCCTTTTTCGTTCAACGCCCGCACGTGGATCTGGGCGGCGCGCTCGACCTCGTCGTAGACGCCAGGAACTGACAGGCAGCCTTCCTCGTAGACCTGGGTTTCTTCGCTTTTCCAGGTGATTTCAGGATTGATGAGGACGTACAGCTCGTTGCCATCCTCGGAAACATCGATGACGACGACGCGCTCATGCACATCGACCTGGGTGGCCGCCAAACCCACGCCGGGGGCGGCGTACATGGTTTCGGCCATGTCGCGCACGAGTTGGCGGATGCGATCATCGACCTGCGCAACCGGGGCGGCCACCTTGTGCAGGCGCGCATCGGGATACTTGAGAATAGGGAGCAGGGCCATGGTAAATGCCGAATCATGATGACTTGAGCTTCAATGATAAAACAAGTTGCGGCCAATGCCCCTGTCGGTGCCCGTCTGGCGGGGCAATCGCGTCGAATCGCACCAGGAAATTTGTGTTTTGCTGCGTGCCTGTTTGAGTCCTTGAGACGCGTCTGGCGGGAAAACCCCTGCAAAAGAACCAGCACCCTCCCACTTTCGTAGGCGGTCGGCGCCCAGGGGGGCGCGGCGCTTTCGAACCCGCCGTCGGATCAGGCGAAATCGGGGAGGCAAGGGCGCCACTGTTTGAGCGGGACGCTTGTGCGTCGGTCCAGTGGACCGACCACCCCGCGAGTTTGGCGCCCGCCCCGATTTCGCCTGATCCGACGGGAAGTCCCGGCAAAGCCGGGACCGGGTGAGCTGCGCCGCGCCCCCCTGGGCTCCGGCCGCGAGCTCGCACAAAAAACTCAACAGGCCGTACATCAGGTGGATCCCCCGATCACCCTTGCATTTCACCGCCCCCCCCATTCATGGCAAACTGTGAAAAACCATTCACACCCTCCGCCCCGGGCCATGCCTCTCACCGCCGACGAACACGAACTGCGCGCCTGGATCCGCCTCAGCCTCGAGCACGATCTGGGCGCCGCCCGCATCCGCGACCTGCTCGCCGTCTTCGGCATGCCGCAGGACATCTACGCCACCGCCACCGGCAACCTGGCGCGCCACCTCGAACCCGAACTGGTCGCGCGCATCCGCCAACCGCCGGATGCCGGCACACAAGCCGCCATCGACACAACCCTCGCCTGGCTGCGCGAACCCGACCACCGCCTGCTGACCCTGGCCGACCCCGACTATCCACCCAATCTGCTGGAGTTGCACGCCCCCCCGCCGATGCTGTACCTGAAGGGCCGGCCAGAACTCCTGCAACGCCCCGCCATCGCCATCGTAGGCGCGCGCAGCGCCACCGCCGGCGGCATGGACAATGCCAGGGCCTTCGCCCGCCATCTGGCGCAGCAAGGCTGGTGCATCGTCAGCGGGCTGGCGAGCGGCATCGACGCGGCAGCTCACGAAGGCGCGCTGGAAGCAGGGCCGGAGGCGGGCGGCACAATCGCGGTCCTGGGCACCGGCATCGACATCGTCTACCCGGCACGCAACAGGGTCCTGGCGCACCGCGTGGCGGCGGACGGCCTGCTGGTTTCCGAATTTCCCCTGGGCGCGCGCGCCCTGCCGTTTTTCTTCCCCATGCGCAACCGCATCGTCGCGGCCCTGACGCGCGGCACCCTGGTGGTCGAGGCAGCCCGGCAAAGCGGCTCGCTGATCACCGCCCGGCTCGCGAGCGAACTGGGCCGCGAGGTATTCGCCATTCCCGGGTCCATCCATTCGCCTCTGTCGCGCGGCTGCCATGCCTTGATCCGCCAGGGCGCCAAGCTGGTCGAATCGGGCGAGGACATCCTCGAGGAACTGCGTCAGTCCGGGATCAACCAGCCACCAGGCGCCCCCGCACCCGCCCGCACACCCCCATCATCCCGCAACCCCGCGCCACCTGCAGGTTCCGACGCCGCCATCCTGCTGCACGCCCTGGGCCACGACCCAATGGACACGGATACGCTGCTCGCGCGCACACAATGGGACATCGGCCGCCTGAACAGCCAACTGGGCATGTTGGAAGTCTCCGGCACGATCGAACGTCTGGCCGACGGCCGCTTCATGCGGGCCGGCGCCTGACGCCCAGATTGGCGGCCCTTGAGAGGCCGCCATCCAGCCCGGAAAACCCGGGGACACAGCCACGCTTTCGCAGACGGCCGGCGTCAGGAGCGCGCTCAGAACGCGTAATTCATCCGCACCGAACCGCCCACACCCTGCCGTTTACCCGCATAACCCTGCCCGCGCAGGTCCACGCTCAGGCGCCGGTTGCTGGTGGGCGTGATCATCGCGCCCAGCGACAGAATCCCCGTCGAACCCTTCAGGCTGGGCGCATCGATCGCATAGCCATAGGCCGTGCCGTGGGCACGGGCATCGAACTCGTACTCATAGCCCAGACCCGCCAGCAGCGTCAGACTGTCGCTGCTGCGGTAACGGTATTCCCCATTCAGACGCAGGCGCCGCGAATCGAGGCTGTCGAAATGCAGCGGATCGCCGCCCACCGTCGCATCCTTGCCCTGGACGTGCGTCCACAGGTATTTCACCGAAACATCCAGCAAGCTGCTGTCGTTGAACACCCACGGGTAACCCACACCCGCGTGCGCGCTCGTGTAGCGCGAGCTCAGGTTGTAGCCGGCCGATTCGCCGCTGGCCGCATTGACGAGATCGCCGGTATCGAATCGCGTGCGGGTGCTGCCCAGACGCACCGACGCCTCGGCGTACACGCCGCCGGTGAAGTCATAGCGCCCGAATACCCCGCCACCGTAGTAGCGGGTATTGCCGTCGCCATGCACACTGGCCGCATGGGCAAAGCTGTTGTAGCTGTCGTAGCTGCCCCAGCCGCCTTCGGCGAACACGCCAGCCGTCAACCCCGCGCGCCGGTAGCTCAGGCCGCCAGTCAGCAGGAAATCATCGGAATCGATATGCGAGCCGCTCTCGTAGCGGCTGTGTCCGCCCGTGGCCAGAATGAACGGCACCAAACCCTCGCGCTTTTCCGCCAGGATGGCATCGTACAGGCCATAGGCCACCGCGTCGGCTCCGCGCGTGGCCAGCATCAGGCCAGACAGCCGGCCCTCGGAGAGCGACTTAAGACGCGGATTGACGCTTGGGCCCGGATCGACCCCGCTCAAAATTGTGGCGGTGATCTGCTTGCCCGCCACATCAACCGTGGTCTGAACTTCATAGAGCAGCGAAATCCCCTGCTGCCCCACCGAATGCCGCACACCCCCGATGCCATCACCGGACATTGCCCCGGTGGCCGTCACCAGCAGGAACTGATCTCCGACCGATAGCACATCGCCGCTGCGAATGCCGATCACCTTGACCTCCGAGGGCATGCCGTTGCCATCGCCCAGCTTTACCGTATCGGCAGTGATCAAGGCCGTACCCATATCATTGGCAAGGCCCGGATCGAGGGTAAAGTTGTAATACTGGAAATTGGCGACCGTGTTGACGCTGATCGGAGCGGCGGAAAAATTCAGGGTATTGCCAGTGAAGATATCGCCGGCACTGCTGACGTTGTCTGCATATCCCCCATAGATGGAGGTCTCCGTGAGGCTGAACTGAGGCATGCCCGAGAGAGTGACCGTGTTGTTGATGGCGCTACCGCTCTCACTATAGCCGCCATGGACACTCCCTCTTAACTCACCGCCGGAGATGTAAACCTCGTTATCGGCAGCAGAGACTCCGCCATAGCCGCCATAGACATGGTCAAGAACCTTTCCGCCTGAGATCTCGACAAGGTTGCCGGTGGCGATACCGTACCAACTAGCGCCGCCATAGACAAGGCCACCAACTTCTCCGCCGGAGATATCAACGAGGTTGCTGGTGGCGATACCGTCCCTACTCAAACCGCCATAGACCCAACTTCCTACCTCACCGCCGGAGATGTAAACCTTATTATCGGCAGCAGAGACATCGCCATAGCCGCCCCAGGCCTCATCAATCTTTCCGCCTGACATCTCGACAAGATTGCCAGTGGCGATACCATTCACACCGTCGCCAGCAATGACAACGCTGTTAGCATGCTCACCGCCGAAGATGTAAACCTTATTGCCGGCAGCAAAATTGCCATGGCCGCCGATGATAAAAGTACTAGCAGCAGTACTAAGAACCTTTCCGCCTGAGATCTCGACGAGGTTGCCGATGGCGCTGCCATCCACAGTATAGCCGCCATAGACCCTACCTACTACCTCACCGCCAGAGATGTAAACCTTGTTATCGGCAGCAGCAGAGTCAGCGCCCTCGCCGCCATCGCCGCCATAGACCCTACCTACCTCACCGCCAGAGATGTAAACCTCGTTATCAGCAGCAGAGACTTTGCCTTTGCCGCCATAGACAGCATCACCAACCTTTCCACCTGAAATATCAACGAGGTTGCCGGTGGCGATACCGTCCCCACTCACACCGCCATAGACCCCACCTACCTCACCGCCGGAGATGTCAACCTCGTTACCCGAAACCTCGCTGTCGGTCGCTGTCACACCGCCAAAAACATAACCACCAATAAGCGGACCGCCAGAAATCGTTACCGTATTACCGGTGAGACCGTCAGGAAAAAGAGAATCTGGAGAACCAAACACCGGCTCTGAACGAAGCGGCGCTGTGTGATCAGCATCAGACCAAACAATATTTTCCCCTGCCGCCTGGGCGAACAGCGGCTGTCCTGCCAGCATCGCGGTAATCATCAGCGCCAGACGGCGCGGAACCGGATGACGAGTGCAGGCCGGGTGGATTTTCTTCATTTTTGCTTCCTGACTTGTGGTCTTCAAATAAAAATCCGTGCGGCGCGGCAATCAGCGCCGGATCACGAATTCAATCCGACCATTTTGTTAATCTTTCTAAAAGCGCTAAATGATATAGATCAAACCCTAAATATTTTATCTCAATAAAATGGAATAGATAATTCTTGCAATATTCTCGATATTTTCTGAATAATAGAACGCGTCCCTAGCGTCGGCCATGAGCTCGATCACTCCCCAAAAAAACAAAACACCCCGATAAAAATCCGAGACCAAAACAAAGAACCACTGACAGCCTCGAACCCTCTTTTTCGTCTGTTCAGGGGTTCCCCCGGCGCTTGGTCGCCGGCCCGACATTCCGCCCTCCCAGCCTGGGATATCATGTGGACTTACCCTTTACACACGACTGCCTGCCTGTCGCAGCATCCCGCCCCCGGAAAACGCCATGTCCGAATACGTCAAGATCGTCGAGGTCGCCCCGCGCGACGGCCTGCAGAACGAAAAGCAATTCGTCGATACCGCCGTCAAAGTCGAACTGATCGACCGCCTGGCGGCCGCCGGTTTTGCCAACGTCGAAGCCGCCTCCTTCGTATCGCCCAAATGGGTGCCGCAGATGGCCGACGGCGCCGAGGTCATGGCCGCGATCGCGCGCCGCCCCGGCACGATCTATTCGGCGCTGACGCCCAACCTGCGCGGCTTCGAGGCCGCCCTCGCGGCGCGCGCTGACGAGGTCGTGATCTTCGGCGCCGCGAGCGAGGCATTCTCGCAGCGCAACATCAACTGTTCGATCGCCGAGTCCATCGCCCGGTTCGAGCCCGTCGCAGCGGCGGCCAAGGCGGCGGGCCTGCGTCTGCGGGGCAGCATCAGCTGCGCGCTGGGCTGCCCCTACCAGGGCGAAACCCCGGTGTCCGCCGTCGTCGACGTGGCCGAACGCCTCCTGCGCCTGGGCTGCGACGAGATCGATGTGGCCGACACGATCGGGGTAGGCACTGCCGCGCAGGTCAAGCGCGTGATGCTCGCCGTGGGCCAGGTGGCCGACCTGGGCACACAGGTATCGGGCCATTTCCACGACACCTACGGACAGGCGCTGGCCAATATCGTGGCCGCGCTGGACGTGGGCGTGCGGATCTTCCACAGTTCGGTGGCCGGGCTGGGAGGCTGTCCGTACGCCAAGGGCGCCACCGGCAATGTGGCCACCGAGGACGTCCTCTACCTGATGCGCGGCCAGGGCATGGACACCGGCGTGGACCTCGATGCTGTCGTCGACATCGGCCAATGGATTTCCGGCCATCTCGATCGCAAGGCCGCCAGCCGGGTGGGCAATGCCCTGACGGCCAAGAAAGCGTGACCCCTTTTGCCAGGCCGACACCCGAGGAGCACGCCGCGCTCCTGGCGCAGATCGGCCCCCTGCCGCTGCGCGGACGCGCCTGGCCGCGCTGGATCGGAATATTGGCCTGGCTGGTCATGCTGCTGATCGCCGCGCGCCTGATCGCCACGGCCAGCAGCGCGGCCGGTCAACAGGTCGCGCCCGCGGTTGCCGGCGCCGTGCTGCTGTGCTTTGCCGCCCTGCTGGTCATGACCTGGGGAATCTGGACCTCGGTGACCGAAATCTCGGAATACGGCCTGCGCCAGCGCTGGATCACACGCCGCGAGGTGCCCTGGGACCAGATCCAGTCCGCCAAATTCATTCCGTTCGTGGCCTCGAAAAAACTCGTGTGCTTCATCCAGAAAGGGCGCCCCGTGACCTTTCAGGCCGGGACGCCCGAGCTGCAAGCCGCCTTTGCGCGCATCAGCCTGGTCTACCGCCGCCAGCGCTGAATCCCGCCCAGGACCTCGCCATCACGGCGTGATCCACGCCGCGACGATGCGCGCGCCGTTTCTCAGCGCACAGGCAGTGGATACATCAAACCGCCATCGGTCCACAGCGCGTTCAGGCCGCGCTGGATCTTGAGCGGGCTGCCCATGCCGACGTTACGCTCGAAGGATTCGCCGTAATTGCCGACCTGCTTGATGATGTTGTAGGCCCACTTCTCGTCCACGCCGAGATCCTTGCCCGCGCCGGGTGTCACCCCCAGGAGGCGCCGCACATTGGGATTGGCGCTGTCCAGGTTCTGGTCCACATTGGCCGAGGTCAGGCCCAGCTCCTCGGCGCCGGTCATGGCATTGAAGGACCATTTCACGATATTCAGCCAGACATCGTCGCCCTGGCGCACAAAAGGCCCGAGGGGCTCCTTGGAAATGATTTCAGGCAGAACCTGATAATCATCGGGCTTGGACAGCTTGGAAATCCGGATCGAAGCCAGGCCCGAAGCATCGGTCGTGAACACATCGCAGCGCCCGGACGCAAAGGCGTTGACCACCTCATTGAACTGCTCGATCACCACCGGGGTGTACTTTACACCGTTGGCACGCGCCCAGTCGGCCATGGTGTTTTCGTTCGAAGTGCCGGTCTGCATGCAGACCGTCGCGCCATTGATTTCCTTGGCGCTCTTGAGACCCAGCGATTTGGGAACCAGAAAGCCCTGACCATCATAGAAATTGATCGCCGCATGAATCGCCCCGACGCCAGTATCGCGGGTCAGCGTGACAGTCGTATTGCGGGCCAGCAGATCGATCTCGCCGGACTGCAAGGCGGTGAAACGCTGCTGGGCATTCAAGGGCACGACCTTGACCTTGGATGCATCGCCGAGCACCGCAGCGGCCACCGCGCGGCACATATCCACGTCCAGCCCCTGCCAGTTTCCCTTGGTGTCGGGAGCCGAGAACCCCGCAAAACCCGTCGTCACGCCGCAGCGCACGACACCGCGATCCTTGACGACGGCCAGGGTGTCCGCCTGAGCCAGCGGAAGACCAGCGGCAAACGCCAACATGCCCACCATGGTTTTCAAACCACGCATGAATATCTCCTGTCGAGCCGGAATGGCCGGAAAGGAAAATATTACCCCAAGGATTTACTACCTCAGGTGATATGGCCCGCCAACAGGCAAACCCTCGCACAAGGACCAACCCCCTCCCACTTTCGTAGGCGGTCGGCGCCCCGGGGGGGGGGGGCCGGGCGCGGGCCCAAAAAAACCCAATCGACGGTTTGCTGCGCACCACCACGGTGGGCTTGGCAGAGGT
>JBEBRQ010000026.1:0-40623 GCA_040394755.1 Castellaniella defragrans | reverse complement strand
TGCCCAATCCGACGGGAAGTCCCGGCAAAGCCGGGACCGGGTGAGCAGCGCCGCGCCCCCCTGGGCGCCGGCCGCGAGATCTCACAAAAAGAAACCACGCCTTCAGCTTGCCCCGCGAGAGAGCGCTTTTCACCCTGAATCGACCCGACGGCAAAAAACCAGAAAAGCGCGCTCCCGCATAAACCACAACAGGCCAGCGCACAAAGCGCCAGCCCGTGTTCACCAGAGGATCAACCCAGGGCCTTGATAGCCGCAGCCACCCCCGCCCCATAAGCCGGATCGGCCTGGGTGCAGTGCTCGATGTGTTTGGCCTGCACATCCTTCGTGACCCCCGCAATAGCGCGGGCAGTATTGTCGAACAGCGCCTGCTGCTGCTCGGGCGACATCAGCCGGAACAACGCGCCAGGCTGCGAGAAATAATCGGTGTCCTCGCGATGGTTCCAGTGATCGGCCGCGCCCTCCAGACTGAGCGGCGGCTCGCGATACTCGGGCTGCTCGGCCCACTCGCCCGCCTTGTTCGGCTCATTGCCGGTGATCCCGCCATAATTGCCATCCACCCGCATCGCGCCATCGCGGTGATAACTGTGGAACGGACAACGCGGCGCATTCACCGGAATCTGATGATGATTCACCCCCAGGCGGTAGCGCTGCGCATCGCCATAAGAGAACAGGCGCGCCTGCAACATGCGGTCCGGCGAAAATCCGATTCCCGGCACGACATTCGCGGGCGTAAAAGCCGCCTGCTCGACCTCGGCAAAAAAGTTTTCAGGATTGCGATTGAGCTCCAGCACGCCGACCTCGATCAAGGGATAATCGCAGTGCGGCCAGACCTTGGTCAGATCGAATGGATTGAGATGGTAAGCGCCTGCCTCTTTCTCAGGCATGATCTGCACATACAGCGTCCAGCGCGGGAACTCCCCCCGGTTGATGGATTCGTGGAGGTCGCGCTGCGAGCTTTCGCGGTCGCGGCCGATCAGTTCGCCGGCCTGGGCATCGGTGAGATTGCGGATACCTTGCTGGCTCTTGAAGGTGAACTTGACCCAGAAACGCTCGCGGGCCGCATTGATGAAACTGAAAGTGTGGCTGCCGAACAGATGCATGTGACGAAAATCAGAGGGAATGCCTCGATCGCTCATGACGATGGTGACCTGGTGCAGCGCCTCGGGCAGGCCGGTCCAGAATTCCCAATTATTCTGCGCGCTGCGCAGGCCGGTACCTGGATCGCGCTTGACTGCGTGATTCAAGTCGGGGAATTTCAACGGATCGCGGAAAAAGAATACCGGCGTATTGTTGCCCACCAGATCCCAGTTACCCTGCTCGGTATAGAACTTCATGGCAATGCCGCGAATATCGCGCTCGGCGTCCGCCGCCCCCCGCTCGCCGGCCACGGTCGAGAAACGCGCGAACATCGGCGTCTGCTTGCCGATCTCGGAAAAAATCGCGGCACAGGTATAGCGGGTAATGTCGTGCGTCACGGTAAAGGTGCCGTATGCGCCGGCACCCTTGGCATGCATACGGCGCTCGGGGATGACCTCCCGGTCGAAATGAGCGAGTTTCTCGATCAGCCAGACATCCTGGAGCAAGGCGGGCCCGCGCGGCCCGGCCGTCATGATGTTTTGGTTATCGGCGACAGGCGCGCCCGCTGCAGTGGTGAGTTTCTTCATAGTATTCTCCTGAGAACGAATCGGACCCCCCGGCCAAAGGCCGGTATCGGAATGGCGACCCGCATGTTCGGCGAGCGCATGACGGTAGTCTAGGAGAAACCGGAAATTTAAGAAAATCAAATATTTATAATAATGCGATAGCTTTACTCTATATCAAGCCGCCATCATTCCTCATCGCCTTGCACGCAAATCTCTACGCAACGGTTTACACGGGTAGTTCCGTGGTTTCCTTGATCGTCTGCATGGCGAAACTCGAACGCATATCCACGACCGCCGGATGGCGCATGAGCGTATCCATCGCGAATCGCGAAAACTGCGCCAGATCCTCGACCTGCACCCGCAGCACGTAATCCATGTCGCCCGACATGGCATAACACTGCACCACCTCGGGCCAACCCTGCACATCGCGCACGAAATCGGCAATGGATCGATGCGCCGCGGCATGCGTCTTGTCCAGCCGCACGAAAACATAGGCCAGCAATCCGAGCCCCAACAGACCCGGATCGGCCAGAGCCACATAGCGGCGGATATAGCCCTGCTCCTCCAGGCGCCGGACACGGCGCAGACAGGGACTGGGGGACAGGGATACGCGCTCGGCCAGATCCTGATTGCTGATGCGGCCGTCGCGCTGCAGGAGGGCGAGAATCTGCCGATCCGTCCGGTCGAGATCCATACTGGACATGATATTGTGCCTTTCCGCTTATATGTGAATGAATATTGCGCCACCATAGTCTTTTGCCATTCTGATTGCAATATTTTCCCCTGGGCTCCCCCTTAAAATTTTAAGCATGAGCATCCCGGCCAGCCGGCCGCCCCCCGGCTACAATCCCGGGAACTTCAAGTTCCGCCGCGCTGGGAGCGCACCATAAGATCCATACTGGATTACCTGCGAACCATCGCGCTGCGCAGCCTGCGCATGTTCCTGACCATCGCCCGCATCATGGTGCCCGTGATGGTTCTGGTCTATGGCGCGGAACGCCTGGGGCTGGTCGCATGGGTGGGAAACACGATCGCGCCCGCCATGGCACTGCTGGGCCTGCCGCCCGAGGCGGGCATCGTCTGGGCGACCACGATCCTGACGAACATCTATGGCGGCATGGCATCGCTGGCCGCCCTCTCGGACGGTATGCACATGAACGTGGCGCAGATTAGCGCGCTGGGGGCCATGATGCTGTTCGCCCACAATATCCCCACGGAGCAATCCGTCGTCCGGCGCGCCGGCGCGAGCGCCCTGTTCACCGGCGCGTTGCGCATCATGGTCGGCACGCTGTACGGCGCCGGCGTCACCTGGGCCTGCCGCGCCTGGGACTGGCTGCAGGCGCCGGTGTCCCTGGACTGGATGCGGCGGGACTCGGGCTTGGCCGCCGGCACGCCCGATGTCTGGCACTGGCTGCTGTCCTCCATCGAATCGCTGGCCATGATCCTGGTCATCATCATCTGCCTGGTATGCCTGCTGGACCTCCTGGAACGGCTCGGGATCACCCGCCTGGTGACCCGCCTGCTGACGCCGGTGCTGCGCCTGTCGGGGCTGGAGGAACGCGCCGCCCCCCTGACCACGGTCGGCGTGCTGCTGGGCCTGGCCTATGGCGGGGCGCTCATCATCGAAGCCACGGAACGCGAGGACTACAGCCCGCGCACGCGCCTGCTGGCGCTGTCGTGGCTGTCGCTGTGCCATGCGCTGATCGAGGACACGCTGCTGATCCTCACACTGGGCGCGGACATCCGGGTGATCCTGGTCATCCGGGCAGGCATCACCCTGGCCGTCCTCGCGGGACTGGCCCGGCTGACACTGCCGGGCGCGCCAGTCGCGCGATTGCTGAAGCTCTAGTCTCGTGGCTGGTCGCGCAGCAACGCGGTGTAGCGCTGGCGGAATTTGGCGAGTTTCGGCGCGATGACGGCCCGGCAATAGCCCTGCTCGGGATTGCGGCGGTAATAGTCCTTGTGCAGATCCTCGGCCGGCCAGAATGGTCCGGCGGGTTCGATGCGGGTCTGCACGGGCACGCCCAGCGCCGTCTGCACCTCGTCCCTGACCACGCGCGCCTGGTCGCGCTGGCCCTCGTCGGCGAAAAACACCACCGACGCATATTGCGGGCCGACGTCCTCGCCCTGGCGATCCAGCGTCGTGGGATCGTGCGTGCCGAAGAACACCTCGAGCAGGGTGCGATACGAAACCCGGGCCGGGTCGAAGCGGACCCGGACGACCTCGACGTGGCCGGTGTCCTGACGGCAGACCTGCTCGTAGGTCGGAGACTCGACATGCCCGCCGCAAAATCCCGGCTGCACTTCAATGACACCATCGAGCGCCTGGAAAACGGGCTCCATGCACCAGAAGCAGCCGCCGCCGAAAATCGCCGCCGCGAGAGTTCCATCGCTGTGTTTTTCCATCATGTTTCCATTTGGCCGTTGCAAGAATCCGATCAGAGGCAGCCGCTGGATACGTCCGCCCCCAAAAAAACATCATACGCGCGCCTTATTCCGCCCACTCCAGATCGGATGTGAAAACGACCACGAGCCACAAATGCGGATCGTCCGCGCCAATGGCCGCGGCGAACTCGTCGCGCAAGGCATCCCACGCCTTCATCGTGCGTGCCGGCGCCTCGGGAGCGACGATGAACGTGACCTCGACGTCCTTCGAACGTCCGATGCGCGCCGTATATGCGCGATAGGTGACCAGCCCGTGCTTTTCCACGAATGCCCGGGCGACGGCATCCACGTGGTCTTTCAGATCGGCGGGGGTGATCATCAGCACGTCGTCGAGCGCCCGGCGAACGCTCGGGATCGGCAACGGCGCGACAATCAGGCAGACCAGGGCGAGCACCGCCGGGTCCACGTAAGGCGTCATCCAGGCCCATGCAGTGCCGCTGATGCAATAGGCGAAAACGAAGGCGACGAGCAGCGCCGCCGTGATGGCGGCCGACATCACCCAGCTCTGCACGTCGAGCCGCAGCAATTCCGACCTCAGCCGCCGGTTGGCGCGTCGTTCGACGACCGCGATTCCGACGCACGCCACAAACGTGATCGCCGCGTATACGATCGCCCAACCGAATGCGAAATCATGACCGCCATCGAGCAGGCTGCTCACCGCGTTGAAGAACGCATAGATCGAGGCGCCGATCAACAATGTGCCATTGAGCACAATGACCATGGGTTCGAGATGCCAGAAGCCCATCGAGAACCGCTCGCGCAGCTTTTTGGACAGCGTTCCCGAGACCGCATGGGCGGTGATCAGGTTCGCCACCACCAGCGACAGCAGGCCCACGCCGACATCGATGAGCGAGTAAAACCCGTCGAACAGGATGGAATACGACCTTGCGAGCAGGCCGAACACGATGCCGAAAAAGGCGACCAATAGCGCGACCGCGATGGAGGTTCGCAGAACGCCGCTCTCTTGCCGCAAATCGAACTTCTGGATCCCAGTGATCATGATGTTCCTCATGCGATCCACCTGATGGCGCTTCGCATCGCGAGCACCGGCAGGCACTTCAGAGAACCCCTGAAAAACCATCAGCCGGGGCAGCACGGCCCATGCGGAAAAGGTTTGCGCGACAGCGCGTGATCACACCACATGCGCCTACGGCGGCAACCTCACTGCCCGCCATCCTTCAGGGACAGAATCCAGGCCGCCAGACGCTGCGCCTCCAGCGAGTCGACGCGCGGCTGGGCCGGCATGGGGATTGCGCCCCATTGCCCGGTGCTGCCCTTGCGGATGACCTCGGCCAGATAATCCCGCGCGCCCGGCGCATCGCCAAAGCGGGCGGCGATGGCCGTGAACGGCGGCCCGACGCGGCGGGCATCCACCTGATGACAGCCCAGGCATTGACGCTCGCGCGCCAGATCCGGCCCCTGCAACGGACTGGCCGCCCAAGCCGCCGGCCAGAACACCGCCAGCCCAAACGCCAGCACCCAGATCTTCGACATCGACATCCTCATGGCTCGTATCCAATTCCTCCCCCGGCACCACAACCGGCGGCCTATCGCGTTATTATCCATGATAATTTTTTGCCGCCGGGCCGCCCCAAGGCAAAACACCCCCTTGGGGGGCAGCAAGCCGAAGGCGCGGCGTGGGGGCCTTTTCCTCTGCCGGGCCGCCCCAAGGCAAAAAGCGCCCCACGGGGGCGCGCAACATCCGGACGAACATGCCATTCCCGCAAATCGACCCCATTGCTTTCCAGATCGGACCTCTGCCTATCCACTGGTACGGCCTGATGTACCTGACGGGCTTCGGCCTGGCATGGCTGCTCGGGCGCTGGCGCATTCGGCATCACCCCTGCGGCCTGACCCTGCAGGATCTCGAAGACATCATCTTTTATTGCGTGCTGGGCGTGATCCTCGGCGGACGCCTGGGCTACGTGCTGTTCTACAAGTTCTCGGACTACCTGGCCCACCCATTGACGATCTTCGAGGTCTGGCAAGGCGGCATGTCCTTTCATGGCGGCCTGCTGGGCGTCATCATCGCCATGCTGCTGTACGCGCACCGCAAGCGGCGCACGCTGCTCGAGCTGGGCGACTTCATCGCGCCGCTGATCCCGCTGGGCCTGGCAGCGGGCCGCCTGGGCAATTTCATCAATGGCGAACTGTGGGGCCGGCCCACGGACCTGCCCTGGGGTATCGTGTTTCCACAGACGCACGACGGTATCGCCCGCCACCCCTCGCAGCTCTATGAAATGGGACTGGAGGGCCTGGTCCTGTTCGCGCTGGTCTGGTGGTTCGCGCGCAAGCCGCGTCCCACTGGTCAGGTCAGCGCAATATTCCTGATGGGATACGGCACGTTCCGGTTCCTGGTCGAATTCACCCGGGAACCCGATGCGTTTCTGGGCCTGCTGGCCGGCGGACTGTCGATGGGCCAGCTGCTGTCGCTGCCCATGATCATCGCCGGACTGCTGCTGTATTGGCGGGCTGCAGCCAGATCGTCCCGTTGACCGACACGCTGATGGTTTCGGTGCCGCCCTCGATCGGCACTGGCTCGGGCGCCGGCGCCGCGGAGGCACTGTCCATCATCTGCGGCATGGCGCTATACATGACGTTGCCGCTGCCACCGAGATCGATCGAGTCATAACGGTAGGAGGCAAAGCCCAGTGCCGCGGTCAGGGCCTGCGCCCGTGCCTTGAAGGCATTCACCGCCTCGGTGAGCAGCGCCTGCTCGGCGGCGGCCCGCGCCTGCGGCGACACCGAGAAGAAAATGTCGGAAATGGGCATCTGATCGCCCAGGTCGGCCGCCAATTGCGAGACTGCCTCGAAATCCTGGGAGGTCAGGAATATCTGGGCACGGCCGCGCCATTCAGCGATCTTGCCATCCCGGCCGGTCGAAGACCAGATCTGGTAGCCGCCGCTGCGCGCCTCGATCCCGTCACGGCCCTTGGCTTGCTTCATGGCGGCATCGAGCCGGGCGTTGAGCGCCCGGGCAGCCTCGACCTGGGTGTCCGCGCGCAGATCGGCCGCCAGAACGATCCGCACGGTATCCTGGGTCACCTTGGAGGACGCCTGGGCATGCAGGCTGGCCCGCGGCGCCTGCATGCGCTGACCAGCAGGTCGATCCCCTTGGGCGGCGGCCAGTGCCGGGACACCCACCGCGGTACCAGCCGCCAGGGCCAGTGCCAGCAACACTTTATATTTGCCCTTGAATGGATGCATCCGAGCCTCCAGAAAAAGGAAAGCTCGTCATGCTCGACGAGCTCTCGAGAAACGCCCCGCCTGTGCCGTCTAGGCCGGCATCCCGGAACCTGAGGTTCACGGTGGTCGCCTTCAGTCAGGCTTCGGGCTATCCAGCAAAGGTAGCGCACCCATCTGTCAATCCGGCAACCTATGCCAAGTAGCATTGGTTCAAGGAATGTATGGCCGAGTCACGAACACGGCAGGGACTAACGGTGTCCGGACGCCGCGAGGCATCCGGGAAATCTGCAACTCAAACGGCGGGCCCGAGGACCTGATCGAGCATACCGTTCATAGCATCAATTTTACCCTTGAAATCACCCAAGGCAATGTTGCTGAGCGGGCCGTCGGGGGCGCGCATGTTCAGCAGCTCGCCGGCGATCTGGATCGCGGCCATGACGGCGATGCGTTCGTTGCTCGCCACCTTGCCCGCCCCCTTGATGGCGAGCATGCGCTGGTCCACGAGCCGCACAGCCGCGAGCAGCGCGTCCTTTTCGGACGAGGAGCAGGCCAGCGAGTAATCGCGGCCGAGAATCGAGACGTCTACGCGTTCCATGAGGGTTACTCCGCGCCCGGCAGGCGCTCTAGGATCAGATCGATCTGCTCCTGGGCGCCCTGGGCGACCTGGCGCAGCTTGTCGCGGTCGGCCTCGGTATGGGCCAGACGCGCTTGCATTGCATCGGACTGCCCCTGCTGCTGGCGCACCTGGTCCTCGAGCGCCGTCCGGGCGGCGAGGG
This sequence comes from Castellaniella defragrans, assembly GCA_040394755.1. Classification (GTDB taxonomy): domain Bacteria; phylum Pseudomonadota; class Gammaproteobacteria; order Burkholderiales; family Burkholderiaceae_B; genus Castellaniella; species Castellaniella defragrans_A. Next base: position 32,573 of record JBEBRQ010000026.1, on the reverse strand, counting down.
TTTCGTCACGCACGGCCTGCAGTTCCTGGGCATGACGCGCAACGTGCTCGGACATGCGGGTGAATTCATCCTGCTCGCGAATCTGCTGGTCCTTGAGAGCAGCGCATTCCTGCTCGAGCTGACGGACACGGGCCTGCAAGGCACCGCGCTCCGTCTGGAGCTGGCGAGCCGCCTGAACCAGTTTCCCGATGCGCTCGGCCAATGAGTCGAGGTCTTGGAGCATGCGTTCAAACCTTATGTGAGAGCATATCTGGAAACCCAATCATAACCCTGACCCATCAGGCCTCGCCCGCAGGCGATCTGGCCGATGCGCGGCCGCCCCGCTGCCGCAGATAGCGGCTCTCGGGGGAATGCCGGAACAACAGACCGGAGAGCTCGTGCAAGGCCAGTGTATAGACCTCGCGCTTGAACTCGATCACCGCATCCAACGGCACCCAGTAGGCATTCCAGCGCCAGGCGTCGAATTCAGGCGAGTCGGAAGATCGCAGGCTGACGTCGCTGTCGCGCCCCACCATCCGCAGCAGGAACCAGATCTGCTTTTGTCCCTTGTAGTGCCCCCGCAACTCACGGCGCACGAAATGATCCGGCACATCATAGCGCAGCCAGTCACGCGTCCGTCCTAATATCCGCACGTGTTCGGGACGCAAACCGACTTCCTCGTGAAGCTCGCGGTACATCGCCTGCACCGGAGTTTCGCCGTGCTTGATGCCGCCCTGAGGGAACTGCCAGGCATGCTCCCGAATGCGTTTGCCCCAAAAAACCTCGTTTTTCTGGTTTACGAGGATAATGCCGACATTAGGACGGTAGCCTTCCCGATCCAGCATAGGCCACCTCGATAATGATTCAATACAATTAGCTCCGATTATACGTACCAACCGGAAACCCTACCATGTACGCCAGCAAGTACCATCTCAACACCCTCAAAGAGGCGCCCGCGGACGCCGAGGTCGTCAGCCACCAGTTGATGACCCGGGCGGGGTTCATCCGCAAGATCGCCGGGGGAATCTACACCTACATGCCGATGGGCCTGAAGGTGCTGCGCAAGATCGAAACCATCGTGCGCGCAGAGATGGACCGCGCCGGCGCCCTCGAACTGCTGATGCCGGTGGTCCAGCCCGCCGAGCTCTGGCAGGAATCGGGCCGCTGGGAACAATATGGCGCCGAGCTGCTGCGCATCAAGGACCGCCACCAGCGCGACTTCGTCCTGCAGCCCACATCCGAGGAGGTCATCACCGACATCGCGCGCAACGAGATCCACAGTTGGCGCCAGCTGCCCGTCAATTTCTACCACATCCAGACCAAGTTCCGCGACGAACGCCGTCCGCGTTTCGGCCTGATGCGCGGACGCGAATTCACGATGAAGGATGCCTACTCGTTCGACCGCGACGAGGCCAGCGCCCAGGCCAGCTACGACGCCATGTACGCGGCCTACCAGCAGATCTTTTCCCGCCTCGGCCTGACCTTCCGCGCGGTGGCGGCCGACACCGGCTCGATCGGCGGCTCGCGCAGCCACGAATTCCAGGTGATCGCCGACACCGGCGAGGATCTGATCGTGTACAACCCGGACTCGGACTACGCGGCCAACATCGAGCTGGCGGCGGCGCCCTGCCTGATCCCGGCGCGCGAGGCCGCCCGCGAGCCCCTGGAAAAGCGCCCGACCCCGCAGGCTCCGAAATGCGAGATCGTGGCCGAACAGCTCGGCCTGCCCCTGACACGCACCGTCAAGTCCGTCGTGCTGGCGACCGACCCCGCCCAAGGCCCGGCACGCATCTGGCTGCTGCTGATCCGGGGTGACCATGAGTTGAACGAGGTCAAGGTCGGCAAACTGCCGGGGTTCGAGGACGGCTACCGCTTCGCCACCGAATCCGAGATTCTCGACGCCTTCGGCAGCCCGCCGGGATACCTGGGGCCGATCGGCCTGTGCGGCGCGGTCACGGTGATCGCCGACCATACGGTCGCCAACATGGGGGATTTCGTCTGCGGCGCCAACGAGGAAGGCCATCACTACACGGGCGTGAACTGGGGGCGCGACCTGCCCGAGCCCGCCACCGCCGATCTGCGCAACGTGGTCGCGGGCGATCCAGACCCGCAGGGAGGCGCCCTGTCGATCCAGCGCGGCATCGAGGTCGGACACGTATTCTTTCTGGGCGACAAGTACTCGCGCGCGCTGAACGCCACCTTTCTCGAAACCGACGGCAAGCCGGCCCTCATGCAAATGGGATGCTACGGCATCGGCATCAGCCGGATCGCCGCGGCCGCAGTCGAACAGAACCACGACGAGCGCGGCATCATCTGGCCGCGCGCGCTCGCACCCTTCGAGGTGGTGCTGTGTCCGATCGGCATCGGCAAAAGTGAAACAGTACGCAACACGGCCGAAACCCTGTACCAGGCCTTGCAGGCAGCCGGGATAGACGTCATCCTCGACGACCGCGACGCTCGGCCAGGCATCATGTTCGCCGATTGGGAGCTGATCGGGGTGCCCTTGCGCGTCACCCTCGGCGATCGCGGCCTCAAGGACGGCATCGTCGAAATCCAGGCGCGCCGCGAAACCGAATCCCACCGGGTCACACCCGGCGAGGCTGTCGCATTCATGCTCGAGAAGCTAAAATCCCTATGAGCCGAGCCTACCCTCACGCCGTGAGGGCGGGTAGCTTGTCACACGGCTTAACGAAATAATGGATCGTCAGTCCTCCAACCCGCCCGCCATCCTGCCCATTCGCGTATATTACGAGGACACCGATGCGGGCGGTGTCGTCTACTACGCAAACTACCTCAAGTTCTTTGAGCGCGGGCGCACGGAATGGCTGCGGACGCTAGGGGTGGACCAGCACGCGCTGGCCGCGCGCGAACACGCCATATTCGTGGTCCGGCGTGCAGATGTGGCCTACCATCGCCCCGCGCGGCTGGACGACAGGATCGACATCCACACCACGGTAGCCGGCAGCGGCGCCTCGACCTTGCTGTTCGCCCAGGAAGCCCGGCGGGACGAGGAACTGCTGACCACGGCCGACATCCAAGTCTGTGCCGTGCACCCGGAAACCTTCAAACCCGTGCGGATACCCCCATCCATCAGGAACCTACTGGAAAAGGCCAGAAACTAACCATGCAAGCCCAAAGCGATTTGTCGCTGCTGTCCCTCATCGGCAACGCCAGCCTCCCGGTCCAGATCGTCATGCTGATCCTGCTGGCCGTCTCCATCCTGTCCTGGACATACATCTTCAGCAAACGCGCCGCGCTCAAGCGCGCCGATGCGCAAACCCGGCAATTCGAGGACGACTTCTGGGCCGGCGGCGACCTGACCGTCCTGCAGCAGGCCATCGCCTCGCGCCGCGAGGAGCACGGGGCGCTCGCCCGGATCTTCGACGCAGGCATGACAGAGTTCGTCAAGGCGCGCCGTTCATCGGCCCGGGGCGACACCTTGCTGGATGCGCCCCGCCGGGCCATGAAGGCCGCCTACCAGCGTGAAATGGACGGCCTCGAATCCCACCTGAACTTCCTGGCCTCGACCGGCTCGGTCAGCCCCTACGTCGGGCTGCTGGGCACGGTCTGGGGCATCATGCATGCCTTCATGGGTCTGTCGACCATGCAGCAGGCCACGCTGGCGGCGGTCGCCCCCGGCATCGCCGAGGCACTCATCGCCACCGCCATCGGCCTGTTCGCGGCCATTCCGGCTGTCGTCGCCTACAACCGCTACACCAACGAGATCGACCGCCTGTCGATCCGCTTCGAGAGCTTCGTCGACGAGTTCCTGAACATCCTCCAACGCCAGGTGCATTGACATGGGAAACCTGCGCGGCCGCAATGCTCGACGGCTCAAGAACGACATCAATGTCGTCCCCTACATCGATGTCATGCTGGTATTGCTGGTGATCTTCATGGTGACCGCCCCGATGATCACGCCCGGCCAGATCGAGCTGCCCACGGTCGGCACCGCCTCCGAGGTGCCCCTCACGCCCGTCGAGGTCCAGATCGACGAACACGGCGAACTCAGCATGCGTCTGCGCGATTCGGGCGCCTCGTTCCGCCCGGTCGACAAGGCGAACCTCCTGCCCGAAGTCAGGGCAGCGGTGACCGCCGACACGCCGGTCGTCATTTCCGCGGACGGCAAGGTACCCTATGAATCCGTAATGCAGGTGATGGACCAGTTGCGCGCGGGAGGCATCACCCGCCTGGGCTTGCTCGTGAACCAGACCGCCACCGGACAAACACACTGACGCGACAGCCGGTGCCCGGACCGGGGCGCCATGCCGCGACAGAGACCCACAGGCTCATGAAACTTTTTGAACGCTTTTCGAAACGCGAATACGGATCGACCGACGGGCGCAACGAAGACCGCCGCGGCCTGACGTACTCGCTGCTGGCGCACGGCCTGATCATCGCCCTGATGGTCGTGGGCTTCAATTCCGCGCCCGACAGTCCCGGCCCGGTCCAGGTCGAACTCTGGGCTCGCGGCACCTCGCCCGATGCGGCGCCGCCAGTCGAACAGACGCCCCAGGAATCGGAACCGGAGCCGGAACCAACCCCCGAACCGGAACCAGAACCGCAACCCGAGCCCGAACAGCCGGACGACAGCGCCCAGCAGGCTGCCGAGGCCGAAGCGCAGGCACGCGCCGAACAGCAGGCGCAGGCCCTCGCCGCAGCCCAGGCGCGCGCGGCCGCTGCCGCCAAGGCCCAGGCCGATGCCGAGATCGCCTTGGAAAAAGAGCGCAAACTGCGCGAAGAACAAGAGCGCCTGGCGGCGGAACAAGCGGCCAAGGCGAAAGCCGAGGAACAAAAAGCCGCCGCCGAGAAGGCTGCCGCAGAAAAAGCGGCTGCGGAGAAGGCGGCTGCGGAGAAGGCGGCTGCTGAAAAGGCGGCTGCTGAAAAGGCCGCTGCTGAGAAAGCCGCTGCTGAGAAAGCCGCTGCTGAGAAAGCCGCAGCCAACAAGGCCGCCGCCGAGAAGGCCGCCGCGGAAAAAGCCGCTGCCGAAAAAGCCGCCAAAGAAGCTGCCGCCCAAAAGGCGGCTGCCGAGAAAGCCGCAGCCGAGAAGGCTGCCAAGGAAGCCGCCGCCAAAAAGGCCGCCGCGGACAAGGCCGCCAAAGAAGCCGCCGCCAAGCGCGAGGCATTGCGCGCGGCCATGCGCGGCTCCGCCCTGGAAGCGGCCGGCATTCCCACCGGCACATCCGATCGCAATCAGCGCGGCGGGGCCGGTGGCGACGACGGTTATGCCGCGGCAGTCCGACGCTGTATCCAGCCCGGGGTCGTCTACAACGTGCCGGGACGCGAAGGCTCGGCCAACCCCACGGTCCAGTACCGGACATACCTCGACCCCAAAGGCAACGTCCTGAAGGTCGACCTCAAGCATTCGTCGGGCAACCCGCGCTTCGACACCGCCGTACGCCAGGGTATCCTCGCATGCGCCTTTCCAGAACCTCCCAGCGGTAAGTATCCGTCGTATATTGACGTTGATTACCGCATGTACGACTAGGAGATCGCACACATGACCTTATCCAACGTCTCGGGTTTCGCGACACGGCTCTGGCGACGCGCCACGGTCGCGGGCCTGTCCTGCCTGTTCGCGGCCACCGCCGGAGCGCCAGCCGCCCATGCCCAGCTGCGGGTCGATATCTCTGGTGTCGGTGCCACGCAATACCCGATCGCGATCGCCGATTTCTCGGGGCCGAACGGCACCCAGGTTCCCGAAGTCATCCGCGCCGACCTGACGCGTTCGGGACAGTTCCGGCTGATCAGCGCCGCGGGCGCCACACTGGACTTCCAGAGCACGGTTTCCTACGGCGACTGGCAGTCCCGAGGGGCCGACTACCTTGCCTTCGGTTCGATCGCGCAGGAAGGCGGCCAGTACAAAGTCAGCTACCGCCTGATGGACGCCGCGCGCAAGACCGAACTCGACCAAATGGCCTTCAGCGGCAGCGAGGCCGAGCTGCGCCGGATCTCGCACCGGATCGCCGACCGGATCTATGAAAAAATCACCGGGGTGCGGGGGGTGTTTTCCACGCGCATCGCCTATGTGTTGCAGACTGGCAACGGCTATGAGTTACAGATTGCTGACGCCGATGGCCAGAATCCCCAGGTCATGCTGCGCTCGCGCCAATCGATCATTTCGCCGGCCTGGTCGCCCGATGGCAGCCGCCTGGCCTACGTCAGTTTCGAGTCTGGCAAGCCGGTCATCTACATCCAGACCCTGAGCACCGGGCAACGCACGCCGGTCGCCAACTACAAGGGCAACAACAGCGCGCCGGCATGGTCTCCCGATGGCAGCCGCCTGGCCATCGTGCTGTCGCGCGATGGCATTTCGCAGATCTACACCATCAATACCGATGGCTCCGACCTGCGCCGAGTCATGCGCTCGCCGCTGATCGACACCGAGCCGTATTTCACCCCGGACGGCGGCTCGCTGGTCTTCACCAGCGACCGGGGCGGCAACCCCCAGATCTACAAAGTGCCGGTCGCAGGCGGCGAAGCCCAACGCCTGACGTTCTCCGGCGGTTACAATATTTCACCTAGAATCTCTCCTGACGGCAGCCAACTAGTGTACGTTACACGTAGAAACGGTGCTTTCAGGATAGCGGCCATGGCCTTGAATACAGGTTCGGAGCAGCTTCTGACCGCTGGCCCGGATGATCAATCCCCCAGCTACTCGCCCAACGGTATGCAAATACTTTACAGCTCGATCCAAGGTGGCCGCAGTGTACTGGCCGTCACCTCGATCGACGGGCGCGTCAAACAGACTCTGTCCTCCCTGAATGGCAAGGTTCGTGAACCGACCTGGGGCCCGTTTACTGATTAGCCCAACTTTCGTGTGACTCTTCTTGAGAGGAAATTAAATGAGCTCGCGCATCACCAGGACCCTGACAATAGCCGCTTTCGCCGCCTCCCTGGCGGCTTGCAGCTCCGTACCGCTGGACCAGTCCGGCGGCAACGGAGGTGCAGGCTCGGATTCGGCGTCCACGGGACAAATCATGGATCCGTTCAATCCGCAAAGTCCCCTAGCGCAACAACGCTCGGTCTACTTTGAATTCGATAGCTACGCCATTCCCGAGCAATATCGCAGCGTGGTCGAAATGCATGCCAACTATCTGACCAGCCATCAGGGTCAAAAAGTGCGCATCGAAGGCAATGCTGACGCCCGTGGCGGCACCGAATACAATCTGGCTCTCGGCCAACGCCGTTCGGACGCCGTGGCGCGCATGATGACCCTGATGGGCGTCAATGGCAACCAGATCGAAGCCATCAGCTTCGGCAAGGAACGCCCCAAGGCGCTGGGCAACACCGAAGCCGACTACGCCGAAAACCGCCGCGCCGACATCAACTACCTGCGTTGATTCCGGCCTTGCCGCAGCAACGCCGTGGCGGTTCCCGCCGCGGCGTTTTTTGCTTTGGCCGCGTCAGCCGACCCCAGGGCAAACCGCAGGACGGGGCTTTTATTTTTCAGGAAGGAACCCGATATGCAAGCACTCATTCCCCGCATGGGCACGGCCTTCACCGCCGGCCTGGCAATCACGCTGGCGCTGGCGACGGCCCCGGCGCACGCATTCTCGGACGATGAGGCCCGGCGCGCCATCCTCGAACTCCGGACGCAGATCAAGCAGATTACCGAGCAGAACCAGCAAGCCCGGCTACAGCTCGCCGACCAGATCGATATGCTGCGCCAGGAGCTGGTCACCATGCGCGGCCAGCTCGAACAACTGACGCGCCGCGCCCCCACCGGCAACCAGCCCGAGAACGCGCCCCAGGACCGCCAGGCCGACGATCCGCAGGAACAGGCAGCCTATCAGGCCGCGGCCGAACAATACCGCAGCGGCAAATACAAAGAAGCCGCGTCGGCCTTTGCCGCCTTCACGCAAGCCTACCCCGACAGCGAATTGTCGGGCGATGCCAACTTCTATCTCGGCAGCAGCCAGTACGCGACGCGTGATTTCAAAGGCTCGATCAAGACCATGCAGGATCTGGTCAAGGCCAAACCGCGGGATCCTCGCGCACCCGACGCCCTGCTGGTCGCAGCCGCCAGCCAGATCGAGCTCAACGACCTCGCCGGCGCCAAGGCCAGCTTGCAGCAGATCATCAAGGACTACCCCAACACCCCGGCCGCTGAAACCGCCAAGAGCCGCATGAAGCTGCTGTAATGACCAACGGCGCCCCCGCGCCCGAACCGCAGGATCCGGTCGCCTATACCGAGGCAGGTTCGGGCGACATCGTCCTGCTGATCCACGGCTCGCTGTGCGATTACCGCTACTGGCGCTGGCAGATTCCACCCCTGAGCGAATCCTACCGCGTGGTGGCGGCCAGCCTGCACGGGTGCTGGCCACGCATGGGCGCGCATCCCGATCCCGGCTACAGCATCGCCGCGCATACCGAGAACATGATCGCCCTGGCGCGCGCGCTGGGAGGCGGCCAGCCAGTACATGTCGTGGGCCACTCGCGCGGTGCGCAGGTCGCCCTGGAATTCGCCCTGAGGGCGCCGGAATACTGTAGGACGCTGACGCTCGCCGATCCGGGATTCCGCTACACACACGAAGCGCCCACACAGGCCTTCTATACCTCCGCCGTCGCCCTGCTGGAAAACGGGGAAACGGACGCTGCGGTCGAGCAGTTCATCGATACGGTCAACGGCGCCGATACCTGGCGCAGGATGGTTGGCTGGTTCAAGCAGATGGTGCGCGACAATGCAGCGACCCTGCGGTCCCAGATCCTCGAAGCAAACAAGCCAGTGGACCTCGCGGAGGCCCGCCACATCGAATGCCCCGTCCTGCTGCTGGGCGGCGCCAACAGCCCGGCGCGCTACGGCACGCGGCAGGATCAGCTACAGGCCGTCCTGCCGCATGCGCGCCGGGAAATCATCCGCCTGGCCGCGCACGGCATGAACCTCGCCAACCCGCGCGCCTTCAATCGCGCATGCCTGGGGTTTTTTGCCGCCAGGCCGCCCTAAGGCAAAAAGCGCCCCCCCTTGGGGGGGGGGCAGCAAGCCGAAGGCGCAGCATGAGGGCGTTTCTTGAGGTGAGATCCGACGGCTGTCAGTGGCTCATGGCCTTGGCCGGCTTGACCTCGCACGTCGCGGCAAAGCCCTCGCCATTGCCGAGGGCAAAATCCACGTGCACGTGATCGCCGACCTTGAGGCCTTCTTTGGGCTGCTCGAGCATGATGTGATAGCTGCCGGGACGCAGCTCCAGATCCTGCCCCGCCGGAATCGAGACCTCGTGGATCATGGACATCTTGCTCTGGCCGTTTTCCTCTGTGGTCTGGTGCAGCATGACCATGCCGTAATCCGGCGAGGAGGCACCCTTGAGAACCACGGCGTGGTCACCGCCGTTATGCACGACCAGGAATCCACCCGACGGCGTAGGCGCCGGCAGATAGCGGATCCAGCAATTGCGCGCGGTCACCGTCGCCGACACCGGCAGACCAGCCGCGGAACCCATGGCGGCATGCGCGCCGCTGGATGCGCCGTGGCCGTGATCCTGAGCCCAGGCCGCCGACCCGGCCAACAGCAGTGCGCAAACAGAGGCGGCGCCCAAAGTACGAGAAAATAAGGATTTCATTCTTTCACTATCCATCAAAGACATGTATTCCCATGCTTGGCCAGGCATGGCGACTGGTCCCTGCGAAGGATCTGATAACCCGTCTGACAGACAGGCATTTTCCAGATGGGATATCAGATCCCTCGCCCCAGCGGGGACGGCATTGCCCCCACTTCCAAGTGTACTATCCTTGGTGGTTCTTGGTGTCTCGCGGCACTGCCATCAGCCGTTCCAGTCCCGAGGCGTGAATGCCGATCAAGCCTCGAACGCCAGACGCCCGGCAAACCAGAGAAACAGGCTGCCGGTCGCCGCGCATCCCAGGCGCGCCACGCCCGGACGGCGCCGGAAGGCATCCGCCAGACGCGCGCCGCCGAAGATCAACAGCGACAGGTAGAGAAAACTCAGGCACTGCAGAATCGCCCCCAGGATCAGGAAGGGCAGTGCCGGATGCGGGTAGGACGGATCGACGAACTGCACGAAGAACGACAGCAGGAACAGGATCGCCTTGGGATTGAGCAGGCTCAGGAACAAGGCCTTGCGGAATCGCCCGCCCGTTCCCACCTCGACTGGCCGCGCGCGTTCGGGCGTGGCCGGATGCCAGGCCGAGGCCAGCAGCCGCAGACCCAGATAGCATAGATAGACCGCCCCCAGGACTTTGAGGGCCATGAACAGCATCGGCAACACGCGCAGCACCGAGGCCGCGCCGGCCGCCGCCAGCACCATCAGAATCGTATCGCCCACGAAAATGCCCAGGGCCGCCTGATAGCCGACGCGCACGCCGTGGCTTGCGCTGGTCGCCAGCACGAACAAAGAGTTCGGCCCCGGCAGGACGATGATGAACACCGTGCCCGCCACGTAGGTCCAGAGGTTCAGGACACCATACTCGGACAGCATGGCAGCGCCCCCGGGTCAGAGCAGATCTTGGCGCAATTGCGCCGGATCGCGCGGCGACAGCAGCGCGGGCGCCACATCGAAGGCGGTCAACGCGCCGCTCGCGCCCTGCCGGCGCAGCCTGTGCGCGGCGCGCGCATAGGCCACCAGCACGCTCGCGGTGAACGCCGGATTGCTGTCGAGCCGCAGCGAGAATTCCAGGTGCTGGCGAGTGCCATCGCCTGTCTGGCCGCTGCGGATCACAAAGCCGCCGTGCGGCATGGCGGCATGGTCGCGCGCCAGCGCCTCGGCCGTGATGAAATGCACGGTTGTATCGTAATCGGCGAAATAATCGGGCATGGTGACGATCGCCTGACGCACGGCATCCGCGTCGGCGCCCTCGGCGAGCACGACATGGCATTCGCGCGTATGTTTCTCGCGCGTGCCGAGCTCGGGCTGCTCGCCCGCGCGCACCCGCTGGATCGCATCGGGCGAGGGAATGGTGTACTGCACCCCCGCGCGCACGCCGGGCACCCGCCGCAGGGCGTCCGAATGCCCTTGGCTCAAGCCCTTGCCCCAGAAGGTATAGGTGGCGCCTTGCGGCAGGATGGATTCGCCGATCAGGCGGTTGACGGAAAACAGGCCCGGGTCCCAGCCGATGGAAATCATGGCGACCGTGCCCGCCGCGCGCGCGACCCCGTCCATGGCCGCGAAATACTCGGGAATCCGCGCATGGGTATCGAAGCTATCGACCGTGGTGTACAGCGCAGCCAGTTGCGGGCCCTGCTCGGGCAGGTCCTGGCGCGAGCCGCCGCACAGCAGCATCACATCGATGCGGTCGCGCCAGCGCCCGGCCTCGGCCAGAGACAGCACCGGCACACCAGGGTCCACGCACGCCACCCCGGCAGGATCGCGGCGCGTGAACACCGCCGCCAGACACATGTCCGGCGTGAGCGCGATGGCCTGCTCGGCGCCGCGCCCCAGATTGCCATACCCGACGATCCCCACCCTGATTTTGTCGCTCATCGCGTCCCCTGGCCCGTTCGAATGATTTCAGCTCGCTATTGTAGCGACCCGATCACCGGATCACGATGGGCTGGGCCGCCCACGCAGGGCAAACTCCCGCAAAAGAACCAGCCCCCTCCCACTTTCGTAGGCGGCCGGCGCCCAGGGGGGCGCGAGCTCTCACAAAAAAACTCAAAGACCAAAGCAAGACGTCCCGAACAGCATTTCATCCCGATACGGCGGCAGGCAGCCCCCTATCGGCAGGCCATCAAGCCGCCTTGACGATCTGATCCTCCTCGCTGACCGAACTGCGGATCAGGTGATCGAAAGCGCTCAGGGCCGCCTTCGCCCCTTCGCCGGCGGCGATGATGATCTGCTTGTACGGCACCGTGGTGGCGTCGCCGGCCGCGAATACGCCAGGCACCGAGGTCTGGCCACGCGCATCGACGATGATCTCGCCCTGCGGGGTGAGATCCACCGTGCCCTTGAGCCATTCGGTATTGGGCACCAGACCGATCTGCACGAACACGCCATCGAGATCGACGCGATGCGCCGCACCCGTGGCGCGATCCTTGTAGGACAGTCCCACCACGCGCTTGCCATCACCGTGGACCTCGGTGGTTTGCGCCGAGGTCAGGACGGTGACATTGGACAGGCTGCGCAACTTGCGTTGCAGCACCTCGTCGGCCCGCAAGGCGTCCGCGAACTCGATCAAGGTCACGTGGGCCACCAGCCCCGCCAGGTCGATCGCCGCTTCGACGCCCGAATTCCCGCCGCCGATGACCGCGACATGCTTCCCCTTGAACAGCGGACCGTCGCAGTGCGGGCAATAGGCCACGCCGCGATTGCGGTACTCGCGTTCACCGGGAACATTGATCTCGCGCCAGCGCGCGCCGGTCGACAGCACGACGGTCCTGGCCTCGAGGGTCGCGCCGTTGGCGAGTTCGACCTGGATCGTCCGGCCGGGCACCAGCCGGACGGCGCGCTGCAGGTTCATGATGTCGACCTCGTAGGCCTTGACGTGCTGCTCGAGCGCGGCGCCGAACGCAGGGCCATCGGTCTCGAGAACAGAAATGTAGTTTTCGATCGCCATCGTATCGAGGACCTGGCCGCCGAAACGCTCGGCCACCACACCGGTACGGATGCCCTTGCGCGCCGCGTACACGGCCGCCGCGGCGCCCGCCGGGCCGCCGCCGACCACCAGCACATCGAATTTCTCGCGCGCATTCAAGGCCTCGACCTTGGCCGCGTCATCGCCGACGTCGAGCTTGGCCAGCAGCTCCTCGACGCCCGCGCGGCCCTGGTGGAACAGCCCGCCGTTCAGGAACACCGCCGGCACCGACAGAATCCCGCGGTCCTGGACCTCGCCCTGGAAAAACGCGCCGTCGATCGCCACATGGCGGATGTTGGGATTGATCACCGACATCGCGTTCAGCGCCTGGACCACATCCGGGCAATTCTGGCAGGACAGCGAAAAATAGGTTTCGAACAGATGCACGCCCTGGATGGCGCGGATCTGCTCGACCACCGCCTCATCAAGCTTGGGCGGATGGCCGCCGACCTGCAGCAGCGCCAGCACCAGCGACGTGAATTCATGGCCCAGGGGAATACCGGCGAAGGCCACCGAAACATCGGTGCCCGTACGGGCGATCGCGAACGACGGCACACGGCCCGCGCCGGAATCACCCTCGACCAGAGTGATTTTGTCGGACAGGCTGGCGATGTCTTCGAGGAAAGCGCGCAGCTCCTGGGACTTGGCGCCGACATCCAGTGACGCGCGCAGTTCGATGGGCTGCGTCACACGTTCGAGATAGGTTCCCAATTGACCTTTGAGACTTGCATCCAGCATTGTCATTACCTTTGATTTGAACAAACATCCCCGGACTGCGCCGCCCGCCGCTTGCGCGCGGCGGGCCTGCGAACCGGGCAGCCCCGGAATCAGATCTTGCCGACCAGATCCAGCGAGGGGGTCAGCGTCTTGGCGCCCTCCTCCCACTTGGCCGGGCAGACTTCGCCGGGGTGGGCGGCGATGTACTGGGCGGCCTTGACCTTGCGCAGCAGCTCGGAAGCATCGCGGCCGATCCCGTTGTCATGAATCTCGAGGACCTTGATGTCGCCCTCGGGATTGACCACGAACGTCCCGCGCAGCGCCACGCCCTCGTCCTCGATCAGAACGTCGAAGTTGCGCGCCAGCAGGTGCGTCGGGTCGCCGATCATCGGATAGTTGACCTTCTTGATGGCATCGGACGTGTCATGCCAGGCCTTGTGCGCAAAGTGGGTGTCGGTCGACACGCTGTAGACCTCGACGCCCAGCTTCTGGAATTCGGCGTAATGATCGGCCAGATCCTCGAGTTCGGTGGGGCACACGAACGTGAAGTCGGCGGGATAGAACACGAACACGGACCACTTGCCCGCGACAGTTTCATCGCTGACCTCGACGAACTTTCCATTGTGGTAGGCTGTGGCCTTGAAAGGTTTGATTTTGGTGTTGATCAGAGACATTGCAATTCCTTGTTCAGTGGGTTGGCCGATTTGGCAACAGGACTAGTTTAGGGATCGCTAGCACATAAGTAAAATTGATTGTTTTTATTGGCGTCATTGCCGATGACTATCGAAAGATCCCGCACCGGCTTTTCCCCAAAGAGCCATTCTTGACCTCACGCCCCATTCACAAACATCGCCTGCCCTGCGCCCTGCTGGCGCTGTGCTGCGTCCTGCCGGCCCAGGCGGCGCACATTCTGGTGGATACGGGCCATACCCCCGGGCAGCCGGGCGCGACCGGCGCCAGCGGCCGGGTCGAGTACTCATACAATCGGGATCTGACCGGCGCGCTCGCCCGCGCGCTGGCGGCCCTGGGCGACCGGGTGACGCGCCTGATCCCCGGGGACGACGGCATCGCGCTGGCGGCACGTCCGGCGGTCGCGCCGGACGCCGACCTGTTCGTGTCCATCCACCACGACTCGATCCAGCCGCAGTACATCGATGCCGGCCGGCGCGGCGAATTCGCCGGCTACTCGATCTTCGCCTCCAAGCGCAACCCGCACTATGCCCAGAGCCTGCGCTGCGCGCAGGCCATCGGCGGCGCCCTGCGCGACGCCGGGGAAAAACCCTCCGCCTACCATGCCGAACCGATACCCGGCGAGAACCGGCCTTTCCTCGACCGCGCCCGGGGCGTCCATCGGTACGATGATCTGGTCGTGCTGCGCACCGCGAACATGCCGGCCGTGCTGATCGAGGCGGGCGTGATCGCCAACCCCGCCGAGGAGGCCCGCCTCGCGCAGGCGGGCACCATCGGGCGCCTCGCGCAGGCGATCGCCCAGGGGGTGCAGGCTTGTCTTGACTGATGTCGAATACTGGTGTCGAACGCCACCGGCACTGAGTGGTCTCACGTTCACGAATCTACCAATCACTACAGAAATCTATTAAATATCAGCTATACTTCGATAGAAATCGCTAGCCACATCGGGACGAGCATGGATGCATACAACAACCCGTTCAACCCTGGGGCCGGAGTGAGCCCCCCAGAACTGGCAGGCCGGTCGGTCGTGCTGGAGCAGGCAGTCACTGCCCTGGAGCGCACCAAGCGGGGGCGACACGCCAAATCCCTGATGATTTTGGGCCTGCGGGGCGTGGGCAAGACCGTTTTGTTGAATGAGATTCGCAAAGAGTCTGAGAGGCGAGGCTACTTGGCGGAGCAGCTCGAAGCGCGTGATGGCGAAGACTTACGCCAACTGCTGATCCACGCGCTACGCCGCGTGTTGCTTCAGTTGGACCGGCCCGGTCCAACGATCGAGGCGGTAAAGAAGGGTTTGCGCGTACTACGCAGCTTCATCGGAAAAATCACGGTCAGTGCCGGTGGCGTGGATATCACCCTCGGGGTAGACCCAGAGCCCGGCCATGCGGATAGCGGCGACTTCGAGGCTGACGTCAAGGATGTACTGGCAGCGACGGCGCGGGCCGCCAAGGAAGCGAAGCATCCGGTGGCGTTGCTGATCGACGAATTGCAGTATGTCTCGCGATCTGACCTCGCGGCGTTGATACGCGGCATGCACGCAGTCAATCAGGAGGGCCTGCCTCTACTGCTGTTTGGCGCCGGATTGCCACAACTGGCGGGGCATGCGGGTGATGCCAAGAGCTACGCTGAACGATTGTTCGACTTTCCCCGATTAGATCGATTGGAAAAGGATGATGCTTGCAAAGCGATTCGCGACCCCGTCGAGAGCGAAGGAGCCCACATCGAAGAGAGTGCGTTGGATGAAATTTACGCACAGACGCGCGGCTATCCGTACTTTCTGCAGGAATGGGGCTACACCGCATGGAACGTTGCACAGGGCGATCACATCACAAACGAAGACGCCAAAGCGGCGACTGGCCAATCCATTCGGAAGCTCGATGAGTCGTTCTTTCGAGTGCGATTTGATCGATTGACCTCGCTGGAGCGCGAGTACATGCGCTACCTTGCTGAACTTGGCGAGGGACCACAGCGATCATCGGACGTTGCCAATGCGATGAAGCGCAGCGCCCGGAGCTTGGGCCCGACGCGCGACAACCTGATCAAGAAAGGCATGGTCTATGCCCCTGAGCACGGCCAGATTGCGTTCACCGTCCCGCTGTTCGACGAATTCATGCGACGCGAGATGCCCTTGCCATGATTCTGCTGCGGGACCCGCGCCAGTGCTGCGAATAGCTATTTCTCGGAGTTCAAAACTGAGTGGCGTTCGACACGACAACCAGGCTCGCCTGCTGTCGATCGGCACTTCGCGCAATCCCCCCTTGAATCTCTCGCAACGACCCTTATAATTAGCACTCGATGGAGGTGAGTGCTAACAAAAGCCTCGCACAAGGCAACGCCTCCCGGGTTTTCTTCAATTCTTTCTAGGAGTTCCTCTATGGCACTGCGTCCTTTGCACGATCGCGTGATCGTCAAACGCCTGGACAACGAGCGCACCACCGCCTCGGGTATCGTCATTCCTGACAGCGCCGCTGAAAAGCCCGACCAGGGTGAAGTCCTGGCCGTCGGTCCCGGCAAGCGCACCGAGGACGGCAAGGTTCTGCCCGTCGACCTGAAGGTCGGCGACAAGGTGCTGTTCGGCAAATATGCCGGCCAGTCCGTCAAGGTCGATGGCGAAGAAGTCCTCGTCATCCGCGAGGACGAAATCCTCGCCGTGATTCAATAAGCCTCGCCCAACGCACACAATTCAAGGAATTCAACATGGCTGCAAAGCAAGTCTATTTCGGTGACGATGCCCGTTCGCGCATCGTCCGTGGCGTCAATGTCCTGGCCAACGCCGTCAAGACCACCATGGGTCCCAAGGGCCGCAACGTGGTGCTGGACCGCTCGTTCGGCGCCCCCACCGTGACCAAGGACGGCGTGTCCGTCGCCAAGGAAATCGAACTCAAGGACAAGTTCGAGAACATCGGCGCCCAACTGGTCAAGGAAGTCGCCTCCAAGACCTCCGACAACGCCGGTGACGGCACCACCACCGCCACCGTGCTGGCCCAGTCCATCGTCGAGGAAGGCCTGAAATACGTGGCCGCCGGCATCAGCCCGATGGACCTCAAGCGCGGCATCGACAAGGCCGTCGTCGTCGCCGTCGACGAACTGCACAAGCTCTCCAAGCCCTGCACCACCAGCAAGGCCATCGCCCAGGTCGGCTCGATCTCGGCCAACAGCGACACCTCGGTCGGCGAAATCATCGCCAACGCCATGGACAAGGTCGGCAAGGAAGGCGTGATCACCGTCGAAGACGGCAAGTCCCTGGAAAACGAGCTGGACGTCGTCGAAGGCATGCAATTCGACCGCGGCTACCTGTCGCCCTATTTCATCAACAACCCCGACAAGCAAGTCGCCGTCCTCGAAGACCCGTTCATCCTGATCTTCGACAAAAAGATCAGCAACATCCGCGACCTGCTGCCCGTGCTCGAACAAGTCGCCAAGTCCAGCCGTCCGCTGCTGATCGTGGCCGAGGACGTCGAGGGCGAGGCCCTGGCCACCCTGGTCGTCAACAACATCCGCGGCATCCTCAAGACCACCGCCGTCAAAGCCCCGGGCTTCGGTGACCGCCGCAAGGCCATGCTCGAAGACATCGCCATCCTGACCGGCGGCACCGTGATCGCCGAGGAAACCGGCCTGTCGCTGGAAAAGGCCACGCTCGAGCTGCTGGGCCAGGCCAAGCGCATCGAGGTCGCCAAGGAAAACACCACCATCATCGACGGCGCCGGCGATGCCAAGAACATCGAGGCCCGCGTCAAGCAGATCCGCACCCAGATCGAGGAAGCCACCTCGGACTACGACCGCGAAAAACTGCAGGAACGCGTCGCCAAGCTGGCCGGCGGTGTCGCGGTGATCCGCGTCGGCGCCGCGACCGAAGTCGAAATGAAGGAAAAGAAGGCCCGCGTCGAAGACGCCCTGCACGCCACGCGCGCCGCGGTCGAGGAAGGCATCGTCCCCGGCGGCGGTGTGGCCCTGATCCGCGCCAAGGCGGCCATCGCCAAGCTCAAGGGCGACAACGCCGACCAGGACGCCGGCATCAAGCTGGTCCTGCGCGCCATCGAATCCCCGCTGCGCACCATCGTCAGCAACGCGGGTGACGAGGCCAGCGTGGTCGTCAACGCGGTCGAGCAAGGCAAGGGCAACTACGGCTACAACGCCGCCACCGGCGAATACGGCGACCTGGTCGAGCAAGGCGTGATCGACCCGACCAAGGTCACCCGCACGGCGCTGCAAAACGCCGCCTCGGTGGCCAGCCTGCTGCTGACCACCGAGGCCGCCGTGGCCGAACTGCCCGAGGACAAGCCGGCCCCGGCCATGCCCGACATGGGCGGCATGGGTGGCATGGGCGGCATGGGCGGCTTCTAAGCCCTCCCCGCCGCCGGGCCGGGCTGATGCAAACGCATCGGCCGGGTCCGGAAACCTCCAGGCAAACCCCCGATGCGAGCGATTGCGTCGGGGGTTTTTGCCATCGGGCCATCCAAAGGGAAAAAGCGTCCCCTTCCATTACAATGGTCTAATCCCCCCCCCACCAACACAACCATGACCCGATCCTCATCCTACAAGAGCACCGGCGGCCTGGTCCGCATCGTGCGCGCCTTCGGCTACTCGCTGCAGGGCCTGGGCGCGGCGTGGCGCCACGAGGCGGCTTTCCGCCAGGAGGTCGTGCTGGCGGCGATCCTAATCCCGCTGGGGCTGTGGCTGGGCGACACTGCCCTGGAACGGTTGCTGCTCGCGGGCGTGCTGGTGCTGGTGCTGATGGCCGAGCTGATCAATTCAGCGATCGAGGCCCTGGCCGACGCCATCAGCCCGGACCATAATCCCTTGCTCGGCCGCGCCAAGGACATCGGTAGCGCCGCCGTGCTGTTGACGCTGCTGTTGACCGGCGCAACCTGGATCGCCGTACTGGCGCCCCGCTGGTGGCCTGCCTGAGCAAGGCCGACCCCGCCCGCCGCCCCCCTTTTTTTCATTTGAATCGCCTCCCGACATGAACTTCATCGAAAAACTGAACCTCGCCTGGGAAACCCAGGATTCCCTGCTGATGGTGGGCCTGGACCCCGACCCGCAACGGCTCCCCGCCGCGCTGGCCGGACGGCCGGACGGGGTATTCGAGTTCTGCCGCTCGATCGTGGACGCCACCGCGCCCTACGCCTGTGGCTTCAAGCCGCAGATCGCGTATTTCGCGGCGCAGGGGGCCGAGGATCAACTGCTGGAGGTCTGCCGGCACATCCGCGAGCATCACCCGACGCTGCCCATCGTGCTGGACGCCAAACGGGGCGACATCGGCAGCACGGCGGTCCAGTATGCGCGCGAGGCCTACGAACGCTACGGCGCCGACGCGGTGACGGTCAGTCCATACCTGGGGCGGGATTCGATACAGCCCTACCTGGACTACGACGACCGGGGCGTAATCATCCTGTGCCGCACCTCCAACGTCGGCGGCGCCGATCTGCAGGACATGCGGCTGGCCAATGGCACGCCGCTCTATCTGCACCTGGCCGATCAGGTGGCCCGGGTCTGGAACACCTCGGGCCAGTGCGCGCTGGTGGTGGGCGCCACCTACCCCGAGGAAATCGGCCTGGTGCGCCAGCGGGTGGGCGACATGCCGCTGCTGATCCCGGGAATCGGCGTCCAGGGCGGCGACATCCGCGCTACCGTCCGGGCGGGCCGCACGCCGGCGGGCCGGGGCATGATGATCAATTCGTCACGCGCCATCCTGTACGCCAGCCGGGGCGACGATTGGGCCGAGGCGGCGGCCAAGGCGGCCCGCGCCACGCGCAGCGCCATCCGGCTGGCTCTGATCGAAGGGCACTGACGGCCATGGGCCGGAGTGCGGCCCCGGGCAAATCCCGTCATTGCTCATGCCGCACAGCAGCACCCTCGCCGCATGAACCAAATGCAGCCTCATCGGGGACGCGGCGGATCCGGCTCCGCCGGTCCGCCTGCGTCGCCCCCCCTCGAGGGGGAGGCGCGCAGCGCCTCGGGGGTGGGCCTTCATCGGCCTTCATCGGCCTTCATCGGCTTCGTTCAATCCCGCTTGATATCCTGCAAGGCCAGCCGCAAAGCAAAAGCCACCGCGCCCAGCCGGACGGCCTCGCGATCACCCTCGAACACATGGGTGACGGCGCGCGTCACGATCCCCGGCCCCGCGCGCCGGGCGACGCCGAAGCACACCATGCCGACCGGTTTGCCCGGCGTGGCGCCGTCCGGCCCCGCAATCCCTGTGGTGGACAGCGCGAGGTGCGCGCCGCCTGCGACGGCCAGCACGCCCGCAGCCATTTCCATCGCGGTTTCCTCGCTGACCGCCCCGAAGCGCTCCAGTGTGTCGGTGCCCACGCGCAATTGCTCGACCTTGGCGGCATTGCTGTAAGTGACGAAACCGCGATCGAACCAGGCACTGGAACCCGGCCGCGTGGTGAGCGCCGCCGCCAAAAGGCCGCCGGTGCAGGATTCCGCGCACGCGCAGTACCAGCCCGCGGCCCGCAATGCGGCGCCGACCTCGCCCGCCAGGACTTCGAGTTCCCTGTTCACCATCATCCGCCTCCCATGCGTACGATCACCGCCACGACCAGCAGCGTATAGGCCGCCGCCAGCACATCATCCAGCATGACACCGAAACCGTTCTTGAGCCGCCGGTCGAAGGTCCGGACAGGCGGCGGCTTGAGAATATCAAAAAACCGGAACAGGATGAATGCCAGCGCCTGCATCCACACGCCACCCGGCGTCAGCCACAGGACCAGCCAGAAGGCGACGATCTCGTCCCAGACCATGCCGCCATGATCGGGCGCCCCGAGTTGGCGGCCGCAGCGCTGACAGGCCCAGCATCCCAACGCAAAAGCCGCGACGAGGATTCCGGCGATCCAGGGATCGGGCAGGCGGGCCAGCAGGACGGTCCACAGCGCCCAGCCCAGGAGCGTGCCCCAGGTGCCGGGCGCCGGGCGCAACAGGCCGGAACCCAGGCCGAATGCAATGCAGCGTTCAGGACGCGAAAACACCCAGGCCGGGGTCGGCGCGATCGGTGAATCTGGGGGAGTCGGTGTTGCCATAGCCGTCAGGCGGCGCCTTCCGCGAGAAAATGATCATAGCCACCCCGCCCGATGGGCAGGACGGCGCCATCGGCGCCCAGCACCCGCAACGTCTCGCCGCGCACCACCGTACCGATCCGGGACACCGGCACATCCAGCAGGCGTGCCGCAGCCTGGATCTGCTCGCACCGCCTGGGCGAGGCGGTAAAGCAGAGTTCATAGCAATCCCCGCCGGCCAGGACGATGTCCCGGCGCATGTCCTCGGCCAGTCCGTCCAGGACCGGGGCCGCGGGAATCGCATCGGCCACAAGATCGGCGCCGCATCGGCTGGCGCGCAGGATATGGCCGAGATCCTGCAGCAGTCCGTCGGAAATATCCAGGGCGGCGTGCGCCATGCCGGCCAGGCGCTGGCCGATGCGCAGGCGCGGCAACGGCCGCTCGAGCGCCGGGCGCGCGATGGCCAGACGCGCCGCATCGGCGGGCAGCCGTCCCTGCAACATGCGCAAGGCAAATTCAGCCGCACCCAGATGGCCAGTCACCCAGATATCATCGCCGACCTTGGCCGCATCCCGGCGCAAGGCCTGGTTGCGGCGGACCTCGCCCAACACGGTGACGCTGATCACCACGCCAGCCGGATTGCGTGTGGTGTCGCCGCCCACCAGAGGGCATTGCGCCTGGCGCGAAAGCGCCTGGAAGCCTCCGGAGAACGCCTTCAGCCAGTCATGATCGACTCGCGGGATCGATAGCGCCAGTGTGCAGGCCAGGGGACGCGCGCCCATGGCCGCGAGGTCGGACAGATTGACGGCCAGGGCCTTGTGCCCCAGGGCGGCCGGATCGACATCGGCAAAGAAATGCTGGCCCTCGACCAGCATGTCGCTGCTGACGGCCATCTGGAAGCCATGCGACACCGGCAACAAGGCGCAGTCGTCGCCCACGCCCAGGATTCCGGTAGGCGCAGGCCACGAAAAATACCGCGCAATCAGATCGAATTCGCTATCGGACGGCACAGGTCGGCCCCGGTCGCGTCAGTGCCGCGCCCCAGCCTGGACCTCGGCCGAACGCGCCTCGGCGGCGAGCTTGTCGAGCACGCCGTTGACAAAACGGAAGCCATCGGTGCCGCCGAATGATTTGGCCAGCTCGACCGCCTCATTGATGGCCACCCGGTACGGGACCTCGACCTGATGGATGAGCTCGAAGCTGCCGATCAGCAGAACCGCGTGCTCGATCGGCGAGAGCTCGGCGATCGGACGGTCGATGTAGGGCTTGAAACGCTCGCGCAGCGCCTGCGCCTGCGACACCGCCCCCTGGAGCAGGGTCTGGTACCACTGGATGTCGGCCTCATCGAAATTTTCGCCGCCGCGCACATGGGCGTCGATCTCGCCGAGCTCGCCCAGGCCCTCGTCGCCGCGCAACAGCCAGGCATAAATGCCCTGCAAAGCGAACTCGCGCGCCATGCGGCGCGCGCTGCGTGCATTGGCGCGGCTCGTGCGCGCGCCCTTGGAATCAGTCATCGGCATCCTCGATATCCTCGAGGTCCTCGTCGTCATCCTCGTCATCGTCATCGTAGTCGTCGGCCTCGGGTTCGAGGGCCGCGACCAGATTGGCCATTTCGACGGCGGCGCGCGCGCAGTCCCGGCCTTTGTCGGCGGCGCGCGCCTGGGCCTGCTCGTCCGTATCCGTGGTGAGCACGCCGTTGGCGACCGGAATGCCGGTTTCGAGCGCGATGCGGCTGATCGCCGCGGCGCTCTCGTTGCTGACGAGTTCGAAATGATAGGTCTCGCCGCGAATCACCGCGCCCAGCGCGATCAGCGCGTCGAATTCGAAGGTTTCGGCCATTTGCGCCAGAGCCACGCCCATCTCGAGCGCCCCGGGGACGCTCACTACCATGACGTCGCGCTCGTCCACGCCGAGTGCGGCCAGCTCGGTCAGGCAGGTCTCCAGTTCGGCCTCGCCGATCTCGGCATTGAAACGCGAGCGCACGATACCGATGTGCAGGCCTTCCCCATTCATGTCAGGAGTCATCACGTAAGGATTCATAGTCGCACATCCATCAAGAGTTGGCGCAGGAGTCGCCGGGTTCACTATGGTAACCCGTAATGGTCAGCGCAAAACCCGCCATGCTGGGCATTTTACGCGGCCGGGCCAGCAGGCGCGCGCGGCCCACCCCAAGGTCGCGCAGGATCTGGGCGCCGATGCCGAAGGTGCGCAGGCCGCCGCTGCGCCCGCCATCGGCCTGGGGACCCGGCGACTGCTCGTCCAGGCCCTGATTCCAGGCATCGAGCTGGCCGAACATCAGGCCTTCGATCCCCTCGCAATTCATCATGACCAGCACACCGCTGGGCGCATCCTGGATCCGGCGCAGCGCGGCCTGGATGGTCCAGCTATGGCGCGTGGGCACCTCGCACAGGAGATCCAGCACACTGGTGGGCTCGTGGACGCGCACCAGGGTCTCGGTCTCGGGGCTCACCTGCCCGTGGACCAGGGCCAGATGCGGCGCGTTGGAAGCCAGATCCTTGTAGGCGACGAGGCGGAATGCGCCCCAGGGCGTCTGCACATCGCGCTCGGCCAGCCGCTGGATCATGGACTCGTGTTCGCCGCGATACTGGATCAGGTCGGCAATGGTGCCGATCTTGAGCCCATGCTGGCGCGCAAACACCTTGAGATCCGGCAGCCGGGCCATCGTGCCGTCAGGCTTGAGAATCTCGCAGATGGCCGCCGCGGGCGTCAGCCCCGCCATGGCCGTCAGGTCACAGCCCGCCTCGGTATGGCCGGCGCGCACCAGGACCCCGCCCGGCACCGCACGCACCGGGAAAATGTGGCCCGGCTGGACCAGATCGGCCGGACGCGCATCGCGCGCAACCGCCGCCTGGATGGTGCGGGCGCGGTCGGCCGCGGAGATTCCGGTCCCCACCCCTTCGGCGGCTTCGATGGAAACCGTGAAATTGGTACCGTAGCGCGTTCCGTTCTGGTTGGCCATCAGCGGCAGTTGGAGCTGGCGGCAGCGGTCCTGGGTCAGGGTCAGGCACACCAGCCCCCGCGCATGTGTGACCATGAAATTGATCGCCTCCGGCGTGACGAAATCCGCCGCCATGACGAGATCACCCTCGTTTTCGCGGTCCTCCTCGTCGACCAGGATCACCATGCGCCCCGCGCGCAGCTCGGCGACGATCTCGGGAACAGGGGAAATTTCGAAGGATTGCGCCGCCTCGAATTCGGCGTCAGTACTTGCGCTCATGATTTGATCCATCAAAGGAATCGGATATTCTAACCGCCGCTCGACGGCCTGCTCGTGGGGAGCTCGCCTTCGGCGGCGCGTGGTCAGACCCGGCCGCCCAGCAAGGCATCGGCGAACTCGGCGGCGACGAAGGGCTGGAGGTCGTGCATGCCCTCGCCCACGCCGATCCAGTAGACCGGAATCGGCCGCACGCCATGACTGCCGGCCGCCACCGCCGCCAGCGCGCCGCCCTTGGCCGTGCCGTCGAGCTTGGTCACCACCAGCCCGGTAAGCTGCAGGGCGGCATCGAAGGCGCGGATCTGCGATATCGCATTCTGGCCCGTATTGCCATCGACCACCAGCAAGACCTCGTGCGGCGCGGTGTCATCGGCCTTGCCGATCACGCGCTTGATTTTTTTGAGTTCCTCCATCAGGTGCAGCTGGGTGGGCAGGCGGCCAGCGGTGTCGATCAACACCACATCGGCCCCCCGGGCACGGCCGGCGTTGACGGCATCGAAAGCGACCGCGGCCGGATCGCCGCCCTCCTGGGCGATCACCGTCACATGGTTGCGCGCGCCCCAGGCGACGAGCTGCTCGCGCGCCGCCGCCCGGAACGTATCGCCCGCCGCCAGCAGCACACTCGCCTGGCGCGCCTGCAACGCATGGGCGAGCTTGCCGATGGAGGTGGTCTTGCCGGCGCCGTTGACGCCAGCGATCATCACCACCATCGGCGCGGTTTCGCCCACGACGAATGGTTTTTCGAGCACCCGCAGATGCTCGGTCAGGATATCGCGCAGCGCCGCCTTGACCGCCGCCGGGTCCTCCAGGCGTTCCTTGCGCACCCGCGCGCGCAGCGCGGCCAGCAATTTTTCCGTGGCCTCGACGCCCGCATCGGCCATAATGAGCGCGGTTTCGAGTTCGTCGAACAGAGACTCATCGACCTTGACGCCGACGAACAGCCCGCCGATGCTCTGGCCGGTACGCGACAAGCCGCGCCGCAGGCGCGACAGCCAGGACCCGCCATCGACCGGCGGCGCATCCCCGGACGCAACCGGCGCGCCATCAGGGGGCGGCGCCACATCCGGCCGGTCCGACCAGGCATCCGGCGGCTGGACCGCCGTGTCGGGCTCCCCGGCGGCTGCGACCGCCTCGGGTTCCGCCTCGCTGGCCGGCAGCGCCTGATCTCGTTCCGCCCGCGCCAGGGCCTGCGCGAGACGGGCTTCGTCGGGCGGCGCCTCGGGGGCCGCGATCACCTCATCCAGCGTATCCGCCGCGGGTTTCTTACGTTTAAAAAAGCTGAACATACGATTTACACTAGTGAACGATGCCCTGACCGACCACCGGACGGCACATGAAAAAACACCAAGTCCGTATTGTAGGCGGTGAATACCGCCGCACGCCGATTCCCGTCGCCCACGTCGAGCACCTGCGGCCCACGCCCGATCGCGTGCGCGAAACGCTCTTTAACTGGCTGGCGCACTTCTGGGATGGCGACTTCACCGGCAAGCGCGTGCTGGACCTGTTCGCCGGCACCGGTGCGCTGGGTTTCGAGGCGGCCTCACGCGGCGTCGCCCACGCGCAACTGGTCGAGTGCGCGCCCGCCGCACTGGCGGGCCTGCGCGCGCTCCAGGCCCGCCTCCAGGCCAAGCGGGTCGCCATCCATGCGGGCGACGCGATGGCTTTCCTGCGGGCGCAACCCGCGCCGGACTATGACCTGCTGCTGCTCGATCCGCCATTTCGCCAGGGATGGATCGAGCGCCTCCGGCCGCTGCTGGATCGCGCGCTGCGGCCCGGCGGCCTGGTGTACGTCGAATCCGGGGAGGCCTTGCAGGACATCCCCCCCACATTGAGTCTCCTGCGCCAGGCGCGCGCGGGCCAGGTGCACGTCCAGCTCTTTCAATTTGCTGCAATGCAAAAAACGTTGAATAATTCTGAAACACGGCGCCCGCCATCCCGCGACGGATCGCCATCCAAAGACAACGATACGGAGACCCCATGATCACCGCCGTCTATCCAGGAACCTTCGATCCCCTGACCCGGGGCCACGAGGATCTCGTGCGGCGCGCCGCCAGCCTGTTCGATCGCCTCGTGGTCGGGGTGGCCCACAGCCAGAACAAGCGCCCGTTCTTCACGATCGAGGAACGCGTCGAGATCGCCCAGGAGGTGCTGGGCCATTATCCGAACGTCGAGGTGCGCAGCTTCGCCGGCCTGCTCAAGGATTTCGTGCGTGAACAGGACGGCCGCGTGATCGTGCGGGGGCTGCGCGCCGTCTCGGATTTCGAATACGAATTCCAGATGGCGGGCATGAACCGCCATCTGCTGCCCGAGGTCGAAACCCTGTTCATGACACCCTCGGACCAGTACCAGTTCATCTCGGGCACCATCGTGCGCGAGATCGCCATCCTCGGCGGCGACGTCAGCAAATTCGTCTTCCCCTCGGTCGAACGCTGGCTGCACAGCAAAGCCAAGGCCATGCGCGAGAGCCGCAACGCCGCGGGCGCCTGAACGGCGGCTGCATCCCCCGGCCCGCGCGGGCCGGGCACAGTCCTGGCTCAGGGCCAGATGACGGGGTCCGCCTCGGGGTGGATCTTGACCAGACGCGCGGGCCGGCCCAGCAGTTCCGCGAACCACGCGGCCGCCAGATCGCCCTCGTCGACGACGCGCACCGCCTGCGTCCCAACCCGGGCTTCGCCGACGACACTGTCGTCATCCTCGATCACATCCAGCGGGATATCCAGACGCAGCATACCCGGCGCGCGCAGCACCAGATAACCAAAACGAATGCCGATCTCGACTCGGGACAAGCCCTCGGCGCGCGCGGCATCCAGCCATTGGCCGGCCTCATCCACCACCAGCCAGCGCCGGTCATGGGCGGGCGCATCGGGATGGTCCAGCGCCTGGCAGGCGGCGATGGGAGTGCTGGCTGGACGGGTCGTCATGGGCGCAAGGTCTTGTCGATCTCGAACAGGTTGAAAAAAGCACCGCCGGCGGCTACTGGCCCAGCAGGCCCTTGAGGGCCTCGCCGATCCGCTTGACCGGATCCGGGGCATTGGCCGGCGCGGCCGGCGTCGACGGTGCGGCCGGCGTGCCGGAGGGCGCCGGGATGATTTCCCCTTGCAACAGATCCATCAGGCCCGACTTGAGGGCATCCCTGATGGCCTGGTTGCGCACACTGGACCATTGCACATCATAGGCCAGATGGTCGAAAGGCCCGGAAATCCGCACCGGCAAGGTAGCGCCCAGCAATGGCCTGATCGCCTCGGCCAGGGCCCTGGGCGGCCGGCTGGTGATCTGGGCATTGAGCACCAGATCCATCTGCTGGCCCGGCAGGTCGATCTGGGCCGGCTGGCCCTCGGTGACCCGGATCAGGTCGGACACCAGGGAGAGTTTCGACACCTTGCCCTGCCCCTGCTGGAAATCGATCCTGCCATCAAAGGCGCTGAAGGCGGTGCGGCGGCCCGCCTGGAAAGGACTCGACAGCGCGGCGCCGGGCTGCCCGTTCAGAACGCTGTGCAAGACCGCCGAAGCGTCCTCGATGGATTGCGAAACGTCGATGCCATACACGACACCGTCCCGGACCTGCCAGGTGGCCCGCCCCTCCAGCGACCGCAGAACAGCATCGGTCGTGTCACCGTGGGCGCGCACGTCGATGCGCGTGCCTGCGGTGCCCGCCAATTGACCCTGGCCGGTCAGCGCCCGCAGGAAGGGCTCGACCGCCACCTTGTCGAGCGTCAGTTGCGCCGCCAGCGCCTGGGCCGCGGTGGCGCTGAAGCCGCCGCTGAGCGTGCCCTCGTAGAGATTGGCGGTGAGTTTCGAGACCTCGAGCTTGTCCTTCTGAACAGCCACATCCGCCGACAGGCTGCGCAGCTGCACATCGCGCACGCGCAAGTCGTCGATCTTGACCGTCCCCGCGATATCCTGGCCCTCGAGGACGGACCAGTTGATCCGGCCGCCAGCCGGCGCCTGGGCCGCCGGCGCGGGCGCCGGTTGTTGTGATGCGGCGGATACCGCGGCGGCCTCCTCGCCATCCGCAGGGGCCGGCGCGGCAGCGGCATCCTCTGGCGCCTTGGCGGCATCGGCCTTGGGCGCAAGCCAGCGGTTCAGGTCGAGTTTGTCTGCCGTGAGCGAGAACTGCGTCTGCGGATCGGCCAGGCGCTGCGTCTGGGACTTGAACGAGAACTGGCCGCCTTCGATCACCGCGTTGATGTCGGCATCCAGGGTGTCCCTGATCTGGTCCAGGTGCACGCTGCCGATCATC
Source organism: Castellaniella defragrans (assembly GCA_040394755.1). Taxonomy (GTDB): domain Bacteria; phylum Pseudomonadota; class Gammaproteobacteria; order Burkholderiales; family Burkholderiaceae_B; genus Castellaniella; species Castellaniella defragrans_A. Next base: position 4,195 of record JBEBRQ010000026.1, on the reverse strand, counting down.
GGGAACTCGAAAGCGGGCGCCTGCGAGGCCGGATCCAGGATGCTCAGATCGCCCTTGATCGCCGATAGCGAGCCCTTGCGCAGCGACCGGTCCCAGGTCGCGGGCGAGGCGAGCTGCAACCGCGTCAGACGATCTCCCCGGGTGATCCCGCCATCCAGCGTCATCGCCCGCAGGCGCAGTTCGTTGGCATTGCCCGAGAGCCCCTCGAGTCCGAACGTGAGCGCGAGCTTGTCCGCACCCGTCACCTTGACCGTCCCCGTCACCGGATCGCCCTGCGCGGATTCAGGCGAAATCGCCAGAGCCGGCGCATCGAACACCAGCTCCATATCGCCACGCTCGCCCTTGCCCGAAGCACGCAGCGCGAGCTTGTCGATCTGCAGCTCGGTATTGCGCTGATCCAGCCGGATCTGGGGCGCGGACAGCGTGATCTTCAGACCGCTGACGGGATGGGCGCCCAACATATCGCCGGACACCGTCAGTTCGAGGTTGCCAGCGGAGAAAAGACGCTCGGTCCCGCTATAAGCCAGATTGCCCTTGAGTCCCGCCGCAGCCTTGTCCAGATCGTCCACGCGCCCCGTCAACTGGACATTGATCTTTTGCGCCCCGTAACCACGCGCCGCCGAGTTCAGACGCAACAGCGCCTGCGCCTCGAAGTGCGCGTCCAGCACCGGAGACTGGCCCACAAGGTCACCCTTGATCGAAACATCGAAGGGCTGGTCATAGGTCACCCGGCCAGTCACCGCCTCGATCCCTGTGGCCGTCGCCGACATGCCATTGCTCTCGTCCAGGTAATGAACCTGGCCATCCTTGAGCTCCAGGCCCGCGATATCGATGTCCAGATCGGCCCGCCGGACCCCGGCCGCGAGCGCCGCGGGCGCGGCTGCCGTACCTGCGGCAGGTAGCGCAGCGACCACCGGCTCGGAATCGACCAGATCACTGAAATTGAACCGCCCCTCGGCATCGCGCGTGACCCAGGCCTTCAGGCCGCTGACCGCCACGTGATCGACCACCAGCTGATTGGACAACAGCGGCCAGATCGCCACGGCGAAGCGTGCGCTATCGATCGATACAAAGATATCCTTGCTGCCCCGGTTGGACAAGGCCACGTCGCGCACCGACAACCCGATGCGCGGAAACAGCGAAAGCCCGATATCGCCGCCGATCGTCAAGGTGCGCTGGTAGTGCGCGTAGACGAGCTCCTGGAGCTTGTCCTTGTAGGCATTCGGATTGAAGGTCAACAGGAAAATCGCCAGGCCCACGGTCGCGGCGATCACCACAAAGACCAAGCCGAATACGACCCGCTTTAACCAGACATGCATATCAATCCCGAACTCACCTGATGACTATGACCCGCCATCCGGCAGGCAATATTTCAGAATGCTAACCCATGCCGCCGCCGCATACGACGCCGATGGCACCTCCCATACATTCTGTTTCGCCTGACACCACTATCGACAGCAGAGTCTGGAATGTTGTATATAACCCGTGAGAATAATGTCATTCAAGAAATTTCTGCCGGAAACCAGGTTCAACCGTTACGATTGGGCGTTCCCTTCCCCCTGGAATACGACAGGACACACCATGAGCCATAAATTCAACACCCTCGCCATCCACGCCGGCTATTCACCCGACCCCACGACCAAGTCGGTCGCGGTGCCCATCTATCAGACCACCTCCTACGCCTTCGACAACACGCAGCACGGCGCCGATCTGTTCGACCTGAAGGTCCCGGGCAACATCTACACCCGGATCATGAACCCGACGAACGACGTCCTCGAACAGCGCGTGGCCGCGCTCGAAGGCGGCATTGCGGCGCTGGCCGTCGCCTCGGGCATGACCGCCATCACCTACACCATCCAGGCTCTGGCCCAGGTCGGTGACAACATCGTCTCGACCAGCAAGCTCTACGGCGGCACCTACAACCTGTTCGCCCACACGTTCCCGCGCCAGGGCATCGAGGTCCGCTTCGCGCCGCACGATGACGTGGCCGCGCTCGAGGCCCTGATCGACGACAAGACTAAGGCGGTGTTCTGCGAATCCGTGGGCAACCCGGCCGGCAATATCGTCGACATCGAGGCGCTCGCCCAGGCCGCCCACCGCCACGGGGTCCCGCTGGTCGTCGACAACACCGTGGCATCCCCGGCGCTGTGCCGGCCCATCGAGTGGGGCGCGGACATCGTCGTGCATGCGCTCACCAAGTACATGGGCGGCCACGGCAACAGCATCGCGGGCGCCATCGTCGATAGCGGCACTTTCCCCTGGGCCAAGCACAAAGACCGCTTCCCCATGCTCAACGAGCCCGACCCGTCCTACCACGGCGTGGTCTATACCGAGGCCTTCGGCCCGGCAGCCTTCATCGGGCGCTGCCGCGTGGTTCCCTTGCGCAACACCGGCGGCGCGCTGTCGCCCTTCAACGCCTTCCTGATCCTGCAAGGCATCGAGACCCTGGCGCTGCGCATGGAACGCCACAACAGCAACGCCCTGGCCGTGGCCAAATTTCTCGACGCGCACCCGGCCGTCGCCTGGGTGAACTACGCCGGCCTCGACAGTCACCCCGAACACACCCTGGCAAAGAAATACATGGGCGGCCTGCCGGCCGGCATCCTGTCCTTCGGCATCAAGGGCGGAATCCAGGCGGGCGCAAAATTCATCGATGCGCTGCAGCTCATCCTGCGCCTGGTCAACATCGGCGACGCCAAGTCCCTCGCCTGCCACCCGGCCTCGACCACGCACCGCCAACTCAGCCCCGAGGAACTCGTGCGCGCCGGCGTGAGTGAGGATATGATCCGGTTATCGATCGGGATCGAGCACATCGACGACATTCTGGCCGATCTGGATCAGGCGCTGGCCGCCAGCCAATAAAAAATCAGTCAAAGAAAGGGAGCGTTCAATGAACGATCAGAGGGCGGAAGAACTATGCGGATAGGCATCCCACGCGAGACATATTCTGGCGAGACCCGGGTCGCCGCCACCCCGGAGACGGTCAAGAAACTCGTCAAATCCGGCCACGAGATCCTGCTCGAGCGCGGCGCTGGCGAGGCCGCGCACTATCCGGACACGGAATACGAGCAGGCCGGCGCCCAGCTCGTCGACGCCACCGCGGCGCTCGCCGGCGAACTGGTCTTCAAGGTGCGCGCGCCCAATGCGGACGAACGGTCGCGGATGACGCGCGGCACCCTGCTCGTGGGTATGCTCGACCCGTTCGACCGCGACAATCTGCAAGCCATGGCCGACGCCGGCCTGACGGCTTTCGCGCTCGAGGCCGCCCCCCGCATCACCCGCGCCCAAAGCCTGGATGTACTGTCCTCGCAGGCCAACCTGGCCGGCTACAAGGCGGTGCTGCTCGCCTCGCAATACTATGGCCGGATCTTTCCGATGATGATGACCGCCGCCGGCACGCTCAAGGCGGCCCGCGCGGTGATCCTCGGCGCGGGCGTGGCCGGCCTGCAGGCCATCGCCACCGCCCGGCGCCTGGGCGCCGTGGTCGAGGCCTCGGACGTGCGGCCAGCCGCGCGCGAGCAGGTCGAATCCCTGGGCGCCAAGTTCATCGACGTGCCCTATGAAACCGATGAGGAACGCGAAATCGCCAAGGGCGTGGGCGGCTACGCGCGCCCCATGCCCGCGGCTTGGATGGCGCGTCAGGCGGCGCTGGTGGCCGAACGCTGCAAGCAGGCCGACATCGTCATCACCACAGCCCTGATCCCCGGACGGCCCGCGCCCACCCTGATCCAGGCCGAGACCGTCGAGGCCATGAAACCAGGTTCGGTCATCGTCGATCTCGCCGTCGAGCGCGGCGGCAACTGCCCGCTCTCGGTGCGCGATCAGGTCGTGCAGCACGGCGGCGTCACCCTGGTCGGCATCACCAACCTGCCGGCCCTGCTGCCCACCGACGCATCGGCGCTGTACGCCCGCAACATCCTCGATTTCATGAAACTGGTCGCCGACGCCGAGGGTCGCCTCGCCTTGGCCGAGGATGATGAAATCGTCAAAGCCTGCATGGTCTGCAAAGACGGCCAGGTTCTCAGGAGCGCCTAATGGAAGCCGTCAATCCGACACTCGTCAACATCATCATCTTCGTGCTGGCCATCTACGTGGGCTTCCATGTCGTCTGGAACGTCACCCCCGCCCTGCACACCCCGCTGATGGCGGTCACCAATGCCATCTCGGCCATCGTCATCGTCGGCGCCATGCTCGC
>JBEBRQ010000025.1:0-42937 GCA_040394755.1 Castellaniella defragrans | reverse complement strand
TCCAGGCGCTACCGACAAACAATGCCGGGATCAACCGACAGAGATATCGCGGAGGCGATAAATATTTCTGAAATGAGAGCATGTTTGTCTGCATGCCGCGGCATTGGTGCTTTGTCCCGAGCGCGGCCGGCGGGTCGGAATGCTTTACGGTATGGATCAGTGCAGCGCGGCTTCGCCCTTGCCAACACCGCCGTAGTCATTGATGAATTGGTAGCGGACTTGGGCGCCGGCGGACTTGGCGGCCGGTTGCGGCAGCGCCAGATCGCGCGTCTCGAACGGGGCGACCATGCCGGGCTCTTTCACCGCCAGGGTCTGCCCGCCAGTGACGAGCTCGACCGTGGAGAAGCTGATGTGGTAAGGCGTGGGGTTGGACACCCGCAGCACTGGACGGGCGCCTGATGCTGCCAGTTGCCAGGTCAATTGGGCGGGCGCATCGATCGCTGTGCCTGCGAGGTCGGCAGGCCGGAAGAAGAACTTGATACGCGTGCGAAACGACAATTGCAGCAGGTTATCGCCCCGACTGGCATCGGCCTTTGGGGGGATGTCCAGCACATTGAGCCAGAACAGGCTTTCGCGGTCCTGGGGCAGGGGTTCGCCCGAATACAGGATGCGCAGGGTCTGACTCTTGCCCGGATCGATGCGCGCCATGGGCGGCGAAACGACGAAGGGGACCTCCAGCGTGTCGCGCTCGGCCTGCAAGGCGCCGGTATCCAGCCAGGACTGCACCAGGCTGGGCGACTGCCCATTGTTGGTCAGTTTGACGGTTGTTTCGCCTTTTGCTGCGTCGTAGATGACGCGCGTGGCGCTGATGACGACGGCGGCCTGTGTGGTCGTGGATGCGGTGGTCAGGACGAGTGTCAATGCCGACAGAAAGAGGAATGGGGTACGGTGGAAACGCATGATGATTTCTGCTCGATTTCGCCTGGAACCCGGTTGTGCCGGGTCTGGGCGTTCGGTCGTCTTGCTGTGGCACGAACGACCGTTCGAAGGGGCTTGGACGGGCGCCGGTTGGCGCCGTAAGCCTGATGGGTTTATTGATAGGCGAGGGTGTAAGTCACCGAGCTGGTGACTAGGCCAGGATTGACGGCGGCAGCCAGTGCGTAATAGCCGGCGATATAGTTCAGCGTAGCGGTACCGTCGGGGTTGATGGACTCGAACTGAGCGCTGGCCGACCCCACGGCGATGGGCGTGGTGCCATCGAGGTCGCGCAACTGGATTTGAACATCCGCGCCATCCGCGGCCAGATTGTTCAACCGACCCGACTCGGCATCGACGGTGGGACCCGCCTCGAAGTAGGCTTGAACGCTGCCAGAGGCCGGGCTGCAGCCGGTCAGTTTGATATCGAAGGCTGTCCAGCCGGCCGTATCAGCAATATCGTGAAATACGCTGCTGCTGAGCTTTGGCAGGGCAACGCTGTAGTTCCCATTATTAGCGTTGGTGATGGTGCAGGTCGCGGCCGTGATTTCACCATCGAAAGCGATGGTGCCGTTGCTGGCGAACGCCGTTTGCGCACAGGCCAGGATTCCAACACTCGCCAGCAGGCTGGTGGCGCAAAATAACTTCATGCTTAAAGCTCCGTGAAAATGAGGGATGTCTGACCTGCTTCCGTGAACTAAGTTCCCCGGATTTGTCAGACTTTCAGTGTTTGGGAAAAAAACTGTTCAGGAACGGCTGAACAAGTCGATCAGTGGGCAGGCGTTGCGAGTCGGGATGGAATGCAGAAAGAAAAATCATGGGGATGGCTGCGCCATCGCTATGCATTGCAATGCGACAGGCCCCGCCTGTGAAACTGCGGCACGAGGGCCTGTGCAGGATTTCAACGGCTTTATAACCTGGATCACAGAAAGGTCTTTTGCGCTAAATCAACTAACTTGTTAGCGATCTCGCCGCGAGGCCAACTTGCCTCTGTATCCGCGATTGGCGGGGCACGGGTGGCCGCGGTATGGCGCGTTACACTGGAGATCGATCTTTTCCGAACATTCCACAAGGAGTTATCCCATGCTCAAAGGCAAAAAAGCGGTCGTCACCGGCTCTACCAGTGGTATCGGTCTGGCGATTGCGCAGGAATTGGCCCGCCAGGGAGCGGATCTCGTCATCAACGGCTTTGGCGATGCCGACGCGATCGAACGCGAGCGCGCCGGTCTTGAAAAGGAATTCGGGATCAAGGCCGTGTATCTGAATGCCGACCTGATGGATGCGCAGGCCGCCCGGGCGTTCATCGCCCAGTCGATCCAGGCGCTGGGCGGGATCGACATCCTGGTCAACAATGCCGGCATCCAGCACACGGACCTGATCGAGGATTTCCCGATCGACAAATGGAACGCCATCATTGCCCTGAATCTCGGCGCCGTGTTCCATTGCTCGGCGGCGGCGTTGCCGGCCATGAAGCGGCAGAAATTCGGCCGGATCATCAACATTGCCTCGGCGCACGGCCTGGTGGCCTCGGTCAACAAATCGGCCTATGTCGCCGCCAAGCACGGGGTGGTTGGCTTGACCAAGGTGACCGCGCTCGAGAATGCCGGCACGGGCGTGACCTGCAATGCCATTTGCCCGGGCTGGGTCCGGACGCCTCTGGTGGAAAAGCAGATCCAGGCAGCAGCCACGCAAAAAAGCATCGGCATCGAGGAGGCCGCCCGCGAGCTGCTGGCCGAAAAGCAGCCGTCCCTGGAGTTCGTCACACCGCAGCAGCTCGGACAGGCGGCGGTGTTCATCGCCTCGGATGCGGCGGCGCAAATGACGGGCACCACGCTGTCGATCGACGGCGGCTGGACCGCGCGCTGAAGGAGTTTTTGCGATGCTCATGGTCCTGTCTCCGGCCAAGAAGCTGGACTACGATTCGCCGGTGCGTACCACGCGCCGGTCGTTGCCCGTGTTCTCCGACGATACGCGCGAGCTGGTCCAGGGGCTGCGGCGGCTGTCGGCCGGTGATCTGGCCGGACTCATGGGCCTGTCGGATGCGCTCGCGAACCTGAATGCCGGGCGCTATGCCGCCTGGGTGGATGATCCGGATACCCAGTATGCGCGCCCGGCGGCCCTGGCCTTCAATGGCGATGTCTACGAAGGCCTGCGCGCGGCGGAGCTCTCCGATGCGCAGCTCGACTGGGCGCAGGATCACCTGGCCATTCTCAGCGGCCTTTATGGGGTGCTGCGGCCGTTGGACCTGATCCAGCCCCATCGCCTCGAAATGGGCACGCGCTTGCGGACGGCCCGGGGCGCCACCCTCTATGCCTTCTGGGGCGAGCGGATCGCGCAGGAGCTGGACCGGCGCCTGGATGCCTTGTCCGGCGAGCGCGTGCTGCTCAACCTGGCGTCCAATGAGTATTTCAAATCCGTGGACTGCGCGGCGCTGCGCTCCCGCGTGGTGGAGTGCGTGTTCCAGGATGAAAAGAATGGCGTCTGGAAGGTCATCAGCTTTCATGCCAAGCGGGCGCGGGGCCTGATGGCGCGGTATGTGATCGACCAGAGGATCGAAACCGTCGGGGAGCTCTGCGGCTTCGATGCCGGGGGCTATGCCTATGCGCCCGACGCATCGTCGGCTGACCGGCTGGTGTTCCGGCGCCCGGTCTGAGCCAGGGTGTTCGCATCCCGCATGGATCCATCAAACAGAACAAGAAATCATGCACAAGTTTCTGCCGATCGGCCTGCTGTTCATGTCCAACGTGTTCATGACCATCGCCTGGTATGGGCACCTGAAGTTTCCCAACAGCCCGCTGGTCAAGGTGATTCTGATCAGCTGGTCGATTGCCCTGGTCGAGTATTGCCTGGCGGTGCCCGCGAACCGGCTTGGTCATGCGGTGTATTCGGCGGCCGAGTTGAAGACGATCCAGGAGGTCATTACCTTGGTGGTTTTCGCGGGGTTTTCGGCCCTGTACCTCAAGGAGGCCCTGACCTTGAACCACGCGATCGGCTTCGCCCTGATCTGCGCGGGCGCGTATTTTGTGTTCAAGGGGCCGTTTTGAGGTTTCCGCCTTCGACTAACGAGCGACCATTATGTCCAGCGCCAAGCCATGCATTTCATGGCGGATGAGGCCGGCGGCTTTGACCATCTGGCGCAGGGGATAGGCCAGGGTGGCCAGTTCGCCTTCGGTTTCGAGTGTGGTGGGCGCGGCCATGTCGCGGTCTTCGAGGTAGGCTTGCGTGGCATCCAGCGCTTGCTGGATGCCGTCCGGGACGTGGTCCTGTTGCGCCAGGATCGGGATGGCCGCCGAGATCTGCGAGGCCAGGGCATGATGCTGGAGCATCAGGTTGTTGAGCTCGGGGACGTGGCGCTGGCGGCGCACCGGTTCGTCCATCATCCGGTAGAACGCCGAGGCGAAGTTCCCGAATGCGACGTATACGTTCTTGCGCGCCACGCGCCAATTCGTGTCCGCTTCGCGCACCAGGGCGTCGCCATCGCCGCCCGTTGCGCGCGCGGCGCGCGCGGCCTGGGCGTAGGCCAGTCCGGTCTGGAGAAAACGCTGGTCGGCCCGGTGCAGGGCTGCCGCCAGGGGGCCCATGACGTTGCGTTCCCAGGAGGGGAGGATGTAGCTGCAACTCAGGGCCAGGGCCGAGCCGATGAGGGTGTCGATCAGGCGTTCGCCGATGACGGCGTTCGATCCCGGGACCAGGAAATGGAATACCAGCAGCACGAATACGGTATTGAACACGGCCGAGAGCATGTAATGCACTTGCACCAGGCTGTAGCCCAGGATGCTGCACACCACCAGGATGAGCAGCAATGTGGTGCTGCTGTGGGTCAGCGCGAACAACCCCAGCGCCGCCGCGCAGCCGATCAGGGTGCCGGTCAGGCGCCAGCCGTTGCGCTGGCGGGTCAGCGCAAAGCCGGGCTTCATGATGACGATCACGGTGAGGATGATCCAGTAGCCGTGCGCCGCCATGCCTGGCGCCACGTTGCGCAACAGCGGCAGGGCGCTCAGCACCGCCGCCACCGTCATGGCGAGCAGTGCGGCGATGGCCACCCGCAGGGCATGGCGGAAATGCGGCGAGTCGCGGCGCAGATTGCTGGTGAGCATGCTCAGGCGCCATTTCCGGCGGGTGAGGAAGCGATTCAGCGATTTGTCCAGGCGCAGGTTGGCGGGGGGCGGCGCGTTCTGGTTCTGCGCGTGTTCGGAATGGCCGGCCATGCGATCCACCAGGCGCGTCATGTTGCGCATCCGCCGCTGGATCTGGACCAGGAGGGCATAGATTTCAGGCTGCGCCGTCTCCATTCCCTGGATGCGCGCCTGCTCCATTTCGTATTCCAGCGCCCGCAGCTCGGCCTTGACGCTGTTGCGTTCGCGCGTATGGCGGTTGCGGGCGGTGTTCAGGGCGATGCCGGACACATTTGCCGACAGCTTGTTCAGCGCATCGCGCACGAACAGCAGGATGTCGCTGTCGGGCAGGGTGCGGCGCAAGGTCGCATAGTCGGTATGCGTGGCCAGCATGGTGTCGAGCAGCCCGACCATGTCGATGAAGATGTTCAGCGAACTCTGCCGCAGCCGGTCGCCGCGTCCGGGTTTGCCGCGAGGGAGTTCGCGCAGGACCATGTCGCGGGCCGCCTGATGGGCCTCGGTCATCAGGGCCTGCGTCCGGATCAGCTTGCGGTAGCTGTCTTCGAGGTCGATGTCGATGTCGTAGAAGCGGGCGCGCGCCGACATGTAGTCGGCCGTCGCGAACAGCGCCGCGGAGAGGGCCTGTTGTTCTTCGCGATGCCACAGCAGGCGATGGACGATGGCGCTATAGGCCAGATAGAACATGCCGCCCAGGAATGAGTAGGCGGTATGCTGCAGGACGTCGGCGGTCGACAGCGGCGTGCGCATGGTCAGCGTCATGATCAGCAGGCAGGCGAAGCCCAGCAGGCCGCCTTGCCGTCCGAACACCGTGAACATCGAGAAGACGAAGCACAGCAGCGGCACCGCGAGCCACACCATGACGGGGTGGCCCGAGGCCAGGCCGCCGATGGCCGCGGTCAGTGATCCCAGCAGCAGCGCCGCCAGCATGCCGTTGATTCCGTAGCGGCGCGGCCCGCCAGGCTGGTCGAGCACGGCCACGCAAGAGGCGCCGATGGCTGCGATCATGCCGATGGCGTACAGCTGGAGCAGGCCGACGACGACCATCGCTGGCAGCAGGACGCCCACTGCCTGACGCAGGCCGCCAAAGAAATAATGGCTGTAGATGAATCGCTGGAACTGGGCGAGGAATGAGCTCATGCGGTGGTGCGCGTGGGCCAACGGCGGCAAAACAGCAGTATAGGGAAAACGGTGATCCCGTGGCAGCCTGTCGCCGCCGCAGCTTGCAGCCCTTGCTGCAACGCGGTAAAGTAGCTCGCCGGTCGCCACGCACGACCGGATTTTTACTGGCGCATGCCCAGGCCACACACCTGGTTCCGGCGCCTGTTATTCGTTTGTCCCTGGCCGCGCCACAAGCCTGAGCCGGGACTTCCATTTCTACCTCCCGCGTTCAATGAACGCTTGCGTCGCGTGTCAATGGGTGCAGGCTGGTTCCGCAGGGTGTCCGGGCAAAGCGATTCCGTGAATCGCGCAGCGCCGGTTCATGCTGAGGGTTGCCGGTACTGACCCGGGCCATCGAGGGCCGGTTGGTGCGTCGCGCTGGTCATGAAAGGAAATCATCATGGAACTCAATGGCGCCGATATCATCGTGCGTTGTCTCATCGAGGAAGGCGTAGACCATGTCTTTGGCTACCCTGGCGGCGCAGTCCTCTACATCTACGACTCCATCTACAAGCAAGACGCGTTCAAGCACATTCTGGTGCGCCACGAGCAGGCCGCCATACATGCCGCGGACGCCTATTCGCGTTCTTCGAACAAGGTCGGCGTCGCGCTGGTGACCAGCGGACCGGGCGTGACCAATGCCGTGACGGGCATCGCCACGGCCTACATGGATTCCATCCCCATGGTCGTCATCACCGGGCAGGTGCCTTGCCAGGCAATTGGCCAGGATGCCTTCCAGGAATGCGATACCGTGGGGATTACGCGGCCCTGTGTGAAGCACAATTTTCTCGTGCGCGACGTCAAGGATCTGGCCGAAACCATGCGCCGGGCCTTCTACATCGCGCGCACCGGCCGTCCCGGCCCGGTGCTGGTCGATGTGCCCAAGGACGTCAGCGTGGCGATGTGCAAGTTCACGCCCAAGCGCGGCGAGACCGTCATGCGTTCGTATTCGCCGGTGACCAAGGGTCATCAGGGCCAGATCAAAAAGGCCGTGCAGATGCTGCTGGCCGCCGAGCGCCCGATGATCTACGCGGGCGGCGGGGTGGTGCTGGCCAACGCCGCCGACGAGTTGCGCAAGCTCGTCAACATGACCGGCGCGCCCTGCACCACGACCCTGATGGGCCTGGGCGCATTGCCCGGGACCGATCCCAAGTCCGTCGGCATGCCGGGCATGCATGGCACCTACGAAGCCAACATGGCGATGCAGAATTGCGACGTGCTGATCGGCATCGGCGCGCGTTTCGATGACCGCGTCATCGGCAATCCGCGCCATTTCGCGCAGGTGCCCCGCAAGATCGTGCACATCGACATCGATCCGTCCTCGATCTCCAAGCGGGTGCGCGTGGATGTGCCCATCGTCGGCGACGTCAAGGATGTGCTGCAGGATTTCATCGGCCTGTATGGCCAGGCGCTGGCCGAAAAGGGCGCCGAACAGGGCGCGCTCGAGTCCTGGTGGCGCCAGATCGATGCCTGGCGGGAAAAGAAATGCCTGGCATACGAGGCGTCCGAGACGGTGATCAAGCCACAGTTCGTCATCCAGAAACTCTGGGAGGTCACCCGCGGCCAGGCCTTCGTCACTTCGGATGTGGGGCAGCACCAGATGTGGGCGGCGCAGTACTATCCGTTCCCCGAGCCGCGCCGCTGGATCAATTCCGGCGGCCTGGGGACGATGGGCGTCGGGTTGCCCTATGCGATGGGCGTGCAGATGGCCAATCCGGACCGCGACGTCGCCGTGATCACCGGCGAGGGCTCGATCCAGATGAACATCCAGGAGCTTTCCACCTGCAGCCAGTACCGGCTCACGCCCAAGGTGCTGTGCCTGAACAACCGCTATCTGGGCATGGTGCGCCAGTGGCAGCAGATCGAGTATGGCTCGCGCTACTCGGAGTCCTATGTGGATGCCTTGCCCGATTTCGTCAAGCTCGTCGAGAGCTATGGCCACGTGGGCATGCGCATCGAGAAACCCGCCGACGTCGAGCCGGCATTGCGCGAGGCGTTCACCAAGTACAAGGACAGACTCGTCTTCATGGATTTCATCACCGACCAGACCGAGAACGTCTGGCCCATGGTCAAGGCCGGTCGCGGCCTGACTGAAATGCTGCTGGGCTCAGAGGATCTGTAAGGGGAAGACCATGAAACACGTGATATCCATTCTGCTGGAAAACGAGCCGGGCGCGCTGTCCCGGGTGGTGGGGCTGTTCTCGGCCCGCGGCTACAACATTGAAACCCTGACTGTCGCCCCCACCGAGGACGCCACGCTCTCGCGCATGACCATCGTCACCCAGGGGTCCGATGAAATCATCGAGCAGATCACCAAGCACCTCAACCGGCTGGTGGACGTCGTCAAGGTCGTCGACCTGTCCGAGGGCGCCCACATCGAGCGCGAACTCATGCTGATCAAGGTCCGCGCCGTGGGCAAGGAACGCGAGGAAATGAAGCGCATGGCCGAGATTTTTCGCGGCCGCATCATCGACGTCACCGACAAATCCTATACCATCGAGCTCACGGGGATGCAGGAAAAGATCGCGGCGTTCATCGGCGCCCTGGACCGTACCGCCATCCTGGAAACCGTGCGCACCGGCGTATCGGGCGTGGGGCGCGGCGAACGCGTGCTCAAGATCTGATCCGGCCTACCTTTTTTCAACCCGAATCCAAGAACAACCCGGAGTCATCCCATGAAAGTTTTCTATGACAAAGACTGCGACCTGTCCCTGATCAAGGGCAAGAACGTCGCCATCATCGGCTACGGCTCGCAAGGCCATGCCCACGCCCAGAACCTGCACGACTCGGGCGTGAACGTGACCGTCGGCCTGCGCAAGGGCGGCGCCTCCTGGAAGAAAGCCGAGGGCGCCGGCCTGCAGGTCAAGGAGGTGGCCGAGGCGGTCAAGGCCGCCGACGTGGTCATGGTGCTGCTGCCCGACGAGAACATCGGCGAGGTCTACCGCAGCCAGATCGCGGGCAACATCAAGGCGGGCGCGGCGCTCGCCTTTGCCCACGGCTTCAACGTGCACTACGGCCAGGTCGTGCCGCGCGCCGACATCGACGTGATCATGATCGCCCCCAAGGCCCCGGGCCATACGGTGCGCAACACCTACACCCAGGGCGGCGGCGTGCCGCACCTGATCGCGGTGCACCAGGACGTCAGCGGCAAGGCGCGTGATCTGGCCCTGTCCTACGCCATGGCCAATGGCGGCGGGCGCGCCGGCATCATCGAGACCAATTTCCGCGAGGAAACCGAGACGGACCTGTTCGGCGAGCAGGCCGTGCTGTGCGGCGGCACCGTCGAGCTGATCAAGGCCGGGTTCGAGACCCTGGTCGAGGCAGGCTACGCGCCCGAGATGGCGTATTTCGAATGCCTGCACGAGCTCAAGCTCATCGTGGACCTGATCTACGAGGGCGGCATCGCCAACATGAACTACTCGATCTCGAACAATGCCGAATACGGCGAGTATGTCACCGGGCCGCGCGTCGTCACCGACGCCACGCGCCAGGCTATGCGCCAGTGCCTGGCCGACATCCAGTCCGGCGTCTATGCCAAGAACTTCATCCTGGAAAATGCCGCTGGCGCGCCCGAGCTGACTTCGCGCCGCCGCCTGAATGCCGAATCGCAGATCGAACAGGTCGGCGCCAAGCTGCGCGCCATGATGCCCTGGATCGCCGCCAACAAACTGGTCGACCAGACCAGGAACTGATCGCAGTACTCGCGCCGGGCCTGCGGGCCTGGCGCTGTGGGGCGCGCGGATGGAATGCCGCGCGCCCCGTTTTTTTGTTTGGGGCCGGCCAGCCGGCAAACCAATACAGCAGTCTCCCTGTTTTCCAATACGGTTGACAATTGAAATAGTTACCGTGTTGCCGGCCTTCGCGGCGCGCTGATTATACTGAACCGGACAATATCGGTACGGCGCCGATCGTGGTTTACAGAGCGCCGCAACATGGATGGAGACACATGACAGATTCCGGCTTTTTGCGTGCCGTCAATGTCAAGAAAAGCTACGATCAGAAATCCCTGGTCGTCAAAGACTTCAACCTCGATGTGGCCGAGGGCGAGTTCATCACCCTGCTGGGGCCGTCGGGCTCGGGCAAGACCACCGTCCTGATGATGCTGGCGGGTTTCGAGAGCGTCACCAGCGGCGACATCCTGATCAAGGGACAGCCCTTTACCCGCCTGCCGCCCTACAAGCGCAACATCGGCATGGTGTTTCAGAACTATGCCCTGTTCCCGCACATGACAATCGCCGAGAACCTGGCCTATCCGCTCACGGTGCGCAAGATGCCGCGCGCGCGGATCGATCAGCGCGTGGCGGAATACCTGAAACTGATCGAACTCGAGGATTTTGGGCGCCGCTATCCCGGGCAGCTCTCGGGCGGCCAGCGTCAGCGCGTGGCGCTGGCGCGCGCCCTGATTTTCGAACCCATGCTGGTCCTCATGGACGAGCCTCTCGGGGCATTGGACAAGAAACTGCGCGAGCAGATGCAGTTCGAGATCACCCGCCTGCATCAGCGCCTGGGCTTCACGGTGGTCTATGTGACGCACGATCAGGTCGAGGCGCTGACCATGTCCAGCCGGATCGCGGTTTTCAATCAGGGCGTGGTGCAGCAGTACGCCCCGCCCGATGAACTCTACGAGCGTCCGGCCAACGCCTTCGTGGCGGACTTCATCGGCGAGAACAACCTCATCCCCGGCGACATCCAGGGGCGGCGCGGCGATTATGCGCGGGTGCGCATGCCCGATGGCTCCGAGGTGTCGGCCCGCGCCGCGGCCTGCGTGGGCGGCGACGGCGCCTGCATCGTGTCGGTGCGGCCGGAAAAACTGGTCATCGAGCACGCGGGCCAGGCGCTCGACAACCGGATCGAGGTCAAGTTCATCGCCCGTCACTATGTGGGCGACTTCATCCGCTATTTCTTTGAACTCTCAGGAGGGCACCAGATCATCGTCAAGGCACTCAATAGCGCCGACGCGCCGGACTTTGCGCAAGGGCAGGCGGCCCGGGTCGGCTGGGCCGATCCGCACGGCATCGCCTTCCAGGGCTGAGTCCGGCCGGCACACGGCGTACCCGCATCATTCCCCAAGGAGGAAAACCTATGCAGATGAAAAGATCCTTTTGTGCCGCTTTGCTGTCTTGCGGCCTCATGGCGGGCCTGTCGTCCGCGGCCGCGGCGGAGACGCTGACGGCCGTGTCTTTCGGCGGCGCCTATGGCGCGGCCCAGCAGAAGCATCAGATCGATCCCTACGAGGCCAAGACCGGCAACAAGGTCCTGTTCCAGAACTACACGGGCGGGGTGGCCGAGATCAAGGCCCAGGTCGAATCCGGCAACATCCAGTGGGACGTGGTCGACATCGAGACCATCGATCTCGAACGGGCCTGCTCCGAGGGGCTGCTCGAGGTGATTCCGCGCGATATTCTGCTTGCCGGCGCCGATGGGACGCCCGCGGCTCAGGATTTCTTTCCCGATGCGCTCTCGAACGAGTGCGGTGTCGGCGAGATCCTCTGGAGCACGGTGTATGGCTACAACAAGGACGCGTTGAAGACGGCGCCGACGTCGATCAAGGATCTGTTCGACTTGCAGAAATTCCCAGGCAAGCGCGGCCTGCGCAAGAAACCGCAGGTGACGCTCGAGTGGGCCTTGATGGCCGATGGCGTGGCGCCCGCCGATGTCTACAAAGTGCTGGCCACGCCCGAGGGCCAGGACCGGGCCTTTGCCAAGCTGGACTCCATCAAGCCGCAGATCGTGTGGTTCGACAGCTGGTCCCAGGCGCCAGGCCTGCTGGATGCCGGCAGTGTCGTGATGGTCCAGAGCACCAATGGCCGCCTCTACAAAGTGATGGTCGACGACGACAAGCCCTTCGATATCGTCTGGGACGGCCATGTGTACGACCTGGATGCCTGGGGCATCGTCAAGGGCACGCCCAAGCTCAAGACCGCGCTGGATTTCGTGGCGTTCACGACCAGCACTCAGGCGCTGGCGGGTTTCCAGGATGTCGCCTATGGACCGCCGCGCCATTCCTCGCAGGCCCTGCTCGACCCTGAGGTCAAGCCCTATCTGCCGAGCACGCACGTGGACGAGGGCCTGCGCGCCGACGGGAATTTCTGGTCGGATTATGGCGAAGCTCTGGGTGAGCGGTTCAACCAATGGCTGTTGAAGTAAGCGCCATGCCTCTGGCGGCATCCTCCCGGCGGGCGTTCGCACATGCCGGGGATGCCGCGTTGAATCCCGAGGAGGCCCGCCAGGCGCGCCGCGAGGTCCTGCGCCACAAACGCAACTGCCTGCTGCTGGTGCTGCCTTTGCTGGCTTTCCTCGTGTTCGCCTTTTTCGCGCCGATCGGCTCGATGCTGTATCGCAGCGTCTACCAGCCCAACGTCTCCGAACTGATTCCCCGGACCCTGTCCCAGTTGGCGCAGTGGGATTCCAGCGGCGCGGCGCTGCCGCCGGACGAAACATTTTCCATCTATGCCGCGGAGCTCGCCGAACTCGGACGGACGCGGCAGTCGGGGATCCTGGCCGAGGCGGTCAATCGCGTCTATCCCGGCGCCTCCAGCGCCATCAAGGCGTCCGCGCGCAAGCTGCGCAACCAGGACCCGCAAGCGCTCATCCAGGACGGGCGGGAACTGCTGGTCCAGGCCAGTCCGCTCTGGGGGCGGGCCGATGTCTGGCGCGCTCTCGAACGTGCCGGGCAGGCCTATACCGATGCCAATTTCCTGACGGCGCTCGACCTCGAACGGAATCATGATGGGGACATCCAGGTCCGCCAATCGGCGAAGATTTATCTCCATCTCTATGGCAAGACCCTGTTGATGGCGCTGATCATCACGCTCGTGTGCATGGGGCTGGGCTATCCCCTGGCGTATTACCTCGCCCATGCGCCGGCCAAGGTTTCGAACATGCTGCTGGTGCTTGTGCTGCTGCCGTTCTGGACGTCGCTGCTGGTGCGCACCACGGCCTGGATCGCCATTCTGCAGTCCAACGGCGTGGCCAATGCCTTGCTGGAATGGCTGGGCCTGATCGATCAGCCGCTGACCCTGCTGTACACGCGCTATGCGACGGTCATCGCCATGACGCACATTCTGCTGCCGTTCATGATTCTGCCGCTCTACAGCGTGATGCGGGGGATCGATCCCAGTTATGTGCGCGCGGCCGTGTCGATGGGCAGCAGTCCGCTGTCGGCCTTTCGCCGGGTGTACCTGCCATTGACCTTGCCGGGCCTGAGCGCCGGCGCGCTGCTGGTGTTCATCGTGTCGGTCGGCTACTACATCACCCCGGCGCTGGTCGGGGGGACCGACGGCCAGATGATTTCCAACATCATCGCCTTTCACATGCAGCAGACCAATAACTGGGGCCTTGCCGCGGCGCTGGGAACGCTCCTGCTGGTGCTGATCCTGGCGCTGTACTGGATCTACGACCGGGTCGTGGGTTCGGGCAACATCAAACTGGGGTAGGGCATATGTCGGGGCAGATTCTCTACTACTCGTCCTGGCACCGGCTGGGCGCCTGGACACTCAAGGCGCTGGCGTGGCTGGTGCTGCTGTTCCTGATCCTGCCGATCCTCGTGATCGTGCCGCTGTCCTTCAACACCGAGCCGTTTTTTTCTTTCACGCCGGGCATGTTGCGCCTCGACCCCGAGGCCTATTCGTTGAAGTGGTATCGCGCCATCACCGAGAGCGGCGTCTGGCTGCCGGCGATCCGCAACAGTTTCTTCATCGGCATCTGCGCCACCCTCATCGCCACGGTGCTGGGCACGATTGCCTCGGTGGGGCTGGCGAGCGCCAACATGCCGGGCCGGCGGCTGGTGACCGCGCTGCTGCTCTCGCCCATGATCGTGCCGCTGATCATCGTCGCGGCGGGGATGTTCTTTTTCTATTCCCGGTTTGATCTGGTGGCGACCTATACCGGGATCATCATCGCCCACGCGGCGCTGGGCGTGCCTTTCGTCATCATCACGGTGACGGCCTCGATGTCCGGCTTCGACCAGTCGCTGTACCGGGCGGGGCTGAGCCTGGGCGCATCGCCCGTCAAGGTCTACTGGGACGTGGTGTTCCCCGTCATCCGCCCGGGGGTGATTTCGGGCGCGCTGTTCGCTTTCGTCACCTCTTTCGACGAGATCGTCCTGGTGCTGTTTCTGGCGGGACCGCAACAGCAGACGATTCCGCGCCAGATGTTCTCCGGGCTGCGCGAGCTGATCAGCCCGACCATCCTGGCGGTAGCCACGCTGCTGGTCATCGTGTCGATGGCGCTGCTGGTGTCGATCGAACTGCTGCGCCGGCGCTCGGAGCGCATCCGCACCGGCGGGGATTGATTCCCTGCGGAGGTGATTCCGCCTGGGGAATTGGGTTATCCTTGCGCCTACGATGAAAACTCCCCCCTATCCTCACCCCGTGGTGGCGCGCGAAGGCTGGCCCATCCTGGCTGCCGCCGTGCTCGTCTCTGTCCTGGTGTCGTTCTGGTCGGGCTGGGCGTCGCTCCCATTCTGGCTGTTCACATTGTTCGCCTTGCAGTTCTTCCGGGACCCGGCGCGCGAGGCGCCCGAGAGCGCGGGCGCCGTGCTTTCGCCGGCCGACGGGCGGATCGTCTGCGTCGAGGAGGCGCGCGATCCCTACGCGGGCCGCGAGGCGCTCAAGATCAGTGTGTTCATGAACGTGTTCAACGTGCATTCCAATCGCTGTCCGGTCGACGGCAAGGTGCGTTCGATCACCTATTTCCCGGGCAAGTTCTTCAATGCCGCCCTGGACAAGGCCTCGCTCGAGAACGAGCGCAATGCGATGGTGCTCGATACCGCGGACGGGCACGTTGTGACGGCGGTGCAGGTGGCCGGGCTGGTGGCCAAGCGCATCCTGTGCCATGCCGCGCCGGGCCAGGTCCTCTATGCCGGGCAGCGCTATGGTTTCATACGCTTTGGCTCGCGGGTGGACGTATACTTGCCCCTGGGGGCGCGGCCCCGCGTGGCGATCGGCGACAAGGTCCTGGCCACCAGTACCGTCCTCGCCGATCTGCCCGAGGCGAACGATGCGCCCGCGGCTGGCGCCGGTATTGGCGCGATCACCAACCCCTGAGCCGATGAACGACGAAATCCACCGGCGCCGCAGCATTTATCTGCTGCCCAACGCCTTTACCACCGCCAACCTGTTTGCGGGTTTCTATGCCGTGGTCCAGGCCATGAACAACCGCTTCGAGGTGGCGGCGATCGCCATTTTCCTCGCCATGGTGTTCGACAGCATGGATGGGCGGGTGGCGCGCCTGACCAATACCCAGTCGGCTTTTGGCGAGCAATACGACTCGCTGGCCGACATGATTTCCTTCGGCATGGCGCCGGCTCTGGTGATGTACGAGTGGTCGTTGCAGGGCCTGGGGCGCTGGGGCTGGCTCGCGGCATTCATCTACGTGGTCGGCGCCGCCCTGCGCCTGGCGCGCTTCAACGCCAATATCGGCGTGGTCGACAAGCAGTATTTCCAGGGCCTGCCCAGTCCGTCGGCCGCGGCGCTGGTCGCGGGCTATGTCTGGCTGGCGGTGGACAACAAGTTTTCATTCGCCGATGGCACGCTGTCCTGGTCGGCTTTCGTGCTGACGATCTATGCGGGTCTGGCGATGGTGTCCAATGCGCCGTTCTTCAGCGGCAAGTCCTTTGCCCTGGGCCGCAGCATCCCGTTCTGGGGCATCCTGCTGGTGGTCGCGGGGTTCGTGTTCGTTTCCAGCGATCCGCCAGTGGTGCTGTTCGGCCTGTTCGTGCTCTACAGCCTTTCGGGCTGGTTCACGTGGCTTTGGCGCGTGCGTCGCGCCCGCCGCCTGGGGCAGCGTATGCGCGATGCCGGCGAAACACCCCCGGGCGGGCCGAGCTGAGCCCCTTCGCGGCGGGATCTGCAATCCGTTATAATGTTCGCTTCGCCTGATTTCAGGGCGAAGGTTTTCACATTGCACGGCAGCGCATCCTCGATGCTGCCGCATGTCTTTTGAGGAATATGAAATGGCAGTCGCAAACATCGTCAAGTCCGACATCGTCGCGCAATTCCAGCGCGCCCAGGGCGATACCGGGTCCCCCGAGGTCCAGGTCGCCCTGTTGACGGCACGCATCAACGAACTCACCGGTCACTTCAAGGCGCACACCAAGGATCACCATTCGCGCCGCGGCCTGCTGCGCATGGTCAGCCGGCGCCGCAAGCTGCTCGACTATCTCAAGGGCCGCAGCCCGGATTCGTACCGCGCCCTGATCGAAAAACTCGGCTTGCGCAAGTAATGCCCCGGGGCTTGGCTCCCCGCGCATCAACCGCGAACGTTGCGACGTTGTTTCGCGACGTGCGCGGTTTTTTTTCGTAAGAATTCGTAAGGATAATCTGTAATGTTTAACAAAGTGAGCAAGTCATTCCAGTACGGCCAGCACACCGTCGTCCTGGAAACCGGCGAAATTGCCCGCCAGGCCTCCGGCGCCGTGCTGGTGTCGGTGGATGATACGGTGGTGCTCGCCACGGTCGTGGCCGCCAGGACCGCCAAGCCGGGCCAGGATTTCTTTCCCCTGACCGTCGATTACGTCGAAAAGACCTATGCCGCCGGCAAGATCCCGGGCGGCTTCTTCAAGCGCGAGGGCAAGCCCTCGGAAAAAGAAACGCTCACCTCGCGCCTGATCGATCGTCCGCTGCGTCCGTTGTTCCCCGAGGGGTTCTACAACGATGTCCAGGTCATCATTCATACTCTGTCGGTCAATCCCGAGATCGATCCGGACATCCCGGCGATGATCGGCGCCTCGGCCGCCCTGGCGATCTCGGGCATCCCGTTCAATGGCCCCGTGGGTGCGGCGCGCATCGGCTATATCGATGGCCAGTACGTCCTCAATCCGACCGTGTCGCAGCTCAAGGGTGAATCCCGGCTCGACCTGGTGGTGGCGGGTACCGAGGCCGCCGTGTTGATGGTCGAATCCGAGGCCAGGCAACTGCCCGAGGACGTCATGCTGGGCGCCGTGGTGTTTGGCCACGAGCAGATGCAGGCCGCCATCAACGCCATCCACGACCTGGTGGCCGAGGCTGGCAAACCTGAATGGGACTGGCAGCCGGCGCCGCGCAACGAGGTCCTGGCGACCGCCGTCAAGGCCGCCGCCTATGATGCCCTCAAAGAGGTCTACCAGATCCGCGACAAGCAGGCCCGCACGACGCGCCTGCGCGAGGTGTATGCCGAGGTCAAGGGCAAGCTCGCCGAACATGCGGCCGCGCGCGGCGATGCGGCGCCCGATAGCGTCGAGGTCGAGAACATGCTGTTCGACCTGGAATCGCAGATCGTCCGCGGCCAGATCCTCAATGGCGAGCCGCGCATTGACGGGCGTGATACCCGCACGGTGCGTCCGATCAGCATCCGCCTGGGCGTGCTGCCGCGCGCGCACGGCAGCGCCCTGTTCACGCGGGGCGAGACCCAGGCCCTGGTGGTCACCACCCTGGGTACCCGGCAGGACGAGCAGATCATCGACTCGATCATGGGCGAGTACCGCGACCGTTTCATGCTGCACTACAACATGCCGCCGTTCGCCACCGGCGAAACCGGCCGCTTCGGCGTGCCCAAGCGCCGCGAAATCGGCCACGGCCGTCTGGCCAAGCGCGCGCTGCTGCCGCTGCTGCCCAATGCCGAGGATTTCCAGTACACGCTGCGTCTGGTGTCCGAGATCACCGAGTCCAACGGCTCCTCGTCCATGGCCTCGGTCTGCGGCGGCAGCCTGTCGATGATGGATGCCGGCGTGCCCATCCAGGACCACGTGGCGGGCGTCGCCATGGGCCTGATCAAGGAGGGCGGCAAGTTCGCCGTCCTGACCGACATCCTGGGCGACGAGGATCACCTCGGCGACATGGACTTCAAGGTCACCGGCACCGTGACTGGCGTGACTGCCCTGCAGATGGACATCAAGATCCAGGGCATCACCAAGGAAATCATGCAGGTCGCGCTGGCCCAGGCCCGCGAAGGCCGCCTGCACATCCTCGGCAAGATGCGCGAGGCCATCGACGGCTCGCGCACCGAGCTGTCCGACTTCGCGCCGCGCATGTTGCGCCTGAAGATCAATCCGGAAAAGATCCGCGACGTGATCGGCAAGGGCGGGGCGACCATCCGCGCCCTGACCGAGGAAACCGGCACCCAGATCGATATCGGCGAGGACGGCACCATCACCATCGCCAGCGCCGACCTGGACCGCGCGCACGAGGCCGAGCGCCGCATCAAGGAACTGACCGCCGAGGTCGAGGTCGGCCAGGAGTACGACGGCATCGTCCAGCGCCTGCTGGATTTCGGCGCCATCGTCCAGGTGCTGCCGGGCCGCGACGGCCTGTTGCACATCTCCGAGATCGCCAACTATCGCATCGCCGACATCAACGATGTGCTCAAGGTCAGCCAGGCCGTGCGCGTCAAGGTCATCGAGGCCGATGAACGCGGTCGCCTGCGCCTGTCGGTCAAGGCCATCGGCGGGATCGAGGCCCAGGGCGGGCCGGGGGCTCCGGTGATCGTGGAATAAGGCTTTGCGCCTTGCGCGGCCTGCGGGCCGCCGTTAAATAAAAAAGGATGCCGTTTTTCTGGCATCCTTTTTTATTGATGTCATCACGCCACCAGCACGATTTTCCCGACCTGTTCGCCCGCGTCCATCATGGCATGCGCGGCGGCGGCCTCCCGCAGGGGAAAGGTCGCGTGGATGACGGGGCGGATCGTGCCGGCCGAGAGCAGCGGCCACACCCGTTCGCGCAGCGAGCGGGCGATCGCTGCCTTGACCTCGATCGGCCGGGCTCTCAGGGTCGAGCCGGTCACGGTCAGGCGCCGGCGCATGAGCTGTCCGCAATTCAGTGTGCCCTTGGCGCCGCCCAGCAGCGCGATGATGACCAGCCGGCCATCGTCGGCCAGTGCCTCGATGTTGCGCGGCAGGTAATCGCCGGCGACCATGTCCAGGATCACGTCCACGCCGCGCCCCTGGGTGAGTTCCCGGATGTCGGCCGCGAAATCCCGCGTCTTGTAGTTGATGCCGCGCGCCGCGCCCAGCGCCTCGATGGCCTCGACCCGCGCGTCGCTGCCGGCCGTGGCGTAGACCGTATGACCCAGCGCGGTCGCCAGGCGGATGGCGGTGGTGCCGATGCCGCTGGCGCCGCCATGCACCAGCAGGGTTTCGCCAGGCGCGAGCGCGCCGCGGTCGAACACATTGCTCCAGACGGTGAAATACGTCTCGGGCAGGGCCGCCGCCTCGACGAGGGACAGGCCCTCGGGGATCGGCAGGCATTGCGCGGCCGGGGCCACGCAGTATTGCGCATAGCCGCCGCCAGCAATCAGGGCGCAGACACTGTCGCCGATCTCGAATCCGCCAGCGGCCGGATCGCCGCCGATGATCCGGCCGGCGACCTCCAGACCGGGCAGGTCCGAGGCGCCCGCGGGCGGCGGATAACTGCCCTGGCGCTGAAAGATATCGGGCCGGTTGACGCCGGCCGCGGCAACTTCGATCAGGACTTCGCCGGGGCCGGGTTCGGGATCGGGGCGCTCGATCCAGCGCAGGACCTCGGGACCGCCGGGTTGTGAGATTTCAATGGCATGCATCGTTGGGCTTCCTGTGTGCGCGCAAAGCCCCCGTTGCGGTGGTGCCGGGCGTCGGTGGCCTGCCGAATGGGCGAGAGTGTGAGAATACCTCCCATTATGCGCTACACTCTCTGCCTTCACCCGTGGAAGCGTGCCAGAGTGGTTGAATGGACCGGTCTTGAAAACCGGCGATGGGGCGACCCATCCGTGAGTTCGAATCTCACCGCTTCCGCCAACAGTCTGTTCCTCCGGGAATTTGAGCGCATGGCCCGAGTGGTGAAATCGGTAGACACAAGGGACTTGAACAATTTGAGCCTTCGGGGGGAAACGCCCGGAGTGGAACCCGTCAAAGTCGGCGAAAGCCCTGGATGCAAGCGCGTCCGAGCCAACGCCGAGCCAAGCCCGCGCCGCACGGCGGGGAAGGTGTAGAGAGCAGACGGCGGGCACCTACGGCTGCGAGGCTATGGTGAAGGCGTGCTCCAGACCACGAACGGCATGCGTGCCGGCGGCGAAAGCCGAAGTGGCAAGAAAATCCCTGGCCGCAAGGTGTGCCGGTTCGAGTCCGGCCTCGGGCACCATCGTTGGGCATCACCCGCCGCGGGGACGGCTGGGCGTTTTTGATCTAAGCTACCGGTTGACAAGGACGCAATCTGGCTTTACCCTTAGCGCCGATGGATGGTTAGGTTAGTTATTTGCATACGTCCGCACCCAAGGGGTGCCAATTCGTACCATTTTACGCCTGGTGATCCTGCCTCTGAGCATCTGCTCGCAATCAACAGGAGTTCAATATGAGCGCACAGCGCGAATTTGGTATCGTCAAATGGTTCAACAACGACAAGGGCTTCGGCTTCATCACGCCTGAGGCCGGCGGCAAGGACCTTTTCGTTCATTTCTCGGAAATCAGTGGCAGCGGCCACCGCAGCCTCCAGGAAAATCAACGGGTCAGCTACATCGCCGGCATGGGCCAGAAAGGCCCGCAAGCCCAGGCGGTCGAAGCCGCCTGATCGCGGTCGCGAGATCGCAAGAAAGGCCCCGCAAGGGGCCTTTTTCGTAAGTGCCGATGGCGAGGCCCGGGCGAGCCGGCCGTGTGGCGGGGCTGTCCTTGCGATTGCCGTATGCCGGGGGCGCCATCCGGACAAACGCGCTACAATGCAGGGTTCCATATTTCTGTCCGAATTGGCGCATCGCTCGATGCCCCGATTCGGATGGGTTTCCGTCTGACTGAATCGACCCGAATCGACCATACGTATGAGCCATACCCGCAAGCGCCTCGTCATGGGCAACTGGAAGATGCACGGCAGCCTCGCAGCCAATGCTGCGCTGCTTGGCGGCCTGGTGTCGGGCGCAAAGCGGGCCGGGGATACCGAGCTCGTGGTGTGTGCGCCGTTTCCCTATCTGGCTCAGTTGCGCGATGCCCTCGCGGGGTCCCCGATTTCGTGGGGCGCCCAGGACGTCAGCGTTCATGCGCAGGGCGCGTATACTGGCGAGGTTTCGGCCGGTATGCTGGCCGATTTCGGCTGTTCCTGGGTCCTGTGCGGTCATTCCGAGCGCCGTGCCTTGCACGGCGAAACGAGCGCCCAGGTCGCCGCCAAGGCGGCCACGGCCCTCGTCGCGGGCCTGACCCCGGTGGTGTGTGTGGGCGAAACCCTGGACGACCGCGATGCCGGCGAGGTCGAGTGCGTCATCGGCGATCAGCTCGATCCGGTGCTGGCCCTCGGCGCCGAGGCCCTGGGGCGTCTGGTTCTTGCCTACGAGCCGGTCTGGGCGATCGGCACCGGGCGCACCGCCACGCCCGAGCAGGCGCAGGCCGTCCATGCCTTCATCCGCCGGTCTCTGGCGCAGCGGGGCGCCGGCCAGGTCCGTATCCTGTACGGCGGCAGCGTCAAGGCCGGCAATGCCGCCAGCCTGTTCGCACAGCCCGACATCGATGGCGCGCTCGTGGGCGGCGCCGCGCTGGTGGCCGAAGAATTCCTGAATATAGCGGCCGCCTGAGGCCCGGAGTCCCCTGATCATGCAATGGTTGTCCTCGCTCCTGTTGACCCTCCAGGTCATTTCCTCGATCCTGATCATCGTCCTCGTTCTGCTGCAGCAGGGCAAGGGCGCTGACATGGGCGCTGCGTTCGGCAGCGGTTCGGCGGGCAGCGTGTTCGGCTCGGCTGGCGCGGCCAACTTCCTGTCGCGCGCGACCAAATGGGCCGCGGTCCTGTTTTTCGCGACTACCGGCGGTCTGGCCTGGGTTGCGCATCATCCCTCGGGCTCGCCCATCGAGGGCGGCGTGATGCAGGGTTTCACGGCGCCGGCCAGTGAGGCCGCCCCGGTGGACTCGGCGGTGCCTTCGGTTGCCGTGCCGGCGCCGTCCGCGGGCGATGCCTCGTCCGCCGTGCCTGCGGCGCCTTCTGCTGGCGCCGCCCAGACTGATTCCGCGGTTCCGAGTGTGCCCAGCGTCCCAGGCACCCCCGAGAAATAGGGAATCATGTTAGAATGCCGCTCTTTGCCGAGAGGCATCAAGCCGTCGTGGTGGAATTGGTAGACACGCTATCTTGAGGGGGTAGTGGCGAAAGCTGTGCGAGTTCGAGTCTCGCCGACGGCACCATCGAATAGTCCGGGAAAGTCCTGGGAAGTCTAAAAGGCCCGTAAAAATCAATATCTTACGGGCTTTTTTGTCACCTTTGATGTCCCGGGCAATCCAAGCCGATCCAGCGTGATCCGCGATTTTTGGGTACTCTTTTAGGTGCTTTTTTGCAGAAGTACCTAAATCAGGCCTTCATGAGGCCCGACTTTGAGTCTGTCCTCGGCGATCTTGCGCTCTGCCGGGGGCGGAGTATGGTCATAAATTAACAAATATGTTATCTGTAGGCAAGTGGCTGATTGCCGCGCAAGTTCCCATGCAACAACGGGTTCAGGCGTCCATTCCGATCTGGCTGGGCGCTAGCATATCTGCATTCGACTTGGCGGCCGCCTTCTGTTTGAACTGCTAAGAAATCCTTAGTCGTTGCGGATTCGGTCAGTTCCCCGGCACTGTAAACACGAAGACCCGCGCCGGGCAGGCTGCGCCCCAGGCGAGGCAAATACTACAATGTTCAAGTATCCTGGAACCTGATGCGGACCCGCCCGCGGCGGGACATCCCTTGTAGACCCCGGGGCGAACCGTTCGGAGAGCTCTTGAAATGACAGCCGGTCGATCGACGAGAAACCAGAAACAGAAACCTTTGAGCGTTGATCTCGCCCTCCAGGGCGGGGGATCGCACGGTGCTTTCACCTGGGGGGTGCTGGACCGGATACTGGACGAGGACTGGCTGCGCATCGACGGGATTTCGGGCACCTCCGCGGGGGCGATGAATGCGGTGGTGCTGGCGCATGGCTATTCCCGGGGCGGTGTGGCGGGCGCGAAAAAGGCGCTCGAACGGTTCTGGCGGAGCATCTCGGAAGCCGCCCTGGCGAGCCTCTTGCAGCGGACGCCGCTCGACGCGCTGCTGGGCCGCTGGACGCTGGATGGCTCCCCCTATTTCGTGGCGATGGACATGCTGTCCCGGGTCGTATCCCCTTATTTTTCCAATCCGGCGGGGATCAATCCGCTGCGCGATATTTTGACGGGCAGTGTCGATTTCGATGGCCTGGCAGACAGTCCGATCAAGCTTTTCATTACGGCCACCAATGTGCGCACCGGCCGGGGACGGGTGTTTCGCAACGATGAGATCGATGCCAAGGTCTTGCTGGCGTCGGCCTGTCTGCCCAATCTTTTCCAGGCCGTGGAAATCGACGGCGAGGCCTATTGGGATGGCGGGTATTCCGGCAATCCGACCATGACGCCCCTGGTGCGCGAATGCGAGTCCCAGGACACGATTCTGGTGCAGATCAATCCGATCGAAAGGCCCGGCACTCCTTTCCTGGCCAAGGACATCCAGAACAGGCTGAACGAGGTGTCGTTCAATGCGGTCCTGCTCAAGGAACTGCGCATGATTGCGCTCTTGAGAAAAACCTCTTGCCGGGAAAACGAGGAGGGCGCCCGCTGGGCGAATATGCGGGTTCACAGGATATCCAGTGAAATCATGGTGGCGCTTGGCTATTCCTCGAAACTGAATGCGCAGTGGGATTTTCTGGCCATGTTGCGAGACGAGGGGCGGGAGGCCGCGGATCTTTTCCTGCGGAAAAATGGGCAGAACCTCGGCCGCCGCTCCACGTTGGATCTCGATGAGCTGCTCGAAGGAATCTGATGATGGGGCTACTGGGTATTTTTCTGGCTTTGGGGTGTCTGATCTGGTGGGCGTACCGGGGCTGGAGCGTGCTGCTGCTCGCGCCGCTTTCGGCGTTGTGCGTTGCATTGTTCGGGGGGGAGCCTTTGCTGGCGCACTGGACCCAGACGTTCATGGGCAGCGCTGCGCATTTCCTGGCGCAATTTTTTCCGTTGTTCCTGCTGGGGGCGCTCTTTGGGAAACTGATGGAGGACAGCGGCTCGATTTCGACGATTGCCGATTTCATGATGAAACGGCTGGGCGCAAAAAAGGCCATCCTCGCCGTCGTGCTGGCCGGCGCACTGGTGACCTATGGCGGGGTCAGCCTGTTTGTCGCGTTTTTTGTCCTGGCCCCGATGGCGCAAAAGCTGTTTCATCTGGCCGGTATTCCCCGCCGCCTCATGCCGGCCGCGATTGTCCTGGGGACCTCCACGTTCACGATGTCGGCGCTGCCCGGAACGCCGTCCATCCAGAATGCGATACCCATGCCGTTTTTCGGCACGACGCCGTTTGCCGCGCCGGGATTGGGCATCATCGCGTCAGCCATCATGCTTTCTTTCGGCCTGTTCTGGCTGGGCCTGATGGAGAAAAGGGCGCGCCGTTCCGGGGAAGGCTTCGGGGAGGCGCCTGCCGACCCTGCGAGTCTGGATGAAATCGTCCGGGAGCGCGCCGTGGTCGCGCGTGAATTCGATCCCGCCGAATTGCAGAAAGGGAAACCGGCGACGGAAAAACTGCCGGTGTTCCTGGCGGTCCTGCCCTTGATTGTCGTCATCGCGGTCAACCTGACGATGTCGCTGTTCATCCTGCCCCTGATCGATGCGGATTTTCTCGCCGAGGCGAGCTGGGGCGGCACCTCGCTGTCCGCCGTGGGCGGCGTCTGGGCGGTGATTACCGCGCTGGCTGCCGCCATCGTGATGGCGCTGATCATCAACTGGCGGCGTCTTCCGGAATTGCGCAATTCGATCGATGCGGGGGTGAACGCTTCTGTCTTGCCTGCGGTCAGCGTGGCCAGTCTGGTGGGCTTCGGCGCCGTGGTGGCGGCCATGCCGGCGTTCGATGTCGTCCGGGAATGGATCCTCGACGCGGGCGGCTCGACCCTGGTTTCGCTGGCGGTCGCGACCAATGTGCTTTCGGCGCTGACGGGTTCGGCGTCGGGCGGCCTGAGCATTGCCCTGGATGCCCTGGGCCACACGTACATGTTGCAGGCGGCGCAGCAAGGCATCGATCCTGCGCTGTTGCACCGGATCGCGGTGATCGGCTCGGGCACCCTCGACAGCCTGCCGCATAATGGGGCGGTCGTCTCGCTGCTGGCGGTGTGCGGCTGCACACATCGGGAAAGCTACCAGGACATAGTCATGGTCGGGATCGTCGGCGCCCTGATCGCGCTGATCGCGGTCATTGCGCTGGGTGGTGCGCTGGGGTCGTTCTGAGTCATTCGCCAGTGAGGCGGTACCGCCGATATTCCCCCGGCGTATTGCCTGTCCAGCCCTTGAAGGCGCGGTGAAAAATGGAAACAGACGCAAAGCCATGATCGTGGGCGATGTCATCGAGACTTTTGTTGCTGTTGATGAGATCGAAGATCGCGAAATCCCGCCGGACCCCGTCCTTGATGCCCTGGAATGAGGTCTGCTCCGTGCCCAGGCGGCGCATCAGGGTGCGCGGGGACATATGAAGCGCCATTGCCGTTTGTGTGAGTGAAAGTCCCAGGTGTTCTCTGGCGCTCAGAAACTCGCGTACTCTCACGGAGAGTCCGTGCTGCCGGTATGTCGTGAATATCCAGTCCCGTGGTGCTCTTTCCAGAAATGGGCGTAATTCCGCGTATGGTCTTTTATAGCGCTGGCCGGCCAATTCCTCGTGAAAGAGTATCGATGAGCAAGGCGCATCATATTCCACCTGGACAGGAAACAGAACACGATAATCTTCGGCAAAATCCGGTTTTGAAAATGTGAATGCAACCCGGCGCAGTGGCACCTCATGTCCGATCAACCATGATACGACGCCGTGCGTCAGTTTGAGCATGAGCATGTGTCCGAAACGATTTACCGATGGAACCTGGTTCTGGCATTGCGTGGAGGATATTTGCGATCGGGTCAGGAGGCTGATTCCGAAAGATCGATCCGTCGTGTCGAGTGCCAGCAGGTAGTCATCCAGCAGCAGATTCCAGATCCGGGTGAAGCGATAGAGCGCGACCGAGATCGAGCCGGCGTCGCGCACATTCCGGCACAGGAATTTGAGGGCGCCGGCCCGGATGGGACGGGACCATAATCCCATCATTTCATCGCCGGTTTCGATGGCGGCGATTTGATATAGCCGGACCAACTGCTCATGGGTGATGCGGGCATGACGGCGCCGGATCAGGTCGGGTGAAATGCCGGCCCGTCTCAAGAAGTCCTGCAATTTCTCGGGTTTGGAAATTCGTTCGAGCGTTTGCAGCAGATCATGCAGCAATGCCACTGATACGGTCGAGGTGATGACCTGGTGGGCGATTTCGTTTTTGGCGATGTACATTGTCTCCTCCCTGCGTATTTTAAATCGTTGTTCATTCGTGGCTGTCCCTGGGCCGGCGGTCATGCATATTCCATCGGGCAATATGATTATTCAGGGCTGTGCCGATCTGGCCATGAAAGGGTTCCTCATCGCCGATTTTGATGGTTGTGATTCGATATAACAAAAATTGGCTGGATTATTACTTGGCGGATTATTCCGTTTGCTACGATGCGCGTTCCCTCTCGATCGGCGCGGTGTCTTATCGATCGCTGTGCAGATCATTTCAGGAGGCCAAAGTTGGCGGTTTTTGCAAATCCATCGTCACTATGCGCCATAGATCAAGGCAATAGCGCCGCCTAGAATCATGAGCAGGATCTGACAGACGAAACTCACAAGAGACATATATGGCCATATTCGGAAACATGATGATCCGTCCGCTTTTGATCTCGTCGATATTGACGCATGCGGTCAGAAACAATCCGCGGCAGCAGATCGTCACCGCCCTGGGCGACGGCAGCGTCCATCGCTACACGTATACTGATTTTGCCGCGCGTACGCAGCAACTGGCCACGGGTCTGCGGGCCCGCGGCCTGCAGGTCGGCGACCGGATCGGCACGCTCGCATGGAACACCTACCGGCATCTGGAAATCTACTATGCCACAGCCGGAAGCGGGATGATCTGCCATACGATCAATCCTCGCCTGTACCTGGAGCAGATCGCATTCATCATCAATGACGCGCAGGATGTCGCGTTGTTCTACGATCGGCATTTTTCCGATCTGGTCGATCAGCTCCGGCCTTTATGCCCGTCCATCAGGTATTGGGTGCTGCTGGCCGAGCCGGCGGGGGATGCATCGCCGGCCAATGACGATGCAAGCTACGCGGGTTGGCTGGGAACTGTGGATCCCGATTTTTCCTGGCCTGAGTTCGATGAGAATACGGCCTGCGGCCTGTGCTATACATCCGGCACGACCGGCAATCCCAAGGGGGCCTTGTATTCGCATCGATCCACGGTGCTGCACGCCTATGCATCGTGCCATCCGGATGCCGTCGGCATATCGCACCGGGATGCCATCATGCCCCTGGTGCCGATGTATCACGTGAATGCCTGGGGCCTGCCGTATTCGGGCATGGTGTCGGGGGCAAAGTTCGTCATGCCGGGGCCCGATCTCAGCGGGGCGGGCCTCTATCGCCTGTGCGAATCCGAGGGGGTCACATTGTCGGCCGGGGTGCCGTCGATCTGGCAGATCTTGCTCGAATATGTGCAGACCCATCACCTGCGATTTGGCAGCCTGCGATGCGCAGTCATTGGCGGCTCGGCATGCCCTCCGGCCATGATCGTCACGCTGAACGATATGGATATCGCTGTCCGCCACGCCTGGGGAATGACGGAGGTATCCCCCCTGGGAACGGTCTGCACTCTGATGCCTGAACATGAGGCGCTGCCGGTGGATGCGCAATTGCGCGTTGCCGCCGCCCAGGGACGGCCGCTGTTCGGCGCGGAGTTCCGCATCACGGATGACAGTGGGCGGCGCGCGTTGCCGCATGATGGCGTCACCACCGGCAACCTCGAGGTACGTGGCAATTGGGTGATCGACCGCTATTATGGCCAGCCTGCCACGAGTTCGAATGGGGGGTGGTTTGCCACTGGTGACGTAGCGAGCATCGATGCCAATGGCTATATGCGCATCTCTGATCGCACCAAGGATGTCATCAAATCCGGCGGTGAGTGGATATCGTCGATCGAACTCGAAAACATCGCCCTGGAACATCCGGGCGTCAAACTTGCTGCCTGCATTGCCAAGCCGGACAAGAAATGGGGCGAGCGCCCCATCCTGATCGTCCAGCGCAAACCCTCTGCGACACCGTCCGCCGCGGACATTCTATCCATCTATCCCGGCCGGGTTGCCAAATGGATGATTCCGGACGAGGTGGTCTTTATCGACGATATGCCCATGACGGCGACGGGCAAGCTGCAAAAGTCCGTACTCCGCACTCTATTTTTCGCGCCCCAGGAGAACAAGCCATGACGATGACCAGTCTGAAGGTCCATGAAATCGGCAGCATCGGCGTCGTGACGCTGGCCCGTCCCCAGAAACGAAACGCCCTGGACGAGGTCGGAATTGCCGAACTCGATGCCTATTTTTCCAATATTCCTTCGCATATCCGTGCCATTGTCATGCAGGCCGAAGGCGAGCATTTCTGCGCGGGCCTGGATCTCAAGGAGCATCATGACCAGGAGCGCGGCGCCGTCGATTTTTTGCGGGTATGCCAGGCCTGGCACCGGACATTCGACAAGATCCAGCATGGCGGCATTCCCGTCATCGCCTGCCTGCAAGGGGCTGTGGTGGGCGGTGGGCTCGAGCTCGCCAGCGCGGCGCATATTCGCGTTGCCGACGTCAGCACGTATTTTTCTCTGCCCGAGGGCACGCGCGGCATTTTCACCGGTGGTGGCGCAACCGTCAGGACAGCCAGGATCATTTCCCCGGGCCGTGTCATCGAGATGATGCTGACTGGCCGTGTCGTCGACATTTTCGAGGGTCGCCAGATCGGCTTGGCCCACTATATCTGCAACATCCCCGAGAATCCCGTGCCCGCCAGGGACTTCGCGCTCTCTTTGGCTGAGCGCATCGCGGGCAATGCGCCGCTGTCCAATTACGCCATTGTCAGCTCGATCAACAAGATCTCGGACATGTCCGCCACGGATGGCCTGTTTGCCGAGGGCCTGATGGCGGCCGTGGTGCAGACGGGGCCCGACGTGCAGCGGCGCCTCAATGATTTCGTGACCAAGAAGGCCCCCAAGGTCAAGCCCGGCAGTGATTCCCTTGCTCCGGCGCATGGCTTGACATCCCCATAGTCCAGACAGTCGAAGAAACAAAGGAGGTATGCATGAACAGGACAACTATCGCAACGCTGATGGCCGGGTACGCCCTGGCGCTATCCACGACATTCGCGCAGGCCGCCGAACCGCTGACGCCCAGAATCGGCATCCTGACCGACATGGCTGGGACGTACTCCGACATTTCAGGGCAGGGGTCGGTCATCGCTGCGGAAATGGCCGTCGAGGATTTTTACGAGCAGCATCCCGAGGTCAAGGGCAGCGTTATTTTCGGCGATCACCGGAACAAGACCGATGTTGGCGCGGCCATGGTCCGCGACTGGATAGACAACGAAGGGGTGGATGTCGTCGCCGAGTTGACGACCTCCTCGGTCGCGCTTGCGGCGCAGCGCCTCACCAACGAAAAGGACAAACTCCTGCTGATTACTGGCGCGGGCTCATCCGATTTGACCGGCAAGAGTTGCGCGCCGAACACGATTGCCTGGGTTTACGATACCTATGCGACGGCCAACGGCACCGGGCGAGCGATGGTCGGGCAGGGTGGCAAGACCTGGTTCATGGTCCAGGTGGACTACGCTTTTGGCGAGGCCCTGGCGCGGGATGCCATTGATGCTGTCAAGGTCGAGGGCGGGACGATCATCGGGACGGCCAAGCATCCCTTGAGCGCATCTGACCTGTCGTCTCCGATCTTTGCGGCGGTGGCATCCAAGGCCCAGGTCATCGGTCTTGCTCATGCGGGCGGCGATTTGATCACCTCGATCAAGCAGGCCAAGGAGTTCGGCGTCACCGAAGGCGGGCAAAAGCTGGCGGCCTTGCTGATCTATATCTCGGATGTGCATGCCATTGGCCTGGATGCGGCTCAGGGTCTGTACCTGACCACTGGCTTCTACTGGGACCGCACCGATGAATCGCGGGCCTGGTCCAAGCGGTTCTTCGAGCGGCGGCAGGCAATGCCGACCATGGCGCAGGCGGGCGTGTATTCGAGCGTCATGCACTATCTCGAGGCGGTCCGGCAGACCGGGTCGACCGACACGGGGACCGTGCGCAAGAAAATGGGGGAAATGAAGGTCAATGACATGTTCACCAAGGACGGTTATATCCGCGCCGACGGGCGCATGATGCATGACCTCTATCTGGCTCAGGTGAAATCCCCGGCGGAATCCAAGTACCCTTGGGACTACTTCAAGATCGTGGCGACGATTCCAGCCGAGGATGCCTTCCGCAGAGTTGAGGATAGTGAATGCCCGCTTTTGAAGAACTGACATCCCTTTCAAAACAGCCTGGTCAACGCCCCGCCTGCATGATCTGCGTGCTGCCCGGAAAACCCTCTGGAATATCGCTGCTTTGCAGCCATTTCAGAGCGTAGGGCCACAGAACGTCCCGGAAGCGTTCGTGGAAAAACGCGAAATGGCCGATCTGCGTCACGCCGACGTCGCGCGGATCGATGCGCAGGTGGCGGCGTTCGCTCGAGCGGTAATAACGCAGCAGGCGATTCAAGGCGGATGCCGTGCCGTAGGGATCGTCCTCTGCGCCCAGGGCCAGGATCGGCGCCGTGACGCACTCGAAATTTCGCGCCAATGCCAGCGCCTGGGGTATGCCGGTCTCGGTCCTGGCGCCGCGGCGCACGGAGTCCTCGAACCGCGGCGTCATGCGCGCCCAGTTCAAGGCCACGCCTTTCGGGGTGTCCTCCATCCAGCCCAGCCGCTTGGCCGGTATGTAGCCCAGCGTGTGCGCGAGGACCGGCATCAGGAGATGCCATTTCAGGTACATGCCGCGGCGCTTTTCTGGCAGATAGTCCCGCCAATAGGCGAATTGCGAGCCCATGGTGAATATCCTGCGGATCCGGCCCGCCGATTGCGCCATGCCGATGACGAATCCGCCGACCGAGTGGCCTACGATGTCGATCGGCTGCCCGGGGAAATTCAGTGCCGCATAGCGCAGCACGCCTTCGAAGTCCTGTTGCCCCCAATCGATCCAGTCGGCATCGAAGCCGCGCAGCGAGCCCTGGCGGGATTCTCCGATGCCGCGGTAATCGTAGGTGATGACGTCCCAGCCGTGCCCGTGGAGATACTCGGCGAATCGTGAATAGTAGCGGCAGCGCACCGAGGTGGCCGGATTGATGATGGCCACGGGGGATGGATTTCCGGTGTCTTGCGCGTGGCGCCATGCAAAGCCGCCCAGCGGGTAGCCGTCGGCGGCGGAAATGATGATGGACTCGGGCACGCGGATACTCCGATGATGTGTATTGTCGAGTATTGCGCACGTGGTTTCATGACAGGCTCTTTGAATGGCCCATTGGGTGCGCGATGTTCATATTACCCTCGATGACGGGTGTGCCGAAACATTGCGCCGGATGGCTTGGCGGCGGTCCGATGACGGGCCGCCGCGTCAGAGATTCCCGGGGCCGGGGTCAGATGCGCCCGGGTAGCCAGGTGGCCAGCGCGGGGAAATACCACAGGAGCACCAGCATCAGGATCATCAGCCCGAAGTAGGGCGCGCAGACCTTGGCGATATAGGTGATTTCCTTGCCGGTCATGTTCTGCAGGACGAACAGGTTGAAGCCCACGGGGGGTGTGATCTGGGCGGTTTCGACCGTGATGACGAGGAAAATACCGAACCACAGGGGATCGATGCCGGCGGCCTGGATGATGGGCAGGACCACGCCCATGGTCAGCACGATGGTCGAGATGCCGTCCAGAAAGCAGCCGAGGATGATGTAGAACACGGCCAGCGACAGGATGAGCATGGCCGGCGACAGGTTCAGGCCGCCGACGAATTCGGCGAGCTGGCGTGGCAGGCCGATGTATCCCATCGACAGCGTCATGAAGGCGGCACCCGAGAGAATGAGCGCGATCATGCAGTACAGGCGGGTGGCGCCCAGCAGGGATTCCCTGAATGAGGCCCAGGTCAGGGATTTCTGCGAGGCCGAGAGGATCAGCGCGCCGACCACGCCGATGGCGGCGGACTCGGTCGCGGTGGCGATGCCCGTATAGATGCTGGCGACCACGCCCAGGATCAGCAGCACCACCGGGATCAGGCGGCGGGATTCGCGCAGTTTCCGGGCGAAGGGCATGCCGGTGTCGGCTTGCGGAACCTTGCCCGGATTGAGCAGCGCCCAGCCGATCAGCCAGCCGCTGAACATCAGCGCCAGCAGCAGGCCCGGCAAGACGCCGGCCATGAACAGTTTGGCGATCGAGGCCTCGGCGGCGACGCCGTAGACGATGAGGATGATCGAGGGCGGGATCAGCAGGCCCAGCGTCGCCGGTCCGCCCAGTGAGCCGATGATCTGGGCATCGGTGTAGCCGCGCTTGCGCAGCTCGGGCAGGTTCATCTTGCCGACCGTGACGCAGGTGGCGGCGGACGACCCGCAGACCGAGGCGAAGATCGTGCAGCCCAGGACATTGGTGTGCAGCAGGCGGCCTGGAATTTTGTTCACCCAGGGCGACAGGCCGCGGAACATATTTTCGGACAGGTTGGTGCGGTAGAGGATCTCGCCCATCCAGATGAACAGCGGCAGGGCGGTGAGCGTCCAGCTGCTGGCGCTGCCCCAGATGGTGAGGGCCATGGCGTCGCCCGCCGGCCGGCTGGAGAACAGCTCCATGCCGATCCAGGCCACGCCCGACAGGGTCAGGCCGACCCAGACGCCGCCGCCCAGCAGGGCGAACAGGATGATCATCAGCGAGATGCTGACGGCGATTTCACTCATGGTGCGGCTCCTCGGCGGCATCTTTGTGGCGCCGGCCCAGCAGTTCCAGGCAGAATTCGTCCAGGAAGGCGATGAAGAAGATCAGTGTGCCCAGGATCATGGAGATCTGGGGAATCCATAGGGGGGTGGCGTCCAGGCCGGTGGAGATATCCTGGTACAGCCAGGACTGCCAGGCCAGGCGGATGGCGTACAGCGCGAGGAAGCCCGACAGGATGACAGCAACCAGCAGGGCGGCCAGTTCCATGGCCCGCCGGCCTCGGCCACGCGTCATGCTCAGCAGCAAGGTCACGCGGATGTGCTCGCCGTGCTTGAGGGTGCTGGCCAGGGCGAGAAAGCCCGCGCCGGCCATGGTGTAGCCCGCGTAGGCATCCGCGCCGTGGACGGAAAAATTGAAAACTCGTCCGAGAATGGTCAGGACGACCATCAGCAGGACGCCGATCATGCACAGGCCCGCCAGCCAGCCGCTGGCGGTATATAGCGCATCGAGAGATTTGCGCATGGATTTGCGCTCCTTGACTTGAGAGGGCGATGACCCGCGTTCGGCCCCGCCCGGGTAGGGCTGGGGCCTGCGTTTTGCCGCGCGTACTTAGAGGCTGGCCTTATAGGCCTCGAGGACGCGCTTGCCCTCGTCGCCGGCCTTTTCCATCCATTCTTGCAGCACCGTCTGGCCGACCTTGGCCAAGTCGGCCTTGAGTTGCGCGGAAGGCTCCTCGACCTGCATGCCGCCTGCCTTCAGCTTGGCGATGGATTCGGCATCGACCTTGCGGGATTCCTCCCAGCCGCGCTTTTCGGCCGCGGCGGCGGCGGTCAGCAGCGCCTGGCGCGTGGCCTCGTCCAGCGCCAGGAAGGCGCGTTTGTTGGCGACCACGGCGTTTTTGGGAATCCAGGCCTGGACGTTGTAGTAATACTTGAGCTGTTCAAAGAGCTTGTTGTCGGCGCCAGTGGCGCTGGAGGTGATCAGTCCCTCGACTGCGCCGGTGGCCAGCGCCTGCGACAGTTCGGCTTCCTGGATGGTGACGGGCTGGGCGCCGATCAGCTCGCCGATGCGGGCGGTGGTGGGGCTGTAGACGCGCCACTTCAGGCCCTTGAGGTCGGCGACCGATTGGATCGGTTTGTTGGTGTAGATGCCCTGGGGCGGCCAGGCCACCGCGTATAGCAGCACCATGCCTTGCTGGTCGAGTTTCTTTTCGAGGGCAGGGCGCTGCGCCTGGTAGAGCTTGTAGGCCTCGTCGTAGTTCGCGGCCAGGAAGGGCAGGCCATCGAGGCCGAACAGCGGCCATTCGTTCTGGAAGCTGACCATGAAGAATTCGCCGGCCTGGGCCTGCCCGCCCTGCACCGCGCGCTTGATTTCCGGGCCCTTGAACAAGGAGGCGCCCGGGTGGCTGGTGATTTTCAGGGCGCCCTGGGTGGCGGTATCGACGTCCTGGGCGAACTGGGCGATGTTCTGCGAGTGGAAGTTGAATGCGGGATAGGCCGAGGGCAGGTCCCATTGGGTTGCCGCATGGGCATTGAACGCCAGGCCCAGGCCGGCGGCCAGGGTGGCGGCGAAAAGAGTGCGACGTTTCATGAGGGCTCCTCGAATCGGGTCGGTTGGGAGGCTCATTGCGGCGAACCGCCAGCCCGCGGCGCGAGCAGAGGTCGGCAATGATGGGGGAAAGTAGTCTGGAGGTGAAAAGTACCTTATTCCTGCTGCCTTTGATATCAGGGTTATCAACGATAATGGATATTTTGTAGTTCGTGTAGTTTACATTGAAGATCAATTCTTCATAATTGTTCAACTATCTTACATGTGATGTTGTACTATCTTTTCTGCGGACCGCTGGCGGTAGGGTCGCCAGCGTCATTCGACACGGCCCGCATACACGGACAACACCATACGCTCGGACTGAATCAGGTAGTCTTCCAGCGTCTTGGCGGCTGTGGCGGTATCGCTGGCCTCGAACAAGCCCAGCAGATGGGCATTTTTATCCACGAAGGGCGCATGCAGGTATTCCGGATCGTTCAGCAGGCCGAAGGCCAGCCGCAGTTCTGCGGCGATGTCCGAGAACATCGTGGACAGGCGCGCGCTGTCGGCCAGGGCCACGATGCTCGCGTGAAAGGCCATGTTGGCCGAACCGACCGCCAGCCACTGGCCCGCGTCGCGCGCCCGGCGCGCGTCGTCGATGGCCTGGGTCATGCGTTTGTGGGCGGGATGGCGCGGCCATGCCTGGGCCAGGGCCGTGCATTCGATCAGGCGCCGCACCCGGTAGATGTCGATGATGTCGGCGAGCGTGGGCACCACCACCGACACCCCCCGGTTGGGTTCGTGGCGCAGCAGGCCTTCTTTGGACAGGATGCGAAAGGCCTCGCGCAGGGTATTGCGCGAAACTTCCAGTTGTTCGCTCAGGGCGGCCTCGGACAGCCGCTGGCCGGCGCGCAACTGGCCGTCGATGAGCTGTTGACGGATATTTTCGGCGATGGTATCGGTCAGGCTCGGCGCGGCGCTGGGGTTGGAATAATGTCTGGAATTCATGGGAATCCTGTGGAATGGACGAAGTGCGCCGTGAGGGTTGGAAAGCGGTATGGGCCTTTCCTCGGCATGATTGCTCAACAATCTGGACGAATTCATTGAATGATAAGGAACCGGCATGGACTTGAACAGTGATCTGGGCGAGAGTTTCGGCCCCTGGCGCATGGGCGACGATGCCAACATGCTTGAAATCGTGACCAGCGCCAATGTCGCCTGCGGCTTTCACGCCGGCGATCCCGCCGGCATTCTGCGGACCTTGCGTGCGGCGGCGGCGCGTGGCGTGGCGGTGGGCGCGCATGTCGGCTATCCGGATCTGGTGGGCTTTGGGCGGCGCAATATGGACCCCTCCAGCCAGGAGCTCGTGGCTGATGTGATCTATCAGATCGGCGCCCTGCGGGGGCTGGCTGCGGCGGCAGGTACGCGCGTGCGCTACGTCAAGCCGCATGGCGCTTTGTATAACACCATCGCCCACGATGCGCGCCAGGCCGACGATGTGATCACCGCCATTCTCGCGGTCGATCCCGGTCTGGCGCTGATGGGGCTGGCCGGTTCGCCTCTGCTGGAGCAGGCCCGCGGCCGGGGCCTGCGCGTGGTGGCCGAGGCGTTCGCCGACCGGGCCTATACGCGGCAGGGGGCATTGGTGTCGCGCCGTGAGCCGGGCGCCGTGCTGCACGATCCGGCGCAGGTCGCCGAGCGGATGCTGGCGCTGGTGCGCACCGGCCGGATTCCCGCCATCGACGGCAGTCTAGTGGCGTTGCAGGCGGATTCGATCTGCGTGCATGGCGACAGCCCGGATGCCGTGGCCATGGCGCGCGCGCTGCGCGCGCATCTGCAGGATGCGGGCGTGCCTCTGCGGCCGTTCGCGGATGCTTTCGAGGGATAGGCGCCGTGCGTTTTCTGCCTGCCGGCGATCGTGCCTTGTTGGTCGAGCTGGATTCCCTCGAGCAGACTCTGGTCTTGTTCCAGGCGTTGCGGCGGCAGCCGCCAGCGGGGATGGCGGAAGTCGTGCCGGCGGCCAGGACCCTGCTGGTGTACTACCAGCCGGCAGCCGTAGCGCCCGCGAGGCTGGCGGCCGATCTGCGGCGTCTGGCCCGATCATGCGGCGCGGGGGAATCGTCCATGTCCCGGACGCCCGGCGGGCGGCTGGTCGAGATCCCGGTGCGCTACGAGGGCGAGGACCTGGAGGCCGTGGCCGATCTGCTGGGCCTGCCGCGCGCCGAGGTGATCGAGCGCCATACGGGCACGGAATTCCAGGCCGCTTTCGCGGGTTTTGCGCCGGGGTTCGTCTATCTGGCGGGCGGCGATCCGCGTTTTCACGGGATGCCGCGGCGGTCTTCGCCGCGGACTCGCGTGCCGGCGGGATCGGTGGCGATGGCGGGCGACTTCAGCGCCGTCTATCCATCCGAGAGTCCGGGGGGCTGGCAGTTGCTGGGGGTGACGCCGTGCCGCATGTGGAATCTGGCGCGGGCCGAGCCTGCCCTGGTCCAGCCCGGTTTTCGTGTGCGCTTCCGCGATCTGGCGCGTGCCGGCGGTTTCGTCAGTCTGCCGGGCGCCTCCGGTTCGACCATATCTACCGAGTCTGCGTTATCTGACAGGGTCGCTGCGCCCGGGGGCGATCATCTCGAGGTCGTGGCCGCCGGCCTGCGGACCCTGGTGCAGGACCTGGGACGGCATGGCCAGTCCGGTCTGGGTGTGTCCGTCTCGGGCGCCCTGGATCATGGGGCCTTGCGGGCGGCCAATCGCATCGTCGGCAATCCCGCCGGCGCGCCGGTGCTGGAAAACTTGCTGGGCGGTCTGGCGCTGCGCTGCCACGGGCGGGCGGTGGTGGCGGTCACGGGCGCCGAGGCCGATCTGGAAATCGTCACGGCGCAGGGCCGCCGGCTGCCGGCCCGGACCTGGCGGCCGCTGGCGCTGAACGATGGCGAGACCTTGCGGATCGCCGCGCCCCATGCGGGTGTGCGCTGCTATGTGGCCGTGCGCGGCGGCTGGGATGTGCAACCGGTGCTGGGCAGCCACGCGACCGATACTTTGTCTGGAATCGGGCCGGCGCCTGTGCGGGCAGGCGATGTGCTGATGGCCGGCGCGGCGTTTGCGCCATCGTCCCTCGGCGCGGTGCTGCCCGACCTGGACCCGCCTGCGGCGGCGCCTCGCGCGGGCGATACGGTGACGCTGGAGATCGTCCTGGGCCCCAGGGCCGACTGGTTCACGCCCGAGGCGCTGGCGCTGCTGGCCACCCAGGCGTGGACCGTGACGCCGCAATCGGATCGGGTCGGCATGCGGCTGGCGGGCGCCGAGCCGCTGGCGCGCCGCATCGCGGGCGAGTTGCCCAGCGAGGGCACGGTCGCCGGGGCGATCCAGGTCCCCGCCAGCGGTCAGCCGGTGCTGTTCCTGGCCGACCATCCCCTGACGGGCGGCTATCCGGTGATCGGCGCCCTCGCCAGCCACGAACTCGATCGCGCCGCGCAGATCCCTGCCGGCGTCCATTTGCGTTTCCGGCCGATTGGGCCGTTCGAGGAAATTCATCCATGATCCGTAAAGTCCTGATCGCCAATCGTGGCGAAATTGCCGTGCGCATCGTGCGCGCCTGCGCCGACTACGGGGTGCGCTCGGTCGCCGTCTATGCCGATGACGATGCCGAGGGGCTGCACGTGCGCATGGCCGACGAGGCCTGGGCGCTGGCGGGCGTGCGGCCGGCCGAAACCTATCTGGATATCGACAAGCTGCTGGCGGTTGCGCGCAAGGCCGGTGCCGATGCCGTCCATCCCGGCTATGGCTTCCTGTCCGAGCGCGCCGAGTTCGCGCGGGCGGTGATCGACGCCGGCCTGGTCTGGATCGGCCCTTCGCCCGAAGCCATCGATGCCCTGGGCGACAAGGTGGCGGCGCGGCGCATCGCCCAGTCGGTCGGCGCGCCCCTGGTCGAGGGGACGCCCGGTCCGGTGGGTTCGGCCGCCGAGGCCCTGGCCTTTGCCCAGGCGCATGGGCTGCCGATCGCCATCAAGGCGGCCTTCGGCGGCGGCGGCCGGGGCCTGAAGGTCGCCTGGCGCATGGACGAGGTTGCCGAACTCTACGAGTCCGCGGTGCGCGAGGCGACGGCGGCGTTCGGGCGCGGCGAGTGTTTCATCGAGCAATTCCTGGACCGGCCGCGCCACATCGAGGCGCAGGTCGTGGCCGATACGCATGGCCGGGTTCTGGTGCTGGGCGACCGGGACTGTTCACTGCAACGGCGCAATCAGAAACTGGTCGAGGAGGCCCCGGCGCCGTTCCTGGACGACATGCAGCGCGCCCGCATCCACGAGGCCGCGCGCGCCATTTGCGCGCGCGCGGGCTATGTCGGCGCGGGCACGGTGGAGTTCCTGCTGGCGTGCGATGGGCGGATCTCTTTTCTCGAGGTCAACACGCGCTTGCAGGTCGAGCATCCGGTGACCGAGGAAACCACGGGACTGGACCTGGTCGTCGAGCAACTGCGCATTGCCGATGGCCTGCCCCTGTCGCTGGCGGCCACGCCGGCGCCGCGCGGCCATAGCATCGAGTTCCGCATCAATGCCGAGGACCCGGGGCGCGGCTATCTGCCCACGCCGGGCCGGATCACCCGTTTCGCGCCGCCCGGCGGGCCGGGCGTGCGGCTGGACAGCGGGGTCGAGGCCGGTTCGCTGGTGCCGGGCGCGTTCGATTCGCTGATCGCCAAGCTGATCGTCAGCGGCGCCACGCGCGCGCAAGCCTTGCAGCGGGCCCGCCGCGCGCTGCGCGAGTTTCATATCGAAGGTGTCGCCAGTGTCCTACCGTTTCACCGCGCAGTGCTCGAGGCCGCCGACTTCATCGGCGAGGCGGGGTTCCAGGTGCATACCCGCTGGATCGAAACGGCGTTTCCGGTCGAGCTGGAGGCGGTCGACCGGCCCGAGGCGCCGGCCGGGACTGGCGTGCTGCGGACGTTCGTCGAACTGGATGGCCGCCGCGTGAGTCTGGGCTTGCCCGCCGTGCTGCTGC
Organism: Castellaniella defragrans; assembly: GCA_040394755.1. Lineage (GTDB taxonomy): Bacteria > Pseudomonadota > Gammaproteobacteria > Burkholderiales > Burkholderiaceae_B > Castellaniella > Castellaniella defragrans_A. The sequence continues at coordinate 3,459 of JBEBRQ010000025.1, read as the reverse complement.
GCGGGGCCACGCCGGACCTGGATGGCGGTTCTTCGACATTGGCCGGTTCCGTGGTGGCGTCGGCGCCCGAACCCGGCGCGGTGACGGCGCCCATCACCGGCACGCTGCTGGCCTGGAAAGCCGAGGACGGCGTCACGGTGGGCGCGGGTGAGGTGATCGCCGTGATGGAAGCCATGAAGATGGAAAGCCATATCGTCGCGCCCTGCGCGGGGATTCTGCGGCGCTTGCGGGTTGCCGGCGGCAGTGTCGAGGCGGGGGCGGTGCTGGCGCGGATCGAGTAGGCGGGGCACTCTTGTGCTGCGCACCTGCATTCCTATAATCACGAGTCATTGATTATGAATCGGCGTCCAGGTCTTCCTGGATGGACAGGACCCGGTGTTTACAGGAGATTGATTTTGGAGTCGAACGCCAATCTGTACGCGGTGCTTGCCGCCGGCTTTCCAGCGGATCGCCAGGGGATCGCGATCCAGACCCCGGAGAGGCATTATTCCTGGGACGATATCGATCGTGGCAGTGCGCGCATCGCCAATCTGTTGCGCGCGCTGGCGGCGCCGGGGGCGCGCATTGCGGCGCAGGTCCATAAATCCCCCGAGGCCTTGATGCTTTACCTGGCGGCCTTGCGGGCGGGGCTGGTCTACCTGCCGTTGAACACGGCCTATCACGAAGCCGAGGTGGCCTATTTCCTGGGCGATGCCGAGCCCGCGGTCGTGGTGTGCGACAGCGGCAACCTGGAATGGGTCGAGCGCATCGCCCGGCAGGCGGGGACGGCGCACGTATTGACCCTGGATGCCGATGCGGGCGGCTCCCTGATGGCTGGCGCGGTGGACCAGGGCGATGCATTCGAGCCTGTGGCGCGGCAGGCCGACGATCTGGCGGCGATTCTCTATACCTCGGGCACCACCGGCCGCAGCAAGGGGGCGATGCTCACGCACGGCAATCTGTCTGCCAACGCCCTGACCCTGAAGGACTACTGGGGCTGGCGCGCGGACGACGTCCTGCTGCACATGCTGCCGATCTTTCACGTGCATGGCCTGTTCGTCGCCACGCACGGCGCGCTGCTCGCTGGCGCCCGGATGATCTGGCTGCCCAGACTGGATGCCGACCAGGCATTGCGCTATTTGCCCGAATGCACGCTGATGATGGGTGTGCCGACCTATTATGTGCGTCTGCTGGACGATGCGCGTTTCACCCGCGAGGTCTGTGCCGGGATGCGCCTGTTCATTTCCGGGTCGGCGCCGCTGCTGGAGGATACCTTCCGCGAGTTCGAGGCGCGCACCGGCATGCGCATCCTCGAACGCTACGGCATGAGCGAAACGGGCATGATCACCTCGAACCCCTACGACCGGGCGCTCGGCGAGCGCATCCCGGGTACTGTCGGCCCGGCCTTGCCGGGAGTCGCGGTGCGCGTCGTCGATGATGCCGACCGGCCCGTGGATGCCGGGGCGACCGGGCACGTGCAGGTGCGCGGCCCCAATGTGTTCGCGGGCTATTGGCGTATGCCCGAGAAAACCCGCCAGGAGTTCACTGCCGATGGCTGGTTCCGCACGGGCGACCTGGGCAAACTGGGAGGTGAAGGAATCCCGGATCATTACCTGAGTATCGTTGGCCGCAGCAAGGACCTGATCATATCTGGTGGATACAACGTATATCCCAAAGAGATCGAGATGGTCATCGACGCCATGCCCGCCGTCCAGGAGTCCGCCGTCATCGGTGTGCCGCACAAGGATTTCGGCGAGGCCGTCGTTGCTGTCGTGGTGCCCCGGGCAGGCGCGGCGCTCGACACATCCGCCATGCTGGCTGGTTTGAAGGCCGGGCTGGCCAATTTCAAGGTCCCCAAGCAGATCCACGTGGTCGATGCCTTGCCACGCAATACGATGGGGAAGGTCCAGAAGAACGTGCTGCGGCAGCAGTATTCCGATCCGCAATAGCACCGCCGTGGGAGCCGTAGCGTTTTCCATCGCGGCGCTGGCCCCGGCTGAAATGCCGTTGCGCGCCGCCTAGCAGTTCTGGCGGCGGCTGAAAATCAAATGCATGGCAAGCGGGATGATCCCCACAGCGGCCGATACTGCCGTCATTCGATTATCGAGCAGCCTGGTTGTCAGGCGGATCGTTATAACCCCCACGGCGAGCACGAGTACAAGAACCCCGAGCGACCTGGCCTTCCATGTTCCATAATAACAAACCTGGCGTGGCAGAGCGCCTTTGTTGTTGATGTTTTTCCGCCGCCAATTGCCGATCGCGATCTTGAATTCATTGAAAAAAACACTATATTCCATGTGATTTTTCGTATTGCCCTGCAAGAGAATATCCAGGAAATCCCCGCGCCTTCTTATTTTCAAGTAGTCGTCGATGTTATATGTCGCTATTTCAGAAAAACCGATCCTGCCCAAATCCCTGAAGACAATCGCATCCTCTTTGATTTCTGCATGATCATATCTTGCCGGGTCCAGCACAAAAACAATGCAAGCCTGGGCAAAGAAAATAGCCATCAAAAACATCGGCGCATAGCCGATTTCCGGCAGCTGCAATATCAGCGCAAGAAACGTCGCCGGTGTCAGCAGCGCCGAAATGATGGTCAACTGATTGAGCCTCGATCGGATGTGTACATTCGATTTTTCCATACCTGAATCTGTGCTTGTAAAGTTTCTGGATTGCCCGCGAATTTTGGACACCAACGATACTGATGTCGGCGGATAAGATCAAGAATTTTCTAACCCCACGCCTCTCTACCGGCAGACCACGTTTTCGAGGGGGGCGTATCCAGACCCCCGTGCGTGCCGGGGCCATGCATGAGGGCATGCCGTGGGTCATCCGACCAGAGGGCGCATCCCCGCTGCTTGGCGACTGTCGCCGCCATTCCAGATTCTGGCGGCCCGGTGATTCGGCGTTCTTGAATTCTCGCGGTTTCTATTTGTTACGCGGATGATGGTGTTGCGTTTTATAGTGAGAGATACGCGGCCCCGATTTCAATTCCTGCGTCGTTTTGCGCGGGTAATCATTCAGATTGAACTTTGAAGTCTGGTATAAAAGAAGTCTTTGCAGGAGCTTGGAAAATGCCGGGAAAAATATCGATTTCAATGCTCGGCCGGTATGGCGCGGCGCTGTTTCTGGCGGCGCTGGTTGCCGGTTGTTCTTCGATGGGCTCAGGCCACAGTTCCGGCCCTGGCGTTTCGGATCGCGGCGGGAACGAATGCCAAAGAAACCGCAATAGCTGTCTCTATGAGGGTTCATATGAGCAGGGCGAACGGAACTACGCCGAGCAGGAGGCAAAGCGGCTGAACCAGGCCTCGCTTGAAAAGCTGCGCCACAATCGCAGCCGCTGAATTCCGGCAGCGGCAAAAAGTGGGGCAAAAATCCAGAAAACGACAAGGGCTTACAGACAAAAATCTGTAAGCCCTTGATTTTTCTGGCGCGGCTGGCAGGATTCGAACCCACGACCCCTTGGTTCGTAGCCAAGTA
>JBEBRQ010000024.1:0-43019 GCA_040394755.1 Castellaniella defragrans | reverse complement strand
CGAATTCCCCCTGCTGCCGACGCCAACCGTCATCATCTGGCCCACCGGCGAAGAAGAACAGCACAAGGGATATCGGCCACCTCCAAATCTTCCCCCGACTGAGGATGCGCTGCACGGTTTCATCACCTACACGCAATCTTCTCCTGATGAATGCCTGACCTGGGCGCTGTCCGTCGATGCGCCGGAGCTGGCCAGCATTGCCCTGCATGCATTGCGCAACCTGAAAAAGGCCAAGGACGCGGCGCAGCGCTGGATCATTGCCCATCCGCGCACGACGGCAATCGTTGCCCTGAAGGAAGCCTTCGGCAAGGACAAGGCGAAACGGGACAACGGCGCTTTCGGCTTGCGCTGGCTGATGCGCCAGGGGCAGGAAGCCATGATCGACGCCATTGCCGCCGAATACGACACGGCAACAGGCATGGCGGTATCGGCGGCGCTCGCTGCGCTGAAAAGCGCCGACCCGCTCGACGTCCTGCCGGCGAAAATGCCCAGGCTGCCGGATTTCTTCTTGCCAGCCACCTTCCGCCGTCCGATGCTGAAAGATGGCCAGGCCTTGCCGCTGGCCGCCACCGAGCACATCGGCAGCATGCTCGCCATCAGCAAACCGGAAGCACCCTACCCCGGCATTGATATCGTCCGGGAGATCTGCGCCCCGGACTCGCTGGCCGAATTCGCCTGGGATCTGTTCGAGGCCTGGCTGGACTCTGGCGCACCCCTCAAGGAAAACTGGGCTTTTCACGCGCTGGGCCTGCTGGGCGATGACGACACGGTCCGCCGCCTGACCCCGAAGATTCGCGAGTGGCCGGGCGAATCCGCCCACGCCAGGGCGGTGGCCGGTCTGGACATTCTCGCCGCCATCGGCACCGATCTCGCCCTGATGAGCCTCAACGCGATCGCCAACAAGGTCAAATTCAAAGGCTTGCAGGAAAAGGCACGCGAAAAGATTGCCGCCATCGCAGAGGCGCGCGGTCTTTCCACCGACGAACTGGCGGATCGCCTGGTTCCCGATCTTGGACTGGATGCCGGCGGCGCCCTGACGCTCGATTTCGGCCCGCGTCAGTTCACCATCGCCTTCGACGAAACCTTGAAGCCATTCGTCAAGGACGCGCAAGGCGCGCGCCTGAAGGACCTGCCCAAACCGATCCGCAGCGACGACGCCGAAAAGGCCGCCACCGCCAGCGCACGCTACAAGGCACTGAAGAAAGACGCCAAAGCCATCGCCAGCACACAAGTGACGCGCCTCGAGCTGGCCATGGTCGGCCAACGGCGTTGGCGCCGGACGGATTTCCAGATGTTTTTCCTTGACCATCCCATCACGCGCTTTCTCGCCGCCCGGCTGATCTGGGGTGTCTATGCCGACGGCGTTTTCACCGAAGGGTTCCGCATCGCCGAGGACTGGACCCTGGCCGATGCGAACGACACGCTCTACACCCTGCCGGAAAACGCGACCATCGGCATCGCCCACGTCCTGCACATGCCCGCCGCAGCCCAGGCCGCCTTCGGCCAGATCCTCGCCGATTACGAAATCCTCCAGCCTTTCCGCCAACTGGGCCGGGAAGTCCATACTTTGACCGAGGACGAATTGCACACCCACAAGATCACCCGCTACGCCCAGAAAACAGTGACCTCCGGCAGCATCATGGGCCTCATCAACCGCGGCTGGGAACGCGGGCAGGCGCAGGATGCCGGCTGGGTCGGGGATTTCATCAAACCGCTCGGGGCAGGCCTGTGCGCCGTCGCCAGCCTCGATCCCGGCATGGTCGTCGGCGACTTGAGCTTCGCGCCATTGCAAAGGGTCACCGAAATCACCGTCCACGGCGCCTCGGAAAACCGCTGGCGCTGGGCCGACCCCTTGCCGCTGTCCAGCCTCGATCCAATCACGGCGAGCGAGCTGCTGCGCGATATCGACCTGCTCCCGCCGTCTCAATAGCAATTGGCGCGAAACATGGATCGGACATGGCGGCCAGCCCTGGGACAATGTCCTGAAATGGCCCACGCCGCTCCGATCCTTCTACAATCGCACCACCGACCCTTGACCGAATCCGCCATCATGTCCCTGTCCAACGCCATCGCCCCCACTGGTACCCTGCGCGCCTCCATCAATCTGGGCAACCCCCTGCTGGCCCGCCGCGACGCCGGCACCGGCGAAATATCGGGGGTCTCCGTGGATCTGGCGCAAGAACTGGCCCGTGAACTCGGCGTCCCCCTGGAACTGATCGTGTTCGACAAAGCCATCAAATCCGTCGAAGCCGTCACTGGCCTGACTGCCGACATCGGTTTTTTCGCCATCGATCCGAAACGCGGTGAAGGCATCTCCTTCACCGCCCCCTACGTGCTCATCGAAGGCGCTTACCTGGTGCGCGCGGACTCTCCGTTGCGCGAAAACGCCGAAGTCGACCAGCCCGGCCATCGCGTCGTAGTGGGCCAGGGCAGCGCCTACGACCTGTACCTCAGCCGCCATCTGACGCAGGCCGAAATCGTGCGGGTGGAAAATTCCCAGCGCGTCGTGGATCATTTTCTGGCCGGCGGCCAGGAGGTCGCGGCCGGCGTGCGCCAGCAGCTGCTGGCCGACGCCGAACGGGTCGGCGGCATGCGCCTGTTGCCCGGGCGCTTCATGGTGATCGAACAGGCCATGGGACTGCCTAAAGCACGCCCGGCCCAGGCCGCCGACGCGCTGGCCGGCTTCGTCGAACGCTGCAAGGCATCCGGCTTCGTCGCCCGGGCCTTGGCGCGTCACGGCATCCAGGGCGCATCGGTCGCGCCCTGAGCGCGATCGGCGCAGACGTGCGCCCCAAAACATTGGCGCTACCAGCCATGGCCGCATAGCGTTCCTGCTTCTGGCAATCGCTAAAAATGGGGGGATTACCCTCCTGCCTTGGTTTAATCAGAGGCCGACATGGTAAACCCTCCTTAACCTTGTATTTCTAGTCTTCTACAAGCGCCTTGCTATTTATTAACTTTTGCGCTAGGTCTTCCATTGCTCGGCGCACAGCCTCTCGCGTAGCTCCTTCGACAACTCGCATACCAGCGTCGCAACCTCCCGCGCCATCTTCATAGTTTCCCAGTCCTCGCGCAGTGGTTTGCATGACAGGTGTTCCATCAGGTCTGAACGCTTTGACTCGGATAGAAATTTCCGTTGTTGACTCTGGCGTCGCAACCCAAAATCCTGGATTGAACTTCAAGCGCGGGGAAAATCCATCAAGCTTGAAATCAAGGAAATAAGCGTTTGTTCGTTCTTGCTGTGTTTCAACTCTCGTTACAGATCGGAAGGCCGGCTCCAGAGTGCGTAAGATGGATTCAGCCACTGCTGGACCAAGAATGATTGTGTAGTTATGTGCTCCGCACACAAAGCCGTTATCCACTTTTTTAACAAGATTCGATAGCTCAGGATCAATACGGACGATCGCATCAGCATTGATATGTCTTGTAGGCATGATCTCATCAGCGCCACTTACGCTCTCGATATGCCCCTTAAACGCACATGCTTGCAATAGAACAGTCAGCAGTGCAATAGCTACGATCCTGAGTCTCATAACCCCTCCAATAAAATATTTATATACTAAATTAATATTTTGTTACTTTCATACAAAAGACATACCTTTGCATGAAATTACTTATTTAGGATTTCTCAGAAATCCGCACCAAGATAGGCCGAAATTTGAAACCGTCTTTAATTATTAGTTAAATTAACAATTCATGATGAATTCCTGGCGGAGAGGGTGGGATTCGAACCCACGGTACGGGGTTACCGTACGCCTGATTTCGAGTCAGGTACATTCGACCACTCTGCCACCTCTCCGGGTACGACGCATTGCGTGTCGAGTCGCGCATCTTAGCATAAATCCCAAGCCCAGGTTGCGCGCATAGCCTCGAAAGCCCGCGCCACGACCCACCCGCCGCACCGGATCACAGAGACGCCGTTACGCAACAGCGATCCGCGCCAAGCCGCCCATGTACGGCCGCAGGACCTCGGGCACCGCGATGCTGCCGTCGGCCTGCTGGTAGTTCTCCAGCACGGCGACCAGCGCGCGGCCGACCGCCAGGCCCGAGCCGTTGAGGGTATGCACATACTCTGGCTTGGCTTTGGGGCCTTCGGGACGGAAACGCGCCTGCAGGCGCCGGGCCTGGAAGTCCACGCAGTTGGAAACGGACGAGATTTCCCGCCAGGTATTCTGCGCGGGCAGCCAGACCTCGAGGTCGTAGGTCTTGGCCGAGCCAAAACCCATGTCCCCGCTGCACAACAGCACCACGCGATACGGCAGGCCGAGCAATTGCAGGACATGCTCGGCATGGCCCACCATCTCGTCCAGAGCCTCCCAGGAGCGCTCGGGATGGACGATCTGCACCATCTCGACCTTGTCGAACTGGTGCTGGCGGATCAGGCCGCGCAAGTCGCGCCCGCCGCTGCCGGCCTCGGAACGGAAGCACGGCGTATGCGCGGTCAGGCGCAAGGGCAAGTCCTGGGCATCCAGGATCGTGTCGCGCACGGTCCCCGTCAGTGGAATTTCCGCGGTGGAAATCAGGTACAGATCATCGGCCGGCCCCTCGTCCTCGTCGGGCGTGCTGCCCTGCCCGCCCTTGGTGATCCAGAACATGTCGTCCTTGAATTTGGGCAACTGCCCGGTGCCGAACAGCGTCTGGCTGTTGACGATATAAGGGGTATAGCATTCCTGGTAGCCATGCTCGCCGGTCTGCAAGTCCAGCATGAACTGCGCCAGCGCGCGGTGCAGCCGGGCGATCGGCCCGCGCAGCATCATGAAGCGCGCGCCGACGAGTTTGCGGGCCGAATCGAAATCCAGGCCAAAGGGCTCGGCCAGTGCAACGTGATCCCGCGGCTCGAAGCCGAGGCCCGCCGGATTGCCGTCGGCACCGGCCGCGCCCGGCAGCCAGCGGCGCACCTCGACATTATCGGCCTCGGACGCGCCATCCGGCACGCTGTCGTGCGGCAGGTTGGGAATGGCCATCAGCCATTGCGACAGTTCCTGCTGCACGGCATGGAGGTCCTGCTCCAGGGCTTTGAGCTGATCGGGAATGGCCTGCGACTCGGCCAGCACGGCGCTCGCATCCTCGCCACGGGATTTCAACTGGCCGATCTGCCTGGCCAGCGCGTTGCGCCGGGCCTGCAATTCCTCGGTGCTGACCTGGATGGCCTTGCGGCGGGCCTCGAGGGCGTGATAGCGGTCGGTGTCAAAGGACAGGCCGCGCCGCGCCAGAGCGCCAACGACGAGAGGCAGGTCTTTGCGCAACAGATTGGGATCGAGCATGGTGATGGACCGGAAACAGGGATGTTGGGGAAAAAAGGGAATCCATCTATTGTATTCAATTCACCCATCGCCTCATGCGCGCACCCATTGCGACACGCGGCGATCCAGCCCCTGCGCAACAACAGCGCCATTGCAATCCGGCGCATACCCTGAACCCCCGCCGCATGGGCTACCCGGCCACCAGGTACTGATGTATCGTAGGGGTTACATTTCCCGGACCTCAGGAGCCCACCATGCCGAAAGTACTCGTCCTTTATTACTCCGCCTACGGTCATATCGAAAAGATGGCCGAAGCCATCGCCGAAGGCGCCCGCTCCGCCGGCGCGACGGTCGATATCAAGCGAGTTCCGGATCTGGTGCCCGAGGAGGTCGCCAAGGCATCGCATTTCAAGCTCGACCAGGCCGCGCCGGTCGCCCAGGTGGCCGATCTGGCCGACTACGATGCGATCATCGTCGGCACGGGCACGCGCTTTGGCCGGATGAGTTCACAGATGGCAAACTTTCTCGATCAGGCCGGCGGCCTGTGGGCCAGCGGCAAGCTCAACGGCAAGGTCGGCGGCGCATTCACCAGCACCGCCACGCAGCACGGCGGCCAGGAAATGACGCTGTTCTCGATCATCGCCAATCTGCTGCACTTCGGCCTCGTCGTGGTCGGCCTGCCGTATAGTTTCCAGGGGCAGATGCGGCTGGACGAGGTCACGGGCGGTGCGCCCTACGGGGCAAGCACCATCGCTGGCGGCGACGGTTCGCGCCAGCCTTCGGTCAACGAACTCGACGGCGCGCGCTTCCAGGGCAAGCACATCGCCGAGGTGGCCAACAAACTGTTCGGCTGAACCAGGATCGGGGTCCTGCGGGCGGGGTTCATTCCCCGCCCGCCTCCTGATCCAACCGCCGCAACTGCGCCAGCTTTTCAGCGATCTTGATTTCCAGACCCCGGGGCGCCGGCCGGTACCAGCCCGGCTCGTCCATTCCGTCCGGCAGGTAGGTTTCACCGGCCGCATAGGCGTTGGGCTCGTCGTGGGCGTAGCGGTATTCGTGGCCGTAGCCCAGTTCCTTCATGAGCTTGGTCGGCGCATTGCGCAGGTGCACCGGCACCTCGCGGCTCTTGTCCTGCCGCACAAAGGCGCGCGCCTGGTTGTAGGCCATGTAGCCCGCGTTGCTCTTGGCGGCCACGGCCAGATAGATCACCGCCTGCCCGAGAGCCAGCTCGCCCTCGGGCGAGCCCAGGCGCTCGTAGGTGGCGGCCGCCTCGTTGACGATCTGGATCGCGCGCGGGTCGGCCAGGCCGATATCCTCCCAGGCCATCCGCACGATGCGCCGCGCCAGATAGCGCGGATCGGCGCCGCCATCGAGCATACGGCACAGCCAGTACAGCGCGGCATCGGGATGCGAGCCGCGCACCGATTTATGCAGGGCCGAGATCTGATCGTAGAACTGATCCCCGCCCTTGTCGAAACGGCGCGCGTTCAGGGTCAGGGCCTCGCGCACGAATGCGGCATCGACCCGGGCGATGCCGGCCACGCCGGCGGCGGTGCCGGTCTGCTCCAGCAGGTTCAGCAGGCGCCGCGCATCGCCGTCGGCCAGATCGACGAGCGCATCGATGGCGTCCTCATCCAGTTCCAGGCCCGGCAAGGCCCGGGCGCGCGTACGCGCGAGAAGCTCGCGCAGCTCATCCTCGGACAGCGATTTCAGCACGTAGACCTGGGCGCGCGACAACAGGGCGGAATTCACCTCGAACGAGGGGTTCTCGGTCGTCGCGCCGATGAAAGTCACCAGCCCGGATTCGGCATACGGCAGCAAGGCGTCCTGCTGGGACTTATTGAAGCGGTGGATCTCGTCGACGAACAGAATGGTGCGCCGGCCCATGGCCTGATACTGCTGGGCCCGCTCGATGGCGGCGCGAATGTCCTTGACCCCGGAGAACACGGCCGACAAGGCGATGAATTCACAGTCGAAGGCCGCAGCGGTCAGGCGCGCGAGCGTCGTCTTGCCCACGCCCGGCGGCCCCCACAGGATCATGGAATGCGGCTTGCCGGACTGGAACGCCAGCCGCAGGGGCTTGCCCTCGCCCAACAGATGCGTTTGCCCGACGACCTCGTCGAGGGTGCGCGGCCGCAAGGCCTCGGCCAGCGGCGCGGCCGCCGCCGCACGATCCTGGGCCGCCACTGGCGGCCCGGATCCCAGCAGGTCGCCTTGCGTCGCCATCATTCCATCTTGACCAGATCGACGCCCGGAGGAACCGCGAACTCGAATCGCGCCGCCGGAATATCAGGATTGGCGCGGATGTCCTCGAGTGCGATACGCGAGGTCTGACCGAAGGCGTCCAGGAGTTCGAGACTGCGCGGCAGGCCGCCGGCAAAGCCGATGTCCACATGCACGAACCCCGCATCCCCGCCCTTGGGCAGCGCCCGCAGCCATTGCAGGCCATCGCGGTCGGGCTGCGCCTCTAGGTCGAAGGAATCCTCGAGCGCGCCGGAACCGAACAACAGCGCCGCCGGCGAGGCGCCGATCGCCTGACGCGCGCTGCGCTGGGTGACCTGCTGCAGGTCCGGGTCATACTGGTAGACCGATTGGCCATCGGACACGATCAGTTGTTCATAGGGCTTGCGCACCTCCCAGCGGAATTTGCCGGGGCGCTGGAACGAGAACTCACCCAACTGGGGCCGGCCCGCGCCCTGCCCGTCCGTCATGGATTGCTGGAACTGTCCGGTGGCGCTATGCACATCGGCGATGAAATCGTGCAATTGCTCGCGCGCCGAGGCCGCCAGGGCCATCGCCGGCAGGCAGGCCAGCACGAGGCCGCCGAGCCAGAATCTAATTGTCATCTGAAGTATTTCCTGCGGGCACCAGGATGTCCCGGTTCCCATTGGGTTGCATGGCGGACACCAGGCCGGAGCGCTCCATTTGCTCGAGCAGACGCGCCGCGCGGTTGTAGCCCACCCGCAGATGGCGCTGCACCGAGGAGATCGACGCGCGACGGTTGCGCAGCACGACCTCGACCGCCTGATCGTAAAGCGGATCGGATTCCTGGTCGGTGAATCCGGTGACCGAGCCCACGCCATCGCCGGTTTCGCCCTCGGTGGCGCCCTCGAGCAGGCCCTCGACGTAATCGGGCTCGCCGCCCTCGGCCTTGAGCGCCTCGACCACGCGATGCACCTCGTCGTCATGCACGAAAGCGCCATGCACCCGGGTCGGCAGGCTGGTGCCCGGCGGCTGGTACAGCATGTCGCCCTGGCCCAGCAAGGCCTCGGCGCCCATCTGATCGAGGATGGTGCGCGAATCGATCTTGGAGGACACCTGGAAGGCGATGCGCGTTGGAATATTGGCCTTGATCAGGCCGGTGATCACATCGACGCTGGGCCGCTGCGTCGCGAGGATCAGGTGAACACCCGCCGCGCGGGCCTTTTGCGCCAACCGCGCGATCAATTCCTCGACCTTTTTGCCCACCACCATCATCAGATCGGCGAGTTCGTCGATGACGACCACGATCGTGGGCAGGGTGGACAGCGGCTCGGGCGCATCCGGCGTGAGCGAGAACGGATTGGGGATGGGCTCGCCGCGTTTCTGCGCCTCGCGGATCTTGGTGTTGTAGCCCGAGAGATTGCGCACGCCCACCTTGCTCATGAGCTTGTAGCGTTTTTCCATCTCGGATACGCACCAGTTCAGCGCATTGGCGGCCTGGCGCATATCGGTCACCACCGGCGCGAGCAGATGGGGAATGCCCTCGTAGACGCTCATTTCGAGCATCTTGGGATCGATCAGGATGAGCCGCACCTGACTGGCATCGGCCTTGTAGAGCAGCGACAGGATCATGGCGTTGATCCCCACCGACTTGCCCGAACCCGTCGTCCCGGCCACGAGCAGGTGCGGCATCTTGGCCAAGTCGGCCACCACGGGATTGCCGGCGATGTCCTTGCCCAGCGCCATGGTCAGCACCGAGCTGCTGGCGTGATAGACCTCAGAGCCCAGAATCTCGGACAGACGCACGATCTGGCGGCGCGGATTGGGGAGCTCGAGCCCCATCAGGTTCTTGCCGGGAATCGTCTCGACCACGCGGATGCGCACCAGACTCAGGGCACGCGCCAGATCCTTGGCCAGGTTGACGATCTGGCTGCCCTTGACGCCGGTGGCCGGCTCGATCTCGTAGCGGGTGATCACCGGGCCGGCCTGCGCCGACACCACCACCACGCTGACGCCGAAATCCGAAAGCTTTTTCTCGATCAGGCGCGAGGTGAATTCGATGGTTTCAGGCGATACGGTCTCGCGGGTTTCCTCGACCGGGTCCAGCAACGACAGCGCCGGCAGGGTGCCGCCCACCAGGGCAGGATCCTCCTTGGGCGTGAACAGGGACTGCTGCTTTTCCTGCTGGACACGCGTGGACTTGGGCACGGACGTGATCGAGGGCTCGATCCGCACGGGCTGTTCGTGGACCAGTTGCACCTGGCGGGTCTCGACCATTTCCTGGCGCTCGGCGGTCTTGGTCGCACCGACGCGGCGATCCTCGTAGGCGGTCTTGAGATCGACCAGCCGGTGAAAACCGCGTTCGAGCCAGAGGCCGACCTTTTCCGAAACGGCCAGCCACGAAAAACCAAAGAAAAGACTCGATCCCATCACGATGAAGGCCAGCAGCAGCAGGGTGCTGCCGGCATGCCCCATGATCTGCGCCAGCCCGTCGGCCAGCAACTGGCCCAACTGGCCGCCCGCGCCCGCGGGCAAATGGGCGGCCCATGACCCCAGGCGCAGGGCCTCGATTCCCATGCACCCCAGGAACAACAGCGTGAAGCCGATGCCGACCTCCCAGCGCACGCGCGGCAACAGCTCGGGCACCGTGTTGGGCAGGACGACGCGCGTCAGGCGGTAGAAACCCGCCGCCACGCGGCGCAACAGCAGCACTACCCACAACCATGCGGAATAGCCGAACAGGAACAGCAGGAAGTCGGCGACATGCGCACCGAAGGTGCCACCGCGATTCTGGGTCACGCCGCTGTGCACGGAATGCGACCAGGCGGGATCGGTTTTACTCCAGGTCGCCAGTACCAGGATCAGCCAACCGGCCAGTGCGGCAAAGAGAATCCAGCGCGCCTCGCGCAACAATCCAGTCAGGCGGGTCTGCAGGGGAGAAGGGCCGTTGCGCACATTGCGCGAGGCCCGTGATGTCGGTGCGGGTATTCTGGCCATGGCGTCATTATAATTGCGGGGTTATCGATCAACTGGTTTTCTGTGATGCCCACCGCAAAACACGCCAAAGTGATGATTCTGGGGTCTGGTCCCGCCGGTTACACCGCGGCCATCTACGCCGCCCGGGCCAACCTGTCGCCGGTACTCATCACCGGCCTCGAGCAGGGCGGCCAGTTGATGACCACGACCGAGGTGGACAACTGGCCCGCGGACGTGAACGGCGTGCAGGGTCCGGACCTGATGCAGCGGTTCATGGAACACGCCCAGCGCTTCAACACCGAAATGGTCTTCGACACCATCACCAACGTCGACCTGTCCGGCCGCCCCTTCGTCCTGACGGGCGACACCGGGGAAACCTACACGTGCGACGCCCTGATCATCGCCACCGGCGCATCCGCCCAGTACCTGGGGCTGCCCTCGGAGCAAGCCTTCATGGGCCGTGGCGTCTCGGCCTGCGCGACCTGCGACGGATTCTTCTATAAAAACCAGGATACGGCCGTCATCGGCGGCGGCAACACCGCCGTCGAGGAGGCCCTCTACCTGTCGAACATCTGCCGTACGGTCACCCTGGTGCACCGCCGCGACAAATTCCGCGCCGAGCCCATCCTGGTGGACAAGCTCATGGACAAGGTCGACCACGGCAACATGCGCCTGAAACTCTTTCACGAGCTCGACGAAATCCTGGGCGACGACGCGGGCGTCACCGGCGTGCGGCTGCGCAACAACCAGACCGGCCAGACCGAGGATCTCGCCGTCACCGGCGCCTTCATCGCCATCGGCCACAAGCCCAACACCGCGATCTTCGAGGGCCGGCTCGACATGGAAAACGGCTACATCATCACCCACGGCGGCCTGCGAGGGCTGGCCACCATGACCTCGGTCCCCGGCGTGTTCGCCGCGGGCGATGTCCAGGACCATGTCTACCGTCAGGCCATCACCAGCGCCGGAACCGGCTGCATGGCGGCGCTGGACGCCCAGCGTTGGCTGGAGAATGAAGGCCTCTAAGACCGGCCTGGCCGAGCTCGGGCGCCTGCGCGCCGAGGCCAACGCGAATGCCGCCGCGCCCGGCACAGGGACGGCTTCGCGCCGCCGCACCGATGACGTCCCGGATACGGCTTCTTCCCGGAATGCGGGCGTGCCACAGCGCCAATTACTAGATGTATCTAGCAAAAAACCGCTGACCACGCCCCTGGATGCGACCGACCGCGCACTATGGCACCAGGCCATGCGCTTCGTCCAGCCCTTGCGGGACACCGTGCCCAGGGCACCCGGGCCTGCGCGCCTCGCTCCCGATGACTGGCTGCACGCGCGCCGCCTCCATGCCGCCGGCGGCCGGGACCCGGCGCCCGCCTCACCCGCCCTGCCCGCCACACGCACAGTGCCGGCGGCGCTCCACGACCCCGACGCGCGCGAGTTCCTGCGGCCCGGCTGCGGACCAGACCTGCTGCGCGGCCTGCGCCGGGGAAAATGGCCGGTCGAGGCCACGCTCGACCTGCACGGCAGCACTCTGGAGCAGATGGACGAACGCATGGATCGATTCCTCGCCTCATGCCTGGAACACGGCATCCGCTGCGTGCGCGTCGTCCACGGCAAGGGCTACGGCTCACGCGCAGGGGTCGCCGTCCTGAAGGACGCCGTGCGCAAACACCTCATCCAGCTCGCCGCCATCCAGGCCTGGGTCCAGTGCGGCGAGTCCGAGGGCGGAGCCGGCGCCGTCACGGCGCTGCTGCGCCAGACAGCCGCCAAGGACCGCCCATGAACTGGATATTCATGAGCCTTGCCATTCTTGCCGAGGTCATCGGCACCTCGACCCTGAAAGCCTCGGACGGCTTCACCCGCCCGCTGCCCACTGCCATCACCGTGATCAGCTACATCCTCGCCTTCTACCTGCTGGCGCTGTCCCTGAGGACCATCCCCATGGGCATCGCCTACGCGGTCTGGTCGGGCGCAGGCATCGTGGCCATCGCCCTGATCGGCTATTTCTTTTTCCGCCAGACACTGGACCCGCCGGCCCTGGCGGGCATCGGCCTGATCGTGGCGGGCGTCATCATCCTCAATGTATTTTCAAAATCGGGCGGACAGTGAGTCAGACCGATGCCAGGGCGTCGGCATCGCAAGGCATCAGGCGCCGATAGAAATTCGGCAAGGCGAACAAGGCGCCGTGCACCTGAGGGTTGTAATACTGCAGGTCCTCGATGCCGCGCGCCTCGAGACGCGCGGCCGCCTCACCGACGGGCAGCGCCGCGGGATCGAGGGTGTCAGAGGCCACGGCCAGGGACCAGTACGAGCCATAGAGCGGAATATGCAGACCGTAGCCGCGCACGCGCTCGAACGTCCGCCCCAGGGCCTGCGCCAGGCGCTGGACCTGATCCGGCTCGTGAAAGGGAGAACCCAGGTGCAGAACCAGGGCGCCGCCGGGCGCCAGAATGCGCCGGCAGCTCGCAAAGAACGCCTCTGAATAGAGAGGCCCCGCCGGGGTTTCCGGATCGGTCAGGTCCAGGTACACCAGATCGAAGCGCTCGGCGGTATCGCGCACGAAGGCCGCGCCATCCCCGATCCGGATACGGGCGCGGGGATTGTCCAGACTGCCGTGATGAATACGCCCGAGATACCGGCGGGCGACATCCACCACCTCGCCATCGAGCTCGACCAAAGTCGCCTCGCGGATGCCCGGATGCTTGAGCAATTCCTCCAGAGCGCCGCCATCGCCGCCACCCACGATCAGAGCCCGCCGGGGGTCCGGATGGGCGAGCGCCGCGGGATGGATCAGGGCCTCATGGTAGAAAAACTCATCCGCCTCGGAAGTCATCAGGCGATCGTCCAGACGCAGGGTCAGCCCCAGTTCGGCGGATTCGAGCAGCTCGAGGTGCTGGTAATCGGTGCGCCGATCCAGCAGGCGCCGCGCGAAGCGAAAGCCGTAGACGCTGTCGTCATTCAGGGATTCCAGCAGCAGCTCCCGATCGGGACGGACCGCACCGTCTTTATCGCCGCGCATGATGCGCTGACGCTGCGATTCAGCCGCCTGGAATGCCTCCTCGAGCGCGCCCATCAGGCGCTCGGCCTTGCTGGAGTTATCGGCCTCGAAGTTGCAGACATAGACATCCAGCGTCACGCCACGGCGCTCGGGCCAGGTATGCACTGCCAGATGGGATTCGGCCAGCAGCAAAGTCCCCGTCACGCCCCCAGGCTCGCCCTGATAGTCGGGAAAGACATGCCATTTCTCGCCGACGATCGCCAGGCCGGCGGCCAGCGTCGCCTCCCGGCACAGGCCGGCAAGCGCCTCGGCGTCGATCATCAGCGAACGATCGCAGCCGCAACGATAGAGATCCGCAGTGAGATGCAGGCCTTGCATGATGTGCATGCTCCTAGTTGGAATTCCGCACCGGGTACGCACGGAAAGGAACCAAGATGCGGCCAAACGCCGCGCCCGAGAGCCAAAATGCAGAGTGTTTTTGGCCGGAAAACTATTAATTGTACACGAAGACGGCGAATTGCCATCCGAAGCCAGCAGATGACGGCTGGATAAAGGGGCTTTGCCACAGCATTCGAACCGCGCGATCCGACAGCGGGAAAATGGAACGGGGCCGACGATTTTGTCGTCGGCCCCGCCAGTGTTTTTTTCTTATGGGTGCTGCCAGATTGTGCCGTATTCTCGGCTATGGTGCCCATACAGGGCTTGTCTCCTCACCTGCATGGACCGCATTATGCCCGGCGCATCAGGATCTGACACCTAGGGAATGCACCTAGAGTCGGGCAACCGCCGGGACCCGCCCCGGCGGCCCGGTTTACATATTGTCGATCATCACCTGCCCGAAGCCCGAGCAGGACACCTGGGTCGCGCCCTCGAGCAGACGGGCGAAATCGTAGGTGACCTTCTTGGACAGAATGGATTTTTCCATGCTGCTGATGATCAGGTCGGCCGCCTCGGTCCAGCCCATGTGACGCAGCATCATCTCGGCCGAGAGGATCTCGGAACCCGGGTTGACGTAGTCCTTGCCGGCGTACTTGGGGGCGGTGCCGTGAGTCGCCTCGAACATGGCGATCGAATCGGACAGATTGGCGCCCGGGGCAATGCCGATCCCGCCGACCTGGGCGGCCAGTGCGTCGGAAATATAGTCGCCATTGAGGTTCAGCGTGGCGATGACGTCGTATTCGGCCGGGCGCAGCAGGATCTGCTGCAGGAAGGCGTCGGCGATGACGTCCTTGACCACGATGTCGCGACCCGTCTTGGGGTTCTTGAACTTGCACCACGGGCCGCCGTCGATGAGCTGGGCGCCGAATTCCTTGATGGCGAGTTCGTAGCCCCAGTCACGGAAGCCGCCCTCGGTGAACTTCATGATGTTGCCCTTGTGGACCAGGGTCACGGACGGGCGGTCGTTGTCGATGGCGTACTGGATCGCCTTGCGCACCAGGCGCTGGGTGCCCTCGCGCGACACGGGCTTGATGCCGATGCCGGAAGTCGCCGGGAAGCGGATCTTGTTGACGCCGAGCTTGTTCTGCAGGAATTCGATGACCTGGCGCGCCTGGTCGGATTCAGCCTCGAACTCGATGCCGGCATAGATGTCCTCGGAGTTCTCGCGGAAAATCACCATGTCGGTCTTTTCGGGCTCGCGCACGGGCGAGGGCACACCCTTGAAATAGCGGACCGGACGCAGGCAGACATACAGGTCCAATTCCTGACGCAGGGCCACGTTCAGCGAACGGATGCCGCCGCCCACGGGCGTGGTCAGCGGGCCCTTGATCGAGACGACATAGTCGCGCACAGCCTCCAGGGTTTCCTTGGGCAGCCAGACGTCGGGGCCGTAGATCTTGGTGGATTTTTCACCGGCGTAGACCTCCATCCAGTGAATCTTGCGCTGACCCTTGTAGGCCTTGGCGACCGCGGCGTCGACGACTTTGAGCATGACCGGCGTGATATCCAGGCCCGTGCCGTCACCTTCGATGTAGGGAATGATCGGCTGGTCGGGGATATTCAGCGAGGAGTCGGCATTGACCGTGATCTTTTGTCCGTTGGTCGGGACTTTGATGTGCTGGTAGGACATGGATGCTCCAGTTGCTCTTGTAGAGGATGAAGAAACGACGGGGGAATGAGTTTAGTCTTATATAAGAGTTTAGCCCAAACACAGGGGTTTGATACATGCGAACGCCTCTATTTTATCGTTCGGCGCCCACCGGGGACCGTCCAGCGAAGCGGTAAAATGCCCGGGAGCCGCTGGACTTGTCCAGGGGTTCCCCAGCAACATCGATCCAGGCCGCCATGTTCAACCCCACGCGCGAGCAAGTCCGCGAATTTTTCACCGAAGCCTGGCGCAAACAGTGCGCCGGCGCCGTCCTGACCCCGCTGGAAACCATGGCGGCGGACCTGATCCGTCTGCACCCGGAATACCACGCCGATCTCGAAGACCCGGACGCCGCCGCGCGCGACTATCCCGTCGAGGAGGGGCGCACCAACCCCTTTCTGCACTTGTCCATGCATCTGGCCATCGCCGAGCAGGTCTCGATCGACCATCCGCCCGGCATCCGCGCGGCGTGGCGCGCGCTGCTGGGCACCCATGACGAGCATGAGGCGGCGCATGTGGTGATGGAAGCCCTGGGCGAAGTGGTCTGGGAGGCCCAGCGCATGGGCGTACCCCTGGACAACGACCGCTACCTGGATCTGATCCGGCGCCACGCGACACGGCACCGCTGACAGGAATCAGAGGCTACTTGCGAACCGCCAGCGGCGACGGCAGACTGGCGAGCCAGGCCGAGATATTGTCGATATCGGTCGCTGAAAGCTGGGCGGCCATGGCACCCATGATCGGGTTCTTGCGTGTGTTCGCCGACGCGGGCGCGCCCCTCTGGCCACGCTGATAGGCCGTGAGCGCATGGGCCAGATAGTCGGCATGCTGCCCGGCGAGGATCGGGTACTCCGGCAACAGCGGCGACCTGGCATCGGCACCATGACAGGACGCACACGTGAATTTCTGAAAATCGGCCTGCCCGGCAGCCAGGTCCGCAGCCTGCGCCCCCGCCGCAAGGATCGAGGAACCCAGCAAGGCAATCATCCATTTAGGGATACTCTGAGTCATGAAATCCCCCGCCTGATTATTTGAGACTGGAATAGTAGGCAGCCACGTCGGCCATGTCCTGCTCGGACATGGACCGGGCAACCGCATCCATCGTGGGAAACGAGCGCGCGCCGCTCGCGTATTCCTTCAGGGCAGCGACAATATAGGCGGCATTCTGCCCGGCGATCATGGGGACATGGTACAACTCGGGATAAGTCGCCTTGTACCCGGGGATCCCATGGCACCCGATGCACATGGATATCTTGTCCTTCGCAGCCTGCGCATTGCCCACCACCGGCGCCGCGTCGGCCGCTACGGCCGGTCCGGCGAACAAACAGGAGACCGCGATTGCCAAGGGCCCCAGACAACGCTCGATTCGTTTTCGCGATTTCATATTGTCTCTTTAGGCTGTAAATTATTTGGAAAACAGCTTGATACAGCGCCTGCGGCCCGTTACCCCTCGAGGTGTTTTTGACCTTGGAGGCGACACGCGGTAAAAGAAGCATCGCCCCAACCGCCGCATGTCTGGTGCGTCCTGATGATTGTACGATAATTGCAACCAAGTATGCAGCCTTAAAACTTTGAACCCTATAACAGCCGGTCGGCCAACCCGCCAGGAACCCCTTCTTCGATATGAGCATGAACCTCCAGCAGCCCGCCCCCGAACGCTTCGACGGCACCGAGCGCTACGTCGCCACCGATGCCCTGAAAATGGCGGTCAACGCCGCCCTCACCCTGCAACGGCCCCTGCTGGTCAAGGGCGAGCCGGGCACCGGCAAGACCCTGCTCGCCGAGGAGGTCGCGCAGGCGCTGGACCGGCCCCTGCTGCAATGGCACATCAAGTCCACGACCAAGGCGCACCAGGGCCTGTACGAATACGACGCGGTATCGCGGCTGCGCGACTCGCAGCTCGGCGAGTCCTCGGTGCACGACATCCGCAACTACATCGTGCGCGGCGTGCTGTGGCAGGCCTTCGAATCCGAACGCCCCACCGTCGTGCTGATCGATGAAATCGACAAGGCCGATATCGAATTCCCCAACGACCTGCTGCGCGAACTGGACCGGATGGAATTCCACGTCTACGAAACCCGCGAAACGATCCGCGCACGCCATCGGCCGCTGATCGTCATCACGTCCAACAACGAAAAGGATCTGCCCGACGCATTCCTGCGCCGCTGCTTCTTTCACTACATCTCCTTTCCCGATCCCGATACGCTGCGCGCGATCGTCGCGGTCCACTTCCCCGACATCCACGCCGAGATCCTCGGCACGGCGCTGGACACCTTCTTCAACCTGCGCGAGGTGCCGGGGCTGAAGAAAAAGCCCTCCACCTCCGAATTCCTGGACTGGCTGCGCCTGCTGCTCGCCGAATCGGTGCCGCCCTCGGCTCTGCGCAACGCCGACATCCCCCCACTGGCCGGCGCCCTGCTGAAAAACGAACAGGACCTGAGCCTGCTGCAACGCCTGACCGCCATGAGCCACCGGGCCTCGCGCTGAGACAAGCGTCAGCCCCGCATCCCCAGACAGATTTCCACCATCGCCAGACGACCATGAGCAACACTGGATTTTTGCAGACACCGCCCCCCGTCACCCTGGAAGGCCACGGGATACGTCTCGTCCCGCTAGCGATCAACCATGTCCAGGGGCTGGAGGCGGCGGCGGCCGACGGCGAGCTCTGGACCCTGCGCATCACCTCCGTCCCCGAGCCAGGCACGACCGAGGCATACGTCCAGCAGGCGCTCGATGGCCAGGCCGCCGGCCACATGCTGCCCTTCGCCGTCATCGATGTCCGCGACGGCGCCGTGATCGGCTCGACCCGCTACCATGACATCGTGCCGGCCGTGGCACGGCTCGAGATCGGCTACACCTGGTATGCCCGCAGCCATCAGCGCAGCCACGTCAACACCGCCTGCAAACTGCTGCTGCTGCGCCATGCCTTCGGCGTCCTGGGCGCGGCCGTGGTGGGCTGGCGCACCGACAACTACAACTTTGCCTCGCAGCGCGCCATCGAGCGCCTGGGCGCACACCGCGACGGCGTGCTGCGCCATCATGCGCTGCGCCGCGACGGCAGCGTGCGCGACACTGTGATGTACAGCCTGCTGGCCGGCGAATGGCCCGAGGTCGAGCGCCACCTGCTGTACCAATTGCAGAAACCCCGTTAGCACTGGCGCCGAATGCTGATCGATTTCTTTTATCTGTTGCGCTCCGGCGGGATCCAGGTCTCGATCCAGGAATACCTGACGCTGCTGGAGCTGCTGCGCAGCCGCGCCGCACCGCTGTCCCAAGAGGACTTCTACCTCCTGGCGCGCATGGTGCTGGTCAAGGACGAAACGCTGTACGACCGCTATGACCAGGTCTTCGCCGCCTTCAGCCAGGGGCTGGCCGCCCGCGCCGCCGGGGCCCCCGAAATCCCTCTGGACTGGCTGCTGCAAACATTCCGCAAACACCTGAGTCCCGAGGAAAAAGCCGCCCTGGAACGCCACGGATGGGACAAGCTGATGGAACTGTTCCAGCAACGCCTGGCAGAACAAAAAGAGCGCCACGCCGGCGGCAACAAATGGATCGGCACCGGCGGATCCTCACCATTCGGGCACGGCGGCTACCATCCCGAGGGCATCCGCATCGGCGGCCCCTCGGCCGGCAACCGCAGCGCCGTCAAGGTCTGGGAAGCCCGCCAATACCGCGACTACGACGATCGCCAGGAGCTCGGCACGCGCAACTTCAAGATCGCGCTGCGGCGCCTGCGCCGCTTCGCCCGCGAAGGCGCCGCGCTCGAACTCGACATGCCGGGCACGATCCATGGCACGGCGCAAAGCGGCGGCATGCTCGACCTGCACTGGATGCCCGAGCGCCGCAATACCGTCAAAGTCCTGATGCTGCTCGACGTGGGCGGCAGCATGGACGATCACATCGCGCGCATCGAATCCCTGTTCTCGGCGGCCCGCAGCGAATTCCGCCACCTCGAGGTCTATTATTTCCACAATTGCCCCTACGAAACCGTCTGGCGCGACAACCGGCGGCGCAATGAACAGCGCATCGAAACCCTCGAACTGATCCGCAGCTACAACCCGGACTGGCGCCTCATCCTGGTCGGCGACGCCTCGATGAGCCCCTACGAACTGCTGTATCCCGGCGGCTCGGTCGAACACCACAATCGTGAAACAGGCGCCGCATGGCTGCAGCGCCTCCTGGCGCAATGGCCGAATGCCGCATGGCTCAACCCCGAGCCGTCAGGCTATTGGCAATACCGGCAATCGATCGGCATCGTGCGCGAGATCATGCACGATCGGATGTTCGGAATCACGATCGATGGTTTGGAACGGGCCATGCAGTTGCTGGCAAAGTAGGCGCTCCAAGCTTTCATTCCAGGATGCGCCTCTCCCTAAAATTGTCCCATCGCTCTCTCCCCCACCCGCACCGCCCCATGAAACTGCCCAAGCTCCTCTTTACCCTGATCGCCCTGATCGCCCTGTCGTTCCCGCCCGCCCCCTATGCCGATGCAACCACCCCGGCGGCGGCGCAGGCCTCCCAGGAATCCCGGGCGTCCAGGCTGCCCGCCGGAATCCAGGCGGGCCCGATGATCCAGGGCGTCTCGGAATACCGCCTGGACAATGGCCTGCGCGTCATACTGGCGCCTGACGCCTCGCGCCCCCAGACCACGGTGAACATGACCTATCTCGTGGGTTCGCGGCGCGAGGGGCCGGGCGAAACCGGGATGGCGCACTTGCTCGAGCACTTGATGTTCCGCGGCACCGAAGCCCAGCCCGATGCGCTCGCCGAGTTCTCGCGCCGCGGGCTGGCGGCCAATGGCTCGACCGGCCTGGACGCCACCAACTATTACGCCACCTTTGCCAGCGACCCCGACACCCTGCGCTGGTTCCTTTCCTGGCAGGCCGACGCCATGCGCAACGCGCGCATCAGCCGCAGCGACCTGGATGCGGAAATGACTGTCGTGCGCAACGAAATGGAACGCGGCGAGAACAGCGCCTTCGGCACCCTGCTGCAACAGACCGTCGCGGCCGCCTATATGTGGCATCCCTATGGCCGCAGCGTGATCGGCGCGCGCTCGGACGTCGAGCATGTCGACATCCCCCGGCTGCGCGCCTTTTATGACCGCTACTATCAGCCCGACAACGCCGTCCTGATCGTCACCGGCCGCTTCGACCCAGCCCAGGTCCTGGACTGGATCGCGGCGGATTTCGGCCCGATCGCGCGCCCCGAGCGCGCCCTGCCCCTCGAATACACGATCGAGCCCGTCCAGCAGGGCGCGCGCTCGATCACCCTGCGCCGCCCTGGCGGCAGCCCCCTGATCCTGGCGCTCTACCATATCCCCGCCGGCCCCGGCCCCGAGGCCGTCGCACTGTCGATCGGCGCCGATATGCTCGCTGACTCGCCCTCCGGTCCTCTCTACCACGCGCTGGTCGACAAAGGCATGGCCAGCAGCGTGTTTGGCGATGCGCGGCGCCTGGCGCAACCCGGCTACGTCATCTTTGGCGCCCAGATCCAGCCCGGAGCGGATGCGCAAAAGGCCCTCGACACCCTGGTCTCGACCCTCGAAGGCCAAGGCATCGACGCCCTGGACCAGGTTGCCCTCGACCGTATCCGCACGGCATGGCTGCGGCAATGGAAGCAAACCTACAATAATTCCAGCGCCCTGGCCTCGGCGCTATCGGACGCCTCGGCCGTGGGCGACTGGCGCCTGTTCTTCCTGGAACGCGACCAGGTCGAGGCCCTGAGTCTGGAACAGGTGCAAACGCAATTGCGCGCCTGGCTGCTGCCCACCAATCGCACCACAGGAAAATACCTCCCGACCCCGCAACCGCAGGACGCGCCCCAACCGCCATCCGTGAATCTGGACACCCTGCTCGCGCCCCTCGAAACCGGCACACCGCGCCCCGCGGTCGCCGATTTTGATACCAGCCCGCAAGCCATCGACCAGGCGACCCTGCGCCAGACAATCGAACTGTCCAACGGCACCCTGCATCTGGCGCTGCTGCCCAAGCCGACCCCGGGCGATCAGGTTCAGGTCGTTCTGCGCCTGAGTTTTGGCGCGGTGGAGCAGTTCAAAGGCCTGGGTGTCATCCCCGCGCTGACCTCGGCCATGCTGGAGCGCGGCACGCGTGGCATGGACCGCCAGCAGATCGAGGACCGGCTCAATGCCCTCGAAGCCGAGATCGGGATCGATGGCGACGATAACACCGTGCGCGTGGGCATGCGCACCACCCGCGAACACCTGCCCGACTTGATCGCACTGGTCCTGCACCTGCTGCGCGAGCCGACTTTCCCTGCCGACGAGTTGGCCAAAATCCAGCGCAGCGTGGCGACCTCCACGGAGTTCGCCATGTCGGACCCGGCCTCGCTCGCCGCCAACGCCCTGGAGCGCCACGGCCAGCCCTGGAATCCCGACGATATCCGCTACACCCCGACCCCGCAGGGAACCCTGGCCGAGGTCGAGCGGACCACGCGGCAGGATCTGGTCGATTTCCACACGCGATTCTATGGCGCCGGAGACCTGGCCGTATCCGCTGTGGGGGACTTCGACCCGCAGGCCCTCGAGGCCCAGTTGCGCGCAGGCCTCGAGGGCTGGCGCACGGCGCCTGCCTACACGCGCATCCCACGCCCTTGGTATCCCGTAAAGCCCGAAACTTTCCACCTGCCCACGCCGGGCAAGGCCAACGCCAACTACCTGGCCTCGCTGCCGCTGAAATTGCAGGATACCGATCCGCGCTATCCGGCCCTCACGGTCGCCAACTATCTGCTGGGCGGCTCGCAGGATTCCCGGCTGTGGCAGCGTGTCCGCGTGCGCGACGGCCTGTCGTACAGCGTCGGCAGCACGCTGGAGGCTTCATCCTGGGAACCCTCGGGCTCATGGACGATCTTTGCCAGCATGGCGCCCAAGAACGCCAAGGCCCTGGAATCCGCGGTGCGCGAGACATTGCACACGACGCTGCGCGACGGTTTCACCGACGAGGAGGTCCATACCGCCGTCCAGTCGCTGCTGAATTTCCAACAACTCGGCCTCTCGAGCGACCACAGTCTGGCCCTGCGATGGATGCACTACTTGCGCACGGACCGCAGCTTCGCCTGGCTCATGGCGTTCCAGGACAAGCTCCGCGCCCTGGATGCCGCGCAGGTGAACGCCGCGCTGCGCGCCATGCTGGACCCCGAAGGATTCAGCGTGGCGGTCGCGGCGGATCCTGATCCCAAGCCCTGAGAGGACTCAACGATAAAAATGATGATGCGGAGAGGTCTTGACCATCTAGCGAGACCGCTTATCCCCCCAAAAAACCCTGCACGATCGCAGCGTATTCGCGTGGATCTTCCATATAAGGAATGTGCCCACAGGGTAGCTCAATCAGTGTCGACCCTTGAATCGAGCGATGCACGAGCTGGCCCATGTCCGCTGGTGTGGCCAGATCGCGTTGACCGGTGATGACCAATGTATCAGTGACTATCTGGCGTAGTTGTAAGCGGTAGTCCATCGAGATAATCGCCTGACACCAGCCGACATAGCTGGCATCGTCGCAAGCCAGAAAGTCGCGCACAGCGACCAGGTATCTGTCATTGCTACTGGTGGCCGATGCATCCGAAAAAAAACGTCCAACCACCTGGGCTGCCACAAACCGCAACCCGAAGTGACGAATCAGTTCGCAGCGCTCGCTCAGATGCACCGGGCCGACCCACGACGAGGTATTGGACAGGATGATTTTTTTGAGTCGCTGCGGATGATGGATAGCCATATCGATGGCAGTCATACCGCCGATCGATACGCCGCAAACATGGGCACGATCCCACTGCACAGCGTCCATTACCGCCAACACGTCAGCGCTATTATCGGCGATTTGCTGGGGCCCCTTGCGCGGCGCTGACTGACCATGACCGGCCTTATCAATGCGCAGCAAATGATAGTGTTGGCCCAGGCAAGCGGCCACCTCGTCCCATGAACCTATCGAAGTGCCCAGAGAATTGAGTAGAACCAGCCTTGGACCTGCAGGGTTTCCATCCAGCCGGTAATGAATGCTGCCCTTGTCGGTTGATATATACATTGCGTTGCTTCCGTCTTTACGATTCATGGCATCCCACACAACCTGGCATCAGCGCTTTAGAAAGCGGCCGCTGACGTTCTCTGCCCAGGCGCCGATGGTCATCGATGGGCCTGCGCCCACGGGCCTGGGCAGTGCCGCCGCGTCGACCACGAACAGCCCCCCAATCCCATGCACCTCACCATTGCTGCCTACTACGCCATTCGCCTGGGGGGCCCCAACGCAGGCGCCGCCCAGTGGATGCACTGTCGAGGGATGCCGGGTGGCATAGATCTTGTGCCCTGACAGACTACCGATGGCGCGCATGGTATATCTGATCTGTTCATAGATGGGGCTGTTGGCCGGGTCAAAGTCAATCCTGAATTTGCCCTTGTGTATGCTCGCCTTGCCGTCCATGGCATCGAGGCCCATACCACTCACCACCATGCCATGCCGCAGGCGCTTGCGCACAAACGGCGGGAAGGGATATTGACTGAGGCTGGGCAGCCCATTCCGACCAATGACAATGTCGCCGTACAGATTACTCCTGAGCTTGATACCACCTTTACTGGGCAACCCCTTGGTGAAATCGCGAGTTTTGTCGTTCAGGTCCCAGAAACCGCGTATGTCGCCATTTCCGCTGAACCGGCAGCCCAATCCAGGCATCCCCGCCAACCCCCTGTGCGTGTCCCGGCTGGCCAGCAACAGGCGCAGTGTGTTCATGGTGCCGGCGCCCACAAACACATGATCGGCCCGTATGATCCTGATCTGGTTGTCACGCAGGCTCCTGTAAATCACCTCAAACCGGCGGCCAGACGCATGAGTCTGCCTGATGCATTGCGCCTCGCTCATGTCAAGCACGGTCAGGCCTTGGCCCAGCGCCGGCAAAAGATAGACGATGTCCATCGACGACTTGGACCCCGAGGGCGCTCCCAGAAAGCCATGATCGTCGCTGCCGTAATCGGCCTGCCACCGTTGGAGCGCCCCCTGGCTGACCAACTGATGACGGTATGACTCGTGAGGCAATAGGAACCCGACTTTCGTCTCGGCACTGGGAATCGCTGGCACAAAGTGCGGGTGATCCGCAAAGATCTCCGCCGCAGTGTGAGGTGGCCGGTTGGCCGCGCCCGGCTTCTGTGAACCCACACGACTTATGAAAGCCTGATAAAACGCCGACATCGAGGATTCGTCCAGGTCATCGCAATGGCCGTTCCAGTAATCGTCTCTGAGAGGCCGTCGGTGTACTGCGGAATAGACGTGGCTACCACCGCCCACCCCCGATGCACACACGACTTCCATACCCTTGGAAAAATAAAGGTCGAATAAGCCCTTCTTGTTTAGTGTCAGGCGGTCAACAGGCAGCCAAGGCAAAGAAATCGAGCGTACTGCCCGGAAAAACAGATCCTTGCCGCGGGGAAAGCTGACTGTGCCATCAATGCCTGCAGAGCGTGTGGGCACAGTGTCCCACCAGGGCCCCCTTTCCAGCACCGTCACCTTCAGGCCTGCCTCGGCCAAACGCCCCGCCACGACAGAACCACCGATGCCGCTGCCGATCACCACCACTTCCGTATCCATGCTTGCCTTATTTGGATCATCACTCATATGCCCAGGTATATCTTTTTGATTTCTTCGTTTTGCGCAAGATCTCTGCCACTGCCCTGCCGGATAACTACGCCCTTCTCGAGGACATAGGCATAGTCGGACATCTGCAGGGCAAGGTTGGCATTCTGCTCCACCAGCAGCACCGATATGCCCTGAGCCTCGATGATTCTATGAATAGCCTGCTCGATCTCTTTCACAATCCTGGGCGCAAGGCCCAGTGAGGGTTCGTCAAGCATCAACAACCTGGGGGCTGACATCAGTGCACGGCCTATGGCCACCATCTGCTGTTCGCCACCAGAGAGCGATCCAGCCAACTGCTTTCTGCGGTCGGCCACCCGTGGAAACAAGTCATAGACCTGCTCGAGACGAGCCTTTCTATCGGCAGCCTGCCTGAGCAGGTGCGCACCAGCCAGCAGGTTTTCATAGACGGTCATCCTGGGAAACAGGCGCCTGCCCTCGGGACAAAGCACGATGCCATGCGCCACCCGCTCGTACGTAGAGGCATGGGTGAGGTCTGCGGATCCATAAAGAATTTTGCCGCGAGCCAACGGCAATATGCCAATGATGGATTTCAGGGTCGTCGATTTGCCGGCTCCATTGGTTCCGATCAAGCTGACGATCTGACCTTTCCGAATATCCATGGAAACCGACGATACGGCCTCTAGCAGACCGTATCGGATAGAGAGGTCTTCAACCTTCAGCATGCCAGCCTCCCCCACCCAAATACGACTCGATGACTCGTTCATCGTTCAGCACATATTGCGGCGTACCCTGCGAGATCATCCGTCCCTGCGAAATCACGATGATTCTGGAAGATATCTCGCGCACAAGAGCAATATGGTGCTCAACCAGCAAGACGGTCAGGGAATAATGCTGCTTAATCCTGTCGATCAGATAACCAAACTCGCGGGATTCCTTGCTGTTCAGGCCGGCCGCGGGCTCGTCCATCAACAGGAGCTTGGGTGAGGTGGCCAAACCGATGGCAACGCCCACTTTCTTTTGTATGCCATATGGCAACTCACCCGCCATCCTTCCCCGGTATGGCCCAAGCTCAAGCGTGGATATGATGTCGTCAACCAGTTGCTGCTGCTGATCGAGACTGGCTGCATATTCCCCCCGTGGGGGCAAAAGTTTAAACAGCATGCTCCGCCTGAGCTTCCAGAGCGCACCTCGCAAGATATTCTCATGCACGCTGGCCTCGGGGTACAGCGTGGCGTTCTGAAACGTGCGCGCCAGTCCCAGCTTGACAATAGTGCTGGGCTTACAGCCAGTAATATCTCTGCCATCCAGCAACACACGCCCGCCGTTGGGTCGCAACGTACCGGTGATGATGTTGAACGCGGTCGTCTTGCCTGCACCATTGGGGCCGATAATACCCACGGTTTCCCCTTTCTGCACCTGCAAGCTGATATCGGAAAGCGCTGCCAGGCCACCGAAGTTTCTGGAAACGTTGATGACCTCAAGCACTTTTTTCCCCCTCGCTGTCATGATGCCCATCGACCGTCGGCACAGTCGAGAAGAAAGACACCAGGCCTTTGGGCCGGAGCATCAGGATCGCCACCAGCACGATCCCGTAGAACAGGTGCTGATATTCCTGTGCGCCGCGCAGGATCTCGGGTAGCGGCGTCAGAAAAATTGCACCGATGATTGGGCCCCATGATGAGTTCAGGCCACCGATCACCAGCATGGTCACCAGAGTAATCGACAGATGGATATTGAATGACTCGGGCGAGATGAACTCGATATAGGTGCTCATCAGAATCCCGCCCAGACCGGTGATAGCACCACCCACCACGAACGAGGCCAGTTGCACCGAGGACGCACTGATGCCCGTCGACTCAGCCAGTTCCGGGTTGTCATTGACCGACAGATACTCCTTACCAGCCGAGGTCTTGAAAAAGCGGTTTATCAGGAGCGTCAGCACGATGCAGATCGTCACCGAGAAGACCAGCCATGGGCTCGTGCCGGTCAACACGAAACCACCGATCGACAAGGGAGGGATTTCCGCCAGACCGCTTGCTCCCCCGGTAGTTCCTGGAAATTCAAGCAGCACCAACCGAACGAATTCTGCAAACGCAAAGGTAAGCAGCACGAAATACACGCCTCGCAGTCTGACGATCACGCTGCCCAGCAGCCAAGCCAGCAAGGTGGCAGCGGTAATCCCGGCTACTGCGGCCAACAGCCAGCTCAGCCCCGCCTGCATGGTCAGAATCGCGCAGACATAGGCACTGGTCGCGGCAAATGCAGAGTGCCCGAAAGATAGCCTGCCTGTGCGCGCAACCAGCGACAGACCGCTGACCAGCACCGTGTTGATAGCAGCCATAATCACCATATGCGCAAAGAACACATTGCCGATAACAAGCTCATAGACCAGCAGCGCAAACGCAAGCACCGCTGCGAGCATCAAGGTGGGGTTTTTCATGACTTCAACTCTTTTCACCAAACAGCCCCTGCGGGCGCAGGATCAGAAGCGCCATCACGAATACAAAAAGGAACATCTCGGCATAGCTCGATTTCAGGAATGTGCCCGACATGCTTTCGCTGATTCCCAGAATGAAGGCTGCAATTGCCGCCCCTGGTATCGAACCCAGACCACCGACAATCACCACGATGAATGACTTGACCATGGGACCAAAACCCACCGTCGGGTACACTGAAAATATCGGGGCCATCAGAGCACCCGCCAGGGCCGCCAGACCAACCCCGATCCCGAAACCTAGCGGGTAATACCACCGGGTATCCATGCCTTGTATCTGTGCAGCCTCTCGATCCTGCACCACCGCCCGCAGTGCCCTGCCATGTTGCGTGTGATGGAAAAAGACATACATCGCCATCAGGACAAAGATCGAGAACAGCCCTGCATAAATCCTGGCCTTGGGCAAGACGACGCCCCCAATGCGAATCATGCCTTTTGCAATGCTTGGCACGGCCAACGGGTCCGGACCAAACAGAATCAGGGCCGTGCTCTGCAATATCATGCCGATACCAATGGTCGCGATCATCCCGCTGAACTCATCGCCCCGCATCCGCTTCAGCACGGAAAGCTCGAGCAGACTACCAAAAGCCAGCGCCAACAAAAATGCGGCAATCACCACCAGCACGAATGGTAATTTCAGCCAGGCAATGCCCACATAACACACAAAGGCTCCCAGCATATAAAACTCAGCATGCGAGAAATTCACGATGCGCATCAAGCCAAACACCACCGTAAACCCGATCGCCATCAGCAAGTACAGGCTACCGATGACGATCCCGTTTATAACAGCCTGGATAACTATTGTTTCGCTGAACATCGCCTGGCTCTTTCAATTATCTTGGCAGCCAGTATCAATGGTGCAGCGGGCGCGAATTGTTTCCTGACCTGCGTTCACTTCGGCCACATAAAATGGTGTGCTGATTTGATGATTGATGCCATAGGCTGCCTGCCCCGTCCACGAAATCTTTCCAACTGCACCATCGAAGGTCTTGATGTTTTCCAATTCCTCAACCACTGCCCTGGTATCGTCCACCGTACCAGCCTTGTGAATCGCTTCAAATATCATCCGTGTTGTGTCATAGAATGACGGGCTGAAGCCATTCATCGCCTGCTTGTAATTGGCTTGGTGCTTCTGGATATAGTCGCGTGTGGGGGCAAAGGCAGGGTCAATCAAAGTATGCACAAGCATGCCTTCGGCGGCCCCTACGCCCGCGACATTCACAATTTCCTGGGTCGCCGGGCCACCCGTGCGGATGAACAAGCCCTCAAAACCCAAATCGCGGGCCTGCTTGACGATCAGCCCTGCCGACGATGGTGCGTTGATATTGAGTTCGATGGCATCGACGTCCAGACCCATCAAGCGAGTAAGCAACGGCACGAAATCCACCCGGTCGCGCTCGTAGAATTCCTTGCCCACTAACTCGACACCTGCGTTGCCATAGGCCTTTTCCACGTCCTTGGAAACCTGAAGGCCGGTCTCGTCATTGGGAAAGAACGAACCGATCTT
This sequence comes from Castellaniella defragrans, assembly GCA_040394755.1. Taxonomy (GTDB): domain Bacteria; phylum Pseudomonadota; class Gammaproteobacteria; order Burkholderiales; family Burkholderiaceae_B; genus Castellaniella; species Castellaniella defragrans_A. Next base: position 13,920 of record JBEBRQ010000024.1, on the reverse strand, counting down.
TTTTATGCCATATTTCTTTGTGAGCCAGTCGATCTGAGGTTGCGCGAATTCGACGGTGGTAACATTGGCACGAAAGGTATATGGCGATTTGTCATTCAGAACTTTTTCACTGAAAGCCATAGTAGACATGATAACTGCATTCTTTTCCGTCACCGGCCTGATGGCCACTGCGGCGGCTGAGCCAACCGGCCCAATAATGAATTTCACCTTATCCTGGTGAATCAACCGATTAACGGCAGTGACAGCCTCGCCCGCCTGGTATTTGTCGTCATAGGTGATGACATTGATCTTGTATGTTTTGCCGCTGATCTCGAGACCACCTGCGTCATTGACGTCTTTGGCCGCTAGTTCCGCCCCATGCTGGATGGCTTGGCCCCAACCAGCACCTGCGCCAGATATAGTTGCGATCACGCCGATATCCAAAGTATCACCTGCGGCATAAGCCGCTCCACCCAAACCCACAAGAGACAAGGCGGCGATTAATTTCTTGAGTTTCACTGCTTTCTCCATTGATATTTTTGTGTCAACCAAATTTGCGGGTCTGGCCATCAATGATGGCGGTCTTGTTCTGGTTGTCCAGAATCACATAATTGTCATAAACGGTCAGTTTGGCCTCGCTTCCGAAGCGTTTTACATTGGCCGCCTGCCATTCTGGCGTGTACCACTGATCGGCGGCTTCCTTTGATTCCCATATATAGACACCTCCCCCACCCGCATCCCCGTTCAGAAAATACTTGGTCAGCAGACCTTGCACCTTAGAGAACTTCTCAAGGTTCGTTTCTGCGTCTGATATGGCTTTTTCCTTGGTTCGGCTGATACCTGGTATCTGCACTATCGCGATATACATGATGCCTCCATTTTTTAGTTACGATGATGCAAGGCAGTCTAGCAATGGGGAGTGATAATGGTCTAATATTTTTCTTTGTTCAATTAATAATGAATGGTTATGACAGTGACTCTCAGGCAGCTTCGGCAGTTGGTCGTCCTATCGGAAGAACGCAACTTCCGGCGTGCTGCCGACAGGCTGTTCATGGCGCAACCCGCACTTTCCGTCTCAATCCAGAAATTAGAAAGCGGGCTTGGGATAAAGCTGGTCGAGCGCGAGGCCCGGGGAGCTTCACTCACGCCTGCAGGTGAGGCAATGCTGCAAGAGGCCCGAGCCGCCCTGTTTCATGCCGACAATGCCTGCCACCTGGCCCGGGGGGTAAGCACAGGTGAAGTAGGTTCCCTGCGCCTGGGCTTCGTCAATTCCGCCATTCATGAACTGCTACCGTCCACGCTGCATGAATTCCGTACGCGGTATCCACAGATACGATTCGAACTCAGCGAGGACAGCACCTGGGAAATCATCCGCCGCATTGAGGCATACGAACTGGATGCTGGCATCGTCCGCGGCCCGATCACACTGTCTGAAAACGTGGAAACCTGGGTGATCCAGCATGATGACCTGATTCTTGCCGTGCCCGAGGATCACCGCTTTGCCAACAAACAGAGCATCAAACTCAAAGACTGTGCCTCTGAGGAATTTGTACTTTTCGGTTCGTTTCGCACACCGGGCCTGCACAGCGCGGCTCTAAGCCTGTGCCATGCGGCTGGCTTCACACCACGCATCCGGCAAGAGGCCATACAGGTGCAGACCCTGGTTGGTCTGGCGGCCATCGGGATGGGTATCGCCCTGGTGCCGGCCATCACACGCAAGTACACACGAGCCCGCGTCCGCTTCATCCCCCTGACTGACCCAGGCTCGTATCAATGCCTGTCGCTGTCGCTGACTGTGCGCCGCGATATGCTCTCGCCCGCAGTACGGCTACTGCAGGAAGTCATGCTCTCACTGAGGGAATAGAGTCCCAGCCAGCTACGTTAGCCAAGCGTGTGCGCGGTGCAACTGCACAGGATGCAGGGCACCTCGCAAATACCCGGGCGCGCTCAGGAAAAGAAGTTCTTGACCTTGTCGGTCCAGGAACCGCTCTTGGGTGAATGGCGGTTGCCGCCCGCGCTCAGGGAAGCCTCGAATTGGCGCAGCAGGGCTTTCTGCTCGTCGTTCAGGCGCACCGGCGTTTCGACCGCGATGTGGCAGTACAGGTCGCCCGGATAACTCGAACGCACACCCTTGATACCCTTGCCGCGCAGGCGGAAGGTCTTGCCCGTCTGGGTGCCTTCGGGGATGCTGATTTCGCCCCGGCCCGAGAGCGTCGGCACCTCGAGGGTACCGCCCAGCGCCGCCTTGGTGAACGGGATGGTCAGCTCGCAGTGCAGGTCCTCGCCGTCGCGCTGAAAGATGCCATGCGGCTTGATGCGGATCTCGACGAACAGATCGCCCGGCGGCCCGCCGTTCAGGCCCGGCTCGCCATTGCCCGAGGAGCGGATGCGCATGCCCTCGTCGATCCCGGCCGGGATCTTGACCTGCAAGGTTTTGTTCTTGCGAATGCGGCCCACGCCGTCGCAATCGGCGCAGGGATCGGTGATTTCCTTGCCCGAGCCATGGCAGGTCGGGCAGGTCTGCTGCACGCTGAAAAAGCCCTGCTGCATGCGCACCGCCCCGCTGCCGCCACAAGTATGGCAAGTGCGCGGCGAGGTGCCGGGCTTGGCGCCCGAGCCATGGCAGGTCTCGCAGGCCTCCCAGCTCGGGATGCGGATCTCGGTCTCGAAGCCGTTGGCGGCCTGTTCAAGGCTGATCTCGAGGCTGTACTTGAGATCGGCGCCGCGATAGACCTGCGCGCCGCCACCGCCGCGCCGCGCCGCGCCGCCGAAAATTTCGCCGAAGATATCGCCGAAGGCATCGGCAAAGCCGCCCGCGCCGCCCATGCCGGCGCCGCCGGCGGCGTTCGGATCGACCCCCGCATGACCAAAGCGATCATAGGCCGCGCGTTTTTCCTCGTCGGACAGGATCTCGTAGGCCTCTTTGACCTCCTTGAACTTGTCCTCGGCCTCTTTGCTGTCCGGATTACGGTCCGGGTGGTACTTCATGGCCAGCTTGCGGTAGGCCTTGCGGATGTCGTCCTCCGAGGCGTTCTTGGCCACCCCGAGGATTTCATAAAAATCGCGTTTTGCCATTTAATTTACGTGCCTGCGCTACGCTGTATTGAAAGGAAAGATGCCCGGCGCGGTGCCAAAGCGCCGCAGGCCGGGCCCGAACGAAGACTGACGCGATCAGTCGCGCTTGACTTCCTTGAAGTCCGCATCGACCACATTGTCGTCAGCCGGCTGCGCGGTATCGGCCGATGCCGCGCCTTCCGCCGCTGCCTTGGCCTGCATGTCGGCATACATCTTTTCGCCGAGCTTCTGCGAGGCCGTGGCAAGCGCCTCGGACTTGGCATCGATCGCTGCCTTGTCGTCGCCCTTGGCGGCTTCTTCGAGGTCCTTGATCGCAGCCTCGATCGCGTCCTTTTCCGCCGCATCGAGCTTATCGCCGTACTCGGTCAACGACTTGCGCGTGGCATGCGCCAGGCTGTCGGCCTGGTTGCGGGCCTGGGCCAGCTCGGCAATGCGATGATCCTCCTCGGCATTGGCCTCGGCATCCTTGACCATGCGCTCGATTTCATCCTCGGTGAGGCCGGAGCTCGCCTTGATCGTGATCTTGTTTTCCTTGCCAGTGCCCTTGTCCTTGGCCGACACGTGCAGGATCCCATTGGCGTCGATGTCGAAGGTCACCTCGATCTGCGGCAGGCCGCGCGGAGCGGGCGGGATGCCTTCGAGGTTGAACTCGCCCAGGGCCTTGTTGCCCGCGGCAACCTCGCGCTCACCCTGGTAGACCTTGATGGTCACGGCCGGCTGGTTGTCGTCGGCCGTCGAGAACACCTGCGAGAACCGCGTCGGGATCGTGGTGTTCTTCTTGATCATCTTGGTCATCACGCCGCCCAGGGTCTCGATGCCCAGGGACAGCGGGGTCACGTCCAGCAGCAGCACGTCCTTGCGGTCGCCCGCGAGCACGGAACCCTGGATGGCGGCGCCAGCGGCGACGGCCTCGTCGGGATTCACATCCTTGCGCGGATCGCGACCAAAGAATTCCTTGACCTTTTCCTGGACCTTGGGCATCCGCGTCATGCCGCCCACCAGGATGACGTCATCGATATCCGAAGCCTTGATGCCGGCATCCTTGATGGCGATTCGGCAGGGCTCGATCGTGCGCTCGATCAGTTCCTCGACCAGGGCTTCGAGCTTGGAACGGGTGATCTTGAGGTTCAGGTGCTTGGGACCCGATGCGTCGGCCGTGATGTACGGCAGGTTGATCTCTGTCTGCTGCGTCGAGGACAGCTCGATCTTGGCCTTTTCAGCGGCCTCTTTGAGACGCTGCAGGGCCAGCACATCCTTGGACAGATCGGCGCCGGATTCCTTTTTGAACTCGGCGATGATGTAGTCGATGATCCGCTGGTCGAAGTCCTCGCCGCCCAGGAACGTATCGCCGTTGGTCGACAGCACCTCGAACTGCTTTTCACCATCCACGTCGGCAATCTCGATGATGGACACATCGAACGTGCCGCCGCCCAGATCATAGACGACGATCTTGCGGTCGCCCTTTTCCGCCTTGTCCAGGCCGAAGGCCAGGGCAGCGGCGGTGGGCTCGTTGATGATGCGCTTGACCTCGAGGCCGGCGATGCGCCCGGCGTCCTTGGTCGCCTGGCGTTGGCTGTCGTTGAAGTACGCCGGGACCGTGATCACGGCATCGGTGACCTCCTCGCCCAGATAATCCTCGGCGGTCTTTTTCATCTTGCGCAGGATATCGGCCGAGATCTGCTGCGGCGCGAGTTTTTTGTCCTGCGCCTCGACCCAGGCGTCGCCGTTATCGGCCTTGATGATGCGGTAGGGCATCAGGTCGATGTCCTTTTGCACGGCCTTTTCGTCGAACTTGCGGCCGATCAGGCGCTTGACCGCGAACAGCGTGTTCTTGGGGTTGGTGACCGCCTGGCGCTTGGCCGGCGCGCCCACGAGGATTTCCCCGTCGGGCATATAAGCGACGATGGACGGCGTGGTGCGCGTACCCTCGGCGTTTTCAATGATCTTGACCTTGCCGCCTTCCAGCACCGATACGCAGCTGTTGGTGGTTCCCAGGTCGATACCGATGATCTTGCTCATGTTTGCAAATCCTGTCGATGATTGGATGAATAGGGGTAGATGCCCGCTGATGGCATGAATGTGGGGGTGTCCGGCGCGATTTCAAGCGAAACCGGCGCCAGAATCCACTGACATTCAGGCCGGGCCGGCCGACACCATGACCAGGGCCGGACGCAGGACGCGATCGGCGATCAGGTAGCCTTTCTGCAGCGTCTGCGCGACAGTGCCCTGCGGGTGCTCGGAAGGCATATTGGAAATGGCCTGATGACGATGCGGATCGAAGACCTCGCCGGGAGCAGGCGCGATCTCGCGCATCTGGTTGCGCTCGAAGGCGCCGTTCAGTTGGCGCAGCGTGGCCTCGACGCCCTCCTGCCAGGCCTCGGCGGTCTGCCCGGTCTGCGCCAGGGCCGCCTCGAGGCTGTCGCGCACCGGGATCAGGCTCTCGGCGAAAGCCTCGGTGCCAAACTTGCGGGCCTTGGCGACATCCTCCTGGGCGCGGCGCCGGACGTTTTCGACCTCGGCATGGGCGCGCAGCAGTTGATCGTGATACTGGGTCACCTTGGCCTCGGCCTCGGCCAGCAGCGCCGCCAGATCCTCGCCCGGCGCGGCGGGGGCAGAACCCTCGCCGGCGGACGCATCCTCCGGATTGGCCGGGGCCACCTCTGGAATCGGTTTGTCTTGGGGATCCAGGTCTTGCTCGGATGCCGACATACGGGGGTCTCCACTACAAAAGAAACAATGAATGAAAAACGATGACCTCGGACATGGGGACGTCCGCGCGGATTTCAAGACCCCTCAGAGCCAGCCGCCCAGATCGCGCACGATCAGATCCGCATAGCGGCGAGCCCAGGCTGGCCCCGCGTTCAGACAGGGCACATAACGGAACTGCCGCCCCCCCGCACCGAGAAAAGCATCCCGGCACTGCATGCCGATTTCCTCGAGGGTTTCGAGACAGTCGGTGAGAAAACCAGGGCACATCACATCGACCGTTCCCACCCCCGCGCGCCCCCATTCCTGCAAAGTCGGCAGTGTATACGGCTGGAGCCAGGGCGCCGCGCCGAAACGGCTCTGGAAGGTCACGTGCAGGCGCACGCCGTGCGCGCCCAGGCGCTCGCGCAGACGCCGCGCGGTGGCCTGGCACTCGCGAAAGTAAGGATCGCCCTGGCGCACCGACGCCTCGGGCAGGCCATGAAAGCTCAACAGCACCCGGTCGGGAATGCCGGCCTGCGCCCAATGCGCCTGCAAGGATTCGTACAGGGCCTCAATGTACGCCGGATCCCGCGCGAACGGGGCCATGAAGCGCAACGCCGGCTGGCGGCGCAGGCGCGCGACGTGGGCGCACACCGCATCGACCGCCGTGGCCGTCGTGCTGGCGGCATATTGCGGATACATGGGCGCCGCCAGGATGCGGCCACAGCCCGCCGCGCGCAGGGCATCGATCCCCTCGACGATCGAGGGATTTCCATAGCGCATCGCCAGATGCACCCGCACATCCAGGCCGCGCCCCGCCAGATCCCCGGCAACCGCATCGGCCAAATCGCGGCTGTGCACCAGCAGCGGGGAACCGCGCTCGAGCCAGATCTCACGATACTTGGGCGCCACCGCCGCCGGCCGGCGGGTGAGCACGAACAGCCGCAAAATCACCTGCCACAGCGCCGCGGGCAGTTCGACCACCCGGGGGTCCGACAGGAACTCGCCCAGGTAGCGGCGCACCGCCGCCGGCGTGGGCTCGTCGGGCGTGCCCAGATTGATCAGCAGGATGCCCACCGGGCCGGGCCCCGTGTCGGGGGCGTCGGGGTCCAGCGCGGCGGGGTCCGGGGATTCGGCAAGGAAACGAGACATGGATGTGGCGGATGGAGGAAACGGACGGGCGCGCCGGACCGCGGGAGGCCGGCGGCCTCAGGAAGCCGTATGGCTGAGGGCGTTGGACAACATGCGGGCGGTCAGATCGACGATCGGGATCACGCGCTCGTAGGCCATGCGCGAAGGACCGATCACCCCCAGCGTGCCGACGACCTTGCCATCCGCGCCATAGGGCGCGGTGATGACCGAGACGTCCTCGAGAGGCACCAGACGGGAGTCCCCCCCGATATAGATCTGGACACCCTGTGCATGGCTGGAGACATCCAGCAGATGCAGCAGATCGGTTTTCTGCTCGAACAGAGCGAACAGGCGGCGCAGGCGATCCATATCGGCGGTCATCTCGGAAATCCCGAGCAGTTTCCCTTCGCCCGAGATCACGACCGCCTCGTCGTCCGAGGCCTCGGCGCTGGTGCCCGCCTCGACGGCCGCCTGCATCAACCGGGAAATATCGGACTGCAACGAGGAAAGCTCGACGGCCAGGGCCTGGCGGACCTCATGGAAAGAGCGTCCGGAGAAATTCCGGTTGAAGAAATTGCTGGCCTCGAGGAGCTCGACCTCGGTGTATTCGCGAGTCACGAACAGGATGCGGTTCTGGACATCACCGTCCGGCGTGACGATGATCAGCAAAACGCGCCGGTCCGACAGACGGATGAACTCGATGTGGCGAAACACCTGGGAGCGCTTGGGGGTCAGCACCACGCCTGCGAACTGCGACAAATTGGACAAGAGCGAAGCGGCCGCGGTCACGGCGCGGCCAGGTTCGGCTGCCGGCAGGAATTCCTGTATCCGCGCCGCCGGGCCGAGCTCGTAGGGCTGCACGGTCAACAAGGTGTCTACAAACAGCCGATAGCCACGCGGCGTGGGCACCCGCCCCGCCGAGGTATGGGGGCTGTGGATCAGGCCCAGATCCTCGAGATCGGCCATCACGTTGCGGATGGTCGCCGGCGATAAGTCGAACATCTTGGATAGCGTGCGCGAGCCCACCGGCTGTCCATCGTCGATGTAGCGTTCAATCAGCGCCTTGAGCAACGCTTTGGATCTATCATCCATGACCGTCCCAGTCCCGGGAGGCCCGTCCTGCGGTCTCTACGGCAGCGCAGTCCCGGGCATCCCCCTATAATCGGATTCTGCCCCTATTATTCCATTAATCGGCGAGGTATTCCGTTCCATGCACTTCAAGACCGTGGCCATCGTGGGCCGATATCAGGACAGCGGTCTGGATACACCGCTGCGCCGGCTGGCCGGCACCCTGCGCCACGCGGGCTGCAACGTGCTGATCGAGGCCGATACCGGACGCAACACCGGCGTCGATGAATACCCCCTGGCCTCGTTCGAGGACATCGGCCAGCGCGCCGATCTGGTCGTCATCATGGGCGGCGATGGCACCATGCTGGGCGCCGCCCGCCGGCTGGCTACCAGCGGCGTGCCCATGATCGGCATCAACCACGGCCGCCTGGGATTCATCACCGACATCCCCCTGGACAGCGCCAACGAGGCCATCGCCAGCATCCTCAACGGCGGCTACGAGCCCGACGAGCGCATCCTGCTCGAGGGCCGCGTCATGCGCGGCACCGAGCAGATGTATTCCGGACTGGCCCTGAACGACGTCATCATCAACCGCGCGGGACGCGGCGGCATGATCGAATTGCGCGTCCAGTTCAACGGCGCATCCATGTACAGCCAGCGCGCCGACGGCCTGATCATCGCCACGCCCACCGGGTCCACCGCCTACGCCCTGTCGGCCAACGGCCCCATCCTGCACCCGCAGGTCAAGGCCCTGGTGCTGGTGCCGGTGGCGCCGCAGACTCTGTCCAACCGTCCGATCGCCCTGCCCGAGGACGGCGTGCTCAACATCACCATCCGCGCCCTGGGCCGGGTCGAATCGGGCGCCAGCGTCCACTTCGACATGCAGACCTGGTCAAACTGCCAGGAAGGCGACCGCATCGACGTGCGCCGCAGCCCGCACCGCGTGCGGTTCCTGCACCCGACCGGATACAGCTACTTTTCCACCCTGCGCAGCAAACTCAACTGGAACCGCATGCTGCAACCCTGGGACGACCCCGACGCCGACACCGACTAGGCCAACGACATGCTGCGCGAGTTGCACATCAACGACTTCGTCATCGTCACACGGGCCAGCCTCGACTTCGAGGCCGGTTTCACGGTGTTCTCGGGCGAAACCGGCGCCGGCAAATCGATTCTCATCGACGCCCTGTCCCTGGCGCTGGGCGAGCGCGGCGAAGCCGCGCTGATCCGCGAGGGCGCCGAGCGCACCGACATCAGCGCACTGTTCGACGCCCCCGAGGCCGCCCGCGACTGGCTGGCCGGGCAAGCCTTCGACGGACCCGAGCTGATCCTGCGCCGGGTGATCGACCGCCAGAGCCGCAGCAAAGCCTACATCAACGGCACACCCGTCACCCTCGCCCAGTTGCGCGAGCTGGGCGCCCTGCTGATCGACATTCACGGGCAACACGCCCACCAGAGCCTGCTGCGGGCTGCCAGCCAGCGCGAACTGCTCGATTCGCAGGGGGGGCACCTGACCCTGGCGCGGGCGGTGGCCGACGCCTGGCAGGACTGGCGCGCCGCCGAAACCGCCCTCGACGAGGCGCGCCGCGACGCCGAGAGTCTGGCCCAGGCCCAGGAACGCCTCGCCGCCGATCTGGCCACCCTGGACGAGATCGACCCCCAGCCCGGCCAATGGCAGGAACTATGCGCGCACCAGGCGCGCCTCGCCCATGCCCAGGCCCTTCTCGAGGGCGCCGGCCAGGCCATCGAGGCTCTGGACGGCGAACAAGGCTCCGCCGCCCGGGGCCTGCACGCCGCGCGGCATGCGCTCCAGCCCCTGCTGCGCCACGACGCCACCCTCGACGAATTCTGCCAGGCCATCGAATCCGCGCGCATCGTCTGCGCCGAGGCCGTGTCCGGCCTGCACGCCTACATCGACCGCCTCGAACCCGATCCCGAGGCCCTGGCCCATGCCGAACAACGCATGACCCGCCTGTTCGACGCGGCACGGCGCTTCCACACCGAGCCCGAGGCCCTGCCGGAACTGCGCGAACGCCTGCGCACGCAGGCCCAGGCCGGCCAGGCCGCGCTCGACCTCGCGGCCCTCGAGAAAGCCTGCCGCGAGGCCGAGGCCCGCTACCGGCGGGATGCGGCCGCCCTCAGCCAGGCGCGCGCCGCCACCGCCGCGCGCCTGGGCACCGAGGTCGGACACGCCATGCAGACCCTGGCGATGGCCGGCGGCACCTTTGAAATCGCCCTGCACGAGGCCAAGCCCGGCCCCCACGGACTGGAATCCATTGAATTCCTGGTGTCCGGCCACGCCGGCGTACCGCCCCGCCCGCTCGCCAAGGTCGCCTCGGGCGGCGAGCTGGCGCGCATCTCGCTCGCCCTGTCGGTGATCGCCAGCCGCGCCGCGCGGGTGCCGACCCTGATCTTCGACGAGGTCGACGCCGGCATCGGCGGCGGGGTAGCCGAGGTCGTGGGCCGCCTGCTGCGGGAATTGGGCGACCGCCATCAGGTGCTGTGCGTAACCCACCTGCCGCAGGTCGCCGCCCGCGCCGCACAGCATTTCCAGGTCAGCAAGGCGACCAAAAACGGCGCCACCGCGACATCGATCCAGGCACTGGACGAGGCCGCCCGCATCGACGAGATCGCCCGAATGCTGGGAGGACTCAAGATCACCGACACCACCCGCAAGCACGCCCGGGAAATGCTGGGGCCACAAGGCGAGAGCCCCTGAATCAAGCCCGCTCGGCAGCGCTCATTCAGGGCATCCTTGGTATCCAGCAATGACCGCCGTCTTTTCTATTTATTTATTTGCGGACCTTGCATTTCGGGCAGATCCCGTACAGCATGACGGTATGGCTTTCGAGGGTGAAACCATTGTCCTCGGCGACATGATGCTGGCGCGTTTCGATCTCGGGGTCCGAGAATTCCACCACCTTGCCGCAATTGGTGCAGATCAGGTGATCGTGATGATCCCCGTCATTGAGTTCGAACACCGCCTTGCCGCCGTCGAACTGGCTGCGCAGCAGGATGCCGGCCTGCTCGAACTGGGTCAACACACGGTAGACCGTCGCCAGGCCGATGTCCACATCCTCGGCGATCAAGGCGCGATAGATATCCTCGGCGCTATGATGACGCTGCCGGGCCTTGCGGAATATATCGAGGATCTTGAGGCGGGGAAAGGTCGCCTTCAAACCCATGTTCTTGAGTTCAATTTGATCATTCATGGTTCAAGTATCTCGGGTAATGCCACGAAAGGCAAGTCGCTCAAAGTTCCCCGGCGCCTGCGCGGACCCGGTCCGCGCTATGATGCGCAAGTTCGAATACCTTTATGATAGCGGTTTTGAGAGGTTCAGAACCGTACTCCCTCCACTTTCGACACCGGGAAGACTTGTGCGAATCCTAGCCACCGAACACCTACGCCGGATCAGGACATGCCTGATCGCGGGAATCATGGCGGCCACGCTATCGGCCTGCGGCTCGACAAACTGGGGCTTTCCCTATCGGGCCACCATCCAGCAGGGCAACTGGATCACCAGCGAACAGGTTGCCAAACTCGAGGTCGGCATGACCCGCGACCAGGTCCGCTTCATCCTGGGGACTCCGACCCTGCAGGACGTCCTGCACAGCGACCGCTGGGACTACCCCTACTACAACCAGCCGGGCTACGGCGAGGGTGAGCTGCGCAAATTCACCCTATGGTTCGAAAACGACCAGCTCGTGCGCTGGTCCGGCGACCAGCAGCCCGACCGCCAGCCCTTCCAGAAGGCCGACAGCGGCAAGGACGCGATTGCCCAGGACGCCGCCGCCAGCCAGGACGCGGCAGAAGCCAACACGGATACGCCCAAGGAGTAGACCGATGCGTATTGCCATCGCGGGCGCCGGAGGACGCATGGGCCGCATGCTGATCGAGGCCGTGCTGGACACCGCCGATCTGCAATTGACCGTGGCTCTGGATCATCCGGGCGCGGCTTCGCTGGGCGAGGATGCCGGCGCCTTCCTGGGGCGTGACACCGGCGTTCGGGTCACCGACGATCTGGAGACCCTCGCCGACGCGGACTGCCTGATCGACTTCACCCGCCCCGAAGGCACCCTCATCCACCTGCAAGCCTGCATACGCCACGGCGTCAAAACCGTCATCGGCACCACAGGTTTCGACGCGGCAGGAAAACAGGCCATCCGCGCCGCCAGCCAGAAAATCGCCATCGTATTCGCCCCCAACATGAGCGTCGGCGTCAACGCCACACTCAAGCTGCTGGACATGGCCGCGCGCCTGCTCAACAGCGGCTACGACGTCGAGGTTTTCGAGGCCCATCACCGCAACAAGGTCGACGCCCCTTCGGGCACCGCGCTCGCCATGGGCGAAGCCGTCGCTCATGCCTGGGGGGTCGGCCTCGACGAGATTGCCGACTGGGCACGCCACGGCAACACAGGCGTGCGCAAAACCGGCCATATCGGATTCTCCGTGGTCCGTGGCGGCGACATCGTCGGCGACCACACCGTATATTTCTGCGGCACCGGCGAGCGCATCGAAATCACCCACCGATCCACCAGCCGCGCCACCTATGCCCAGGGCAGCCTGCGGGCAGCACGCTACCTCGCGCGCAAGGAATTCGGCCTGTTCGACATGCAGGACGTCCTGGCGACCTGAGCCCCCGCCCACATCAATCCAGCAATACCGGCTCCCGTTCCAGCGCCACCCCGAACCGGGCGGACACATCCGCGCACACCGCATCCGCCAGCCGCAGCACATCCTCCGCCACCGCCCCGCCATGATTGACCAGCACCAGCGCCTGGCGCTCGTGCATGCCCACCGGCCCCAGGCGCCGGCCCTTCCAACCCGCCTGCTCGATCAACCAACCGGCGGCGAGCTTGACCCGCCCATCGGCCTGCGCATAAGCCGGCAGCCCCGGGAAAGGCGCACGCAGCGCCTGCGCCTGCGCCGCCGGCACGACCGGGTTCTTGAAGAAACTGCCAGCATTGCCGAGCACCGCGGGATCGGGCAGCTTGCGGCGGCGAATCTCGCAAACCGCATCGAACACCCCGCGCGGCGTCGCGTCCGCGCCAGCCAGCGCCGGATGCTCGCGCAGATCCGGATAATCCAGCAGCGGCCGCCAATCCCGAGGCAGGCGGAAACGCACCGCCAAAATCAGCCAGCGACCCGCCCCCGCCCGCTTGAACAGGCTGTCGCGATAGGCAAAACCGCAATCCTCCGGCGCAAGCTCGACCCGGCGCGCCGCCTGGACATCCCAGGCCACCACCCCATCCAGACGCTGATCCAGCTCCAGACCATAAGCGCCGATATTCTGCACCGGCGCCGCGCCCACCGTCCCCGGAATCAGCGCCAGATTTTCCAGACCCGGCCACCCCTGGCGCAGGCAATGATCGACGAAACCATGCCAGGACTCGCCGGCCGCCGCCTCTACCACCCAGGCATCACGATCCTCACGCAGCAGGCGGATGCCGCGCAGCTCGACCCGAGCCACCAGATGACGCGGATGCGCCCGCATCACCACATTGCTGCCGCCGCCAAGCACGAACACCGCCTGCCCCGCATCCGCCAGCTCGCTCAGAACCCGGGCCTGCGCCTCATCTCCGATGCGCAGCATACGGGCACGCGCCGGCAGGCCCAACGTGTTGCTTCCTGTCAAATCCTGTTCGACAATATCCAGCGCCATGCGCATCCCGATTCCGCGGCAAAAGCGTAAGCATAACGCGGGGGTGCGCGAAAGGGCCCACATCCACGGAAATCCTGTTTGACAAGCAATGTGGATAGCATGCTAGAATTCGCCTCCTTGCATCGGTGACGATGGATCTGCGGGGCCTCTATCGGGGCCGTGAAGGTCGGCGGAAATGCACTTTCCGGCAGGCTGGAACGATCTGGGGTCGTTTGACAGGTTGCTGGGTTGGCACTAGAATGCAAGGCTTAGCTTGATAGCTAACGCGGGAATAGCTCAGTTGGTAGAGCGCAACCTTGCCAAGGTTGAGGTCGCG